>CADCEQ010000019.1 GCA_902800435.1 uncultured Prevotellaceae bacterium | reverse complement strand
ACGATACTACAAGACGCCCTACGACACGAACTACGTGGTGCGCCCGGAGGGACGGCTGACGCTGAAGGTGAGGATGAACCAGACGGGCAACTCGTTCCACGCGAAGGGTACGGTGAACGATGTCTATGCGAAGGCTGACCTGAGCACCAGTCACAAGACCACGTTCTCGCTCGCGGCCATCTATCGGGGCATCGGCGTAGGCGTGGCCATCAACCCTGCCAAGTGGGGAGGTGCCTATAAGGACTATGAGTTTAACCTCAACTGCTACAGCAGCCGCCTGAGCCTCGACCTCAGTTACCAGCGGTCGGAGTCGCTCACGGGTGACATGCTGTTCGATGAGGTGCCGAAGCGTCTGGAGCAGGGCGACGCGACGATGAAGGTGCTCAACGTGGCGGCCTACTACACGTTCAACCACCGGCGTTTCTCCTTCCCCGCCGCCTTCACGCAGAGTTACATCCAGCGGCGGTCGGCTGGCTCGTGGCTGGCCGGCATCAGTTATCAGGGAGGCAGCATCAAGACCACCGACGACCTGCTGGCGAGAAGTCCCAATGCTCCCGAAACGCGCATCTACGTGGGCCACGTCGGCATCGGGGGCGGCTACGGCTACAACTGGGTATTGGGCCGCCGTTGGCTGTTTCACTTCTCCATGCTGCCCACCTTCGTGGTCTATAACCGCAACAACATGACCGTGCGCGGCCAGCGCAAGGAGGCAGAGCACATGCGCTTCAACATGATCTTCAACGAGCGTGCCGCCGTGGTCTATCAGTTCTCTCCCCGTTACTTCGCCGGTGCCACCCTCGTGATGAACAACTCCGTCTTCGACGACGAAAGGGTGGTGGTCAATCAGAACAAGTGGCGCGCCCGCGCCTTCTTCGGGTTGAGATTGTGAAGAATTACACATATAAATAGAAACGAGCAATGAAAAAGTATTTTGTGATGGCCGCAGCCGCCATAATGGCTGCAGTGAGTGCTCAGGCGCAGACGAAACGTTCGGATGACTTCCGGGCACGATATGAACTAAAGGAGGTGGTGGTGATGAGCCGCCACAACATCCGCTCGCCACTGGCGTCGGGTGCCGACTATCAGCGGGTGACGCCGCATGAGTGGTTCCAGTGGTCATCGCCAGGCAGCCAGTTGTCGTTGCGTGGTGGCGTATTGGAAACAGAAATGGGACAGTTCTTCCGCAAATGGGTGGTTGACACAGGGTTGTTGCCCGACAATTACCGCCCTGAGGGCGATGAGGTGTTGTTCTATGCCAACTCCCGCCAGCGCACGTTCGCAACAGCCAAGTATTTCTCTGCCGGTTTCCTGCCCTTTGCCAATGTAGAGATTACGCACAAGTTCGAGGAAGACAAGATGGATCCCGTGTTCACGCCGCAGTTTACGAAGATGAACGATGCGTACCGCCAGCAGGTGCTCGATGAGATACAGGAGAAGAATGGCGGGCCTCAGGCGTGGATGACCAGCGTACAGCCCACGCTGACACTGATGGAACAGGTGCTCGACATGGCACAGTCGCCTGCCGCCAAAAACGATACGTTGCATTTCTGGTATGACGATACCCAATTCAAGATTGAGAAGGGTGACGAGCCGAAAATGACGGGTGGCTACAAACTGGCCAACAGCGTGGCCGACGCCATGGTGCTACAGTGCTACGAGAGCGAGGACTTCTCTGCTTTCGGCCATGCGCTGACTATGGAGCAGTGGCGCGACATCTGCGCAGTGAAGGAGGTCTACGACGGCCTGCTCTTCACCACCCACAGTGCTGCTGTCAACTTGGCCTATCCGCTGGTGAGCCGCATCCGCGAGGAACTGGATCGCAGCGACCGCAAGTTCGTGTTCCTATGCGGCCATGACTCCAACCTCGCCAGCATCGGAGCTGCCCTGAGGTTCCAGTTCCCTGAGACGGAGCAGGCGCTGGAACTGCATACCCCTATCGGCTCGAAACTGGTATTCGAGAAGTGGAACGACGGCTCGGAGGACTACGTGGCCGTGAACCTGGTCTATCAGTCGGTCTATCAGTTGCAGGGTCGTACGCTGCTCTCGACTGACGTGCCGCCGATGGTGCTGCCCGTTACCATTGAAGGACTGACCGCCAACGCCGACGGTCTCTACCGCCTCGCTGACCTCGATGCCCGCATGGCCGAGACGATGGCCGAGTATGATGCCATCGAGGACGCGCCGACCACTGTCCGTGCCGTCAGCCAGCCCATCTCCCCATCAGCCACCATCTACAATCTGCAAGGCCAGCGTCTCGACACCCCACAGCGCGGCGTGAACATCGTCGGGGAAGCGAAAAGCATTGTGAAATAAAGGAATGAAACTTATAAATTGAGGGAGACTTCTGAAGTTCTGTCAGAACAAGGTTATATTAGGTTAGTAGTATTTTGAGAAGGTAAATAGTATTGTTAGTAAGGTAATGCCCCGCCACATCGCTAAGATGTGACAGGGGTTTACAATAATCGTTATGATCTTTCAACCAATATAGGACTGCTGCTACCGGTTGAACTCGCGGACTCCAAACAAAGGTTAAATACGTTAAATCTACTCCCTTATTTTCTACATTTCCCAACCCCAAATCCACTTTTCTACCGTTTAACGTATAAGTTATTGATTATCAGTATTTAATATATACGAGAACTGTTCATCACTTAGTTCCATCGATATTCCTGAAACGGTGGAGGAAATAGGTGAAGGTGCTTTTAGGGACTGTAAGCAGCTGAAAACGGTCAGGTCTTTTATCGGTGAGCCATTTGAGATTTCAGAAAATGCTTTCTCTGGAAGCACGTCAGCCGCTATACTCTATGTTCCCAAAGGAACCATAGAAAAATATAAGTCAGCAAAAGGATGGATGGTTTTTAAAGAGATTGTAGAAATGGCAGTTCAGGATGATTACCGCCCATTCGTCGAAGAAGGTAAAGTGTGGACATACCACTACTATAATGATATGACAGGGAAAGATTTCTATGAATCCCTTATGGTAAGCGGCGACACGGTTGTCGACGATAAGAGCTATAAGAAAATTGTCGATGTGACAACTGGACGTGTAGACTGTGCCATACGTGAAGAGGGGCGTAAGGTTTATGCAACTTATCCCCACTATTCGGGCGAAAAACTGATTTACGACTTCGGATTGAATGTGGGTGATGCTTTCCAGCTATATGATGACAACAATGGTTCAGACCCTAATGCATGGGCAACGGTTGTCTCTGTGGATACCATTGTGGTAGGCAGTCGGGCCTTCCGTGCCTTGGACGTTCGATCAAATGACATGAAAGGATGGCCTAACTGGTGGGTTGAGGGAATTGGTGGAATGTATGGTCTCACGGTAAATTGCCTATTGACTGGTAATTCCTATTGTTTCTCCTCTTGCAAATTAGGAGAGGACACTCTCTTTACGAATCATGATTTCCAGACTTTAGGCACAATACCCTCAATCGAGACACAGATGGCCTACTATTACTACAAAGGTAATAAGATTCCTTTAACCCTGAATGAGAACAAGGTCGTTGTCAGCATTCCTAAAGAGTATGATGGCGTATGCAAAAGAATTCGTGCAAATCTCCCGGTTCTAAGTACGATTAAAGACGGGGTCTTCGACAGCTTTATTATTCCTCGGTCGGACTTTGAGAGGTTGACCTCACAAGACTTCTGGAAAGAAGACGCAAAGTCTGTGGTTCTGACTTCAAGTTATTATACGGAGGACAAGACGGAGGTCTTTGAGACTCCGTACCTAAATGTAAAACTCAAGAAGGAAGAGGATGCAAGCTTGCTCGCTTCCTATGCAGAGAAGTATAGACTCAAAATTGTTGGGAATGATAGTTTTATGCCATTGTGGTATATTTTGCATGTTACTCCCGAAAGTGAGAAAAGCCCATTGAAATGTGCGAATGAAATATTTGAAAGTGGAGAATTTGCATCGGCAGTACCAGACCTTTCCTCTGATGATGATTTCGATTTAGGCATTGCCTACCGTCCGTTCATCGAGGATGGTAAGGTATGGAAGGTGGGAACCATTCCGACTGTTTTGGGTAATCCTGTTCAGGTGGTTGACTATTACTACTTCGATGGCGACACCATCATCGGCGGAAAGACCTGCAAGCAGATGATGTGCCAGAGGTATGTTGGTTCGGATTTCTCAGATACAGCACCTTCCCTGACGAAAGTGGGTGCATGGTACGAAGAGGACCAGAAAGTGTACCGCTACTATGCAAGAGACAAACAGTTTAGGTTGTGGTACGACTTCTCCGCCGATGCCAACGACACCCTGCAGATATATGAAGATCATCCACCTTATATTATAAGTCCCAGGAAGACAGGGGGAATAAAAGGCTTTAAGGGCATTTATAGAGATGTCATGATGACTTACGAGGGAGAACTATTAAACTACAATATTTCCACTTGGATGGAAGGCGTAGGAAATATCGCCGGCCCGATATATTGTGTCTACATTGGGGAAGAATTGTATAAGGATTTCTTGATGTCCTGCACCGTTGGCGATGAAGTCATCTACCTTAACGACGCATACGAGGACGGGGCTACGCCTGAGGAGGTTGTTGGAGCCCGAAAAGACCGTATCGACTTCACGCATACCATCAAGATAAAGCCGAAGTCGAGGACGGCGAGAGAGGCAGAGGCGAAGTCGCTCTATGGTGAGTACAACAGTCAGCTGTTGGGCATCAATTTCAATGCGCTTGATGAAGCCTATCAGGTAAGCATCACCGACGAGGCGGGCAAGGCCGTCTACGAGAAGACCGTCAACGCAGGCAGCATCGTGGGCCTCAACATCGACATCTCTGCCTACATTAAAGGCCGCTACACAGTCACCGTGGAGAACAGCAATGAGTCGTTCACTGGGCAGTTTGAGACGCAGACGACGGGAATAGAGGAAAATGTAAGAATTGAAAAATTCAAGAGTGGAAGTATTTACAACCTGCAAGGTCAACGCATCAATGCTTTGCGGAAGGGGCTGAATATCGTTGATGGAAGAAAGATGTTTGTGAAATGAGTTTGACGAAATAACAAAAAAGCAGACAGATATGAAACGTACATTATTTAACATAACAAGAACAATTACTTCGTTGGTCGTATTACTAATGACTTTACCAGTGTGGGGAAATGACGGCGATACGTTTACAGAGAAGACGGTGGAAGGTGTTAACTTGACTTACACCATCATCAGTGAAGCAGAGAAAACCTGTATGGTCGGAGAGAAATATAATTGCCCTATTCCCACTGCCCGTGCCAACAGAGTTCATAGAGTCAGCGGGAGTCATCTTTCAGGGGACATCACCATTCCAGAAGTAGCTAACGGATATGCAGTTGTACGTATTGAAGCCTATGCTTTTGAACAAGCTGCCATTACCAGCGTTGTCATACCAAACAGTGTCAAGGCCGTCGGCATAGGTGCTTTTAATGGATGCGCTGACTTGGAATCCGTAAGGTTATCTAATAAATTGTCAAAAATAGAAGGGGAAACATTCTTTAATTGTACAAACCTTACGAGTATTGATATACCAGAGGGGGTGACCTCCATTGGCGACGAGGCATTTGCTGAGTGTATCAGCTTGGAGTCAATCGTCATTCCCAACAGCGTGACAAGCATAGGTGTATATGCTTTCGCTCTCTGCAAAAATCTTACATCACTTAGCATTGGTAGCGGGGTGAAAGAGATTCTTTGGGCGGCTTTCTTAGAATGTACTAAATTGTCAGATGTGTTTTATTACGCAGAGGAAGTCCCTTACACAGCACAATTAACGTTTGACAAATCTACCATTGGTGTTGCCACTCTCCACGTGCCTGCAGCATCCGTCAGCGCATACCAAGCCGTTGAGCCTTGGAAAAATTTCAAGGAAATCGTAGCATTGCTGGCTCGGGATGCTTCCATACTTTGTGACGGACGCAGCTGGAAGTATGAATATAGCGAGACTGATTGGGAGAGCCTAACGGAAGAGCAGAAATTGAACGGTGACTATCAAAGCTTGGGACGCGTGACATACAACTATTGGCTGCGGGTGGAAGGTAACGAGCTTTTCGATGGACGTCAGTGTAAGAAAATCGTCTATGACGGATTCAACGGTACAGGTCTCTATGGCTACGGCTACGAGGATGACGGTCGTGTGATGGTCTACGCGCTCAAGGATGAACCAGCATTTTGTGCACAATTCCCCACGGAGCAGTGGGTGATGCTTTATGATTTCAACGTAGCAAAGGACAGCCATTGCGATATGGGGGCCTTTTGGACCCGTGACCTTATTGTAAGTGTGGAAGGTACCGTCAAGGTAGGTGACGTGGACAAACGCTTTATAGGTCTTAGCGATGCCCAACACCCGACGTGGCCGCTACGGTATGCAGTAGATGGGGTTGGTTGCTCTTCTGGTCTGTATGAGTTTGAGAACATAATAGACAATGGTTCCTCTTCACGCTTTGTTGGCTGCTACGACGGCGATGTCTGTATCTTCTCAGCCGAAAATTTTAATGCATTAACTACTCCTAAGGATGATTACCGCCTATTCGTCGAAGACGGTAAAGTGTGGAAGGTAGGAAGCACAACAGGAATTTCGGATAGTATTGTGAAGATGGTTGAGTATTATTATTTCGACGGTGACACGATCATCGACGGAAAGACCTTTAAGCAAATGATGTGCCAGCGATATGTCAACCACAATCATCCTGATTATGCTGTAATTGTAAAATACCCTCTTTTAAGAAAAGTTGGAGCATGGTACGAAGAAGACAAGAAAGTGTACTTTTATAACGCGACAAGTAAACAGTTTAGGATGATGTACGACTTCTCCCTCAATGCCAATGACACTTTGCTGATTGATAATTATTATCCCTATGTGATAGGGCCAAAGCAGACAGGAGGTTTAGAAGGCTTTAAAGGTGTTTATAGAGATGTTATGTGGTGTACAGATAGAGATCCCTTTTACTGTACCACTTGGCTGGAAGGTGTCGGAGGTATTGATGGTCCGACAATCAATCTTTATTATGGGGAAGAAGGTCGTGGGCCGTTCCTGATGTCATGTACCGTTGGCGATGAAGTCATCTATCTCAACGGCGAATATGAGGACGGGGCTACGCCTGAGGAGGTTGTTGGTGCCCGAAAAGACCGTATCGACTTCACACATACCATCAAGATAAAGCCGAAGTCGAGGACGGCGAGAGAGGCAGAAGCGAAGTCGCTGTATGGTGAGTACAGCAGCCAGCAGTTGGGCCTCAATCTCAATGCGCTCGATGAAGCCTATCAGGTAAGCATCACCGACGAGGCGGGCAAAACCGTCTATGAGAAGACCGTCAACGCAGGTAACATCGTCGGCCTTAACATCGACATCTCTGCCTACGCCAAAGGCCGCTACACCGTGACGGTTGAGAACAGCAACGAGTCGTTCACTGGGCAGTTTGAGACGCAGGCGACGGGGATTGAGGAAAATGTAAGAATTGAAAAATTCAAGAGTGGAAGTATCTACAACCTCCAAGGCCAGCGCATCAATTCTTTGCGGAAGGGACTGAATATCGTAAACGGGCGTAAGGTGTATAAATATTGACAAACCGATGCTCATAACTCTTGCGGAAGTCAGCAACGGGCGAGTGGCTGCAGAATACCGGAGTTATGCCCGATTTTGTAATCATCTGACGCTCTGATGCTTGTAAAATTGCGCCCTCGGAAAAGCCCAGAAAATCGCTTAAAATCGGCAGAAAAGGCCTGTTTTTCACTCGAAAACAGGCCTTTTTGCCGTCAGTAAGGCGGCACCTTACGCCCTGAAAGGCGCCACCTAACTACCCGAAAGGTGCCGGTATAGTCCAAACAACCTCCGTTTTCTTTACAAAGAAGCCCTTCCCAACCCAGTCCTTCTCCCAGATTGCTCTTTCGCGATGACGCTTTTTCAGGCAAGTTTTCTTGACATAAGGGATGTGGAAGCCATTGCGGCCTCCATATTCTTAGGGATAGGATTGGTTGGAAAAAAGCCTAAAATAGTTTGGAAGTTTGGAGAATAATGACTACCTTTGCATCGCATTGGAAGTATAACACCAAAAGTGTGACACCAAAAGTGAAGTGACAATTATGGCAAAAAAGAAGTCCTATCAGTTGAAGAATCCCTTTATTTACGAGGGTTATGAGAGACACCATGCTTGAATATAACCATGTACCAAAGAAACGAATTATACTAATTATTCTTTATTTTATTCACGAATTTTACTATAATAATTAGAAAATTCTTCGCAAACGAAGCGTCGCAAGCGCCCAGCGCGTGAGCCCAAATTAAATTCAATTAGTATAATTTGTTTCTGAAAAGGTCTTTAAACAGCGAATATGGTTATAAACAGGAGTTTCGGTTATAAATAGACACGGAGACCTATATGCGGGTCAATCCTTTTGATGCCGTAGAAGTCGTATTTGCTATCGTATCCTTCAGGCTCTTTAAGTGTCATAGTAAGCCAACTGAATTGAAATCCTAAGCCGACTTTCTTTGTTAGCATATATTCTATGCCCAAACCAAATCGCGGACTGACTTTGCTCTCCGAGCCAGAGGCAGTGTAGGAAAGTCCACGGTAGTTACCAGTGACACTCTCCGCATAATAAGACAAGCCAACACCTAAAGAAGCTTCATATCGCCACCTTTCGCCTAACATGAGACTTAAAATGATACTCGGTCCGATGTAGTGCATGCTCATGTCGAATCCTTCGTCGAATGATGTTCCAAAATAAAGGTAATTGATGCCGATGCCTAATCCGCTACCCCAGATATGCTGAAATTCTGCATTGAGTCCAAGCCCGCACTTTGATTTATACGTTCGGTTGTAAGTCTCTATTTCTGAGGTAATCCAGGAAGGACCAGCACTCAATTTAAATATGTCCTTGGGATTGTTTAGTCGCTTGTCTCGTTTATCGGTTATCATCCTGCTGGCTCTCTCCTGTACGACGTCTTCTTCAAACAACTCCAGATTATTCAGGGCCGCCCTTGTGTCAGAAGTTATGAAGCTGTCTGGCAGGAGGTACATCGTTCCATTAACCCTATGGCACGTGCTTCCGTGAAAGCCGGGATACTTATGCTCATCTATATGAAATCCGTTGCCCCCGCTTTCTGCGGTTTTCTTTACGGCCAACGCCAGCATATTGGTGAAAAGGCAGTCCTTTGTGGGTGTCAATCCTCCGTCTTTCACTTTTACCGTACCTATTTTACGTGCCGAGGCAGGTACGTCTTCAGTAGTTTTGAATACCATAACAGAATCAGCAGAACGTGAAGGCAATGTCTCTGCCAAATCCGCAATAACCCTTGGTGCTGTCTGACAACTGACGAATATTATGCCCAAAGCAATCATTCCAACCTTCTTGATGGTCTCGTATAACATTAGTGTTTTTTTCATTGTGATTATGTTTAACTGGTTTTGATATTATTATGCTCCAACATAATCCAACGGATTCCGCTTAATAATGAGCGGATAACGTTCGGGGTGACGAAGACTTTCGATTTCGAGGTCAACGCCAAGGTCAGGCCATTCAATTGCGGCAGGGCCAGACATTTGTACGTTCAGTACACTACGGATGGGGGCATCCTGCATCCAGGGGATGCGGTTATAGGACAAGAAAAAATCCTGTCCAAGCACAGAGAGCATAATTCCTTGTGCATTAATCATTAATACGTTTACCGATGTGCTCCTTGAATTGTTCCTTGAATCTGTCTGCATTTCTTTCTACGATTTTCTTTATTTTTGTCAATCTTTCCTCAGCGATGCCGTTATTCTCCGCCAATTCTACTTGTGGCTCTAACCAGAATTTGGCTTCGTGCCCATCGTGAATGATGTGGATGTGCATCCGTTCCTCCTCATTGGAGTAAATCTTGAATGTATATTCGCTCTCGCGTCGGAAAACAGGACTCATATTATTATTTATTGTTTCCGACGGCAAAGATAAAGAATAATTCTGAAACAAACAAGGATTACAGGAATTTATTTCCTTCTTTTATTTCTGATATTGGCAAAAAATTGTATCTTTGCCGTCAGAATTATAAAACGTGGTATCTGTATGAGAAAATTACTGTCAATCCTGTTGCTGCTGGCGGCAATGAATGCTGCCGCACAAGTTGATTACGAGCGTCATGTCTTCAAGGGTAAGCTTGGTGGCAAGATAGCGGTGGAGATAGCCTTCCAACAGGCCATGAACGACGGCGAGTGGGTGACGGCGGGCTACATCTACTACCCCAATGCCAAGACGCCGGCGCCGATTCTCATCGTTGGCAAGGACGTCAAAGTCGACCCGAAGCTGCCCAACAGCGAGAACCTCTTCCAGCTGCGCTTCGAGGAGTATCAGGAGGATGGCAGCATCACGGGGCGCTTTAACCTGATGTACTACGAGGTGGAGGGCGACTACCATTTCTATAAAGGGTCGTGGACGAACCCCGAAACGGGGAAGAGCCTGACGATGACGAACATGAAGGAGTCGTTCGAACTGCCCGCCTGGTATCCGGGCGCTCCCTCAACGCTCACGGCCCCCAAGCGCGACGCCTATACCTTCAGGCACTCTTTCGAGAAGGATAAGGACGGCTGGCTTCAGACCATCAGCGTCGACGTGCTGGCCAACGGCAAGAAGAGTCCCTTCAGTTTCAAGGAAGACCTGTCGGGAGCCTTCAATGGCCGTCAGGAGAAGAATCTGAAATGGGTGACGGAGGATGACATCAACTTCGACGGCATTCCCGACCTGATGTTATTCATCGGACTGACCCACCACGGAAGGTCGCTCTACAAGGCTTTTGTGTGGAATCCCCAGACCCGCCGCTTCTATCCTGTGGATGCATTCGACGAAATGCAGGAACCCGACATCAGCTCGAATGACAAGACCATCACGAGTGCTATCCGTGATGTAGACGATATGTATTATGAGACCTATAAGTGGAAGAACGGAAAGCTTATTAAGGTCAGCACCAAGAAGGAATCGCTGTTCTAAATGCCAATGAACTGGAACATCTGGCGATAGGCCGCCACCTTCTTATCGAAAGCGAGCGGATAGGCGCGCGACGATGAAGGCAGCCGGTAGAGCACGATGGGGCTGAAGTCAGGAATGTTGACGTAGCTGTTGACCTTGGGCGATTTGGGGATGTGGAGCGAGGCACAGATGGTTTCTGTGGCCTTCTCGCCCGTAGTGACGATGGCCCGCAGCTGAGGCAGGCGGGCGATGAGCGCTGGGATGTCGGTAGCCTCGACCACCTCCAGGAACTTGTCGGAGGCATTGTCCTTCAGGCGGCGCACGGCGGTAGAGGTGTCGAAGAAGGCGATGCCCTTTGCTTGGCAGAAAGCTACGATTTCGTCAAGCTTGAACCGCTTGGCCTCAAGGTCGACGAAGTGGTTGCGGTCGGCAAAAAAGACCTGGCCCTCGATGCGCCAGTGGTCGTTGATGAAGTTCGGATAGAAGAAGTCCACGCACCAGCGTTTGCGCTGTGGCGGGAAACTGCCGAGGAACAGCACCTTGGCTCCGTCGGGCAGGAAGGGCCTGAGCGGATGGTACTCTACCCCACCCTCGCTGCGGCTGATGTTCTCTGTGTTCAGATAGCTTGTCATAGGTTGTGCAAAAGTAAGGAAATAATCTGAAAGGCGAAAGCTTTTTGGCGCGAAATGTTATTTTTCCTAAAGAATTTGGTGGTTTGCCAATAAAGATGTAACTTTGTGGCTTGAAACAATTTCATTACTTAACAAATACTTTTTGAAGATGAAAAACGTACCTGTAATTAAGATTGGTATCGTGGCCGTGAGCCGCGACTGTTTCCCCGAGTCATTGGCCGTCAACCGCCGCAAGGCCGTGATTGCCAAGTATGTAGAGAAGTTCGGCGCTGCCGACATCTACGAGTGTCCCATCTGTATCGTTGAGAGCGAGATTCACGCCCAGCAGGCCCTTGAGGATGTGAAGAAGGCCGGCTGTAACGCCCTCTGCGTCTATCTTGGCAACTTCGGTCCCGAGATTTCCGAGACCATGATTGCCGACTGGTTCCAGGGTCCCACGATGTTCTGCGCTGCTGCCGAGGAGACTCAGAACGACCTGATTGACGGTCGTGGCGATGCTTACTGCGGTATGCTGAACGCCAGCCAGGCCCTGAGCCTGCGCAAGACCCGCGCCTATATTCCCGAGGAGCCCGTTGGCGACGCTGCCGAGTGCGCTGAAATGATTCACGAGTTCGTGCCCATCGCCCGCGCCATCGTCGGTCTGCAGAACCTTAAGATCATCAGCTTCGGTCCCCGTCCTAACAACTTCCTGGCCTGCAATGCTCCCATCCGCGCCCTCTATGACCTCGACGTTGAGATTGAGGAGAACTCCGAGCTCGACCTGCTTGAGGCCTTCCAGAAGCATCAAGGCGACCCCCGCATCGATGACGTGGTGAAGGATATGGCTGCTGAGCTGGGTACAGGCAACAAGATTCCCAGTGTGCTGCCGAAGCTGGCTCAGTATGAGCTGACCCTGACCGACTGGATTGAGGCCCACAAGGGCTCGCGCCAGTATGTGGCAATGGCCAACAAGTGCTGGCCCGCCTTCCAGACCATGTTCGGCTTCGTTCCCTGCTATGTGAACAGCCGTCTGACCGGTCGTGGTATCCCTGTGGCCTGCGAGGTCGACATCTACGGTGCCCTGTCAGAGTTCATCGGTACCTGCATCACGCAGGATGCCGTCACGCTGCTCGACATCAACAACTCTGTACCTAAGGATATGTACGAGGAGAGCATCAAGGGCAAGAAGTTCGAGTGCGACAGCTACACCGACAAGGAGATCTTCATGGGTTTCCACTGCGGCAACACCGCCAGCTCGAAGGTCTGCAACTGCCAGATGTGCTTCCAGCGCATCATGGCCCGCGCCCTGCCTGTAGAGGTAACGAACGGTACGCTCGAGGGCGACCTCGCTCCCAGCAAGGCAACCGTCTACCGTCTGCAGTCGACCGCCGACACCAAGCTGCGCGCCTACATTGCCCAGGGCGAAATTCTGCCTGTGGCTACCCGTTCGTTCGGCTCCATCGGTATCTTCGGCATCAAGAACATGAGCCGCTTCTACCGTCACGTGCTCATCGAGAAGCACTATCCGCACCACGCTGCCGTCATGTTCGAGCACGCCGGCAAGTACCTGTGGGAGGTGCTGAAGTACATGGGCATCCCCGTCGAGGAGATTGACTACAACTTCCCGAAGGGTGACTACTATCCCACGGAGAATCCGTTCTGCTAATAGTCAAAACATCGGCTTGTCCTTGACCCTTGGCGGTCAGGGACAAGCTTATTTATAAACAATGTAAATCCAAATGCTTATGAAAAAACAATTACGCTTATTGCTGGCTGGTTTGTTTGTGATGCTGGCCAGTGGAGTATCGGCCAAGGATATCACGTTCCTTCCGAGTGATTTTACGGCTGTCGAGAGCGCCGACTACTCACTGACGAAGGACGGTGTAACGATGACCGTCACTTCGAGTACGGTGACCGACTCGCAGTTCCGCATCTTCAAGAGCCAGACCATCACCTTCAAGGCCACTGGCGACAACTTGACCAAGATCGTGTTTACCTGCACCGCTAACGGTACGGCCAAGTACGGTCCCGGCAACTTCGCCGCCACCAATGGCTATACCTTTGAGGCAGACGGAAAAGTGGGAACTTGGACCGGCAATGCCTCCACGCTGACACTGACCGCTGAGGCCGCTCAGGTTCGCGCCACCCAGATTGTGGTAACTGTCGGCGAAGGTGGTGGCGGTGGAGAAACTCCCGACCCGCAGCCCGAAGACCCCAACAAGGCAGGCTCCGTGAACAACCCCTATACCGTTGCTCAGGCACAAGAAGTGCTGGCCGCACTGGCTCCCAACGTGAAGTCGGACGAAGTGTATGCCAAGGGAAAGATTTCAAAGATTGACGAGGTTGAAACCGTGCAGTACGGCAACGCCACGTTCTACATCTCCGACACGGGCTCTGAGGATGGCCAGTTAGAGGTCTTCCGTTGTGTGTTCCTTGAGAAGAGCAAGTTTACTGCTGCCGACCAGATCAAGGTGGGCGACGAGGTGATTATCTGTGGCCAGCTGGTGAACTACCGCAGCTCGAAGGCCGCCGAGACCGACCCCGTGACGCCGGAGTTCACACAGGGCTGCTACATCTACTCGCTGAACGGTAAGACGAAGGCTGAGGGTGGCGAACAGCCCGAGCCGCAGGTAACGAAGATTTCCGTTGCTGAAGCCCTGACAGCCATCAACGCCCTGGCCGACGGTGCGAAGTCTGAGAACAGCTTCATCGTGAAGGGCTACATTGTGGGCACTCCCGAATTCCAGCGCAAGGACGACGGAACGCTCTACGGCAACGTGAACTGTACGATTGCCGACGTGAAGGGCGGCACAGCCACGCTGACCATCTTCCGCGCCAAGAACTACGATAATGCCAGCTTCGACGAGGAGACCATCTCGAGCCTGAAGGAAGGCGACCTCGTGGAGTTCCAGGGCCTGCTGCAGAAGTATGTCAAGGAAGACGTGACCACGCCCGAGCTGGTCAGCGGCTACCTCATCTCCGTCAATGGTTCAGGAGAAGCCCCCGAGCAGCCTGAGACGGCTATTACGGTGGCCGAAGCCCTTACCGCCATCAATGCTTTGGCCGATGGTGCCAAGTCAGCCGATGAGTATGTCGTCAAGGGTTATGTGGTGGGTGCTCCCGACTTCCAGCGCAAGGCCGACGGCAGCCTGTATGGCAACGTGAATTGCACGATTGCCGACGAGAAGGGCGGCACAGCCACGCTGACCGTCTTCCGCGCCAAGAACTTCGAGAATGCAAACTTCGACGAGGAGACCATCTCGAGCCTGAAGGAGGGCGACCTGGTAGAGTTTAAGGGTCTGCTGCAGAAGTATGTCAAGGAAGACGTGACCACTCCCGAGCTGGTCAGCGGATACCTTGTCTCCATCAACGGCAAGGATGCCGCCAGTGTCAAGGCTCTCAAGCTCGACCAGAACACCAACGCTCCCGCCTACAACCTAAGTGGCCAGCAGGTTTCCGGCAGCTATCGCGGTCTGATTATCAAGAACGGCCGTAAATATATGGTAAAGTAAACAGACGACCAAAAGAACCGAAAGAGCCACCCCCAGCCGGGATGGCTCTTTTTCGTTGCGAAATTTTTCGCATAAAGTTTTGCAATCATTTGCAAGTATAGGATAAATGTCGTATCTTTGCGCTCAGATTATTTACTACCAACTATTTAAAACATTACAATGATGGAAAAGACACTTGTATTACTGAAGCCCAGCTGCGTGCAGCGCCAGCTGATTGGCGAGATTGTGAACCGCTTTGAGCGTCGCGGACTGCGCGTCGCCGGTATGAAGATGATGCAGCTCTCCGACGAGATTCTGCGCGAACACTATGCCCACCTCGTCGACCGTCCATTCTTCCCTGCCTTGGCAGCGTCGATGCAGACTTCGCCCGTCGTGGCACTCGCCCTTGAGGGTGTGGATGCCGTGCAGGTGGTCCGCACAATGACCGGAGCTACCAACGGACGTGAGGCTGCTCCCGGCACCATCCGCGGCGACTACTCGATGAGCAATCAGCAAAACATCGTGCATGCCAGCGACTCTACGTCGAACGCCGAGATAGAGCTGAAGCGATTCTTCCGCGACGGTGAGATTTTCGACTACACCAGCGGTGCCTTCGCTTACATCTATGGCGACGGCGAGGCCAAGTAAGCCGATATGAAGCGAGCACTTGTTGTGGGTGCCTCGTCGGGCATCGGACAGGAGGTTGCCCGGCTGCTGAGGCAGAAGGGCTGGACGGTGGGCGTGGCCGCCCGCAGGGTGGAACGGCTGGCGGAGTTTGACGTCGCGGAACAGATTGACGTGAACGACGCTGAGGCCGGGCATAGGCTGGTGGAGCTGGCCGAGAGGCTGGGCGGCATGGACCTGTACTTCCACGCCTCGGGCATCGGCCACCAGAACCGCGAACTGCAGGAGGACATCGAGCTGCAGACCGTCGAGACCAACGCTCTGGGCTTCACCCGTATGGTGGGCGCGGCCTATCGCTATATGGCCGGGCACGGCGGCGGGCACATCGCCGTCATCTCGTCGATTGCAGGGACGAAAGGCTTGGGGCCTGCCCCGGCCTATTCCGCCACGAAGGCACTGCAGAATACCTATATCCAGTCATTAGAGCAGCTGGCCAACAGCCGGCGGCTGAACATCCGCTTCACCGACATCCGCCCGGGCTTTGTGGCCACCGACCTGCTGGGCGACGACCCCTACCCTATGCTGCTTGCCAAGACCGACGTGGCCCGCGACATCGTCAGCTCCATCGAGAAGCGGCGCCACGTGCGCGTCATCGACTGGCGCTGGCGCATCGTCACGTGGCTTTGGCGGCGCATTCCCCGCTTCGTATGGCGGAGGCTGTCACTAACGCTGGCCGTGCTGCTGTCATTGACGGCTGGGGCTAAGGATTACGTCATTACCGACTTCGGGGCCGTCAGCGATACCACGGTGCTCAGCACCGAGGCCATCCAGCGGGCTGTCGACCGTTGCTCGGAGGCTGGCGGCGGGCGCGTCGTCGTGCCGGCGGGAATGTATAAGATAGGTACGCTCGTGCTGCGCAGCCACGTCAACCTCTACTTAGAGCAGGGGGCGACGCTCTACGGCAGCACCCGCTTAGAGGACTACCGCCCAATGAAGACCGACTACGTGTCGCTACGCACGCAGACGGCGACGGTGCAGCTCATTTACGCCGACCGTGTTGAGGACGTGACCATCAGCGGCTACGGCACCATCGATGGGCGCGGGCGGGCATTTAAGAAACAGACCTGGAACGACGAGGGCATCACGCGGCCCCACCTGCTGCGCTTCGTCCAGAGCCGCGACATCCGCATCGAGGACGTCACGCTGCGCAATTCGGGCTGCTGGATGCAGCACTATCTGGCCTGCGACCGCCTGCAGATACGCGGCATCAAGGTCATCAACCGCAACAACTACAACAACGACGCCCTCGACCTGGACGGCTGCCACGATGTGGTGGTGACGGGCATGATAGCCGACAGCGACGACGACGCCATCACGCTGAAGTCGACGTCGCCCCGGCTCTGCGAGAACATCCGCATCAGCGACTGCGTCGTGTCGAGCCATTGCAATGGCGTGAAGCTGGGCACCGAGACCAACGGCGGTTTCCGCAACATCAGCATCAGTGGCATCGTCGTCAAGCCTAGCAGTGACCAGTCAACCCAGTTCTTCGGTGCCCCGTCGAAGATAGGCACGTCGGCCATCTCGTTGGAGATAGTAGATGGCGGCACGATGGAGAACGTCAGCCTCAGCGACTTCACCGTCGAGGGCACCGAGTCGCCCATCTTCATCCGCCTGGCCAACCGTGGGCGCGGCTACAAGTTGCGCGGCGGCGACGGAACGCTGAGCGGCACGGGCAACGACGACACGATTACCGAACTCATTCCCATCGACCACGTGGGAACGATGCGCGGCCTGCACCTGAGCCGTATCAGCGTGCGCAATGCCGGCCCGGTTGGGTGCAGCATCACGGGCTTGCCGGGCCACCCCGTTGAGGACGTCACGCTGACGGACATCACCATCCACCACAAGGGTGGCGTCACGCAGGCCGACCTGCCGAAGATTGACGAGGCCCTCAAGGACGAGAAGGAGCGGGAGTACCCCGAGGCCACGATGTGGGGTAACCTGCCTGCCAAGGGCTTTTATGTTCGCCACGCCCGCCACGTCAGCTTCTATAACGTCGAGGTGGCGACCGACAATCCTGACGCCCGCCCGGCGTTCGTGCGGGTTGACGCAGACAAGGATTAGGCTATAATTGCGAATCGCAGGATAAAATGACAATCATATGTCCCGCGCCGTGGGTCATTCAAAAGGCACCGCCTTTTGGGAACAAATGTAAGAAAAAGTTGATGGTAGTTGCTAGTATTTCAGAAAATTTCGTATCTTTGCAGCATCATGAAAAGAGGAACAATGTTAATCGTGGCGTTGCTGATGGCAATGACCATCATGGCGCAGAAGACGGCAGTCAGCGGCACCGTTGTAGATGCTTCTACAGGCGAGCCGGTGATGGGAGCCAGCGTGACGGCTGACGGTCTGTCGGTAGTGACCAATGCCGACGGTTTCTTCACGCTGAAGAGCGAGCAGGCGACGGAGGCTGTGGTAGTATCGCACGTGGGCTACCGCTCACGCCGGGTGGCCGTGACAGACGGGCAGCTGACCGTCCGCCTGCAGCCGATGGTCATTCAGCTGCACGAGGTGCTGGTAATGGCTGACAACCCGCGCGAACTGGTGCAGGCGGCCATCGCGAAGATACCGCAGAACTACAGCCGCAATCCTGAACTCTACAACTGCTTCTACCGCGAAACGGCGATGAAGCGGCAGCACTATATCACCGTGGCCGAGGGCGTGGTGTCGATGTACAAGAGCGGTGCCAGAACAGGACTGGGGCGCGACCGCGTGGCCATCAACAAGGGCCGGCGGCTGCTCAGTCCGAAGCAGAGCGACACCCTCGGCGTGAAGGTGCTGGGTGGCCCCGTGGCGGCCGTGCAGCTCGACATCGTGAAGAACCGCGACTTCCTGCTCAACGACGACGACCTGGCCTGCTACGAGCTGAAGATGGAGACGCCGACCACCATTGCCGACCGTTCGCAGTATGTGGTCAGCCTCACTCCGAGCGTGACGATGCCCTACGCCCTCTACAACGGCAAGCTGTATATCGATCAGGAGACGTTGGCTTTCACCCGCGTAGAACTGTCGCTCGACATGAACGACCGCCAGAAGGCGACTGAGGCAATGCTCGTCAGGAAGCCCCTCGGCGTGCGCTTCAGGCCCCGCGAGCTGTCGCTGCTGGTGGACTATCGTCAGGGCATCGACGGCGTGATGCGGCTAAGCTATATGCGCACGACGTTCCGCTTCAACTGCGACTGGAAGCGGCGGCTCTTTGCCACGTCGTTTACGGCTACGTGTGAGATGGCCGTCACCAGCACCACCGACCGCGACGTGCAGCCCATCCGTGGCCGAGACTCCTTCGATCAGCGCGACGCTTTCTTCGACAAGGTCGACTACTTCCGCGACCCCGCATTCTGGCAGGACTACAATATCATCGAGCCGACGGAGTCGCTCGACAAGGCCATAGGCCGTCTGCTCAAGAAATATCAGAATTAGTCTTTTCAGCGCCGTAGAACTCGTGAACCAGACTCCGATAGCCCAACTGCTTTAGCTGGTCATAGCGCGTGCGGTAGTTGGCATTGTTGTGCCGGCCTGTCGCCACATAGCGCAGGTTATACTGCAGGTAATGGTCAATCTCGCGAAGGCCCTCTGTCTGGTTGATGATGGGGAAGAACCATCTTGACCAGGTCAGTTCCGAGGGGTCGTCGCTCTCGAAAAACTTCCTGTTGAAATAACGGATTAGCACTTTCATGGTCTTTTCGGCAGCAATGCCCTTCTTACTCCGCCAGCGCTGCAGTGAGCGGGCCTTTCGCCTGATTTTCTCCTTCATCTTGCGTCTTGTTGCGTCGGCTATGTCGATGTTGCGCCCCTTGCACTTGAAGCCTAAGAAGTCGAACGCCTCGTCGGGTTGGTAGATTCTCACCTTGTCGGGATTCACCTCGAGGCGGTATTTTTCGAGAAAGGCGTTTAGGTCGCCGATGTGCCGGTCGAGCGTCTCTCGGTTGGGCGCAAAGAGGATGATGTCGTCAGAATAGCGGGCGTAGAGCACACCGGTCTCTGCAAAGTGGTGGTCCACCTCGCGCAGGTAGATGTTGGCGAGGAACGGCGACGTGGGCGTGCCCGCCATGATGCCGCGTTCCTCGCTGATTATTTCGTCGCCGACGCGTGCCCGGCCGTCGGTGAGCATCCGTTCAAAAAAGGCGTAAAGCGGCGGGTCGTCGGCCAGCACCTCGCTGAGTATTGGCAGCAGCAGCGGAATGGAGATGGAGTTGAAATAGTTGTGGATGTCGAGTTTGTAGGCCCACATCGGCCGGTTGTTGATGGTGCGGACCAGATGGCTGATGGCCTCGTGTGCCGTCTGTCCTCGCCGGAACGAGTAGCAGTTGGGCGCGAGTTGTGAGTCGTAACGGTAGAGCAGAAAAGTCATCGCCTTCAGTACAATCATCTCGTCGGGCGGGAAGCTGTAGACCACCCGCTTCTTCCCGTTGCCCATCTTGTTGACCAGGTGGCGCGTAGGCACCGACAGCGGTTCACCGCGCTGCAGCCGTCCCACGGCGTCGCGGTACTGTGCCTCAGAGACGTAAGTGTCGGCCTCGTCGAATTCGTACCAGTTAAAGCGGCCTTTCAGTAGGCGGTAGGTCAGGAACTCTTCCCAGGTCTGCTGTTCGCCAAGAAGGTCGATGATGCTCTGCATTGGGGTGATGGGTGTTGGGTGACAGGTGTTGGTAAAAGGGAAAAGGGGAATTGGTTTGAATCGCCAAGTTGGCGATCACGGGACGGTACGGAGCCGGGCCGCCTGCAAGACCTTGATAACCGTTGGCACCGCTTCGTCCTTCGCAGGCGCAAATAGTTGCATCCCCTTTTCCCTGAAGCGTCAGGCGTTCATAAATTCCTTGATGCGGTTGATGACGTAAGCCCTTTCGTTCGGGAGCTGCGTGTAGAAGTTGATGTACGGCAGCCCCATCTTCTTGGCATACATCCTGGAAATCAGGAACTTCACCTTCTTGCTGTGGCTGTTGCCCGAGCCAAGCATCACGACGCCTACGGGTGTGTCACCCTTGTAAAGGACAAAGGTGAAAGGCTGGCCCCATTCGGCCTTGTACGACTGTAGCGGGCGTGTCTCGTAGAGTTTGAACTCGTCGGTGGCAAAGCCGGCAAGGTCGGTCACGGGCACATCGCGCTTCGTGCTGTACTGCGGGAACTCCGAGCTGAGAATCTCAGCAAAATACTCGGGGAAATCTATGATATCCTCGCCTTCGGGTTTGTACTTAGGAGTGACATTAGCCGACCTGACAGGCCGCTCCTCTTGCTGGGTAAAGCTCTCAACGGCAGACTTGAACACCGTGTTTAGAATAGATTTCAACAAACTCATAGCTATTACGTTTTTGTTGGTGCAAAAATACAAATAATGCCAATGTTTTGCAAGTTTTTGGCGGAAATAATCACGATAGTCATGAAAAATAGCTAACTTTGCAGCAAAATAGAAAAGAGATGGCAAAGAAAGACGGGGAGCTGACCCCGATGATGAAGCAGTTCTTCGACCTGAAGGCAAAGCACCCCGACGCTGTGCTGCTGTTCCGCTGCGGCGACTTCTACGAGACGTACTGCGAGGACGCGGTGACGGCGGCAAAGATATTGGGCATTACGCTGACGCACCGCAACAATGGCTACAACAAGGGCGACGAGATGGCGGGATTCCCCCATCACGCCCTCGACACCTACCTGCCTAAGCTTATCCGGGCTGGCAAGCGTGTGGCCATCTGCGACCAGCTCGAAGACCCGAAGCTGACGAAGAAGCTCGTCAAGCGCGGCATCACGGAGCTGGTGACGCCGGGCGTGGCTCTCTCTGACAACGTGCTGAACTACAAGGAAAACAATTTCCTCTGTGCCGTTCATTTCGGCAAGGCCGCCTGCGGCGTCTCGTTCCTCGACATCTCGACGGGCGAGTTCCTCACCGGCGAGGGCACCTATGACTACGTGGAGAAGCTGCTCGGCAACCTGCAGCCGAAGGAGGTGCTTGTGGACCGCCAGCGCAAGAAGGACTTCGAGCAGCAATTCGGTACGAAGCTCTTCACGTTTGAGCTCGACGACTGGGTGTTCACCGAACAGAGTGCCATGCAGAAGCTGCTGAAGCACTTCCGCGTGAAGTCGATGAAGGGCTTCGGTGTTGACCATTTGAAGAACGGCATGATAGCCGCCGGAGCTATTCTCCAGTATCTGGAGTTGACCCAGCACACGCAGATAGCCCATATCACATCGTTGCAGCGCATTGAGGAGGAGAAATACGTCCGGCTCGACAAGTTCACCATCCGCTCCTTAGAGCTGATTCAGCCCATGCAGGAAGACGGCAAGTCGCTGCTCGACGTGGTCGACAAGACGGTCTCGCCGATGGGTGGCCGACTGCTGCGCCGCTGGCTCGTGTTCCCGCTGAAGGACGAGCGGCCCATCAACGAGCGCCTGGACATTGTGGAGTACTACTACCGCGAGCCAGAGTTCCGCCAGTGCATCGACGAGCAGCTGCACCGCGTTGGCGACCTCGAGCGCATCATCTCGAAGGTGGCCGTGGGGCGCGTTTCTCCGCGCGAGGTTGTCCAGCTGAAGACGGCCCTGCAGGCCATCCACCCCATCAAGACGGCGTGCCTCTACGCCCAGAATGATGCCCTGAAGCGCGTCGGCGAGCGGCTGAACCTCTGCGAATCGCTCCGCGACCGCATTGAGCGCGAAGTGCAGCCCGACCCGCCACAGCTGGTGCAGAAGGGTGGCGTCATCCGCGACGGTGTGAACCAGGAGCTCGACGAGCTGCGCCACATTGCCTACAGCGGCAAGGACTACCTGCTGCAGATTCAGCAGCGCGAGGCCGAGCTGACGGGCATACAGAGCCTGAAGATAGGCTACAACAACGTCTTCGGCTACTACCTCGAGGTACGTAATACATACAAGGACCTGGTGCCGCAGGAGTGGGTGCGCAAGCAGACACTGGCGCAGGCCGAGCGCTACATCACGCAGGAGCTGAAGGAGTACGAGGAGAAGATTCTCGGTGCCGAGGACAAGATTCTGTCGCTCGAAACAAAGCTCTTCAATGAGCTGGTACTGGCCATGCAGGAGTTCATTCCGCAGATACAGATCAATGCCAATCTGCTGGCCCACCTCGACTGTCTGCTCTCGTTTGCCAAGACCGCCGAGGAGAACCGCTATATCCGTCCCGTCATTGACAGCGGCACGGTGCTCGATATCCGCCAGGGCCGCCACCCAGTCATTGAACAGGAGCTGCCCATAGGCGAGCCGTATATTCCCAACGACATCCTCTTGGATAACGAGCGCCAGCAGATTATCATCATCACCGGCCCAAACATGGCCGGTAAGTCGGCGCTACTGCGCCAGACGGCCCTCATTGTGCTGTTGGCCCAGGTGGGCTGCTTCGTGCCCGCAGAGGCCGCGAAAATAGGCTTAGTGGACAAAATCTTCACCCGTGTGGGCGCCTCGGACAATATCTCCTTGGGCGAATCGACGTTCATGGTCGAGATGACTGAGGCCTCGAACATCCTGAACAACGTCAGCAGCCGCTCACTCGTGCTCTTCGACGAGCTGGGCCGCGGCACCTCGACCTACGACGGCATCTCGATAGCCTGGGCCATCGTCGAATACCTGCACGAGAACACGAAGGCCGGCCGGCCGCGAACGCTCTTCGCCACCCACTACCACGAGCTGAACGAGATGGAGAAGAATTTCTCGCGCATCAAGAACTACAACGTCTCGGTGAAGGAGGTCGACGGCAAGGTCATCTTCCTGCGCAAGCTCGAGAAGGGCGGCTCGGAGCACAGCTTCGGTATCCACGTGGCCGAGATTGCGGGAATGCCCCGCAGCATCGTGAAGCGCGCCAACGTCATTCTGAAGCAGTTGGAGAACGACAACGCCCAAGTGGGCACCGTCGGCAAGCCGACTGCTGAAATTGCCAACAGCCGTGAGGGCATGCAGCTCTCGTTCTTCCAGCTCGACGATCCTGTGCTCTGCCAGGTGCGCGACGAAATCCTCGGCCTCGATGTGAATAACCTGACGCCACTCGAAGCACTTAACAAGCTCAACGACATTAAAAAAATCGTCTCAGGAAAGTGAGACGATTTCTTTATCTTTACTTTTTTACTTTTTTACCTTTTCACATTTTTACCTTTTTACTTTTCACCATGCACCAAACGCCGACGATAATGAACGGGATGGAGAGAATCTGTCCCATGTCGATGGGCATTGAGGCCTCGAAGGCTTCCTGAACCTCCTTGGTGTACTCGATGAGGAAGCGGAAGGTGAAGATGTAGGTGAGGCAGAAGCCGAAGTACCAGCCGGTGCCAATCTTCTCGGGCCACTTCTTGTGTAAGGCCCACATGATAAAGAAGAGGATGGCGTAGGCGATGGCTTCGTAGAGCTGGCCGGGATGGCGGGGCAGCTGGTCGACGCGCTCGAAGATGAAAGCCCAGGGCACGTCGGTGGCCTTGCCGATGATTTCGCTGTTCATGAGGTTGCCCAGACGGATGAAGCAGGCGGTGGTGCCGGTGGCGATGGCGATGTTGTCGAGCACCGTCCACATCTTAATCTTCGTATGGCGGCAGTAGAGCCACAGCGCCAGAATGAGTCCGGCGGTGCCGCCGTGCGAGGCCAGTCCGGCATAGCCCGTCATCTTCCAGCCACCGTCGGGCAGGAAGTGGATGGGCAGCAGCATCTCGACAAAGCCTTTGAACGACGTCAGGAAGTAGTCGGGCTGGTAGAAGATGCAGTGGCCGAGTCGGGCGCCGATGAGAATGCCTAAGAAGCAGTAGATGAACAGCGGGTCGAACAGCTCGTCCTTGATCTTCTGCTCCTTGTAGAGCCGTTTCACGACGAAGTAGGCGATGGCCAGGCCGATGAGCCAGCACAGGGAGTACCAGCGGAACGAGTACGAGCCGATGCTGAAGGCCTCGAGGTCTGGATTCCAGACGATATAATTCAGAAGATTCATCATAGTTTACACGTTAAAGCGGAAGTGCATGATGTCGCCGTCCTGCACGACGTAGTCCTTGCCCTCGACGGCCAGCTTGCCTGCCTCACGGACAGCGGCTTCGGAGCCGTACTGGATGTAGTCGGCATACTTGATGACTTCGGCGCGGATGAAGCCTTTTTCGAAGTCGGTGTGAATGACGCCGGCACACTGCGGAGCCTTCCAGCCCTTCTTGTAGGTCCACGCCTTCACCTCCATCTCGCCGGCGGTGATGAACGTTTCGAGGTTCAGCAGGGCGTAGGCCTTCTTGATGAGGCGGTTCACGCTGCTCTCTTCCAAGCCCAGCTCCTCGAGGAACATCTGCTTGTCCTCGTATGACTCCAGTTCGGCAATGTCCTCCTCCGTCTTGGCGGCGATGACCATCATCTCGGCACCCTCTTCCCGGGCCAGCTCCCCTACCCTACGGGTAAAGTCGTTGCCGTCCTTGGCATCCTGCTCGCCGACGTTGCAGACGTAGAGCACGGGCTTAGACGTCAGCAGGAACAGCTGGCGGGCGCAGTCCTGCTC
Source organism: uncultured Prevotellaceae bacterium (assembly GCA_902800435.1). Next base: position 15,885 of record CADCEQ010000019.1, on the reverse strand, counting down.
GTCCTTCGACTCAAACTCCACCACGCGGGCGTTCTTGCCCTGGTCGAGTGCCTCCTTGTAAGCGTGCAGCACGGCGACTTCCACCTTAGCATCCTTGTTGCCGGCAGCAGCGGCCTTCTCGGTCTTGGCCAGCCGGCTCTCGATGGTCTCGAGGTCCTTCAGCTGCAGCTCGGTGTCGATGATTTCCTTGTCGCGGATGGGGTCGATGGTGCCGTCGACGTGGGTGATGTTCTCATCCTCGAAGCAGCGGAGGACGTGAATGATTGCATCCGTCTCGCGGATGTTTCCGAGGAACTTGTTTCCCAAGCCCTCGCCCTTCGACGCGCCTTTCACCAGACCTGCTATATCGACTATTTCGCACGTTGCTGGAACGATGCGGCCGGGATGAACCAGCTCTGCTAACTTTGTGAGCCGCTCGTCGGGCACGGTGATGACGCCCACGTTCGGCTCGATTGTACAAAACGGAAAGTTTGCTGCCTGTGCCTTCGCACTCGACAAGCAGTTGAACAATGTGGACTTGCCGACGTTCGGCAGTCCCACAATACCACATTTTAATGCCATTATTCTTTTATAAACGTTTATTTCGGGTGCAAAGGTAGTGCAAACCAAGCGAAACACCAAAGAAAAAGCCCTTTTTCTTCTTAAAAAGTACAGCTGGGCAAACTAAAAGTTTACTCCGGGTAAACTATCCCCTTTACCCGGAGCAAACTCTGAGTATATCAAAGTGGAGCGCGATGTCGCACCCCACATGATTAATCCTAAATTCTTATGCCAGCATCTCGAAGTTTCTTTACTAGTTCAATAATAGCATCTTTGTTCTTATCAATACCAGCAGCGTTTGTTTCGATATTGGCTTTGTTTCCAGCGATATCAGCGGTGTTTGTTTCGATATTGGCTTTGTTTCCAGCGATATCAGCGGTGTTTGTTTCGATATTGGCTGTGTTTTGCCTAATGGTGGTCTGTAGGTCGTCTATAGCCTTGTGATATTCATTTGTGATGACTTCTTTGTTTTTCGCTATTTCTGCAAGCAACAAATCAACCGCATCATTCGTATATTCCTTAAGCTTGGCTTCGGTATTTTTCATCGCTTGATCAGTATACGTCTTCATCTTATCGTAATTATCTGCTATTTTAGCATCCACACTCTTATCCAAAGCATCCACACTCTTATTCAAAGCATCCACACTCTCATTCAAATCATTGACACTTGCCTCTAAAGCAGAGATACCTTTTTTGTTTGCTTCAATCTGTCCCACTGCATCCTTGACAGACATTTGTGTTTTAGCTACTTGTTCCTGCACAGCAGCTAACAAATCCTGCATGTCCTTAATGCTGTTCATCAGGTCGGTAATGTTTGTACCGCCCTCTGCTGTAAGGGTTCCCTCTACGAAGTCGAGCTTCGTGAGGTCGTTGGGGCCGATGGTAATGACGGTGCCGTCAGCCAATGTGAGCACCATGCTATAGGTATTGCCTGTTTGTGCAAAGGCACCTAAAGTAATAAACAATGTGGCGATGAGTGCCAGGAAATGTCTCTTTTTCATAGTTGTGGTTGTTTTATTATTCTTTGTTGATGATTTTCTTGATAATCTCAGTAATGTCAAGGGCGTCGATGTTGCCGTCGCCATTGAAGTCGGCTCCCCAAGGCTCAGCAGCTGAAGCCTTGCCGACGATGTGATTGGCCACCTCGCTGACGTCGGCGGCTCCGATTATTTCGTCGCCGTTAGCGTCGCCGCGAGTTGGTGCGCTCTTGATTTCAACCGTTCCCACCTGCGTCACAGGAACATTGGCAGAAGTGGCAGGGGTTTTGGTCTTGATGTGCAGCGTGTTGCCAGTAAAGGTGATGAGGGGTTTGTCGGAGAGTGGTATTTCCAACAGCTCTCCGTTCACCATCAGCTTTATCTTCCTGATGTCGGTAGCACGCACGGAAACCGTTGCCACCGCAAAGACAACCAGAAGCAGAATGCGCCACAAATGACGGTCTTTTTGCATGAAATGGTACTTCATAGGCAGTTAGGTTTTTTGGATTCAACAGTTGTTATTTCAATTTTCTGCTGCAAAGATAGTGTTTTTTATTTAATTAGCAAGCTTTTTATTGAATTTTTTCCTTCTTCAATAGCCAAAGTCCTCGCCGACGAGGACGACGGTGTGGCGGCCACGCGGCGAATTGCGCAGGAAATGGACGTAGTTGCAAATGCTCTCGGGCGAATTGCAGTTGTGGCAGACGCCGTCCACCTGACAGGGCGTCTTGATGTCGAAGCGGGCGGCATTGATGGGCGAAGCCGTGCTGCGGGCGCGCTGCAGGGCGGCCTCGACGGTCTGCGCCACCTTGTTCAGGCCGATGACGAAGATAACTTTCTTCGGACCCCACGTGATGGCGGCCACGCGATTGCCGTTGCCGTCGATGTTCACGATGACGCCGTCCTCCGAGATGGCGTTGGCACTCGACAGGTAGACGTCGGCCGTGAAGGCCCGCTCGTAGATTTTTACCACCTCCTCGCGGTCGGTCACGAGGTCGCGGTCAAGCACCTCCAGCGTTCCTCGGTCTCTGAGTGCCTGAGTTATGCCCATGTCGCGGATGGTCATCGAGCCGCCCCAGGTGACGCTGCAGCCGTCGGCTATCAGTTCCGAGACTTTACTCACTGCCTCTGCCGCCGTCGGGCAGTAGAAGGCTTCCATATTGCGGCGCTTCAGGCTCTTGATCATCCGCTCTGCCAGCCGCTGGTTACGTAGTTCTTTTGGTGTCATATCCGTCATGGTCAATTTACAGGACAAAGCGGTTCTCAATGACCGTCCAGTCGATGATTTGCCAGAGGGCGGCGAGGTGGTCGGGACGGCGGTTCTGGTAGTCCAGATAGTAGGCGTGCTCCCAGACGTCGAAGGTCAGCAGGGGCTTCAAGTCCTTCTGCACGGGATTGGCGGCATTCGTTTCCTGTGTGATGACGAGCTTGCCAGCATTGTCTGCCGACAGCCACACCCAGCCGGAGCCGAAGAGCGTGGCCCCCTTCTTCTGGAACTCGTCTTTGAAGGCCTCGAACGAGCCAAAGTCGCGGACGATGGCCTCGGCGAGCTTGCCGACGGGTTGATTGTCGGTCTTAGCTGCACCGAACTGACTGAAGTAAAGGTTATGGTTCAGAATCTGCCCTGCATTGTTCAGCACGCCGCCACTGGCCTGCCTGACAATCTCCTCCAGCGGCAGTCCAGCCAATGGGCTGTCTGCCAAAAGGGCATTGAGGTTATTCACGTAGCCGGCGAGATGCTTCCCATGGTGGAAGGCGATGGTCTCGCGGCTGATAACTGGCTCTAAGGCCTCCGGCGCGTAAGGGAGCGCCATTAGTTCAAACTTCTCCATAATTAGTTATTGGTTATTTAGCACTGAACATTGAATTGGTTTTATACCACCTTGAAATGGCGGAGGGCATTCAGGATGCCGTCGTCGTCGACGGTGGTAGTGACGTAGTCGGCCTGGCGCTTGAGGTCGTCGATGGCGTTGCCCATGGCAATGCCGATGCCGGCTTGTAGAATCATCGAGGTGTCGTTGCCGCCGTCGCCGAAAGCGATGGTGCGGTCGGGGTTGAAGCCCTCGTGGCGGGCCATGGCGAGGATGCCCTTGCCCTTGTCGGCACCGTTGGCGGTGATGTCGGTGAACTCTGGATGCCAGCGGCCGGAGACGCACTGCGGCAGTCGGGCCATCAACAGCGGCTCGTAGTCGGTGGTGAAGAAGGGCGTGAGTTGCAGGATGTCCTGCTGGAGCACAACATCGAGCGGCGAAGCCTTGTCGAGGTTTTTCACGGCCAGCATCTGGCGGAAGATGCGGTCGACATCGCCCTTGGGGTCGAGAACAGCCACGTCGCTGCGCCCCACGACGATGAGGCTGTAGCCCTTATCCCGTGCATCGTCGACACACGTCATCACGTCGGCCTTGGCGATGGGCTGGCAGCAGACCATCTCGTCGCCGACATAGCAGAGGGCGCCGTTGGTGGTGATGTAGCCGTCGATGAGATGCCCGATGGCGCCGAGGTTGGTGATGATAATCGGCGGCCGGCCAGTGGCGATATAGACGCGCGAGCCGTTGGCCTTAGCCTGTGTCAGGGCGAAGATAGTGGACGGTGGAATCTCGTGGGTCTTGAAGCTGACCAGCGTACCGTCGATATCGAAAAACAGTGCGTATCTTTGATTCATGATTGCGATAAGCTCGTGTTGATACAAACCAGGTGCAAAGTTAGTGGAAAAAGCGGAAACGGCCAAACATTCGACATAAAAATCGTATCGGGGTAGCTGAAGTCCTCCTGCCAGACACTACGGCTGCTGGGAATAGGCAGCGAACCCAACGGCCAACTAACCGGCTGTTGTCTTTATCAATTGACAACGATTTTCTTCCCTTTCCAGATGTATAGGCCGGCAGGGATACCGTCGAGGGAGGTGGCGTTGCGGCGGACGCAGCGGCCGTCGAGGGTATAGACATTGGACGATGGCGCAGGGGTCTGGCTGTCGGCGATGCCCGTATCCTGCCCGCTGGGCTGAATGCCGACGATCATGTCCTGGTAGAAGTTGAACTGATAGCCCGGCGGGTCGAGCAGGTCGATGTCGTAGTAGCCGTCCTCGTGGCCGTACCAGCCCCAGTTGACGTGGACCAGGCCGTCGGCGTTATAGCCGTCGATGACGAACGAGTGGGCGTAGACGCCCTCGGTGAGACTGATGCTGATAGCCTCGTAGAAGATGGGGCGGCCGGCGGACAGTTCCTCGCTTATCATCTGTAACCACTCGCTGCGGCTGTAGTCGCTGCGCATACGGGTCTGCATCCTGCTGCCGTCGTAGTGGAAGTATTTCGCGAGGGCATCGCCCGCCGTGAAGTTGGTGGAGAACGAGAAAGTCTTCTCGAACAGCATGTTGCTGGCCACGGCGCAGTGGTAGAGCAGCTCAGCCACGGCGCGCCCTTCAGCCTCGGTGTAGTCACCGCTGTAGTCGTCGATCATGTTGTCCCAGTCGTAGGTGGCCTCAGCGAAGTCCACGCTGAAGGTGTTGGCGCTGGTGCTGAGAACGGGGTAGACGACGCTGTTGCTGCCCTCGCCTTGAGCGGGCCATTGGTGGTAGCGCATTATCTGCCCCATAGCCACGGCAACACAGCCCACGCGGCAGTGCTGCTCGTCGGGCTGATAGCCGCCCCAGGGCGTCGGTGTCTTCAGGGGGCACATGAAGTTGTAGGGTGCGCGCTGGCCCCATGTCGAAGTGAGCAGGGGTTCGACAGCCGCTGGGAGGGCTGGCTGCGACAGTGTCGCAGCATAGGGGAGACAGAGCAGGATGAGCGTAAGAGCGTTCTTCATAACAGGTAGCCGTGCTTCTTGAGTTGAGTCTCGAACTTCTTGAGGTCTTCTTGCTTGACCATGATGCGGTAGCCCTCGGCGCGAATGACAATCTGGCGCAGTGCGGGGTCGGTGGTGACGAGCTGGACGAGGTCGCGGTTCTCGGGGTCGAGGGTGTAGCGCTTGTAGGCAGTCTTGTCTTCCTTCAGCGGGTGACAGTGCTGGAGCAGCGACTTGAAGAACTGCTCCCAAAGCGGGGGCAGGTCGCTGGATATGAACTGGCGGAAGATCTTGATTTTCGACTCCACGTCGGCCTTGGTGTGGCAGCTGGCGAGGAACGAGAGGGCCGACGTCTCGAAGCGGTTTCGGGAGATAGCGTGCGAGGTGTCCATCAGCAGCTGGGCATAAGGGTTGGGCTCGACGAGCGAGCGGATGATGAGCCGCTCAGGGTCGAGCTCGAAGTAGGCGATGTGTTCCTGCTCGGGTGCTTCGTACTCGTCAGTCAGGTCGAGGGCGTATCGGCCTAAGGGCGTCAGGCGGATGTATTCGAGCGAATCGAAGGGCGACAACCCTGGGTTCTTGTCCTCGTTGATGGCAATCTCGGCAGCGCCGACGCTGGCCAAGAGGAAGGCACACATCTGCAGGCCCGTGTAGCCGAACTCCATCGCATAGCTGTTGGCGGCAATGGTATTCCCCGTGTACTCATTAGTCATCTGCGTAGTCGACTGCTCGTCGTTGGGGTGGAAGACGAGCGTGGTGAAGCGCTGGGTGTTCTCGCCATTCTCGATGCCGTAGATTTTCAGATAGATGTCGCGTATGCTTACCCAGCGGTCAGGCTCTTCGCGAAGCCAGGTGAACATCGTGTTACAAAGCTTGCCATGCTTGCCGTATTCGGTCATCTGCTGGCGCAGCCCCTTGATGTGCGGATAGAGCAGGCCGACTAACCAGTAGTGGAGACGGGAAAACTCGCATAGCAACTGACGCACCGTTTGTTCGTACGTGGGGTTGCCGCTCTTGATGAGGAACTGCTTGGCAAGGGTCAGCAGCTGTATATAGGAGAAGGCGCGGAGGTTGGTGCGGAACTCCGTCGTGTCGCCGGGGAAGAACTCAGTGAGTGACAATTTCTTCTGGGCGCGCTTCATGTCGGCAGTGCCTACACCTTTCTTCTTCAGGGGAAACTCCCCTTGCTGATAGAGGCCGCAGAACAACTGGTAATGGGCGTAGCTGTCAGCCTCAAGGTTGATGGTGCGGTAGTGCCCTTCAGGCAGATTGTTGATTCCTACCTCCTGGTCAAAAGTCTCCGGGAAGAAGACGGGCAGGAAGAGGGCGTGAACGGCCGGACTGACGGTGATGTAGGCCTCGTAGTCGCGGTAGCCATAGCTCCCCACCTCGGCGGAGCGGAAGTTGCTGGTTGTGAACCAGCCGAACTCGCGCTTGTTCCAGACAACCTTGTCGCTATAGTAATAGTATAAGCGCTCCTGACTGAACAGGTTGCTGGTGGTCTTGAGTATCTGTTTGGCTTCCTTCTGGGTGACAAACAGCTTGAAGAGCAGCGTGCGCCACAACTCTTGAAGTTCGTTGCTCATCGAGTCGACATACATCTTCAAGTTCTGTTCGCTGGCCAGGACGAGGGCCAGCCCTTGGGCGATGTTATGTTTCGAGGCGTTGGGTTTCGACATCAGCATGGCTTCTGTAGCTTCTACGACGCGGCCGTTTCTGGTAGTGCGCATCACCTTACCGTACTTGCTTAACCATGGGGCGAGCGCTCCGGCGTAGTTGAGCAGCTGGTTCTTGGTGGAGCGGCTCTCCAGGAAGTCGACGATGGCACCCCATTGGTCGGCAGTAGGCTCTTCGAGCACGAGGTTGGGCAGTGTGGGTACGCTGTTTCCGAATAGATCTGTCTGTGCCATGTTTCAATTATTTTCCAAAGATATACTTGATGTCTTCCTCGGTGAGCCGCTTGGTGATGGCAGCGTCGCCGTTGATGAGGCTGTCGGCCAGATCCTGCTTCTGCTGTTGCAGCAGGCGGATCTTCTCCTCGATGGTGTCGCGGGTAATAAGTGCAAAGCTGAGCACCTTGGCCTTCTGGCCGATGCGGTGCAGACGGTTGATGGCCTGCTCCTCGGCTGCCTTGTTCCACCACGGCTCGAAGATATAGACGGTGTCGGCCACGGTGAGGTTCAGCCCTACCCCACCCGTTTTCAGCGTCATCAGCAGGGCGCGGCAGCCCGCGTCGTTCTGGAAGCGCTCAATGACGGCACGGCGGTCGCGGGTAGAACCGGTCATGGTGGTGTAGTCAATGCCAAGCTCGGTCAGCCGTTCGCCGACAAGCTCGATGCCGGCAATGAAGTTGAAGAAGATGACCACCTTATGGCCACTGGCCACCAGCTCCTCCACCTGTTCGCAGAGCAGCGGAATCTTCGGCGAGGCAATGGCACCGTCGCTGAGGCTCTCGGGTACAGAGGCAATGCGGCGCAACTCGCTGAGGGCCTGGAACATCATCATCTGCGACTTCTCCAGTCCCTGCGACTTGATGCTCTGCTGGATGGCCATCTGGTAGTACTGGCGGCGCTCCTCGTAGAACTTGGCGTGGCTGGGTTCCATCTCGACGTAGAGCGTCTGCTCAGTACGGTCGGGCAGCTCCTTGAGCACGTCCTTCTTCAGGCGGCGCAGCATGAAGGGGAATATCTTGCGGCGCAGGGCCTCGGTGGCTTCCTTGTCGGCGCCGTGCTGTATGGGGCCGGCATATTGTTTGTTGAAGTCGTCGAGCGAGCCGAGCATCGCGGGGTTGAGGAAGCGGTAGAGCGAGTAAAGCTCGGTCAGGTTGTTCTCTATCGGCGTGCCGCTCAGTGCCAGGCGGTGGCGGCCGTTGAGCAGCAGCACGGCCTGGGTGGTCTGCGAGGCGAGGTTCTTGATGTTCTGCGACTCGTCGAGGATGATGTAGTGGAACTCCTGCTCGCGGAACTGCTCTATGTCGTTGCGCACCAAGGCGTAGGTGGTCAGTATGAGCTGCTGCTTCATGGCTTCCTGCAGGTCGCGCTGTTGGCCGTAGTAGGTGTAGTAGGTCAGCTGGGGCGCAAACTTCTGCAGCTCGTCCTGCCAGTTGAAGAGCAACGAGCGGGGCATGATGATGAGGGAAGAAGAAAGGGAGGGGTTGGGGCTTTTATACACCTTGGTCAGCATGGTGATGGTCTGCAGCGTCTTACCGAGTCCCATATCGTCGGCTAAGCAGCCGCCGAAGTTGTTGTCGTAGAGGTAGTTAATCCACTTCACGCCCTCCTTCTGGTAGTTGCGCAGCTTCGCTTTCACACCCGTCGTGGAGAGCCGTTTCGAAGCCAGCTGGTTGAAGCCCTCGTAGAACTCGCGGTAGTGCTTGAAGGTCTGGCCTTCGAGTTTCTCGGCCAGCAGGCTTTCAATCTCGGGCAGGTCGAAGAACGACACTTTTACTTTGTCGCCCTTCTCCACCTTGCGGAAGATGCGCTCCAGTCGCTTCACGTAATGCTCGTCGACGAGTCCGCGCTGTCCGTCGCTCAGCGTGACGTATTTCTGCTTGTTATACTGCTGCAGGAACGAACGGAGCGACATTTCCTCACCCTCGATGTTGATGGTGGCCGAGCCTTCGAGGAAGTCGATGCCCGACGACAGTTTCAGGTTCATCTTCGGCACGATGGGTTTCACCTTGTACTCCTTCAGTCGCTCGGCACCGAGCAGCTGGTAGTGGCGCACCAGCTGTGGCAGGGCCTGTAGCAGGAAGGGACCGGCTACGTCCTGCGGGATGATGAACTCGCCGCCGTCGTCCCAGACGTCCTTGGCGGCCGTCTTCGTTGGAGCGTAGCCGAGAATGGTCTTGCGCAGTTCGGCTTCGTCCTGGGCCTCGTCGGTGTGAACGATGCGGCGCAGCAGTACCTGGTGCTCCATTGTCAGCGTGGCTAAGCAGGTTAGGTCAAAGCGTTCGGCAAATTCCGTGTCGGTACCTGGCAGGGTGTATGTCAGCCGCAGGTAGAGGGCCATGTCGGCATCTACCTTCTCGATGATAATCGTGGGCACGGTCTCTATGTTCTGATCCGAGTGTACCAGCTGGTAGTCCTCGAAGTCGAGGTCGACGTTGTCGATGTAGGAGTAGAACACTGAGAGGTACTGCTCTAATAGCGTGCGTGGGAACTTTTCGTTGAAGAAGCCGATGCGCAGGTAGTTCTCGCCAAGCGAGGCGATGGGGCAGATGGTGTCGCCAACCAGTGCAAAGACGTCGCTCAGCAGCTCGAACGGCTGAGGCGACTGTCCCTCGCAGCGGGCTAACAGCGAAGGCGTACACTGACCGTTTTCGGTAGTGATTTGCAGCAGCACGGTGGCGGGCGTATCGCTGACCTTCAGGGGTTTCAGCTTGCCGTCTACGAGGTTGTCGCAGCGCAGCAGGGCAAACAGCAGGTAGGGATAGTCGTGCAGCCGTATGCCGTTGTCCTCGTCGGTGTCCCAGCTGATGCGCATGGCCTGCTCCTGCCGGATGTTGTCGATGATGCGCAGCACGTTGAACGTCTCGCCCTGATACTGTTTGTAGTCGGGCGCTACAGGGTTGCCGCTCTCATCGACGATGCTCACGGCGGCTCCGCGCTCGAACGTCAGCCTGAACAGCACGGTTGTCTTGCCGCGTCCCTTCGGCGTATCGGTCGTCCGGAACGCGGTCTTATGGAATTGACTCAGGAAGTTACTCTCCATTCTTCAGAATCTGTTCGGCGTGTTCCTTGGTCTTCACTTGTTTGCCGGCAAATATCTGCTCGATGATGCCTTCTTCGTTGATAATAAATGTGGTGCGGATGGTGCCCATCGTCTTCTTGCCGTACATCACCTTCTCGCCCCAGGCTCCCATCGCCTCCATCAGCGTCTTGTCAACATCGGCAATCAGCGGGAAGGGCAGTTCGTGCTTCTCCTTGAACTTTACGTGCGAGGCTGCAGAGTCCTTGCTCACGCCAACCACCTCGTATCCCCTACCCTGCAGTTCTCCGTAATGGTCGCGCAGACTGCAAGCCTCGGCCGTGCAACCGCTGGTATTGTCCTTCGGATAAAAGTAAAGTACTAATTTGCGTCCCTTGTAATCACTCAGACGGATATACCGTCCCTGCTCGTCTTTGCCCAGTATTTCGGGCGCTTTGTCTCCAATATTCATGGTTTTTTGTTATTTATCGGTGCAAAGATACGATAATTCTTTGAATATTTTGTACTTTTGCACAAAAAAAAGTAGACGATGCAACCAGTACTTCATTTCTATGACTTCGGCGAGGGCGTGACCGCCTTCAGCTCGACGCGCCAGGGCGGCTATAGCAAGGGCAGCTACGGCGAGTTCAACATCAACCGCTATTGCGGGGACAGTGTGGAGGCCATCAGTAGCAACCGCGCCCTACTCTGTCAGTTGTTGGGAATCGATGACGACCGCCTGCTGATGCCCCACCAGGTTCATAAGACGGAGATTGTGGCTGTTGACGAGACATCGCAAGAGTCCCAACTCGAGGGCGTTGACGCGCTGATGACCAACGTTCGCGGACTCTGTATCGGTGTGTCAACGGCTGACTGCATACCAGTGCTGCTCTACGACAAAATGCATCGTGCTGTCAGTGCTATTCACGCTGGTTGGCGGGGCACCGTGAAGCGCATTGCTGAGAAGGCTGTAGCACAGATGACCGCCGTTTACGGCTCCCGTCCTGCCGACATGATTGCCCAGATAGGTCCAGGCATTCACGTTGAGAGTTTCGAGGTAGGAGACGAAGTCTATGAAGCTTTTGCCGCCGCAGGTTTCGCGATGGAAACCATCAGCCGCCGTTATGGCGAGAAGTGGCACATCGACCTACCCGGATGCAATCGTCAGCAACTTCTCGCCACCGGCATTCCCGAAGCCCAAATCAGCGTCTCCCCCATCTGCACCTACCAGCATCCCGATCTCTATTTCTCCGCCCGCCGTCTCAGTATCAACTCTGGTCGCATCTTCACTGGCATCGTGATGGGTTAGTGCGCCTCGATAATGCTCTTCTCCAAGTCCTCCAGAGCCTTCATGTCTTCAGCGTCGGCCAATTGTGCTTCGTAGTTCTTGCGGTTTGCGTCGAAATTATCATAGACTTTGCGCACAATGGCTTCCATCTCGGCATTCGAGATACTGCCCTTGCCCTGTAAAATGTCTTTTTCTTGGAACGTGAGCAGATTGTCCACATTCTGGCGCCAATACTGGAGCGTGAGGTCACGCCGGCCTTTCACGCGCTCTTCGGCACTGGTCAGGAAAATGTCGACGAGCCTGTTCAGAGAGTCAATCTCGTCATTCTGAAGATAGTTCTTGGCTACGATAATGTCGCCTTTACGAACGATGCTTCCCTTCCACGTTGTCAGTCCCATATTGGGCAAGTTGGCATCTGCGCGAGCAACAATCAGTTCAGCAGCTGTCAGATGCGTTACGGCATAGAGAAGCTTGTTTTGCGTCTCTGCGAAGAACATCTGCGTGGCTTTGTCCGTTTTGTCGTAGTCGCTGCTGAGTGCAAAGAGGTCGCGAACTTTCTGATAGAATCTTTTTTCCGATGCTCGAATGTCCCTGATACGCGCCAGCAGCTCATCGAAATAGTCAGGACGGCCATCAGGATTCTTCAGTCGCTCATCGTCCATTGTGAAGCCTTTGACCAGATACTCCGTCAGGTGTTCCGTTGCCCATTGTCTGAACTGTGTTCCGCGAATGCCACGAACCCTGTATCCAACGGCTATGATCATCTCCAAAGAGTAGAAGACAACATTGTAATTCTTACCGTCGGCGGCAGTAGTTAAGTAATTCTTAACAACTGAAACTTCGTTTAACTCTCTTTCTTTCAGAACGTTAGCTATGTGCATGCTAATGTTCGGCTTCGAGGTGGCAAAAAGTTCTGCCATCTGTTGCTGGTTCAGCCAAATCTTCCCATCCTTGGCATACAGCGCCACAGATGCCCGTCCGTCGGCGGTTCGATAGATGATGATGTTCTGTTCGTCGCTCATAGCATTATTCGTTTTTTAGTGCGCCTCCAGCCAGTTGTCGCCGAAGCCGGAGTCGGCGACGAGGGGGACGTTAAGGGGGAAGGCATGCTGCATCTCTTCGAGAACGATGGCCTCTACCCTACTCTTCTCCTCCGGGTAAACGCTGAAGTTGAGTTCGTCGTGTACCTGGAGAATCATCTTGCTGCGGATGCCATCGGCCTTAAAGCGCTGGTGAATGCGAATCATCGCTACCTTGATGATGTCGGCGGCGGTGCCCTGAATGGGCGCATTGATGGCGTTACGTTCAGCAAAGCCGCGCACGGTGGCGTTGGCTGAATTGATGTCGGGCAGATAGCGGCGACGGCCGAATAGGGTAGTGACATAGCCACGCTGACGAGCCGTCTGCTTGGCCTGCTCCATGTAGTCGTGAACGTCGGGGAATGTGGCAAAATAGCCGTCGATGAGCTGCTTGGCTTCATCGCGGCTGATGTCTAAGCGCTCAGCGAGTCCGAAGACGGTGATGCCGTAGATGATGCCGAAGTTGGCACGCTTTGACTTCGTACGCTCGTCGCGTGTTACCTCTTCAATAGGTTTCTTGTAGATGTTGGCGGCGGTGGCAGCGTGCAGGTCCTTACCTTCGCGGAAGACGGCAATCATCTGCGGATCGTTCGACAGGTGAGCCATCACGCGCAGTTCAATCTGACTGTAGTCGGCTGAAAAAAACAGACAACCTGGTTCGGGAACAAACGCCTTGCGAATCTCCTTTCCGTCTTCGCCCCGAATGGGAATATTCTGCAGGTTGGGGTCGCTCGACGAGAGTCGCCCCGTGGCTGTCACCGTCTGGTTAAACGATGTATGAATGTGCCCGGTACGTGGGTTTATCAGCTTGGGCAGGGCATCGATATACGTGCCGATGAGTTTCTTCAATCCTCTGTGTTCCAATATGTCAGACACGATTTCATGCTTATTGCGCAGTTGCTGTAGCACTTCTTCTGAGGTGACGTACTGTCCCGTCTTCGTCTTTTTAGCTTTCTCAACGATTTTGAGTTTGTCGAAGAGGATTTCACCCACTTGCTTCGGCGAGGCAATGTTGAATTGTTGGCCAGCCAACTCGTAGATACGCCCCTCTAATTCGTTCATTCGGTTAGTCAAAATTGTTGACGTTTCCTTCAGTGAATCAACGTCCAGGCACACACCGTTCATCTCCATTTCGGCGAGCACGGGCATGAGCGGCATCTCAATGTCGTAGAACAATTTCTCGCACTCAAACTTCTTCAGTTCGGGCTCCAGCTTGTTTTTCAGCCGCAGGGTGATGTCAGCATCTTCGGCGGCATACTCGTAGACGAGGGTAGGGGAGAGGTCGCGCATCGAGCGCTGGTTCTTTCCTTTCGGACCGATGAGCTCATCAATGTGTATGGTCTTATAGTTAAGGTATATCTCAGCCATGTAGTCCATGTTGTGACGAAGCTCGGGCTGGATGAGGTAGTGGGCAATCATGGTGTCCCACATCGGGCCTTGTAACTGAACGTTATAATTTCTTAAAACTTCTAAATCGTACTTCAGGTTCTGCCCGACCTTCAAGATTTTGGGGTCTTCGTAGAGTGGTTTGAAAATATTGACTATTTTTAAGGCTTCTTCACGTTCGGCTGGCACGGGGACATAAAACGCCTCAAATTCGCGTACGGCGAAGCTCAAACCCACCAATTCGGCATCGATGGCTGAGGTTGAAGTGGTTTCTGTGTCTAAACTGAGAATTTCGTTTGTCAAGAAATAATCACGAATTTTTAGCATTTCTTCCTCATTTTCAACGAGTTTGTAGTCGTGAGGAGTGGTTTTTAACGTCTCAAAATTCGAATTTTCGCTCAAATTCGCACCGTCGGCGGGAAATTCTGCAAACAAATCGAGTTGTCCGTTAACGGGCGTTTGCGGTTTTTGTGGTTTTTTAAGAATCTTGTCTGCGAGCTGCTTGAATTCCAGTTCGGTGAAGATTTTGCCCAGTTCTTGTTCGTCAGGTTCCACGAGTCGGAGTTCGTCCATGTTGAGTTCGATGGGAACATCGGTCTTGATGGTTGCCAGGAAGTACGACATCTTGATATCGTCAACGTGCTCTTCGATTTTCTCGCGCAGCTTACCCTTGATCCCTGCCGTGCGACTCAGCAGTTGTTCGACGGAGCCGAAGTCGGCGATGAGTTTGGCGGCAGTCTTTTCACCGACACCGGGGCATCCCGGGAAGTTGTCGGCAGAGTCGCCCATCAGCGCCAGCAGGTCGATGACCTGGGTAGGGTAGGAGATACCATATTTCTGACAGACCTCTTGCGGACCCATCACCTCGTAGCCGCCGCCGTGACGCGGACGGTAGATGTTGGCATGCTCCGTAACCAGCTGCCCGTAGTCCTTGTCTGGGGTTAGCATATAGCACTTTACGCCGATGGAATCAGCCTTTTTGGCAAGCGTTCCGATGACATCGTCAGCCTCGTAGCCATCGACCTGCAGCACGGGAATGCGGTAGGCTCGCAGTATGTTTTTTATAATAGGAACAGCCGCGTGAATGTCTTCAGGCGTAGCGTCGCGCTGTGCCTTGTAGGCAGGGAAAGCCTCGCTGCGGAATGTTGGTCCGTGAGGGTCGAATGCCACGCCGATGTGCGTGGGCTGTTCCTTCTGCAGCACCTCGTTCAGCGTGTTGCAGAAGCCGATGATGGCACTGGTATTCTGACCCTTGGAGTTGATTCGCGGGTTCTTGATGAAGGCGTAATACGACCGGTAAATGAGCGCGTAAGCGTCTAAAAGGAATAGTTTATCCATAACAAGTGAGAATTTTCGCGTAAAATTACTAAAAAAATTCTGATAATCGAAAGTTTTTAGCTAATTTTGTATCAAAATTCAACAAAGATGGACTATTTATCACTTATCAAGCAGCCAATAGCGCAGGATTTGAGCCTGTTTATCGACTTGTTTAATGAGTCGCTCACCCATACTGACGGCCTTCTGGGTTCGGCCCTTTCGCATATCCGTCAGCGTGGCGGCAAGCGTATGCGCCCGATGCTGATATTGCTGGCAGCCAAGAACTTCGGAACGGTGTCTGAAGTTACGCAGAACGCTGCCGTTGGTCTCGAACTGCTGCATACGGCCTCGCTCGTTCACGACGATGTGGTCGACGAGAGCAAGGAGCGTCGCGGCCAGGCATCGGTGAATGCCTCGTATGATAATAAGGTGGCTGTGCTGGTGGGTGATTACATTCTGTCGACGGCCTTGCTCCGCGTGTCGCTGACTGATAATCAGAAAATCATACAATTGCTGGCTGAGCTCGGCCGGACGTTGGCTGCTGGTGAGATACTCCAGCTGTCGAACATTCAGAATCAGGAGATTTCAGAAGACGTTTATTATCAGATAATTAACAACAAGACCGCTGCACTTTTTGAGGCCTGTGCCAAAATCGGAGCCATCTCGGCAGGCGCTACTGACGAGGAGGTAGCTGCTGCTGCAAAATTCGGACAAAACATCGGCATGATTTTCCAGATTCGCGATGATATCTTCGACTATTTTGACTCGAAGGAAATCGGCAAGCCGACCGGCAACGATATCGTTGAGGGCAAGCTGACGCTGCCCG
>CADCEQ010000018.1 GCA_902800435.1 uncultured Prevotellaceae bacterium | reverse complement strand
GCGCCAGACCTGACGACACATCGCGCAGCACCTCGACGAAGATGCCGCCAAGGCCGCAGAGCACCACGTGGCCGAAGCGCTCCTCGTACTTGGCACCGATGAACAGCTCAGTACCCTTGATCATCTTCTGCACCATCACCGCCTTGGCATCGGCTATCTGCATCATGCGCTCGAACTCGGCAGCCAGCACTTCCTTCGAACGGATGTTCAGCGCCACGCCGCCGACGTCGCTCTTATGCACGGGCCCTACAACCTTGGCCACAACGGGGAAGCCGCACTCGCCGGCAAACTTGATGACCTCTTCCTTCTGGTCGCTGACGAACTCGGGGACGGTCGGTATGCCGGCTGCCGACAGCAAGTCGTGGACGAGGCTGGGCGAAATGTAGCCGTTCTCCCCTATCCCGTCGATGATGCGACGTATGCGGGGCACGTCGACGCCGTTCACCACGACGTTCTGGTCGGCAGGCTCGGGCGTCTTCATCACCTGCGTCAGGGCGGTGGCCAGCGTCACCTCGTCGCTGAAGTTCACGTGGCCGCGCTTCAGAAACTCCTGCACCTCGGGGCCGGCCGTGCTGACGCTGGGCAGGATGGGGAATATCGGCTTGCTGCTCTCGCGTATCTTCTTGTCGAGCACGTCGTAGACCTCGAAAATCTTCACCAGGCCCGGCGTGCCGAAGATGACCATGATGGCATCTATCTCAGGGAACCGCTGCTCGCAGTAGTCGATGGCCAGCGACAACTGCTCGGCGCCGCCGGTAGCCAGGATGTCGATGGGATTGCCCACACTACTGCCGGGCAGCAGCTTCGACTTCAGCTCGTCGGCGGCAGGACCCGTCAGCGGCGGGACATTCATGCCGCCCTTCGACAGGGCGTCGGTCAGCATCACGCCGGGGCCGCCGGCATGGGTGACGATGGCGAAGTTGATGGGGTTCTCGCGGCTGCGGCGCAGGGGCTGCGGCAGACTGAGGATGCAGCCGACGGTCGTCAGCTCCTCGCGCGAGAAACAGCGCACGATGCCGGCCTTGCGGAACAGGGCCTCGACAGCCGAGTCGCTCGAGGCGATGGCTCCCGTATGGCTCGACGCCGCACGGCTGCCGCTCTCCGACGAACCGGCCTTGATGGCGGCTATCCGACAGCCCTTGCGAATGAGCGAGGTGGCGTGGTAGAGCATCTTGTCGGGGTCGGCAATGTTCTCGATGTAGAGCAGCTTCACCAGCGGGTCGTTCTCGGGGTCGAAGTGCTCGTCCATATACTCCAGCACGCTCTCGATGCCTATCTGATGGCCGTTACCGACCGACCATACGCTATTGAAAGCCAGTCCCTTAGTAACGGCACTTTCAAGAATGAATACAGCCGTGGCACCGCTGCCTGATATGAAGTCGACACCCTTCGGCGTGAGTCGCGGAATGGGCTTGGTGAACACCGAATGATGCCACCGCGTCAGCAGTCCGATGCAGTTCGGACCTATCAGCGCGCAGCCATATTCCTTGCAGGTATCCAGTATCTGCTGTTCGAGTTTGGCGCCTTCAGCCGTCTCCTCGCTGAAGCCTGCCGAGATGATGATGAACGCCCTGACCTGCTTCTCGGCGGCCAGCACCTTCACATAGTCGGGACAGAAGCGGGCGGCAACTACCAGGATGGCCAGGTCGGTGGGCGGCAGCTCGCGGACATCGTGGAACACCTTGATGCCCTGCACCTCGTCCTCCTTGGGATTGACCACCCGGAGCGTGCCCTCGTAGCCTCCGCTCAACAAGTTGCGCACCACGGCGCCGCCAGGTTTATGTACATTATTACTACCGCCGATGACGACGATACTTTCCGGTTGTAGCAGTTCTCTGTTAATCATAGTTCTTAGTTCGTTGATTATCTGTTTCAGCAGGCAAAGATACAAAAAAAGTTTGATATGCGTAACTTTTAAGAACAATTTCTTGGCAGAATGAAAGAAAAGTAGTACTTTTGCACGCAAGGGAAACAATTAAAACAAAAAAAACCGACAACAACAACAAACAGAAAAATGATTTGGAATCCAAACAAAGAGTGCATGAGCCGCGACGAGATGAGCGCGCTCCAAGGCAAACGCCTGCACAAAATCGTAGCTTACGTCTACCACAATGTTCCCTTTTATCGTAACAAACTCCAAGAGCTCGACATCCGTCCCGACGACATCCAGACCATCGAGGATATCAAGAAGCTGCCCTTCACCACGAAGAAGGACCTGCGCGACAACTACCCCTTCGGTCTGCAGGCAGCCCCGCAGAGCGAGATTATCCGCGTACACGCCTCAAGCGGCACTACGGGCAACCCCACCATCGTGGGCTATACCCGCAAGGACATCGGCGTCTGGAGCGAGTGCATGGCCCGCTGTCTGACGGCGTTCGGCGTCACCCGCAACGACATATTCTCGGTGGCCTACGGCTACGGACTCTTCACCGGCGGCCTGGGTGCCCACTACGGCGTGGAGCACATGGGAGCCTCGGTCATTCCCGCCGGAACGGGTAACACCGAGAAGCACCTCAAGCTTATCCGCGACCTCGGCATCACGGGCATTGCCTGCACACCGAGCTACGCCCTCTACCTGGCCGAGACGATGGAGAAGATGGGCATCACCAAGGAGCAGATCAAGCTGCGCGTGGGTGCCTTCGGCGCCGAGCCTTGGACGGAGAAGATGCGCGAGGAGATTGAAGCACGCCTCGGACTGAAGGGCTACAACATCTACGGACTCTCCGAGGTGATGGGCCCCAGCGTCAGCTACGAGTGCCAGATGCAGCACGGCTCCCACATCAACGAGGACCACTTCTACCCCGAAATCATCAACCCCACTACACTCGAGCCGCTGCCCGCCGGACAGACGGGCGAGCTGGTGTTCACCACGCTGACCAAGGAGGGCATGCCCGTCATCCGCTACCGCACACGCGACCTCTGCTCGCTGCTGCCCGGCACGTGCGACTGCGGGCGCACCAACGTCCGCATGGGCCGCATCGAGGGTCGTTCCGACGATATGCTCATCATCCGCGGTATCAACGTATTCCCGTCGCAGGTGGAGAGCGTCGTGCTCAGCATGCCGGAGTTCGCACCCCGCTACATGCTCGTCGTCGACCGCGTCAACAACCTCGACACGCTGCAGGTTCAGGTGGAAATCCGCCAGGAGTACTTCACCGGCACGTTCGACACGCCTGCCGCCGTCGACGCCCTCGAGAAGAAGCTGGCACAGAAGCTCAAGAGCGTGCTCAGCATCTCGGCCAAGGTCCAGCTGAAGGCTCCCAACACCATCGAGCGCTCACAAGGCAAGAGCGCCCACGTGATAGATAAACGTAAACTGTAATACAAACTATGAACAATTCACCCTATTTCAATCCTGAACGCGAGACGATGACGCGCGAGGAGATTGAGGCCTTCCAGCTGGAGCGCCTCAAGGAGACCGTACGCCACTGTCTGACTAACGAGTTTTATCAGAAGAAATTCAAAGAGGCAGGCATCACCGCCGACGACATCCAGACGCTGGCCGACGTGCACAAGCTGCCCTTCACAACCAAAGGCGACCTGCGCGACACCTACCCCTTCGGCATGTCCTGCGTACCCCTGCGCGACTGCGTGCGCCTGCACTCATCAAGCGGTACGACGGGCAACCCCACCGTCATCCTGCACACACAGAAGGACCTCGACGAGTGGGCCAACCAGGTAGCCCGCAACCTCTGGATGGTGGGACTGCGCCCCGACGACGTGTTCCAGAACTCCTCAGGCTACGGCATGTTCACCGGCGGACTGGGCTTCCAGTACGGCGCCGAGCGTCTGGGCATGCTCACCGTGCCCGCTGCCGCCGGCAACTCGCTGCGCCAGATCAAGTTCATCAAGGACTTCGGCACAACGGCCATCCACGCCATTCCCAGCTACGTTACCCGTCTCTATGAGGTCATGCAGCAGGAGGGCGTCGACCCCCGCCGCGACACCAAGCTGAAGGTGCTGGCCATCGGCGCCGAGCCTCACAGCGAGGAACAGCGCAAGCGCATCGAGGAGATGATGGGCGTCAAGGCCTACAACTCGTTCGGCATGTCAGAGATGTGCGGCCCCGGCGTAGGCTTCGAGTGCCCCGAGCAGAACGGCCTGCACTTCTGGGAAGACTACTACATCGTTGAAATCGTCGACCCCGAGACCCTCGAGCCCGTGCCCGACGGCGAGATTGGCGAACTGGTGCTCACCACGCTGCAGCGCGAGGCCATGCCCCTGCTGCGCTACCGCACACGCGACCTGACGCGCGTCTTGGGCCGTTCGTGCCCCTGCGGCCGCAACCACGTCCGTATCGACCGCATGCGCGGCCGCTCCGACGACATGATCGTGCTGCGCGGCGTCAACATCTTCCCCATCCAGATTGAGAAGATCCTGATGCAGTTCCCCGAGGTGGGCACCAACTACCTCATCACCCTGACCACCGACGACAACAACGACAACATGACCGTCGAGGTCGAGCTGAACGAGGGTACCGACGACTACGGCAAGCTGCAGGATCTGGAGAAGCGCATCAAGCGCCAGCTGAAGGACGAAATCCTGCTCACGCCCATCGTGCGCCTCGTCTCGAAGGGCACGCTCCCCGTCAGCGAGGGCAAGGCCGTCCGCGTCGTCGACAAGCGAAAGGTTTACCAATAAAACAAAATAACGAAAGAAAGGAAAAAAGCTATGACCATCAATCAGTTATCTATCTTCATCGAGAACCGTTCGGGCACGCTCATCAAGGTGCTCGAGGTCCTGAAGCAGTCTGGCATCCAGATTATCGCTTCCACCATTGCCGACACGGCAGAGTATGGCATCTACCGCCTCATTTGCAGTGAGCCCCTGCGCGCCTTCGACGAGCTGAAGAAGGCAGGCGTGGCCGTTGCCCTGAGCGACGTCTTCGCACTCGAGCTCGACAATGTGCCCGGCCGGGCCGCCGATGCCGTCGAGACCTTCTCGAAGGCCGGCATCAGCATCACCTACATGTACTCCTTCCTCCTCGGGGGCAAGGGAATCCTCATCTTCCGCACCGACAATGCCGAGCAGGCCCGCGACACCATCATCAAGGGCGGCCTGAAGTACATTGCCGAGGAAGACCTCTCGAAGTTCGTATAGACACCAGAAGGGGCCTGAACAAGGGAAAGAGCCATACTTTACTTAGGCACTGAAAAACGCGGAGCCACACGGAATCTCACAACCGTGTTCCTCCGCGTTCTTTCGTGAATTCTTTTGGCACGCAACAACACGGCCTTTTATCAAAGGACGCGGCAACTCCCCTCTTGAGGATGGAAATTTGTCTGCGCTTTGAATTCCTCCCCTGAGTCAGGGGAGGTCAGGAGGGGTCTGAACATACGTATGTCTTTTGCGCTTGAACAAGGGAAAGAGTCATGTTTTTGCAATTATTATTTGTTTTTGTTTGCATATTCAGAATTTATGTTTATCTTTGCAGCGTCAAATGTTAAAACGCGCAGATAAGATGGAAGTAAAAAAGATTACATACGAAGAAGCACTGGCACGCTTTAAGCACTCGTTAGAGGTAAAGCGTGAAGCACAAAAACGCATGGAAGAAGAGTGGAATCGTAGAGGCATCAGGGGAACAATTATATCATTATGATCTATCTCTCGCTCGACAGCATAAATAAACAGGATGTTTATTATGTGATGCTCTCTCCAAGGGGTGGCTATATTTTTGAAACTGGCAACGGAATTCACTACACCATTTCTTTCGAAGAAGAGAATTCTTTCGGTGGGTGTGACACTTACCAGTTTGTCATAGAAAAAAGGGAGCGGGAACGCTCTGCCCATGACCCTAAGGTTGAGCAAACGATTTTGGCTATCATAAACCAGTTCTTCCTTGAGAATCTCGATGTTCTTCTCTATATGTGCGATGATAGCGACGGGCGTGAGGCCAACCGTAACCGCCTGTTTCTTACTTGGTTCAACAAAAATGCTGATCCTGACCGCTTTACTATCCGTACAGCAAATGCCACTATTGAGGGCAAGGGGTTCTATGCAGCCATCATTGTAGAGAACAGGAACCCGTTGCTCGAAAGCATTATTGCAGATTTCGAGATGACTGCCCAAGTTCTGACCGAGGGCAAGCCGTAGGCGAAGACACAAAGGATAACGCCCCCAGGGGGAGCCAGAAGGCTCCACCCGTGTTCCTCCGCGTTTTTTCGTGAATTCTTTTGGCACGGAACAACACGGCCTTTTATCAAAGGACGCGGCAACTTCCCTCCCTTAGAGGAATTTGTTTGCGGCTTGAATTCCTCCCCTGAGTCAGGGGAGGTTAGGAGGGGTCTGAACAAGGTCAAAAAACATACTTCTTAGGCAAGGAACCTTAAATCCACACATAATCAGACACGAAATCGCTTGTCAAAAGAAAAAGATTTGTGTGAAATGCGTGAAGATTTAGGGTTCCAAGTAGGCACGGTAACCAATGAAAAATTGCATCCGTTAAGCAGTACTCTGGGTACGCAACCAATCCAAATCTGGTTCGGTTGAACTTTGCTCTTTGGGAGGATCGTACTTTAGAATAAGGTCGCGTACGCGTACCAGAAGGGAATTCGTGTCTTCGTGTACAGCTAATGAGATCTTTATCCGGGCGCAAATTTGCGCTCGCATCCAGTGCAGCCAGCCCCTCTGCTCATTCCCTGGTTCAGACCACCCCTAACCCCTCCTGACTCAGGAGGGGAAATGTGGGGGTAGGAATATTACATTTTCATTTTCGTGCTAAAATCGCCGCTTTCCCCTGTATTTATCGGGGATAGCGGCGATTATTACATATTACATTTTACTCCTTTCGTCGGCGATAGTAGCAAAGTGGTAAATTATATATATTATTATAATAATATATATAATTTAAAATTCTTTCCTTCTAATCTGAAAGAACGAAAATGTAATATGTAATATGTAATATTCTCCCCCCCCCCTCGCGCGGCGCCTCGCATTCACCAGGCGCCACCTCATCATTACGAGGCGGCGGTTCCCACTGCCGGCACGCTGGCTGAGGAGCAACAAAAATGTGGATGGCGCAGGACGCTGCCATCCACTAACTATATTCGATAAGGTGGTCTGCAATTGCAGATAAATAGTCTTATCGGGGGCAAAAATAGTATTTTATATGCTAACTTCCAAGTTTTTTAGTGAAAAAATTCCAATTTTAACATTGTGTGCGTTTACACAGGCTTGTCAACCTGAATCGGAGCCTGTTTCCGGTAGCCAATGCCCGTCACGATGCAGCACAGCTCGCCCGCGCCATTGGTGATGCGCACGTCGACATAGGGCAGCTTATGGTGGTTGACCACTTCGCGGGCCTCGGCTGTCAGACGGTCGCCTGCCTTGACGCTTTTCACATAGACGATGTTATTCTCAACGCCGAAGGTCAGCTGTCCGTGCGAATTCATCACCGCCGCAATGGCAATGTCGGCCAGCGTGAAGTAGACGCCGCCCTGACAGACGCCGCCGGCATTGAGGTGCTCTGCAGTCACCTGCAGGGTGGCGCGGGCATAGCCGTCGCCGATTTCTTCGAGTACACAGCCGCTGTTGGTAGCGAAGCGGTCGTTGGTGGATAGAAACTCTTTGAGTGTCATAGTCTTTACGTTATTTTAATGGGAATGTCAGTTCTGCCGGCTGCAGGTAGGGCGCCGAGGCCCGCACGCTGACCGTCTGGCCACCACCGGCGGCACCCTCGACGTAGGCCACCAGCCGCCCGCCGTAGAGGCGCAGGCGGCTCTGCGGGCGATAGTCGGGCGAGCGGCGCGGCGAGTGGTTGTTCTGGATGTTGCCGTTCTCGAGGCCCAGCAGGCGGGCACCGCGCACGCTGACCGACACCTCATGGTCGGCACCGCGGACGGGGATGCCCTGCTCGTCGACGACCTCGACGAAGACGTGGGCCACGGAGTCGGTGGTCAGCCTGAGGGCGTAGGGCTCGCCGCTGGTCTTCAGCTCGTAGTCGGCGCCGTTCGACGCCTCGCAGCGCAGCGTTCCGGGCTGGTAGTCGACGTCGCAATAGAGTATGTCGGTCCTCGGGTCGCGCTGGAATTCAGCCTCCAGTGGCTGGCCGTTCAGCAGCAGGCGCGCCGACGGGGCATTGGTGTAGCACATCACGCGGACGCGCTGCCCCGCCTGGTAGTTCCACGTGTCGGGGGCATAGGGCGACACCTGCGCGCCGCCATTCCGGTTGCGCCCGTTACGCTGTCCGCCGCCGCCCCACTGTGCCGCCGTGCCCACATAGCAGACGGGCTGCTCGCTCCACAGGGCTGCGCGATACCAGCCCTGGGGCTTGCGCTGTCCGGCCAGGTCGAGCAGTCCGGCACTGCTGCCGCGTGCGGGCCACGTGCCGCTCTCGCCGAGGTAGTCGATGCCCGTCCAGAGGAACTGTCCGAAGATGTGCTGCTTGTCGCGCACGGCCTTCCAGGCGTCGAGGTCGTGGCGGTTCTCCGAGCCGTAGAGTACGCGCTTCGGGTACTTCTTATGGTCGCTGTCGTAGCGGCTCTCGGTGTAGTTGTAGCCCACCACGTCGATGGCGTCGGGATAGGCCGTCTCGTTCGACATCACCACACCGGCCAGCGCTCCCGTCGTGGGGCGCGAGGTGTCGATGGCCTTCACCACCCAGACCAGCCGCTGGGCAATGCGGCCTATGCGCTCGGCATTGGGCTGGCCGGGCTTGTAGCCGCCATAGACGGGCTGCGTGAAGCTGCCGTCGCCGTCGAGCACGGGGTGCGAATAGGGGTCGTTGGGATAGTCCACCTCGTTGCCTATTGACCAGAGGAACACCGAGGGGTGGCAGCGGTCGCGGCGCACCATGTCGGCCACGTCGCGCTCAATCCACTCCTCGAAGTAGCTGAAGGTGCCCTCGAATCCGGGCGCGCCCTGATTCCAGCCCCTCATCCACTTGCGCTTGGGAAACTCCCATTCGTCGGAGGCCTCGTCCATCACGAGCATGCCCTCCTCGTCGCAGATGTCGTAGAGTGCCGGTGCGTGGGGGTTATGGCTCATGCGCAGGGCATTGGTGCCGATGGCCTTCAGCTCGCGCACACGGCGGCGCCACACCTCGGCAGGCACGGCGGTGCCGAGCACGCCGGCATCGTCGTGTACGCAGACGCCCTTCACCTTGATCCACTGGCCGTTGAGCGCAAACCCGCGGTCGGGCGAGAACTCCAGCGTGCGCAGTCCGGCGCGGACGGTGCTCTGGTCGCCGTTGCTCAGTTTGGTGGTCAGCGTGTATAAATATGGTTTGTCGAGCGTCCAGCGCTGCGGATTGCTGACGGTCAGGCGCACGGTCTTCTTCTCCTGCGGCCCGATGGCGGTCGCAGCCTCGGCCACTACCCTGCCCTGTGCGTCGGTCAGCGCGACGGCGGCCTGCAGCGTCAGGGCCGACTTCACGGCGCGGTCGTCGGTGGTCTCGACGTCTACGTCAACGACCGCCTTCTTGCCGCTGATGCTCACCAGCCGGTAGGCCGTGCCCCACTGTGCCAGGTGAACCTCGGGCGCCGTGATGAGCCACACGTCGCGGTAGATGCCCGAGCCGGTATACCAGCGCGAGTCGGCCTCCTGAGAGTGGTCAACGCGCACGGCCAGCACATTGGTGCCATCGGTACGGAGGTGGGGCGTCAGGTCGTAGAGGAACGAGGCGAAGCCGCTGGGCCGGCGGCCGAGCAGGTGGCCGTTCAGGTAGACCTCGGAGTAGTTGTAGACGCCTTCGAAATAGACAAAACTTTTCACTCCCTCACTTTTCACTTCAATCTTCTTTCTATACCAGCCGATGCCGCCGGGCAGATAGCCCTGGCACGAGCCTTTGTCGGGCGACATGGGCAGCTCTACGCCCCAGTCGTGTGGCAGCGCGACGCGGCGCCAGCGGGAGTCGTCGAAGCCGGGCTCCTTCATGTCCGCCGTCTCGCGGACGTTCCACATGGAGTCTACGCGCAGGAAGCGCCAGTCGTCGTTGATCCGCTCGGCGTGGCCGAAGGACACTTGGGCCGAGGCCTGTCCGAGAACAGACAGGAACAATAGCATTGTCAGTAGTCTTTTCATCATGTTTAGTTTCTAGTTTTTATTCTTGGAATTATTTAATTATTATCTTCCGCCCGGCCGAGATGTATATGCCTTTCAGCCTGGGGGCCTTCTCTATGCGGCGCCCCTGCAGGTCATACACTGCTTCATCAGAACGGTGTACCGTATGGCCGGCTTCTACTTCTTGAATACCGTCTATTAGTCCACTGACGTTGACAGGCGCAATCCCTTCGTGGGTTGGCTGAATCTGATTGATGGTTCCGTCGTCAGCAAACGTCAGGCGGTCAATGCATACCTCGCGATGATAGCCAGGGCCATTGCTCAGGTAGTTTTTGTTGATGCGGTGATAGACGATGTACCAGTCATCGGTTCCCGGGATGTTGAGCACAGAATTATGGCCAGTACCGTAAATCTTCTGGCTGGCGTTCTGGATGATGACAATAGGCTTGCTGGCCACTTTGATAGGCCCTGTTGGCGAAGTGCTTGTGCCGTAGGCCACATGGTAATTCGTGGCTCCAGTATCATCGACGCTCCACAGGAAATAGTAGAGGCCATTGCGATAGAAGACGTAGACGCCCTCGCGGTAGGCATATGTCTGCAAAGTGCCGCCCGAGGGCGTAATGTCGTACTCCTTGGTGCCGACACTCATCATGTCGTCGCCCAGCAGGCGGTAAAGCAGCCGACCGTTACCGTAGTATAGGTAACTCTGTCCGCTCACGGGGTCAGTAAACACGTCGGAGTCAATCATCTGTCCTGCCGAGGATGAAGTGAAGAGCGGCTTGTCGGAAGCCTTGAAGGGCCCTATGGGACTGTCGGCCGTAGCCACGCCAATGGTCTTTTTGCCGAGCGAAGCGTTGTGGGCACTGAAATAGAAGAAGTATTTCCACTGTCCGTCCATCCATTTCTCTTCGATACAGGGTGCCCAGGCGTTGCCTGCCGCCCAAGGAGCGTCACCACCTGCAGCAAGGCTGAGGATAGTTCCTTCATTCTGGAAGTGTACGAGGTCGGGCGACGAGAACACATCGAAGCTGTAGCCGCCCCAGCCATCGTACCCGTCGGTGGTGGGATAGACATAGAAACGTCCTGTATTCTTCGAGAACAGCACCTCAGGGTCGGCGTGGAAGTCGGGCAATACGGGATTGGCAGACTCATAGGCCGTCACTGTGTAACGTTGAACGTTGGACGTTGAGCATTGAACGTTGTAGGTCACTGCGCCCTGCGTGAAATTCTGCGGCCCCTGTGGCTCGATGGTGGAACCTGCTGACAATATGAACTGCGGGTCGAAGGCCGCGAGATTAGTGCCAGGCTCTACGGGTATCTGCACAACCGACGTAGTGATGGTGGCAAGATCCTGACGGATAGCCGGATGCGTCATCGCCGTAATCGTCGGCTTAAATTCTGTAGCCGGGAAGGTGCTGAGCAAGGCATCGGTCTCAGCCTGCGTCAGCGGTATCACAGTGCCGTGACGGGGTGTAAAGGCACCACTCGTCTTGGTATTCTTTTCGAAAGTAAAGTTCTGCAAATCAGGGCTGGAGCAAAACTGATAGTAGCCCGACGAGTAGCAGTCGTACATCAGTATCCACTTGTCCTGATTGATGAGCTTGAAGAGTCCGCCACCCTCTACGGCCACCGTTGTCTGCTGCAGATTACCGCTTGGTTCGCTCCACTGGCTGCCGTCCTCCTGTCCCTCCTCAGGCGTGAGTCGGCGGGCTGTCACCTGGGCAATGCCACTCGTCACGTCGTTCTTGAAGATGGCATGATAGAGGCCGTCGCTCTCGTTATAAACGATGTCCATGTCGATGGTGGCAGCACCTCGGTCGTAGAAGTAGCGGGGTTCGCCGATAAAGTCGGTGAAGTCGTCGTTCACGTAGCAGTAGTACACCTTATCATACGGGATGCTGCTGTCGCTTGTGACCAGCGAGAAGTAGACCATGTAGCGTCCGCGGGTGCCGTCGGCATTCTCGTAGTCAGGGTCCCAGATGGTCTGCGGCGCCCATACGCGTGTCACCTTGGCCCACATCGTGCCTTTATAGCGTGTGGGGAAATGAACGGTGGCATGAGTCCAGTTGATCAGGTCGCGCGAGCGCATCAGCACCAGTCCGCGATTACTGTTCCATCCTAAAGAACTGCGCATATCGGTCACGGCCATATAAAACCAACCGTCCTCGCCGCGCAAGATATGAGGGTCGCGCAAGCCGCCCATCACCGTGCAGCTGTCAGCAGCCACTACGCGTTTTCCACCATTCAGGGGCGTGTAGTTGTAGCCATCGCCACTGAGGGCGTAGTAGATGTTCTCATTGTCATTCGACGGGAAGTAGACGAACAAGTAGGAGACATAGGGCTCGTTCTGGTGGATGCAGACGTCGAAGTCGCGCGTGACACTCTTCTCGCCACGTCGGATGGTGGCCGTCAGCGTGACGTGCTGCTTTCCGTTGTCACCAAAGCGCATTACACGACCGTCATCGCTCAGCAGGCTTGTGTCGCCCGACTTCCAGAACACAGGGTCGCCTTCGGCGGCTACGGTGGGCAGCGTCAGACGGTCGTAGAGGTTTTTTAAATTACCGCCTATCGCCAGATGTTCGCACTCATAGGCCAACGCTTCGTCATCGGTAAACAGCGGCAGCACGCTCACTTCGAAGGTAAGTTGGTCGCTGACCGTCGACGTGCTGAAATGCGCAGTGAGCACAGCATGGGCTGCAGGGCTGCCAACAGCGGGACGAATGATATGGCCTATCGGGGTGATGACGTTCTCGTCGCTGCTCTCCCACTCTATCTTCACCACGTCGGCATAGCTCGTGGGTAGGGTGATGTCGCGCGTCAGCCCGCTCACGTCGCCCAGCGTGAAGTTCTGAATCAGGTTGCGGATGGCCTCATCCTCAATCTCACGGTTCAGCACCGATAAGTCGCTCTGCAACTCGGCAATCTCGTCGTCGCTCATGGCGTAGTTACATAAAATAAGGTGGTGCATCAACGCATCCTTCAGAAAGGCATCGCCACTGTAGCAGCTGCGCCCCAGATAGGAGTTCTTCAGGGCACCGCTCAGCGCGCTGGGCTTGAGACTCACCGTGCCCTTGGCAGCCTGCTGGCCATCGATGAGTACACGCCCCTCATTGCCTCTCTGCACATAGACAAGATTCAACCAGCGGCCCTTGGTCAGCGCCTTGCCCGGGTTCACGCGCTGCTCGCCGTCGTAGCTGCCTCTGGTAATCGAGAAACGCGACTCCTTGGCTCCGAAGAACAGGTAGCCCGAGGTGGACGAGTTTGAGAAACACCACACGAAGTTTCCATTGCCGCCGATGTCCGTGCTCTGCGGGATAAACACATTCACGCTGATGGTATAGTCGCTGAACGTCTTCACCAGCTCGCCCACTGGGGCATCGAACAGGAAATAGCCGTTCTTGCTGCCCAACGACAGCACAGGCTCCTCGCCCGCCGTCGTCAGCTCAGCACTGCCCTTCAGCGCCCCGCCATACTGCCCACTTTGGTCGGTAAGCGTCGTAAAGTCAAACGTCACCTTCAAGCTGTCCGTATCGTCCGCCATCACTGGCATCACCGTGAATATCGGCAATAGCATTAGTAGTTTTTTCATACGTTTTCGTTATCGTTTTCGTTATCGTTTTCGTTATTTCAGTTCGCTCCATTTCGGGGGTTCCTTGCCCATGAGGTGGCGCACGAAGAAGTCGTAGCGCTTGTGCTCGCCGTAGGTCTCGCCCATGGTGTGGCGGGCACCGGGCAGCACGACCAGGTCGAAGTCCTTGCCAGCCCGCTCGAGGGCGGCCACCACCTGCATGGTCGAGGCGGGGTCGACGTTGTCGTCCTCCTCGCCGACGACGAGCATCAGCGGACGCTCCAGGCGCCAGGCATTCTCGACGTTCGAGCAGGCCACGTAGCTGGAATCGACGGGGTACGACATCCACTGCTCGTTCCACCAGATCTTGTCCATGCGGTTGTCATGGCAGCCGCAGGCGGCATAGGCGGCCTTGTAGAAGTCGCCATGCCAGAGCACGGCGGCCATCGCGTTCTGCCCGCCTGCCGAACTGCCGTAGATGCCCACGCGGTCGATGTCGATGTAGGGATATTTGGCGGCGGCTGCACGTATCCACGCTATGCGGTCGGGCAGTCCGGCGTCGTTCAGGTTCTTGTAGCACACCTCCTCGAATGCGCGGGTGCGGAACGAGGTGGTCATGGCGTCTAACTGAACGACGATGAAGCCCAGCTCGGCCAGGTCGTCCATCGTCCATATCCACGGCGTGAACGACTTCGGCACGTACTGGTCGCCGGGGCCGGAGTAGATGTACTCAATGACGGGGTACTTCTTCGTCGGGTCGAAGTTTCTGGGTCGGCGGATGAGTCCCCACATCTGTGTCACGCCGTCGCGGCCCGGTGCCACAAACACCTCGGGCGGCGTCCAGCCCTCGGCCTTCAGGCGGCTGATGTCGGCGGTCTCGAGCGTGCGCAGTATGCTGCCGTCCTTGCCTGAGCGGAGCACGGTGACGGGCGGTGTGGTGACGGTTGAATAGGTGTCGATGAGGTATTGCATGTCCTCGGTGTAGGTCACGCTGTGGTTGCCCTCCTCGGGGGTGAGGCTGGTCAGGTGCTTGCCGTCGACACCTATCTTATAATAATGCACGAGGTAAGGGTCCTCCTGCTTGTTCATGCCGCAGGCCGAGAAGTAGACGATGCCCGCCTTCTCGTCGACGCGCTGGATGTCGCGGACGTAGAACTCGCCCTTGGTAATCTGCCTGACGAGCTTCGCCTTCTGGCGGTCGTAGAGGTAGATATGGTTGCGGCCGTCGCGCTCGCTGGTCCAGAGGATGTGGCGCCCGTCGTCGAAGTCGTGGCGGTAGAGGCGGTTGTAGTTGACGTATTTCGGGTTGGTCTCCTCGATGAGGGTGCGCACACGGCCCGTCGCCACGTCCATCTCGAGCACGCGGTAGACCTTATGGTCGCGCTCGTTGTAGGTGAAGGTCAGCGTCTGGCCCGACTTGTCCCAACTGGGTGCCGACACCTGGTACTGACGGCTGAACAGCTCGGTGGAAGGCTCCACCACCCTACCCGACTCCACCTCGACGACGACGGGCACACGGTAGTTCAGCGAGTCGCCGGGCTTAGCGTACTCCTGCTTGTGGAGCACCGGCTCGACTCGGTATCGGGGACTCGACTCTACGTAGTAGACGTAGTGCTTCGGGGCGGGCTTGATGCGCACGGTGGCGTAGTAGCGGCCGTCGGGCGAGAAGGTGCCCCACGCTGAATAATAATAGGTGGAGTCGCCGTTGGTGGTCAAGGGCTTCTCGACGCCGGCGCGGCGCGTCCAGAGGTTGTCGGCGCGGTGGAAGATGGTGAGCGTCGAGTCGGTGGGCGACCGCCGGAAGCCGTCCTTCTCGTCGGGCACTTCCATCCAGTGGCGCTGCGGACCGCGCCACTGCTGGCGGCGTGGCGGATGCGGGTTCTCCTTGAGCAGCGTCACGGTGTTCTGCTCGGCATCCACCTCCTTGTAGACGGTCTCCTTTCCGTCGTAAACGGAGTACCAGAACTTGTGGGGCTCGCCCCACTTGCGGTGGACGCTGACGTCGCCGCCGGTCATCTTGCCTGAATACTTGCCACGTGTGGCGAATGCCTGCTTGTAGTCATCAGCCGTTCCCTGCGCCGTGGCCGTCGTAGCCATCAGCAGCGCGAAGGCTGTCGTCATAGTTCTCGCTATAGTCTTCGTTTTCGTTATCATGCCTGCAAAATTACGAAAAGTTTCGCAGATTACGGCCGCATTTCTGCTTTTTTATTTGGAAATGTCGATAAGTCTTCGTAATTTTGCAGGGAAAAAGAATTTATTATCAACAAACGAAGACATTAGACTATGGAATCTGTATGCAAGAAAAGCCTGTTCAGGCAATTGACGGCACTCGCCCTGCTGCTCCTCGCAACGGGTGCGCAAGCCCAGAGACAGTTTACGCTCAACCTGACCGACGACGGTAAGGCCCAGATGGTATGCTTCCTGCCCGAGAAACCGTCGGGCAAGGCGATTGTCGGCGTGCCCGGCGGCGGCTACTCCATGCTGTCGAACACTCACGAGGGCACGCTGGCCTCGGGCTGGCTCAACGAGCGCGGCATTGCCTACTTCGTGGTGAACTACCGGCTGCCCGAGGGCGACCGCACCAAGCCCATCGGCGACGTGGAGCAGGGCTTCCGCATTGTCCGCGACTCGGCTCAGGCGTGGGGAATCAACCCCAACGACGTGGGCATCATGGGATTCTCGGCCGGCGGCCACCTGGCATCGGTCATCTCGACACACTCGGCCTACGAGGTGCGCCCCAACTTCACCATCCTCTTCTACCCCGTCATCTCGATGGACGAGCGCGTGAGCCACGTGTGGTCGTGCCGCAACTTCCTCGGCGAGGGACAGAAAGACCCGAAGCTGGTGCGTGACTTCTCAACCAACAACGCCGTGCGCCGCCACCTGACGCCGCCCGCCTGCATCATCATGTCGAGCGACGACAACCTCGTGCCGCCCGTCACCAACGGACTGACCTACTATACGGCCATGCGTAATGCCGGCAACGAGTGCGCCATGTTCATCTATCCCACCGGCGGCCACGGCTACGGCTTCGGCAACTGGTTCCCCTATCGCAACGAGATGCTGGCCAACCTCGGCAAGTGGCTCGACGCACGGCAGTCGCCCAAGCAGGATGCCATCCGCGTGGCCTGCATCGGCAACAGCATCACCGACGGTCACGGCATCGACCTGGCTCCGGCGAACGGCTACCCCGCCCAGCTGCAGAAGCTCCTGGGCGACGGCTACTGGGTGAAGAACTTCGGCGTCAGCGCGCGTACCATGCTCAACAAGGGCGACTATCCCTACATGAACGAGATGGCGTGGCGCGATGCTTTGGCCTTTAAGCCCGACGTGGTCATCATCAAATTAGGCACCAACGACTCGAAACCCGAGAACTGGCAGTACGGCTCTGAGTTCCGCCAGGACCTGGAGCAGATGATCACCACGCTGCGCCCCGACCTGGCACAGACCGCCAAGAAGGGCAAGAAGTCAAAGAAAGTTAAGCAGGGAAGCACGGAGGGGACTCCCATAATCTACCTCTGCACGCCCATCCCCGCCTTCAAGCCGACGTGGAACATCAACGACTCGGTCATCGCCAACGCCATCATCCCCATCCAGCAGGAGGTGGCCAAGAAGTACGGCCTGCAGATAATCGACCTCCACACGCTCTATGCCGGCGACGGCAACAAGATGCTCTCAGACGGCATCCATCCCGACGCCCGCGGAGCGCGCCGCATGGCGGAGATTATTGCCGGGGAGCTGAAGAATTAAAATGGTCAATGCCTTTCAAGCCAAAAATACCTGCGTTGTTAGCGCAGGTATTTTAGTATGAGCCAGGCACCGAATACCTGCAGGAGCAGACCGGGCCAACCGATGGTAAAGTCGGCAACGGTGGCGGCAATGCCACCGGTAAGTGCCAGCTCGCCGATGCAGCCGATAGCCTGACTGGCGAGAACCACACCAATGAGCAGCGGCAGACTGACAGTCTTAAAGCGCTGGGCGGCCAGTCCGGCGACGAGGGCGAGGACGGCGAGCTTCAGCGTCATCACGGGCATCATCTCTGTGGCGGGCATTCCCGTCAGCAGATGGTTGACCAGTGGCGACGCGACGGCAGCCAAGAGTCCCGTCTTCCAGCCGAACTTATAGGCTCCGGCAAGGATGACCAGCGACAGGGGCGAGAAGATGATGCCGCCCTGCGGGATGAGGTGGAATACTTGAGGCAACACTAAGTTGCAGGCCACGAACACCGCTGCCCACAGGTAGGTCTTTGCCTCGTCATAGTTCAATGTGTAAAGTCTTGCGTTTGCTTCCATTTTTGTTTATTGATGAGTGTTTAATGTTTAGAAGTTCAGGCTAACGCCGCCCATGAAGGTGGCGCGGGGCATCGGGTAGCCGAGGTTGATCTCGTACTTTTGCGCAAGAAGGTTCTCACTGCGCACCCAGAGGCCGATATTGCGCATGAGGGCGTAGGTGACAGAGGCATTGAGCAGCCAGAAGCTCTCCTTCGTCTCGGCGTCGCCCACGGCGGTATAGAGGTCCTCGATACGCTGCAGGCCCAGCGTAGCAAACCACTTGCCCTGATGGTAGTCGGCACCTATATAGCCCATGCCTTCAGGCGCAGCCACCACCTTGTTCTTCATGTGCAGGTAGGCCGAGTTGGCGCGGACGTCGATGTAGCGGCCAATGGGATATTTCACTTCCAGTTCAAAGCCCCAGTTCTCAATCTCACCCGTGTTGACGTTCATGCGGTTCACGGTCTGAATCATATTGTCGCCCTTGATATAGAAAAGGTTCGCGCCGTAGGTAAAGCCGTCGCTCAAACGATGGCGCCACGACAGCTCGTAGTTCCAGAGGCGCTCAGGCTTGAGGTCGGTGTTCGACGGCGGATAGAGATACATCTCGCGCATCGACGGGTTGCGGAAGCCCTTGCTGGCCATTGCCTTGATCTCGCCACTATCAATAGGACGCACGACGACGCCCGCCTGCGGCACAAACTCCGTGCCGGTGATATTATGATGGTCTACGCGCGCACCGAGGTCGACGGTCAGCCATTCAAGGACATCCTGTCGGAAGTCGACGTAGCCGGCAATCTCGTTGCGGTAGGAGCTACCGCTCTGCTTGTTGGGCGTATCGAGCACGTCACCCGTCTCCTTCGAGGTGTAGTAGGCATTGCCGTAGATGTGCATGTAGTCGGCACCGACGGTTAAGCCTCCCCCCAGCCCCCTCCCGAAGAGGGGGAGATTGATGTGCTGATACCAGGAGACGCCGGTCAGCGCGTCCTTCGAGCGGAAGTAGCGGGCGGTGGGCTTGGCGGGGTCGGCAGTGCCGTCGTCAATTTTGTGGCGGCCGAAGTTCGAGTAGACGCTCACGGCACCACTCGTGCGTCCGTAGTGGTTCTCGACGGCTGCCGAGACCACGCCGCGCGTAATCCACTGGTCGGCGTCGTAGAGGGGACTGCTCTCAGCACCCGGATAACTGGCGTTGAAGCGCGTCAGGTTGGCATCGACGTAGGCGTTCCAGTGGTCGTTGAGGTCGTAGCCCAACTTCATGTAGCCGCCATACTGCTCGAAGCCCATGCGGGGACGGTGGTTGTCGGTGCGGTTATACTGTGCGGCGACGGTGCTGCTGAACTTTCCGCTGCGCACTTGGTTGGAGGCCTGCGTCTGTACGGTGCCATAGCTGCCAGCCCCTACCGTCACGTTTGTCGCGATACCATCATGACCTGCTTTAGAGCCCCTTGTGACGATATTGAGAACGCCACCCATCGCGTTAGAGCCGTAGAGCACGGAAGCGGGGCCACGCAGCACCTCGACACGCTCCACCATCATCGTCTGGTAACTGTCGGAGATGGGGTGGCCATAGATGCCCTGATACTGTGGATGGCCGTCGATGAGCACCATCAGCTGGCCCGCGCCGCCCGTGATGCCGCGCAGGTTGATGCCGCCGGCAGCTCCCGTTGACACGCCGTAGCCCATCATCGACCGACTGGTGACAAAGAGTCCGGGCACCTCGCGCATCACCGTCGGCAGTACGCTTGGCTGATGTTCTGCCGTCAGCAGGTCGCGCCCGACGACGGTCACCGTCATTGGCAAATGCCGAACATCGGTAGCATTGCGCGTACCCGTTACCACAACCTCCTGAAGTGCCAGCGAGTCGGCTGTCATTTGTGCCTGTGCCAGACTGACAGTCAGTCCGCACAGGGCAGTAATCATCGTTCTTCTCATTCCGATTTGTTTTTGCGTCTCGATTGTTGTTGGTTGCAAAGGTACAAAGAATTCCCCAAACCTGCAAGCAAAACAAGCGATTAATTACATTTCGGCCCACACCGCATGGAGCCGATGAAGCATGGTGGTACTTTCGCCGCACGAGCCCGTATGCTGGATGTGAATGCCGCCGAAGGGATTGGAAGCAACGGGGGCCGAGAGACTGACGGCATGGGGCAGCGTGCCGTCGGCGGGACGGGGCGTGGCGGTCTCTACGCTGGCTGTGAGCCGACCGTCGGCATAGCTGAGGGCGATGGTGCAGCCCGTGCGGTAGCAGGTGGCGCTGACGGGGTCGGTCAGAGGGGTGACTACCCCATCCTTGTATTCCACCAACAAGAAGTCAACGGCCTTGGCGTGCTTCGAGGTGCGGATGATGCGGAGACCGTAGCCCGTCAACGAGCGCGTATCGAACTTCAGGCAAATGTCCATATACTGGCCCGTAGCCGAACCGAAGCCTTGGCCGGCAGTCTTCGTGGGGTCGACATTCAGCGTGAGCGACATATTATTATAGGTACGTTTGACAGGCGTATACCTCAGACGGGCTCCCCGCTGAGCCTGCAACAAGCCCTTGCCGACGGCACCGTTGAAGCCCTCGCCATACTCCCACATCGGTCGGTTGCGGTCGAAGCGCCAGTCGTAGGCATCGGTGTCGGCAGGCTTGTAGCCGTCAACGGTCCAGTAGCCTTCAATGACCTCCGGCTGCCACTGGCAGGGGAAGTCGTGGAAGTCGGTCGAGAGACTGTCAATGCGTTTCTGGCGCTTCGCTTTCAACGTAACAGATGTGGCGGCGCCGTAGTCGCTGCGGCTGGACTTCGGCTCGATAACGGCGGTAATGGTGCAGCCGGCGTCGGCTTCCGTCAGGTGGTATGTGCGCTGGGGAGCGTCGTGGGTGGTGCTGACGACGATGCCATCGCGCTGCCACGTGATGCGCGACTCGTCGCGGCAGCCCTGCAGGTCGAGGCGATAATCAAGCAAGAGGCTGTCGGCACGCCGGCTGATGCGCGGCTTGCGCAATAGGGCGGGCGGTGACAGCAGCGAGGGCTTTAAGACGATGTGGCTGGCCGCCTCGCGACCGTCGGCGGTAGTCGCGACGATACCGAAAGCGGCGTTTTCGTTTGTCTCGTTCGTCAGGGTGAAGGTGGCCTTACCACCGCTGGTTTGAGTGAGTGAGGCGAACGACTCGTAGCCAGGCTCTATGCGCCAGGTGGCGTCGCTGTCGGAGCTGAGGGTGAGTGTGGCGGGCGAGCGGAGGTCGGCCTCGTGGCGGCTGATAGCAAGGAAAGGCGGCTGGAAGGTGGCGCTGCAACGCTGTTGCAGCATAGGGGACATGAGGACGGTGTTGTCGGGGTGGCGGTTGCCGATGACGTAGGGCTTGCCGTTCAGCGTGAAGCCGCCCTGATAGCAGCGGAGCCAGCGCTGCGGATAGGCCGTCCAGCCGATGTAGATGCTGTCGTCTGGGGCGTGGTAGCGGCAGTCGACGATGGTCACTGGGCCTCCCTGCTTGCAGAAGTACATCTCACGGCTTGGGCCTTTCAGGTAGAAGTCGCAGTCGATGAACATCGCGCCACGTCCGAAGGTGCTCCAGAAGGGCTTCTGACCGTAGAGGTCGAAGTCGCAATGGCGGTAGACAGCCGTGCCGTTGAGCGCATCGTCGGTACACTCGAAGTGGCAGTCCTCGTAGTAAGATTCGGTGGCTCCGTTCAGCGGATTCAGGTTCAGCCGACTGATGAAGCGGACATTCTTAGCCAGCAGACTCCGGCCGTGAACGTAGCCGACGTGGGCCTGGGTGATGGCGTCGCTGCGTTTCTTGCGCGAGAGGGCGGGATTCAGCGGGTAGTCGAGGTCGACGTTGCAGAAGTTGCCGAGCGTCAGGTTCTCCACCTGTAGCGAGTCGCAATAGATGTCGAACATCGTGAAGTTGCCGACGGCTCCCTGCATCTGTCCGCGCGCCGAGGCGAACACCGTGTTGCGGGCGTCGGCATCGAGTCCCACAAGCCGCAGCACCTTACCACGAATAACGCAACCGAAGGGCTCGCGGCCATTCTCGCCACGCACCACCTCGGGCTGGTCGGGGTCGTCCACCCAGTAGACGCCCGGACGGACATAGAGCGTGGTGGTGTCGGCGAAGTGGGCTACGGCATCGCGGAAGCTGTTATAGACAAAAGGCCTGGCCGCCGCCTCATCGTCAGAGAGCGAGCCGTCAAGCCACAGTTCACGCTGCGCCGAAGCCAGCAGCGGCAAGAGAGCCAATGTCAGTAACAGTTTCCGGATGGTCATGTTGGCTTAGTCTTCGTCCATCGGATAGCGGACGCCCCACTTCCGGCGGAGGTCGTCCATCAGTTGCATCATGTAGAGCGTCTCGGCGTGAGACATCTCACGGGGTTCCTTCAGACCGTCGATGAGTGCCTGGCGGCAGGCCAGGAACTGGTACTCGTAGCCCGTAATCTGCTGCGGCACGCGGATGGTCTCGACGTAGGTGCGGTCAGGACCATTCACCGTGATGGTCTGAGGATTATTGATGTTGTCGATGATGAGATTGCCCTCAGTGCCGGCAATGACGCCGATGTTGTCGCCCACACACTGTGCCGACGACTGTACGTTGGCCAGAATGCCGTCCTTGAGGATGATGGTGATGGCGTTGGTGAGGTCCATGCCCGTTGCCGACTTCACGCAATGGCCGTCGATGGTCTCGATGTCGCTGTCGGTGAACATCCGCACGAAGTTCAGCGCATAGACGCCGAGGTCGAGCAAGGCTCCACCGCAGAGGTCGGGCCGCATGATGCGGGGCTTGTCGCCCATCGAGTAGCCCAGCGTGGCGGTAATAAGCCGGAGCTCACCGATGCGCCCGTCGGCAATCAGCTTGCGGACTATACCGACGGCAGGCTGGTAGCGCGTCCAGATGGCCTCAGCGAGGAAGACGCCCCGCTCGTGGGCCAGGTCGATGATTTCCTTTGTCTGACGGGCATTGGCCATGAACGCCTTCTCTACCAGACACGGCTTGCCGGCCAGCAGCGCCTCGCGCGTCACGTCGTAGTGGTGCGAGTGAGGCGTGCCGACATAGACGAGGTCTACGTCAGGGTCGGCAATCAGTTCCGCATACGAGCCGTATGCCTTTGCGATGTTCCACTTCGCGGCGAAAGCCTCTGCTGTTTCCTTCCTGCGCGACCCGACGGCGTAAGCTTCGCAGGTCTCCAGTCCATTCAGGGTGATGGCCGCCTTCTCAGCAATCCATCCCGTCCCGATAATTCCTACTTTCATAGTCATGACTTAATAGAATTTGACGACGTCGTCGAACGGACGGTGACGGGGCTGCACGGGCTCGGCAGCACGGTAGCCGAGGGCGATGACGGCCATAACGGTCTCATTCTCAGGGATGGCGAACAGGGCACGGAGCTTGTCGGCATCACGCATGCCCATGATAAGCGTGTCGAAACCCATAGCGCGGGCCTGAAGCACGAGATAGCAGTTAGAAAGACCATTGTCGTAGGCTCCCCAGCCGTCGCCCACCTCGTTGGCGGGGGTGCCGCGGAAGAAGCCCGACTTGCCGCGCTCGTAGGTCGAGACGATGAGCACGGGGGCGTTTTTGATGCGGTCCTTGTTGCTGCCGACGAGGTCCTGCACGGCGGCCAGCTTCTCAGGTGAGATGGCCACATAGTACTTTGTCGGCTGTTGGTTGGCCCACGAGGGTGCTTCCTGTGCAGCGGTGAGGAGCGTGCGCACCTCCTGCTCCGTGATTTTTTTCGTGGCGTCGTAGTTACGAATACTGCGACGTGAGTTCAACACTTCGTCGAACGACGGGGAATTCTTCTGCTGTGCACAGCCCGGCAACACGAACAATGCGGCGAGGGCGGTCAGTACCAATAGTTTATTCATCTTCGTATAGTTTTTAATTGATGGTTGTTGTTTGACTCAATGGCAGGTTGTCGGACGAACCGCCGACGAGGACGGTGAGGTCGCCAGCTTCCAGCAGCCAACGATGATGGGCTTCATCCCAATGGCAGAGGTCGGCATAGCGCAGGGCGATGCTGACTTTCTGACGCTTATGTGCCTTCAAGGCCACGCGCTGAAAAGCCTTCAGCTCCTTGACGGGACGCTCGATGGCTGAGTTGGGGCGCGAAACGTAGACCTGTGCAACCTCCTCGGCATCATAATCGGACGTATTGGTAAGCGTGAAGCTCACGTCGAAACCTGCAGCGGTGGGAGTCACGCGCAACTTGCTGTACTGGAATGTGGCGTAGGAAAGACCAAAGCCGAAGGGATAGGCTACGGCGACATTCTTGGTATCATACCAGCGATAGCCCACGAGCGACTCCTCTGAATAGTTGGCAACGGGCTGATTGGCCGTGCGTGCAGCCGTGCAGCCCGGTGGTTCTCGCCCTGATTGACCAGTCCGACGAAGATGTCGCCCTGACTGTTCTCGGTGTTCTGAGGATAGGTACCTAAGGCGTAGGCGGGCACATCCTCCAGCTTCCTGGGCCACGTCATCGGCAGCTTGCCCGACGGCGACACCTGTCCGGTAAGCACCTCGGCCAATGCCTGACCGCCCATCGAACCGTTGAACCATGAGGCGACAAGCGCACCTGAGACTTCGTTGACGGTGGATACATCGACGGGACCGCCAGAGACGATAATCGTCACGAGCCGCTTATTGGTCTTGGCCAAGGCAGCAACCAGCTCGTCCTGTCCAGACGGCAGCGTGATGCTCTTGCGGTCGGAGCCCTCAGTCTCCACTTCGCGGTTGTTGCCGGCAAAGAAGAGGACGAGGTCAGCCTGCTGTGCTATCTGCACGGCCTCAGCCGTCAGCTGGGGGACGGCAGTCTGCTGCGGACTCTGACGCCTGTTGCGGCCACCACGGCCTAAGCTCTTGTAGCCGGGAGCATAGGTAATCTCCACGCTGCTGCCGAGCAAGGCTTTCAGACCGTCAAGCGGCGTCACCTCACGCCGCGTCTTCACGCCGGCACCAACGCCTCCTTGCGCCATCCGCGTCACGGCATTCTCGCCGATGACGGCAATGCGCTTCGTCTGTTTCAAGTCGATAGGCAGCAGACCGTCGTTCTTCAGCAGCACGATGGAGCGCCGTGCCACCTCGAGGGCCGTCGCCATCTCCTCAGCATTGCCGACGGGCGTCTTGTTGGCCTCCTCCTTGGCAATGGGCTTTACCGTCAGCCGCACCCTGAGAATCTCTCTGACGCGCTGGTTGATGACCTTCTCGCTCACCTTTCCGGCCTTCACCGAGTCGAGCAGAGCCTGACCCATGAACCGGCTGCCGGGCATCTCGACGTTCATGCCCGACGTGACGGCGTCGACAGTAGAGTGGACGCCGCCCCAGTCGCTGATGACCATACCGGGGAAGCCCCACTTATTGCGGAGCACATCGGTCAGCAGGTAGTTGTTCTCCGAGCACCAGCGGCCATTCACCTTATTATATGCTGCCATTAAGCCCCAGGCATCAGCCTGGCAGACGGCCATCTCGAACGGCCGCAGATAGATCTCGTGCATGGCGCGTTCAGAGATACGCACATCGACCGTGCCGCGATGGTCCTCTTGGTTGTTCAGCGCATAGTGCTTCAGGCAGACGGCCGTACCGTCGTCCTGTGCGCCACGTGTGTAGGCCACAGCCAGCAGTCCGCTGAGCAGCGGGTCCTCGCTCAAGTATTCATACGTGCGCCCGCCGGTCGGTATACGCTGTATGTTGATGGCTGGGCCGAGTATCATGTCCTTGCCGCGCAGCCGGGCCTCACGGCTCATGCCCCGCCCGTAGGCGTAGGCCCACTCTGTGCTCCACGTCGCAGCCAGTGCCGACCCTGTGGGGAAGAACGTGGCCGAGTCGGTGGTCAGATGGGCAGAATTCCATGAATGGGGCTCCATCTCCTCGCGGATGCCGAACGGACCGTCGGCATACTCCATATCGGCAATGCCCAGGCGCTCGATGCCCGCCGACGAGAACATGTTCTTGCCATGAAGCATAGCCACCTTCTCCTCCAGCGTCATCCGGCTGATGATGCCGTCAATCTGCATCTCATGGCTGAGCAGTTTCGTGGGGTAGGTCTGAGCCTCCGCCGTGACAGACGAAACGGCCAGCAATGTGCCTACAAATAATCCAAATACTTTCATATCAAATACCCATCAGCAAGTCCACCAGTCCCTTGTCCTTGAACGCGTGCTTCTGCTGGTCCCAGAAGCCGAAGTCGGCATCGTAGCACCACGTCGTCCAAGCGATGTTGTTCTCCTTGAAGACGGTCAGCATGTCCTTCGTCCACTTGTAGGCCAGCTCGCGGTCGACGGGCTCGT
Source organism: uncultured Prevotellaceae bacterium (assembly GCA_902800435.1). The sequence goes on along the minus strand of CADCEQ010000018.1, from coordinate 40,007 downwards.
AGACGCCCCACTCGCCGCAGAACAGCTGCAGGCCATACTTGTTGGCAGCGGCAATGGCGTCGGCGAAGTCCTGCCGGATCTTGTCGATGTTCCACTCCTCCTTGGTGTACTGCTCCAGTTCAGGCTTCAGCGAGTCGGGAGCAGCCTCGTAGTCTTCCTTCGACACAAGAATGCCAGGATAGTTGACCTTGCCCGTGTACTTGCCGATGGGTGTCCACCAAGCGCCGTAGTGCGTCAGGATCATCGGGTTGTAGTAGTGGAACGAGAGGATGATGTTCTTGTCGCCCTCGGGCACCTTCAGGTCCTTGATGGTGCCGTAGCTCTGCCACATGTTGCTGCCGATAACGAGGGTGCGCTGCGGCTCACGCTCGCGCAGTGCCTTGTGTACCTTCGCTATGAGCGCGTTCCATTGCTCGTGGTCGTCGGCCACCGGCTCGTTCATGAACTCGTAGGCCACGGAGTCGTTGCTGTAGCCCTTCAGCACGTCGCTCAGCTGGTACCACATATCGATGAGCTGCTGCTGCGCCTCCTCCGACGTGAACAGCGTGTTAGCGCTGGCCCCACCCTCGTTTACGGCGTTGAAGTAGTGCGAACGGATGATGTGCAGGTCAACGATGGTGCGCAGGTGGTGCTTCACGGCCCAGTTGATGGCGTTGGTCATCAGCTCCCAGGCCTCGGGCAGCTTGTTGCCGTCCTCGTCCCAGAACTGCACCTCGTCGATAGGCAGTCGTACGAAGTCGAAGCCCAGCGAGTCGAGCCGCGCGAAGTCGTCCTCCTGAATATGCTTCTCGCGCGCCTCACCGCGCTCCTCGCTCTGCGAGAGCCAGTGGCTCACGTTCGTGCCGCGCCCGATCTTGAAGTCGTTCACGCCGTTGTTTGTCTCACTCTTGTTCGTGCAGGCCGTCATGGCCAGCATCGTCATGGCAACCAGTGCCAGATGGAAAATCTTTTTCATTCTTTATTGATTTTGGTTAGCATTCAATTCTTATATAGCTTTAGTGCTTCTGTGCCGCAAGAACGAGAAACATATAGTGCGACGAGCCGCCGCCGAGGACATACTCCGTCTGCTGCCAGAGGAAGGGGAATTCTAACAGTTCGGGGAAGTCGGGACGGATAAGGGCAGTTCCGCTGACCACGCCGCCGGGGATGTAGCTCCAGTCGGCGCGGTTCAGACCGTAGGCTACGGTGGCCGACTTTGCACCCACACCAGAGGCGAACGATGCACTGTTACTGCCGGGATGACAGCCGAGGATGAAGTTCAGCGCATTATAGACCGTCTCCTTTGGGAATACGTCGGGGTAAGCCTCGTTCAGGAAGTAATATTCGAAACCAAAGCGCTGGATGTCCCAGCCAGCGCCCCAGATACTTGGACGATAGGGCACGCCGTAGGGCGTCTCCGCCGACTGCTGGTCGAGTTGTGCCTTGTAACCAGCGAGGGCAGCACGGAAAGCTCTCACAAAGGCTTTCGACTGTTCATCATTCTTCGTTTCGAGCTGTTTGGCAATGCGCGCGGTAAACCAGCCTGTCCGGCCGATGTTCCTGACAATCGCGTCCTGCTGACTGAGCACGAAGTCGAGATATTCGGTCTCGCCCGTAGTCAGGTAGAGTTCAACGGCAGCCTGAAGTTTCATTCCAGGTGCTGCGTTTGTCTGATGATAGAGGTCGACGGCTATCTGCTGGCACTCACGACTCAGCGCGTCGTTAAAGTCACGAAGCACGCGGGCGGCACCCGCCAGCTGCGCAGCTGTCGAGAGAGCTCGCCCAGGATTATCCTCAGTAAAGATCCAGCGGTCGTCCTCATTGCCAATGATACCGTCGGTCATGGCAGCGGCATCGCCAAGCATGGCGTACTGGCGCAAGGTGCTGCAGATGATACCGCGATAGAGTCGGCCCAGAGCCTGATAGCTGCGAACCACGGTCAGCGCCCCATTCTCCACCTGCTGCAGAATGTCGTTCTTGCCATCGGGCTCGTGAATCTCCACGTGGTGCTGCTGGTGGTTGACAGCCGTTACATCAATCTCAGGATGGAACTGCTCGTAGGCCAAGGCGAGTATATATGCTTCACCGGCCTGCGACTCGACGCGCAGGTCGAAGTCGCCGGCATCGTGCCAGCCGCCGATGTTCACGCCGGGCACCTTTTCGCCCTCCTTATACTTACTGAGACCTGGCCGTTGATCGTAGCCGTCGATGTGGTTACCCACGCGCGCCATCAGGGCGTCGTCCATGTGGCAGGCGTCGTGCCAGATGCGATACTTCTCTGAAACCCTCATGTGGCACATCTGCACGGGCAGGAAATATTCGATGACGGGCTGCCACACCCCACGGTCGTAGACATCGTCGGCAATACGGAATACGCTCGATGTGGAGTTGCCGTAGCGCACCTGATAGAGGCCCGGCTCAGTGACGCCGCTGAAGTCGGCAGTCAGGTAGCGGTAGCGCAGGAATTGTCCCCAGACGCTCGGCGTCAAAGTGCTGACTACGGTTTCCCCGTCGGCACCAATGCGTACCAGTTGCGCTTCGCCCGTTCTGTTCTCACGGCGGTCGGTCTCTATCACCACGCGCTTCGGCTGCTGCGGCAGGTAGCCCACCTGAGAGGTCTGGATGACGGGAGTATAGCGCCACTGTTCATCAACGGCAGGCGTGATGAACCAGCGCACAGCCCCCTTCGTCGCACCTTTGGCTATCTCACTGCGCAGCACGAACCAGCCGTTGTTGTGGTTCATGCGACCGTCGTAGAGCTTCAGCGGTTCGGTTAACGACTCCACCGTCAATCGCCTCATGTCATCATCGGGACAGGAGGTGAACTTGTGGCCTACAGCATAGGGTTCAGCGATGATGTCATCGGCACGGAGCGGACTGTAGCCCTTACCGTCCAACTGCACCAGGTCGGCCTTTTGTCCACGGCCTGCGAAGAAGTTGCCGTCGTGGCCGCGGTTGGTTGTCACTCGGAGCAGCGGACCGTTCGGCTGCTGCGGAAAGATTCCTGTCTGACTGTCCATCAGCCATGGCTTGCCAAACAGGTCGCCAGGATAGAACTCGAGGTTAAAACCCACCTTACCGAGCAGGAAGTCAGGCACGGGCGTGTCGAGGTCGACGGTGACGGAGATGCCCTGAATCGGATCAGAGTTCGGCACATGAAGTAGTATGGATTGCGCTGGCTCAACGGTCACGGTGTAGGTCACGCGCCAGTCGGGATAGACCATCGGATTAAAGCCCGTCAGGTGGCGCGAGGAGTCGGGATAGCAGAGCGTTGTCACGATACGTCCATTCTCAACCTTCCGGCTCAGCTGCTTCGGCACGGGTTGCCACTGTCCGGGCGTGGCCTCCATGCGGATGTCGCCGTTGGTGGCAATGCGGCGGCCGTTCATGATGACGCAGACACCGCCCTGATGCCCCTCGGGGTAGAAGTCGCTAAAAGCCATCACGTCAGTGCCACCGGCATTGAAGTAACCGTCGGGGGTGAGTTGGAATATCTGGTGTGACGTCTGTGCGGTGATAGTCTGCGCGATGAGCAACAAGCCAGCAATAACGGTTGAGAAACGACGAATCTTCATTGCTCCCTATTTTATCACTTTTAACTTGTCGCCGCTGAGGTCCACCTCGAAGAAGTGGGGAATGCGGACGGTGCGGCCGCGGGCGTCCTTAGAATGGTGATGAACCGACATCACCCACTGGCCGTCGAAGCGCTGGAACAGCATCGAGTGGCCGAAGCCGGGCGGGGTAATGGGCTCAGGCTCCTGCACCCACGGGCCGTCGAGGGTGCCGCTCTCCGAATAGGCCACGCCCTGGGTATAGACATCGTAGACCCACGAGGTCCAGACCATGCCGAGCCGACCTGTTGCGGTGCGGAAGAGGAACGGTCCGTCGGTCACCTTGTTCCAGGTCACGTTGCCCTTCTCGTCCTTCTCGCGGCTCCAGGGCGAGTCGCTGGCGCGGAAGAGCACTTTCGACTCACCGATGGTACCGCCGAGGTCGGGCTTCAGTTCTATCTTCTCGATGGTGCCGTTCCAGTTCTGCAGCCACTCGCCGCAGAACACGAGGTAGGGCTTGCCATCCTTGTCTTTCCAATAGGTGCCGTCGAGCGTCGGACGGTCGGCAGGCAGGTAGGTGGCATCGCCGAAAGCACGGTAGGGTCCCATCGGATTGTCGGCGCGCAGCACCTGCGAGGCGCGGCGCTCGATGACGTTGCCGCGCACGGTGTCAATCTTCACCGCCTGGTTGGTGAACGTGGCGAAGTAGTAGTACCAGCCGTCGCCCGTCTGGTGCAGTTCGGCAGCCCAGATCATCGGCCGCGGCCCCATCCAGGAGTTGGCGTCAAACTCCGTCACGCGGAACGGGCCTTCCCACAGCTTCAGGTCGGCCGAGCGCCACATCATGCCGCCCGTGCCGGTCATGTAGTACATATTGGTCTTCTTGTCGGCCAGCACCGCTGGGTCGCTCAGCCGGATGGAGTCCGTCGGCACGTTCTGCCTCACGCGCATCCCACGCTGAGCCGAGGCGGGCACTACCATCATTGCCGAAAGGACGCTCAATAGAATCAGTTTTCTCATCATAGTTTGTTTTAAGTTATTGATACTGCTGCTGTCAGAGCAGCTTCGCACGTTCCTGTGCTGCAATGACGCGGTCGCACCATTGGTCGAACTCCGGGTCGTCGACTTGCAGTTCGGGATGGGCAAGGAGGTAATCGACGCAGCGGCGCACACCCTCGTCGAAGCGGGTGGTACACTGGAAACCGGGGACGGCGCGCTTCAGCTTCGAGCAGTCGAAGATGACGGTGGCGGCCTTGTCGCCGATGAGGTTGCCCGTCAGGTCGTAGTCCTTGGGACAGACGGCGGCCAGGAAGTCGGAGGCGACGTGGTAGAGCGTTGGCGTCACGTGAAGGGCGCCGGCGACGCACTCGTAAATCTGGTTCCAAGTGAGGTTCTCGTCGCTCGTAATCTGGAAAGCCTCACCGATGGCCTTCGGGTTGCCGAGCAGACCGATGAAGCCGCGGGCGAAGTCGTCGTTCCACGTCAGCGTCCACAGCGACGAGCCGTCGCCGTGAACCAGCACGGGCTTGCCGTCGAGCATACGCTTCAGCACAGGCCACGAGCCTTTGGGCGGGTGGATGCTGACGGGTACGCCGCGCTCGCAGTAGGTGTGGCTGGGGCGGACGATGGTCACGGGGAAGCCGTTGTCGCGGTACTCCTTCATCAGCAGCTCCTCGCAGGCTATTTTGTTGCGCGAGTACTGCCAATAGGGGTTGGCGAGGGCCGTACCCTCGGTGATGTATGGGCTGCGCGCCGGCTTGTTGTAGGCCGAGGCTGACGAGATATAGACGTACTGGCGCGTGCGGTTGCGGAAGAGGCGGACGTCGCGCTCTACCTGCTCGGGCACGAAGCCGATGAACTCGCAGACGGCGTCGAATGTCTCGCCAGGTAAAGCGGCAAGCACGCGCTGCTCGTCGTCGATGTCGGCGATGATCTGATGGACGTTGGCGGGCACCTCGTTCTTGCGGGTGCCGCGATTGAGCAGCCACAGGTCGTGGCCGCTTGCTGCTAACTGTCGGGTGATGGCGCTCGAGATGGTTCCCGTGCCGCCGATGATGAGTATCTTCATAGCTTTATTGGTCTTTGTTTGCTCCTACAATGTTCCTCAGCGACGAGCTGAAGATGATGTACTGCGTATTGCCGGCGATGGTGCCCTCGTTCTGTCCCCAGAGGAAGGGCCAGTCGTCGTAGTTCTCGAAGTGGTCGGGCTTGCGGAACAGCAGGCCGGGGGCCACGTTGCCGGGGATGAATGAGAAGTCGGCGCGGTTGTTGCCGTAGAATACATGCTTGGGGCGCGCGGCTCCAACCACGGCGACGAACGAGTAGTTATGGTATGGGTGACAGCCGTAGAGCCAGTTGGCCACGCGATAGACCTCGGCTTTACTGACGATATCGGGGTAGTAGATGTGGGCGTAGTTGACGGTGATGCCGAAGTTGAGCACGGCATTCACGCCCGCCCAGTTGCCCAGTCCGATGGGCACACCGTAGGGGTTCTGCGTGTCGAAGCTCTTGATGTAGTCGGCGAACTCGCGAACCCTCGGAACAAGGCTCTCACGATAGGCGGCATCCTTCATGGGGATGCTGTCGAGTGCCGCCTGCAAATCGCCTGACCCCTGGCGGTTATTATTCTGGCGGCCACGGGGACGCCGGCTGTTGGCCTGCAGCTGCTCAGCCTCCTTGCGCAGGCGGTCGGCCTGCTTCTGGGCGCGGTCGGCCAGGGCGTCGTTATAGCCGCGAAGCACGCGGGCTGCCGATGTGAAGACGCCGGCTGCCTGCAGGTCGAGGCTCGGGTTACGGTTGGTAAAGGCCCACATATCGTCGGGCGTACCCGAGCGCTTGCCGTCGGCGCTGACCTCGTAGGGCTTCAGCGACGGGTCGTAGTGCAGTCCGTCGGTTATTGATGCGGCGTCGCCGAGGTGGTGGTAATTGTCGAGCACGGAGTTGGAGAGCGTCGAGGCCATGTGGCCTATCTGCTCAGCCTGTGCCACGAGGTTCAGCGTGCCGTGCTCGATAAACTGCAGGATGTCGGGCACGCCGTCGGGGCGATGCAGCTCGACGTAGCGCTGCTGCTGCGAGACGAAGGTCTCGTCGCGCTGCGGGTGGAACAGATCCCACGTGCGGATGAAGTTCTGGACGACCGAGATGTTCGAGCCGGTCTCGATGTCGAAGTCGCCGGCATCGAAGAATCCGCCGACGTTCAGGCTGGGAATCAGCTCCAGCGGCTTGTACTTTGTCTCGGTCTGTGCCCCCTGGCGGTGCAGGTCGAAATGGTCGCTCTCAGGCGCCTGAAGGTAGCCTTCCTTGAACGGCTCGCCGTGCCATGTGCGGTAGCCCTCGGTCACATACATGTGGTTCATGTGGATGGGCACCCAGACGTCGGTCGTGGCGTCGGTAATCTTGTCGTAGACGTGCTCGTCGATGAGGAAGTCGTTGGTGCGCGTCTTGCCGTATTGGATGTAGTAGACGCCCGGCTCACGGACGCTGCTGAAGTCGAACTTCACATAATTATATTTGAAGTAGGGTCCCCAGTTGGTGAGCTTCGAGCGGAAGGCTTCGGTGGTCGTGCCGTCGGGCTGCAGGCGCATGAGTGCGGCATCGGCCAGCGGCGTGTCGTTCTTGTCGAGCTCGATGACGGCTACCTTCGGCTGCTCGGGGATATAGCCAACCTGCGAGAAACCGATGTTCGGCTCACGAATCCAGCCGGGAATGGCGTGCGGCTCGACGGTCCACGTCACGACCTTGCCCGTCTTACCCTTGGGCAGGACGCTGCGCACCACGAACCAGCCGTTCTGTGCCAGCATGCGGCCATCGAAGAGGCGCAGCTCGGCATCGTCGCTCGTAATGGTGACGAGGCGCGATGGGTCGTCGGTGGCGAGGCTCAGGCGGTGACCCGTCTCGATGGGCAGCGGGTCGACGAAGCGCTCCGTACCGCGGTCGTCGTAGGTCTTGAAGCCCTTGAACTGGCGGGGCTTCTCGCTGTTCGGACGGGTGACGGTCTGACTGGTGGCATAGCGCGGCAGACGGCCCAGCCGGCCATCCATCGTATAGGTCTTCAGCCAGTATTGCGAGGGCAGAAACTCCAGGTTGAAGCCCGCCTCGCCAGCGAGCTTCTCGGGCACGGGCTTGTCCAAATAAACGGCAATCTCCACCGCCTTGCCTTTGGCAGTTACCACAGCGCGGCTCTCGAAGTCGTAATCGTCGTAGCGCATGGTCACCTCAATGATGCCCGCCTCCTTGTCCACCTTACGGCTGGTCATCTTCGGCACGAGGTCCCATTGCTCAGGCGTATTGTTCAGGCGGACTGCACCGCCCTGCACGGTGCGCACACCGTGGTGGATAATCTCGATGCCCGAGTTCTTCTCGTCGTTGAAACCGCCGTTAAAGCTGTTACTGAATACCAAGACGTTAACACCCTGGCATTCAAAGTATTCACGGTCGTTCAACTTCAGTTCCTGCGCCTGTAAGGCGGTAGTCGCCAGCAGGGCTATTGACAGCATTACGGTCTTCCTCATCTCTGCTTAGCTTTTGTGTTTGTACTTATCCTCTTGCCATGCGGTAGATGGCCTCCATGTCGTCGGCGTGGAGCACCTTCAACTGGCCACTGGTGTGCTGGTAGTCGCGGCTGCACTTGCGCGTCATCTCCTTGATTTCCTCGTCGGTGATGTCGCGGCCAATCAGTTCCTTGATGTTGATGGGCATGCCGATAGCGTGGTAGAAGCGCTCCATCGCCTCGATGCCCTTCAGGGCGGTGCCCTCAGGGTCGGTGAAGTCGTTGGGAACGTCCATCACGTTGACGGCGAAGCGCACGAAGCGGCTCAGGTTCTCGTGCATGACATAGCGCGCCCAACTGGGCCAGATGGCAGCCAGACCGGCACCGTGGGTAGCGTCGAACATGGCGCTCAGCTCGTGCTCCAGCTGGTGGGTGGCCCAGTCGTCGGTAATGCCGCAGCCCGTCAGTCCGTTGTGCATCAGCGAGCCGCCCCACATGATCTGGGCGCGGTAGCGGTAGTCCTCAGGATTCTTCAACACGGCAAACACGGCGTTCTTGATGCTGCGCAGCATGGCCTCGGCCACGTCGGTGGTGAAGTCCATGTCGTCGTCCTTCGTGAAGTAGCGCTCCATCGTGTGCATCATCATGTCGGTCACGCCGGCGGCCGTCTGGTAGGGCGGCAGGGTGAACGTGCGCTTCGGGTTCATAATGGCAAACTTCGGACGCGAGAGGTTGTTGGAGTAGCCGAGCTTCACGTCGCCGTCCTCGTTGGTGATGACGCTGGACTCGCTCATCTCGCTGCCGGCGGCGGGGATGGTCAGCACACAGGCCACGGGCAGCATCTCAGTCGGCGTGGCCTTGCCGAGATAGAAGTCCCAGACGTTGCCCTCGTAGGGTACGCCGTAGCCGATGCACTTGGCCGAGTCGATGACGCTGCCGCCACCGACGGCGAGGAGGAAATCGACACCCTCCTTGCGGCACAGCTCGATACCCTGCTGGGCGAGCGACAGACGCGGATTGGGCACCACGCCGCCGAGCGTAATATACTCTACCCCACCCTCGCGGAGCAGCGTGCAGACCTTATCGAGCAGGCCCGACTTCATGGCACTCTTTCCGCCGTAATGCACCAGCACCTTCGTGCCACCGTATTTCTTTACTAACTGAGCAACCTGCTCTTCCGACTGTTCGCCGAACACCACTTCAGTCGGCGCATAGTAGTTAAAATCTTTCATCTTCAAGTAGTATTTATAGTATTAGTTGTCAATCGTTTACCGACGTCCGCGGCGGTCGCCGCGCTGGTCGTTGTTACCCCACTTCTTGTCGTAGCGGCCCTCGGTGTCGACCTTGCCGCCAAACATGTTGAGGCGGTAGCGCACGTGGAGCATGGCATACGAGTTGATGCTGTTGTAGCGGGTATCGCTGCGGCCGGTGGCACTCACCCAGCGCTCGTAGTTGCTCTGCTGACCCAGCAGGTCGTAGAAGTTCAGGGCCACGGTGAGCGTCTTGCTCTTGAGGAAGGTCTTCGACACCTGGCCGTTCCAGATCAGCTCGTTGGTGTTCGACGACGGGTCGTTGTAGCCTCGGCGGCTGTTCTCGTGCAGGTTGGTCATCAACTCGAAGCCGAGAGGCAGGCGCAGCATTACCTGACCGCCGTAGCTGAAGCGCCACGTGTCGAGGTCGGCCGAGGGCTGCAACTCATTGCGCGAGTGCTGGTAGTTGACGTTGCCGTCGAGCATCACCTCGAGCCAGTCGTTGCGGTAGCTGGCGTTCAGACGCTCGTTCAGGGTGGTCGAGCGGGTGTAGTTCTTCACAGCATCGGCCTGGTGCTGGGCCACGTAGCTCACGTAGTTGTTATAGCGCAGGCGCGTGTCGGAGCCGATGTTCCAATGGGCGGCCGAGTCGAGGGCGGTGCTGAAGTTGAAGCCGCCGTCGGCGTTCCAGTTGCCGTTGATGTTCTCGGGCCGCGAGGTGCTGCCACCAGTCTCGGCGTTGTAGCGCACGAGGTTCGAGATCGAGTTGCGTATGTGGCGGTAGTTGGCATAGACCACGATGCTGCGCTTGTGCTTCACGATATAGGTGTTGTAGTAGACGTTCAGCGTGTTGGTAAACTGCGGCTTCAATCCAGGATTACCCTGCGTGATGTAGAGCGGGTTCGAGTCGTCGGTGATGTCGAGCAGCTGGGTGATGTCGGGCTGCTGGGTGTCGCCGCGATAGTGGAAGTAGAGGTTGCTCTGCTCGCTGAACTTATAGTGGAAATCGAGCGTCGGCGTGAGGTTGGTCACGTTGCGGACGGTGTCGACGTAGACGCCGCGATAGTCCTGAATGAAGTTCGAGCGCTGCGGCTGCACGAGGAAGCCCACGTTGTAGTCGTACTCCTCCTGCCAGTGGCGCAGGGTCAGTCGGATGTTGTGGGTGTAGTTCTTGTACTCCGAGTAGCGGCTCAGGTTCTTGTCAATAAACGACGAGAGCGGCGTGAGTTGCGAGGCTAGCGGGTTGGCATCACCAATCCAGGGGTCCCACTCGCGGTAGTCGGGCACAATGCCCGAGAAGGGGTTCTGCGCGAGGCGGCTGAAGTCGTAGGTCTGGCGGTCGCTCTTGTTCTGGTTGTAGCGCAGCTCATAGCTGGCCTGGAGGTGGGCACCCTTCCAGAGCGGCTCGCTGTAGTTGATGCTGGCCACGTAGCCGCTGTTGTCCGACGGCGTGGTGTTATAGCGCGCGGTAAAATAGGTGGAGTCCTGTCCGGCCTGGTTCTTCACACGGTGCAGATGTACCTCGTTGTTCGACACGTTGCGGTTGTCGTTGTCGCCAAACGAGCCTTCCACGCGCAGCGTGATGTTGCGCCCCTTCGGGTTCAGGCGGCGGTAGAACTGCAGCATGGCCCAGGCGTTCTTGTTCTCGCCGTAGCTGAGGTTGGCGCTCCGGTTACTGTTGACGACGTACTTTCCCAGTTCTCCCATCTGCCCCATATTGTCCATATACCCCAGCGGATCGTCCACATAGAGATAAGGATCGGCGCTGAACGTGGCTGACTTCGAAGTGCCCGTACCGTCGTTGGTTCCCGTGCTGCCGTTGGCGCGCAACAGGAGGTTGGTCAGCGTGTCGGGCTTCCACTCCACGCGCACGTTGGCGCGCCAGTTGTTGCTGCGCGACAGGTTCTTCGACATGCTGTTCGAGAACGTGCGCGACGTCTCGCTGTAGAAGTTCTCGCTGGCATTGTCGTTCTGGTTGTCGCCGTCGCGGTGGTTCCAGCGCAGCGAGAAGTCGGTCTTCAGCTTCTCGCCGTCGTCGTAGTTCAGGTTCAGGCCAGCCACCTTGTTGGCGTTCAGTCCGCGACGGTTCCACCAGCTGGCGTTCTCGTCCTTGTTGTTCATGTTGCCCATCACCATCAGGCGCATCTTGTCGGTGAAGCTGCTGGCCATGCCGCGCGAGGCGTAGCGGTGCTCGGTACCGCCGGCCAGGTCGAGGTTGGTCATGTAGCCTCGGTTCATACCTTTCTTAATAGTAAAGTCGAGCACGGTCTCCTTGTTGCCGTCCTCAATGCCGGTGATGCGGGCCTGGTCGCTCTGCTGGTCGTAGAACTTCACGTTCTGGATGATGTTCACGGGCAGGTTCTTCAGCGCCGTCTCGATGTCGCCGAGCATGAACTCCTTGCCATCGAGCAGAATCTTCTTCACCTGCTTGCCGTTCATGGTGATGTTGCCGTCCTCGTCGACCTCGGCTCCCGGCATGCGCTTGATCAGCTCCTCGATGGCCGAGCCCTCGGGCGTCCGGTAGGCTTCGGGGTTAAACATCAACGTGTCCTTGCGTACGATGACCTGGGCGGCGCGACCCGTCACCACGGCCTCCTTCAGCATCACGGCCTCGGGCGACATCATGAGGTCGCCGAAGTCGTAGTCGCGGTTGTTGCGCAGCGTCACCTCGCGTTGAATCGGCTGAAAGCCCACCGACGAAATCTTCAGCCGATAAATGCCGTTCGTCGGGGCCTCGACAGAGAAGTTACCGCGCAAGTCGGTCACCGTTCCACCCACAAACGTACTGTCCTTCGCTCGGAATAACTGTACAGTAGCTTGTGCCAACGGTTCCTTCAAATCGGCATCGGTAACGTGCCCGCTGATAGTCAAATTATCGCGGGGTTGGGCACTGGCTAACATAGAGAATAGCCCAAAAAGGGCTAATACTAAGAAGTTCTTCATTACAAATTTAGCTAAATCTTCTGCATCTTTGACGCCACCAGCCCAAAAAGGTTTAATCTTTTCCACACTTTTTTCGCCCAACAGACTTTACCGGCACCAAACGCCTCGTTACCCGGCACCAAACGACCAGTTACCCGCCGGGTTAAGCCCCTCAACCCGGCGGGTTAAGCCTGCTAACCCGCCGCCTCAGCATCATGAACCGCCGCCTCAGCATTATGAGCCGCCACCTCGTGCGAATTAACGCAAAACCGCCTTTAACCTCACTCCACCCTCCTGAAACCCCGATTCACAAAGCGTTTCACGATTCCCGAACCTCACTCCTAACCTCACCCCCAACCTCACCTCAACCTCACTCGCCCAACAAAGTGAGGTTCAAGTGAGGTTTCCACGAGTAACCTCACCTCCTGAAACCCCTGTGTACATCGGTGTTTCAAGCATTCAAGTGAGGTTATGAGGTTAAAACAGTGAGAGTCAACCTATATAAAGTTTATTGTTTAACCGAGTCAACTAATCTTAGGGTTTAGACAGTTTGTCTTCCCCTGGCAAACTTTTTCCCCGTTTTCCTTTGTCAGTTCAGAATTATTCGCTAAATTTGCAGGCGACAATAATAAACTGATACAATATGCAAGCAACAACAGTGCCGGCAGAAGGCCAAATATTGGTAAACATCGAAGACATGTCGATGCTGAAGGACATCAAGCGCGCCATCAGCATGCTCAAAGGCGTCGGTAAAATCACCGTACCGCGCCGCAAGCGTTATTCGTCCTATGAACTTTCACTCCGTGACCTGGACGAAGGGCGTGTTACAACCCATGCCTCTGTAGACGAGTATTTCAAAAGCTTCGGACTCTGATGGCATACACGATTAAGACGACCAACTCTTTTGATAGAGATATGGCACGTTGCATCAAGCGGGGTTATCCAATGGACGACTTGCGTAAAGTTATGTCTTTACTCGAACGCGACGGACGCCTGCCATCAGAATACAAACCACACAAGTTGCACGGTGCCCGCAAAGGTCAGTGGGAATGCCACATCCAACCCAACTGGTTGCTAATCTGGGAGCAGCACGATCAGGAGTTGATACTCATAATGCTGAATACAGGCACTCATTCCGACCTGTTCAGTAAGAAATATAAGAAATAATGTTGAACCAACAAAACTGATAATGCCTATGGGCTGAAGAAAGATAAAAATGGACATATAGGATGAACATCCACTTTTAGTTTCTTGTTTCCGAAAGATTGGGGAATTGGAAGGAAATCATCAAGAACGAAAGTAGGAAGTTCGCGCCTGATGGCGTGGACTTTTACTCGTTTAAGATGATTAGGTTGTCCCCAACACCTCGGAAACGTAGACGAAGTAAATTGTCCACGTTTTTCATTTTCAAGAAATAATAACAATAACGAACAACATAACAATTATGAGACAGACATTATTATCGCTCCTGATGGCCCTGTTACCCTTTGCCGCAGCAGCTGATGCCGTAGAGATTGGCGGGATTTACTACAACCTGATTCCGAAGGGGAAGGTGGCGGAAGTTACGAGCAGGCCTTCGGGGGATTACACTGGGACTATTGAAATCCCTGAGAGTGTGGAGTACGAGGGTGAAACTTATACCGTGACAAGCATCGGTGACAAAGCGCTCGGAGGATGTAGCAGCCTTACGAGCGTGAACATCCCTAATTCCGTGACGAGCATCGGTAGTTCTGCGTTCGCTGGCAGTAGCGGCCTGACGAGCGTGAACATCCCCAATTCCGTGACGAGCATCGGTAGAGGAGCGTTCCAAGGCTGTAGCGGCCTGACGAGCGTGACCATCCCCAATTCCGTGACCAGTATCGGTGATAGAACGTTCGCCTCCTGTAGTGGCTTGATGAGCTTGACCATAGGCAATTCAGTGAAGAGCATCGGCTATAGTGCGTTTGCTTTATGTAGAGGCCTAAAAGACGTTAATTATAATGCTACAAACTGTAGTTTTATGGGATCTTCTGATTTCTCCGTATTTGAGGGTTGTAATTCTCTTACTTCAATAAGAATTGGTGAAAATGTACAGTCCATTCCAAAATATGCTTTCTACCGCTGTAGCAGCCTTACGAGTGTGACCATCCCCAATTCCGTGACGAGCATCGGAAGTTCTGCGTTCTCTGGCTGTAGCGGCCTGACGAGCGTGACCATCCCCAATTCCGTGACGAGCATTGGAAGTTCTGCGTTCCATGCCTGTAGCGGCCTGACGAGCGTGACCATCGGTAATTCCGTGACGAACATCGGTAGTTCTGCGTTCTCTTACTGTAGCGGCCTGACGAGTGTGACTATCCCTAATTCAGTGACGACCATTGGTAATTATGCGTTCCAGTACTGTACAGGCCTTACGGGCGTGACTATCCCCAATTCAGTGACAACCATTGGTAATTATGCGTTCGAAGGCTGTATCGGTCTGACCTCAATCACAATTCCAGAAAGTGTTTCAAGTATAGGAGAGGGTGCTTTCCTTTATTGTGATAATCTTCTGGCTGTACGTTCTGAGATAACCGAGCCATTTAACTGTAAAAGAGATGTCTTCTCTAAAAACACGCTTCGTAATGGGGTACTGTATGTACCTGCTAGTACGAAAGATCTCTACATACGCTTTGACGGCTGGCGAGAGTTTCTCAAGATCGAAGAGGCTGGAGGCGAGTCGGAACAATTCGTATGGCTTACAATGAAAGACGGACGAGGATTAACGAAGTTGAAACTGAAACAGGGTACAAGACAAGAACTATCCATCCAGCCAGAGACTGGTTGGAAAATCCTTACGGCAACGATGGACGGTACAGATATATCTTCGCTTATAAAGAGCGGTAACGTTTATACGACACCAGCCATAATGAATGATGCCACCATAACTATCGTTTACGAGAAAGACAACACGTCGGGCACATTTTCTGCCAGGCAGTCAAAGACAGACATCAAGGTAGTTGACGATGGCGTTGTTATCTACAACGCTGAGCCGCAGAGTCGCTGTATTGTGTATGGTGCAAATGGCTTACCCGTAGCGAATACCGTCATTAACGACAGTACCCATAAGATTACTCTGCCAAAGGGGCAAGTGTATTTGCTGGCTCTTGGTGACAGGACGCTAAAGTTTGCGCTATAGCACAAACAAACGTATTTCACGAATTATACGAATTGAAGCCTTGCTGACGAACAGGGACTTTGGCAATTCGTATAATTCGTAAAATTCGTAGTCGCTAAGCAGTAGCCGTTACTTCACGCCCTTGAACAGATGGGGGATGAACTCGTGGAGACCGCGACGCCAGGTGAGGAACTCGTGGGCGGTGCCGGGCGACTCCTTGCCCTCGACCTTGATACCCATCTCCTGGAGGCCCTTGACGATGTCGCCGCTCTTGATGAAGTCGTCAGAGCCCCAGTTCATGTACATGTAGTGGATCTTCTTGTTGAACTCGTCGGCATTGGTGAACACGCCGTTATAGGCAGTCTTCAGGTCGAGGCCGAAGATGGCACCGCTGAACGTACCGAGCCAGGCGAACTTATCCATGTTGTTGAACACGATGTCGAAGGTCTGGTGACCACCCCAGCTGAGTCCGGCCATAGCACGGTTGTCGCGGTCGGTCTTCGTGCGGAAGTTGGCATCGATATACGGAATCAGGTCGTTGAGCAGTACGGGATAGAACGAAGCGCCATAGTCGCCCATGCCCTGACCGCGGCCCATCGGCGCCTTGATGTCGCCGCTCTCCATGACCACAATCATCGGCACGGCCTCGCCGCTATGGATGGCGTTGTCCATGATGTGCTGCATACGGCCCTGCAGGGTCCAGCTGGTCTCGCCCTCACCCATGCCATGCTGCAGGTAGAGCACGGGATAGCGCTTCTTGAAGCCCTGCTTCTGGTCGTACTCGGCAGGCGTGTAGACCATGGCGTGGCGCCACTTCTTCTGCTCGTTGCTGTAGTAGTGGATGCTGCGCACGCTGCCAGCAGGCACACCCAGTTGCGGACGGTAGTAGTCGCCTTCAGGCCCCTCGGGAACCTCGAGACCGCCGGCCTCGCGGTTGGTGCCGAAGAACGTCTCTGAGGCTGGGTCAATGAAGTTCACGCCGTCGATGTTCATGAAATAGTAGTGGAAGCCCACGGGCAGGGGATCGGTAACGGCCATGAAGACGCCATTGCCCTGAGGCTCCATGTCGTACTTCTTGCTGCAGATGTCGACGACGACCTTCTTGGCCTGCGGAGCCTGGATGCGGAAGTAGGCGCGACGCTGAGAGTCGACCTTCGGGAACTCATTGCCAGGAATGGTGTTCTCGCCTGTAACGGCATCGGCAGGCACGTTGATCTTCTTGATGGCCACAGGCAGGTTGGCCGGGCGCTTGGGCTCGAAGCCGAGATGACGGGCCACAGCCTCGCCATAGCGGCAACCTAGCTCACGATAGCCGGCAGCATCGAAGTGCAGACGGTCGGGACCGTTGGAGCAGTTGTCGCTGGAGATGACCTGCGAGGTATGGATGGTCTGGGGCAGCTCGTCGATCTGCTTCTTGCAGCCGATGCAGACGCCCTTGCCGTCGGCCTGAACGATGTTACCCACGTAGAGGTTCACCTCCTCGGGCTTCAGCAGCAGGTCGCCGCAGAGGTTCTCATAGACCTGCTTCACCATGCCTGCCCACTTCGGGTCGCCGGTGTTGGTCTCGCCCTGGTGCATCAGGATGCCCTTGATGACGCCGTCCTTCTGAGCCTTCTTGGCCAGCGTGACGAGACGCTCGTAGGGATTGTTGTCGTAAGCCTGAAGCATGCCCTTCATCCAGCCCGGAGCCTTCTTCTCGACGTAGCTGGGGATGCTGTCGGGCAGGAAGCCCTTGATGTCGATGCCGCCGATGGCCACATGGATGACACCTATTTTGATGTTCTCGGGCAGCGAGGCCACGAGGGTGCGGCCGAACCAGTCGGCGGGGGTCAGACCGGTGTTAGCACGGCAGAGCGGAGCCGAAGCCTCGCACCACTCACCCATCTTACGCTCAGCGCGGCCATTGGCGGCAGGGAAGTCGACGGCAGGCATCAAGAGGAAGCGCGGACCGGGACTCTCCAAGTCGACTGCCTCAGGACGTGCATTTCCCTCCATGTTCGACTGTCCGAAACAGAGGAAGATGTAGAAGTTAGGATCAGGCTGAGCCTTCTGCTCGGTCTTAGCTTTCTTTTTGGCGGCAGCCTTCTTCTGGGCGGACACGCCACACGGCAGCGCCAACAGGAGGGCTGCTGCCATCAAGGTTTTCAAGGTTTTGTTCATAACTGTACGTTGCTTTTGGTGTTTGTTAGTAATTTCCGCTGCAAAATTATAAAAGATATTCCACAGGGATACCCTCAATATGTATCAGAAGTTTTTTTTTTTGTAACTTCGCCAAAAACTTTGCCATATCAGAAAAAATGTGTAACTTTGCAGCATCCAATAACTAAAACGCTAAAAAACTATGAAGAAAGTAGCTTTATTCGCTGTTGCAGCCCTTGCCATCGGCTGTACGACATCTGACAAAGTAACCAAGAACACCATCGACCAGGAAGAAGTGATGATCAAGCTCTCGCTCGAAGACAAGGCCCACTTCGTCATCGGTACTGGCATGGCAGGATTCTCAGGCAATGCCGCCGTGATTGGCGCCACACGCAATCTTGTGCCCGGTGCCGCCGGCACCACCTACCCTCTCGACTCGCTCGGAATTCCAGCCATCGTACTGGCCGACGGGCCTGCCGGACTGCGCATCGATGCCACCCGCGAGGGCGACTCGGCCACTTACTACTGCACCCACTTCCCCATCGGCACGCTACTGGCCTCGACTTGGAACACGCAGCTCATTGAGCAGGTGGGCCAGGCCATCGGTGAAGAGGTGAAGGAGTATGGCGCCGACGTGCTGCTGGCTCCGGCACTCAACATCATGCGCAATCCGCTCTGCGGCCGCAACTTCGAATACTATTCCGAGGACCCCGTAGTGGCAGGCAAGACGGCTGCGGCCTATATTACCGGCGTACAGAAGAACGACGTCGGCACGAGCATCAAGCACTTCGCTGCCAACAACCAGGAGACCAACCGCATGAA
Source organism: uncultured Prevotellaceae bacterium (assembly GCA_902800435.1). Next base: position 21,722 of record CADCEQ010000018.1, on the reverse strand, counting down.
GAACGACGCCCGCATGTCGCAGCGTGCCCTTCGCGAAATCTACCTGAAGGGCTTCGAGATTGCCATCAAGGAGGCAAAGCCATGGACGGTGATGACCTCCTATAATTATATAAACGGTGTCTACACCTCAGAGAGCAAGGATCTGGTGCAGACCATCCTGCGCGACGAGTGGGGCTACGAGGGAACGGTGATGACCGACTGGTTCGGTGGCAAGGACGGCGCCGTACAGATGTGGGCAGGCAACGACATGCTGCAGCCGGGTAAGGACGAGCAGTTTGACTCCATCGTGGCCGGCGTGAAGAGTGGCAAGCTCGCCGAGGCCGATCTCGACCGCAGCGTTCAGCGCATTCTGAACCTTGTGGAGAAGACGCCACGCTATCAGGGCTATCAGTACTCGAACAAGCCCGACCTCGAGGCTCACGCTGCCGTCACTCGCCAGTCAGCCGCCGAGGGTATGGTGCTCATGAAGAACAGCCAGGCTCTCCCGTTTGCCGCAAGCATCAAAAACGTGGCTCTCTATGGCAACACCTCCTACGACTTCATAGCCGGCGGCACTGGCTCTGGCAACGTCAACCACGCCTACGTCGTATCACTGCTCGACGGTCTGAAGAACGGCGGCTATACCGTCAGTGACGAGCTGAAGACGGCCTACGAGACCTTCTGGAACGACTACCGCAAGGCCCGCGAGGCAGAGATTGCCGAGATTGAAAAGACCGACAAGGAGCGCGCCATGATGATGCGCTTCATGCCTGCCGGACTGCCCGCTGAAATGAGTTTTACTGCCGACGTGCTGGCAAAGCAGGCAGAGACGGCCGACATCGCCGTCATCACACTCGGCCGCATCTCCGGTGAGTTCCTCGACCGCAAGTCGTCCGACTTCAACCTCAGCGTCTCCGAGCGTCAGCTGCTCCAGCAGGTGTGCGACGTCTATCACAAGGCGGGCAAACAGGTGGTGGTGCTGCTGAACATCGGCGGCGTCATCGAGACTGCTTCGTGGAAGGACCTGCCTGATGCCATTCTCTGCGCCTGGCAGGCCGGTCAGGAGGGCGGCAACAGCGTGGTCGACGTGCTCAGCGGCCGTCAGTCGCCTTCGGGCAAGTTCACCATGACCTGGCCCGTGAAGTTCAGCGACGCCTACTCATCGAAGAACTTCCCCGTTGACCAGACGGCCCGCGTCGACTTTATGAACACAGGCGAGAGGGGCAACGTGAAGAACGTCGACTTTACCGACTACGAGGAGGACATCTACGTGGGCTACCGCTACTTCGACTCCTTCGACGTGCCCGTGAGCTATCCCTTCGGTTACGGACTGAGCTACACCACCTTCGAGTATAGCGACGCCAAGATTGCCGAGAAGGGCGACAGCTACGAGGTCAGCGTGACCATTAAGAATACTGGCGAGCGCGAGGGCAAGGAAGTTGTTGAACTCTACATCTCTGCTCCTGACAACAAGGCTGCCAACAAGCCCTCCAAGGAGCTGAAGGCATTTGCCAAGACCAAGGCCTTGAAGGCTGGCGAGAGCGAGACCGTTACCATGACGGTAAAGGCTGCCGACTTGGCATCGTTCGACGAGGCCGCCTCCGCATGGGTGGTGGCCGAGGGCGAATACCAGTTCCTCGTAGGAGCCTCATCGCAGGACATCAAGGCTACCCTCACCGCCAACGCCAAGGCTCAGCAGACCAAGGTCAATGACGTGATGAAGCCACAAGTCCAGATGAATCTGCTGCGCAGATAATCCCGAAATCCCGAAGCATCGAAACATCGAAACATCGAAGCATCGAAATATCGAAACATCGAAACATCGAAATAACGAAAATGAAAAAGACCATTATAATGACGGCTATGGCAGCATTGTGCTGCTTTAGCGCTTGCACACAGAAGGGAGATGAAGTCACTCTCCAGGTGAAAACCCAGTATGGCGTCCTTGAGGGCTTCGAGGAGGACGGCGTGAAGAAGTTCCTCGGCGTACCCTTCGCCCAGGCTCCCGTTGGCGAGCTCCGCTGGAAGGCGCCACAGCCCTTACAGGCCTGGGAGGGCGTTCGTGAAGCCAAGACATTCGGCAACGACCCCATGCAGCTCGATATCTTCGGCGATATGCAGTTCCGAGGCCCTGGCCGCAGCGAGGACTGTCTCTACCTGAACATCTGGACGACGGCAAAGACCGCAGCCGACGCCCTGCCCGTACTGATTTACTTCAATGGCGGCGGACTTATAGCCGGTTCGGGCAGTGAGCCCCGCTACGACGGCTCCGCCATTGCCAAAGAAGGCGTCATCGGCGTCACGGCCAACTACCGCGAGGGTGTATTCGGTTTCTTCGCCCACCCGGAGCTTACGGCAGCCTCCGACTACAAGGGAAGTGGCAACTACGGCTACCTCGACCAGGTGGCTGCCATCAAGTGGGTGAAGGAGAACATCGCTGCATTTGGCGGCAATCCCGACCGCATCACCATCGTGGGCGAGTCGGCTGGTTCTTTCAGCGTTTCGCTCCTGATGTGCTCGCCCCTCTCCAAGGATATGATTGCCGGCGCCATGCTCTCCTCAGGTGCCGAGGTGATGCCCAATAAGCCTCTCACGCAGGCTGAAGCCGACTCCGCAGGTGCACGCCTCCTCAAGTGGGCAGGCATAGCCAGTATAGCAGATGCCAGGGCGATAGATGCAGACTCACTCGAGAAGGCCTTCCCTCCCGTAGGCATGTCAAGGCTGGTACTCGACGGCCTCTTCATGACCGAGAGTGCCGACGCCGTGTTCGAGCGTGGCGAGCAGGCCCAGGTGCCGCTGCTCGCAGGCTGGAACTCCCTCGAATCCCATCCCATGCAGGCACTCCAGGGGCAGACTCCTACCCTGCAGAACTACAAGAACGCCCTGAAAGCGCAGTTTGGCAACTCGACCGACGAAATCTTTGAGGCTTACGGCATCACGACCGACGAAGACGTCATGACTCAGAAAGGCTTCGATCTCGTCTCCGACCTCTTCACGGGCTTCCCCACCTGGAAGGTCTGCGACTACCACGCTAAGACCGGCCTGCCCGTCTACCGCTACCACTACATGCACCCGCGCCCGCAGGTTTCAGAGAAGATGGGCGACAAGACGGGAGGCTTGGCCGGTGGTGTGCGTGAGAAGACCGCTGAAGAGAAGAAGGCAGAGGCTCAGCAGCCTACGATTGCTCCCGGTGCCGTTCACTCTGCCGACATCGAGTATGCCATGGGAACCCTCGACACCAACGAGTTCTACGACTGGCAGGAGGAGGACTACGCCATCTCGAAGCTGTTCCTGACGTACTACGCAAACTTCTGCAAGACGGGCAATCCCAACGGTAAGGACCTTCCCCAGTGGACGGCCATCACGAAGGAGAATCTCGATGCCGCACCCGTGATGAAGATTGACGTAGAATCAAAGGAAGTCGCCTCGCCTGAGAAGGAGAACGCCTACCGCACACTCGAGAAATTCTACAGGAGCAAGAAATAAGGCATGTAGTCCATACCTCGCTACCCTCGCAACCATCACGGACAAACCGCACGGATGGTCATACCGACATATCGGTCTTCCCACGTTTGGTATCCCTCTCCAAAAAAAGACTGGATAGAATAACAGATGGCGTGCTGATTGGCGCCGGGGCTCATGTCTGTGGTCCAACAGTATATTTCGTCCACCACATGAGTAGACCCTGAATGTGGGAAATAGATGCAGTTGCCGTTAGGGCCCGTCGCCTTCATCACAGTATGGCCATTCAGCAGCACGTTCTCGAAAGTACAGTTGTCCACAAGTTCCTGAAACTCCTCTGGGGTGGGTATGCGCCAGTCGCCGCCCAGGAACTCGTGGGCAGCATCGTCCTCAAGGTCGAGCCGTGTCTTTCCGTCCACCACGCCCCATCGGCTGTCAGTCACGTATTTTGAGAACTTGCTGAAATCCCGGTTGCCTTCGTACACTTCCTTGCACAGCTTATAGCTTTCCCATTCGTAACGTCCTTGTTTGGGAGCCAGCTCGCCCCACGCAATGTAAAAGCCGTTTTCGGTTTCCGTGCGCGCTCCTAAATTGGCCGACGCCCAACGCACAGACAGTCCGAGGTCTACAGCCTTGATGTCGCTGGCCTTGGGCAAACGATCCAGTTCGACGATAGCCATACGCAGGAAATGGGATGCATAGTCGATGGAATCCTGCAGCTCCATATTCACCTTATTAATATTGCCTAAGTAGGCGTGTTTCTTCTGTCCGTCGTTCTCAATCACAAATGCTCTCATGGCGACAGCATGCTGATGGTTCCTTTCAAGCGCCTGATAGCTCGCTGCACTATATTCCTCGGGATTGATGGTGTTCAGCAGCTGTTGGGCTTCCGCAATGTTGCGGTCAAGGACGTTCAGTTTCAGATACACGGTGTCAGGCGCAGCCCCCCGTTCTTTTACAGGACGTATGGGCAGACCCTCGCACCTGTCAACGGTCCAAAAGGTTGAAACACCAGTCAGTTCGATAGTTAAGACTTCCAACGACCTGCCCTTCGCACTATTCTTGCACCACATCTTAGTGTCGTTGTCCCAGGTTATCAGTTCGTTGCCCTGCATTCGTCCGGTAGACGGAAAGAATACCGAGTTACCGTTGGGTCCTATCAGCTGGTAGCCGTAAACGCCGTTGCTGATGGTGGGTCTCATCCTGGAACAATTGTCGTCGGTAGTATATGAATCCTCAAGGTACTTCACTTCATCAACTGTCGGCAGGCGCCATCCCTCGCCTAAGATAACCGTTGCAGCATCATTCTGAGCTTGAAGAAGTTCACCTTCCTTATAATATGTTGGGGAGGTTTGCAACTTATACGTTTCCCACGAATAGACCTCCTTGGGTTCTGTCTCGCCCCAGGCAAAGAAGTAGCCCGTGTCCTCAGGCCGCTTTGCGCCTAAGTTCTTGGTGGCAATCATGAAATTGCCGACACCCAGATCCACGTAGTCATCGTTCGTTTCATACTTGGCATATTTAACAACTATCGGTTCCGGCTCCGGCTGCGGCTGCGGTTCCGGAGCAACATCATCATCTTTCCCGCATGATGCAAACATACACATCGTGAGGGACAACAATACATATAATACCTTTTTCATTACTAATAACTATTCCTCAATATATACAGACCTGATGGTGCAGCTTCCACTGGTAAGCAAGAGGTTAAGATCTTTACCGCCAGCACTCTTGGCACAGTCGTTAGCCATATCTTCAGTAATCTGGACCTCCCATTTCATGCCGGAAGTAATCTGGATGTTGTCCTCATAGACAGCACTCCACCAGCCGTTCATCACACGGGCGACGCAATCGTCGCTGGCCTCCGAAACGTCGATGATAAGCGTCTTGTGCCCAAAATAGAACTCATCAGGAAGGTAAGGGAGATACTTACCTTCATTTCCGCTGAAACGCAATGCTGCAGCATCCCAGGCACTTACGGTAAACGGCGGTTGCCACTCGGGATTCTCGCCATAAATCCAGGTCTTCTGGATGTCATTTACAACGACCGTGACTTCGCGGTCTGCGACGGCCTCCGTCTGATTACAGTTCATGAAGCGGAAATGCAGCTTCTTGGTCAGCGTCTCACCCTTTTTACCTTTTATCAGATAGACGCCGGTTTCGGATTCAGGAACCTTTGTCCCGTCTTCGAATTCACAGGTGAGGAAGGGCAGATAGTTATACGGAAGATCAAGTGACACCTTCAGGAAGCGGCCGTTACTATCGGCATTGCCATTCATATCCTGCTGAGTAATGGTGAGTTTCGAATCCAGCTCCTCGCTTGTCAATCCACGACGGCCAAACATCCAGTAGGTCTGTGTACGGTTTACCTCAGTCACACTGGTAAGCACAAGACCAGGGTCGCCCGTATAGGCAGAGGTAAACTGGGCTTGTACAGGGTTACTCCTGACGATAAAACTCGTTTCTTTCTGGTTGGTATCATTGTACAGATAGGGAATCGGCGTTGCATCAGGTTCTGTCGTGATGGTAATCTCTCCACCGTTCAACTTTGCTGAAAACGCTTTCTCACTAATCAAGGTGGCGTCGGATGTGTACTTTCTGATTTTCTTATCCTTCATGCTGATGGTCATATAGGCAAAGGGGGCTGCCTCGCCGCTGGTCACATCGATCCCCTTACTGTTCAGATAGGCTTGTAGGTTCTCGTCCGTGACACTCTCATAGTGTCGACCATAAGAAACGGGAATACCACCGTTGGGCGTCAAGCTAGAATTCCATCCGGTAAGGCCGTAGGAACCAACCGTAACATAGTTGCCTGTATTATAGTCACGGCTATTAAAGACGGCCCATGTCCATTGCACACCAGCAACGGCTCTCAGCATTTGCTCTTCATAGACGGGACGGCGCAGTGTCAGCGTACCCTTGCTGCTTGTCAGGGTCATCGTGTTTTCGTCAAGACTGGTCAGGTCGTATTGCAATGTGCCGTCATTGTCCTCTCCCTTCTTGCTTACAGGCAGCATCGAGCCGTCTGTGAAGGTCACTTTGCAGATACGGTTTGCGTAATCGTCGGTCTTCGTTATTGACAGCGTGCCCTCTGCCACTTGCTGGTTGTCACCATCATATCTTATGACCTTGTCGTTGATAATCTCGATACAGTCAAGCATGAGTTCATCGTCCTGATAGGTCCAACTACCCTGCATGGCATCAATGGCAGCCCCGCCTTCCATCGCCATAATCGTGGGCACGGCAAAGAATCCGTGACTGGCGTCATAACGCTGGGAATAGGTCGTAGGATTGTTGTCGTACTCCGATATTCCCCGGGGATTGGTGGTCTTAATGCCCCCGTTGTAAATCTCTGAATCCATCTGCTTATCGAGTGCCGTCTTACAATAGTCGTCACCCCAGCGGCGCATGTCGTTCCAGCGCACACCTTCGAAGGCCAGCTCCCAGCGACGCTCGTTCTGCAGGGCAGCCAGGCTGTAGGTCGTCAGTGCCGGAAGTCCCGCACGCTCGCGTACCTTATTGATACCATCTACAGTACCCGTCAGCTCGCTCTGCATCAGCAGCACATCGGCAAAGCGGATAATGTTGAGCGGGTGAATATTGCCCATTTGGAGGTCGCCGTAAAAGTCATACATCACAGATTCAAAGTTTGGCGAATAACTGTATTCACTCAGCTTACAGGTGACGGGCGAGTTCTTCTTCTCGTGATACTGCGTCGCTTGGACTCCGTCTTTCTGTGTCCCAATCCTGTAGTCCGGCCATTCGCTGACATCCTGAATCGAGGCATCGCGGCGCATATCGTTAGGCTCTGCCTCTGCCCAGTCACTATAGAAAGCAGAAGAGACTGGTCCTACGCCATATCCATAACCGAAGGGGAAGGTGCTACTGTAATCCTGGTTAAGACGCATGCCCATATAGAGTGCGACGCGGTTGGCATAACCAATAGTCGTGTTTGAATTCCATGAGGCGTTCTTGTTGTACTTTATCTTAAAAAGAACCTCCGGATTCACGGCGCCGTCGTCCTCAACCCATCTCAATCCCTGTCCCTTGGTATAGCTGTAGTCTTCGACCGTCAGACGATTGGTGTAAGGCCACAGGTTACGGAAGTCCTTCACCAGGGTGAAGCCGGAATTCATGACACAGTCGTTGATGTAGGCTATCACGTCGTTCTTTGTCAGCACTGAACCGTCGGGCAGCGTAACAATGGCATCGTTGGCAGCAATATCATGAACGCCTTGATAGAACCCGGTATAGAACAGGAATGAGCGAGCCAGCAGCGCCTCGGCGGCATACTTACCCACACGGCTGTCGTCGACGGTCAGCGTCGGTGAATAACCCTCCATCAGGCTGATGGCATTCTTCAGGTCAAGCAGTATCTGTCCCCAGTTTGCTTCGGCTGTGGCTGTAGACATCTTCTCTTCCCAAGTGCCATTGATGACCACGGGAACGGGGCCAAAGATGGATGCCAGCTGCGAATAGTAGAACGCTCTCAGGAATAATGCTTCACCACGGGCGTGGTCAATGTCGCTTTTCCTGACTTCGGCAGGCATGAAGTCGAGTTGGACAATCGCGTTGTTGACATCAGCAATGGTTTTGTAATAGACTTTCCATACTTCGTCTTTGGGGTAATTGCCAGGAACCAGCAGGTCGGTTCCATGAAACATATAGTCTTGAAGGCCACCGCCAGCCAGCATCTCGTCACTGGCGATACAAGATACCATATACAAAAGGGCAAAAGGATTATATGTAGCAGCATACAGTCCCTCGTAGGCACCCGATTCCTGAGCTTTCAACAATACGTCGGGATTGCTGTAACGGTTATGGAAACGTATAGACTTCACATCACTCCACGGGAAGCCGGCAAACGAATTGTCATAGAAGTTGATGAACACTTTCGAGTTGTCCAGGAATTCAAGACTCTTCACATTGCCAAAGAGATAATTATACTGCTGGCCATACGTGGTAGTGATACGCAGGGTGTCTCCCTGCTGCGGAACCTGTGCACTGACACTCAATGCAACAAAGGCAAACAATGCAATAAACAGTTTTTTCATAATCGTGCCTCTCCTTATTCCTTGATAAACTTTACAGCCTGACGACCTACACGCAGGAGATAGACGCCCCGGCTCAGACGCGACACGTCGACAGACGCATTCTTACCATCAGCCTTGCCAAGATACTTCTGGGTTCCGTTGGCTGCATAAATGCCAATCTCTGCTCCCGGAGTGACACCTTCCAGACGGAGGACATCGCTAACGTGTCCTTTGATATGAAAGAAAGTCCCTTCCTTCATGGTGTTCTGGATAGCATTCACCTCATTGGGATAAAACTCAACAAGATTCATGTTGTAACTGACTACAGAGCTATCACTAAACTGAACCTGAATGTAGCCTGCCCGTGAATAGTCCATAGTGATAAGCGTGGGCGTCTTCTTGATTTCCTCACCGTTCACTTTGAAAATACCCGCTGCCTGACTGCTGTTTACAGCCAGCAGCATGGCCATAAAAAGTAACAATTTCCTCATAAGCACAAATAAATGATTTGTCTATACATTGGTTGATAATTTCTAAACGGGCGCAAAATTACACAATATTTTTGACACCCCCAAATTATCCTTCGTGTTTTTGGGCTACGAAGATTCAAAAACAAATCATTATGAAAAAGGGCGGAGAAGCCTCGTTTCGCCTCCCCACCCTGCTGTATAACACTCATTCCGTTCTATTATTAGAGCTCATCGTGGCAGGACGTTTGCTGTAATGTTTCGACGTGGACGTGGTGTCTGCGACACTGGGTGACGATTCTAATAATCCACATTACACCGCTCCCAATTGCCAGAAGTTGATGATGCGTAATCTTTATTATCGTATGGACACCACCTATGCAACCTCCATCATAACCTGCTTCTGGTTCACCCTACGGATTATCAATTGGTTCTCCATCTGCTCCGGGACCACCGTGTTGACCTTCAGGCGAAGTTCCAGAGTCATCTTCAGAAGATGAAATGGCAGGGCGGACAGTCATACCATTGTAACGATAGAACCGGTTTTCTGCATACTTATCCCAGTGGGCACCCCCGGAGTCTACATATAAGTAATATGTCAGTGTTCCCAAGTTGGAACTCGGAATCCCCGTTCTATATACTCCTAAAGAACCTTGACTATAGAGTTCTGTCCCTTGTCGGAAACCTGCAAACGGAAAGAAAATACTCTTTGCATTAGATCCGACAAACTTCATCCCTTTTACTCCATTGACGGTGGTTACCTCATATAAACAATTGTCAAGTAACTCCTTAATCTGAACTAGAGATGGCATCTGCCAGTCACCTCCCCACTCGATATGTGCCACATCGTATTCTGTGCCACGGATATCATCTCCGAGGTCATCACCGGTGTTGTATTGGCTATTCCAATAATTATAAGTACTCTGGCTATAGTTATCTTTTGTCTTTGTCTCACCCCATGCATAGTAGCAGCCAACTTCTTCTGGTTTGGATGCTCCCACATTACAGGTAGCCCAAAGCGTGCCACTTGGCAAGCCGAGATCCACGTATTCGTGCCCGTTGTTCACGATAGGCCAATTACCATCCAGTATGGCTTCAACGAGTAGAGTGATGTCTGCAACGTTTAGTTTTCCATCATTGTTTAGGTCTGTACCCTTTGTGGGGTGCTGGTTGTTGAGGATTGCATTTACAAGGTATTCAACATCCTGTTTGTTCCTATTGCCGTCCTTATTTACGTCACCAGGAATATAGGTGGCAGATTTAAAAAAACCCTGTTTCCATTCAAAACTACTCCCAGAGGCATCAATACCAAAGTCGAAATCATTAGGGGCATATAAAAAACAACGGGAAGCAGTAGTTCCAATGCCATAGCACGCATCATCTTTGATGTTGTTCATCGTAGGAGAAACAGACAAAGACTTCAAACCACTGCATCCGCTAAACATACTTGTGGAATACTGCGCTTTAGTCATATCGAAATTGCTAACGTCAAGACTAGTCAAACCACTACATCCATCAAACATATATTGCATGTCTGTTACTTTTGAAGTATTAAAACTACTCACATCAAGACTGGTTAAATTACTACAATATATAAACATCATATACATATTAGTCACATTGGATGTGTCAAAATGACCCAATTTGAGATTTTTCAAATTTTTACAAAAAGAAAACAACAACGTCATATCGGTCACCTTGGAGGTATCGAAATTACTCACATCAAGACTTTCAAGATTGGAACAACCGTCAAACATGGCCCAAAGCATAGTAACATTCGATGTGTCAAAATGACTAACATTCAATTCTTTCAGCAGTTTACAGTCACGGAACATGCTATACATACAGGTTACTTTGGAGGTATTTAGATTTTCAAGTCCTATTATTTCTGTGAGTTTTTCACAATTACAGAACCAAGAGAATGTACTTGTAGGTCTAGCCTGTGCGAACGAAGGTTCAAACACAACAGAAGTGACGTCACAAGGTGTATTCCATGGATCTGGATTCCATTCTGGATTGTACAACCCATTCAAATCATATGTTTCCCCATTTCTCTCTTCCCTTTTGTTGTCATAGCAGAAAGTGAGGGTCTTGCCGTCGCTTGATAACCATGCGTATGCGACTGCATCAGGGTCAACGGGGGTACTGCCTCCTGTTATTTTCTTACCCGTCCTATTACCCAAGGCATCGAAGGTATAGGTGATTGTTGTACCATTATCATATTCCAACTTCGTCAAACGGTTGTTTGAGTCGTAGGTGTAGGTCTGGGCATATGTCTGCATCGTTGCAAACAATAGCGCTATTGTATATATTAATCTCTGTTTCATATTATATTGCGTAAGTTAAGTTATAACATAGAGCCTAATTAATCTATAAGCCAGCCTAAAGACCAATCCCAGAAACTTTCAAGGCCATCACCAATTTTTTGACTTGTTTTGTAAATCAATCCGCCGTTTTCATTTTGCCTATTAAAGAAGTCCACAACGCTTGTAGCTTCTCTTGCATTTACAAAAGCTTTGTATCCATCTTGAGCAAGAAGAGCAAATCCGACTGCCATACCTACGCCGCATCCTATAGCTCCTAACGTGGAGCCACCTCCGCTTGCTACTATTTTCTTTATTGCAAGCGAAACAGCATCACTTGCTGCACCAAATTCTATATGTTTTGCATCTCCGGTTCTACAGTAATTATAGAATCCGATAATTGTCCCAATTGGAACAACAACGTTCAAAGTCGAACCTCCACCGGTTTGTTTAATTGCATTTGCTAATTCAGCTAACTCTCCTTGTGTGCCATTTTGCACGATGTAAGATTGTAATTCTATCCACCATTCAAGAAGTTCTGTATCTATACTTTCCAATGCCGTATTTCCTAATGTTTCTCCTGCACCTTCAAGTAGAATATTTCCATATTTCCCCTTCGGATCAATCCCCATAATCGGATTGTTATCCGCATACGGATAAAGGTTTGTACTCCAAATGGGGTCTTCGCTAAGGAAGCGGCCGATGGTGGGGTCGTAGTGGCGGGCACGCATATAGTACTGATGATCTGTGAGATACATCACGCCATACTTGCCGACATACTGGAACGGATTGTAGTCGGCCTCTTGCTTCTGTGTCACCTTTCCGTAATCATCGTACTGGTATTTGTGGGTGATGTTGCCACTCTCGTCGACAATAGCCACGACAGAACCGCGAACATCTGTCACATAGTAGCTCGCCTTGCCATTGATGACTCTTGCTTCCAGGCCCTTGCCGTAGATATACTCAGCTCCACTCTTTGAATCAGACAGCACAATGCCAATGCCAATTGGACTAGTAGTGAAGTTAATGTCATCGTATGAGGCAATCAGTCCTAACGGGTCATATTTGATGGTTGTAGAGCCAGCCTTTGTCAGACGGTCCTGTTTGTCCCAACTATATGTCTCGCTACCACGCTTCGTGGTGTTACCATTGGCATCGAACTCAAAGGTGATGTCACCAGCCATTGTAATGCGGTTACCCTCATTATAAGTATAGCTTACATCCTCGTTGGTTAGACTGATACCATCATAAGGCTCTTTGGGGGTCTGCTTGATGATGTTGCCAAATTTATCAAGCGTAAAGCTGTAGCTGGCCAATACCGAGCCATTCAGCTTGGTAGTCTTACTGGTCAGTCGCCCGACGGCATCATAGCCGTAATCCGTAGTCATGCCGTTGGGATAGGTCACCTTTAAAAGCTTGCTGTCCTTGCGATACGTATAGGTAATCGTCTTGCCACCGAATGTAACCGATGTAAGGCGGTTAAGACCATCGTAAGTGTACGTTGTACCATTGATGCTGGTACAGTTGCCGTTCTCGTCATACGAATAACTGTTGTTATGCTCGCTACTGCTAGTGCTGGTGATGCGGTTGAAGCCGTCATAGCCGAAGCTGACAGTTTTTCCATTGCCTGACACAGAGGAGAGTCGCAATTTGCTGTCATAACTATAACTGTTCACACCGTCACTCGTCACTCTGCCCAAGTTATCATAGCTGTAGGTAAGGGCCGTACCGTCTGGTTTGGTGAACGTTTTAAGCGTACCATCGTTGTTATAGCTGTATTCCTTGGTGCTGCCTGCGAACGATACAGATGTCAGCCAGTCTGTTGCATTGTCGTAACTCATAGTGGTCACGCCGTCCTTGGCATTGGTGATGCTTGTCAGGTTGTCGTTCTTGTCGTAACCGAACCTTGTTTTGTGGTTCATCGGGTCTGTAGTGCTCGTCAGCAGGTCATTGTTGTCGAATTCGTAATAGGTAGTACGTCCCAAAGCATCCGTTGAGCTTGTCATTCGGCTGGCTTTGTCGTAGGCTGCGCTGCTCGACAGGCTAAGTGCAGGCAGGATGGTCTTAGTAAGATTTCCATACGTATTGTATTCAAATTGCGTCTTAATATCCATAGCGTTTGTAATCTCTGTAGGCAGACCTTTAGTATTAACAGAGATGCTCGACGTGACGCCTTCTGGAGCCGACACCCCAATCAGATTTCCTTTGGTGTCGTAGCTATAAGTAGTCTTGTTACCTTTTGGATCCGTGATGCTCGTCAGGTTGTTCATCTCATCGTAGGTCATCGTCGTCGTCAGCGTGCCATCGCCCGTAACGGTCAGGCTGGTGACATTGCCGTTCTTGTCATATTCCACATTGTTGACCGTTGTTCTGTTGCTCTGAAGTTGTGTAGGAAGCTGCGGGTGTTTGTCATTGCCGTACGTGCCGTTCACGTACATCTGCCCGCCGTTACCCTCCATGTGGGTTATGACATTGTTGTTATTAAATGTGTATCCGTAAGTCGAGGTTTGAGAACCGCGATCCACTGTCACGGATGAACTGGTAGATATCGTATTGCCATAGTCTGCGGCTACACTGACACTCGTCGTTGTCGTAGGTACGCCATTCACGCCACTCACCGACTTGTTGAGCCTGCGGTTGGCATCATATTCATTCTCGATGTAGTTGCCTTTTGGCAGTTGAATCTTTGTCAGCAACTTGGAAGTGCTCACCATCGAGTCGTCGCCGTAGAGGTAGTTTGTCGTCTGTCCCTTGGCATCTGTGAAGCTGCTGAGCTGATAGCGATTAGTCTTCTTGTTGAGCTTATAGCTGAAACTGATAGTTCGATTCAGTGGGTCTTTAATACTGCTCAACAGGTTCGTGCCAGGCAGATAGCTGAACGAGAGTGAACGATTACCGTCGCTGACGCTGCTGATGCGAGGCATATCATTTTCTCCTTTCGCATATTCGATAGTCAATGTGTTGCCATTGCGGTCTGTGATTTTCGACAAATAGGCCACGCCACTCTTCTTCGTACCAAAATAGTATGACATCTGTGACTTTGTCTTGATGACAAAGCTATTATTGCTGTCGGTCAGTTTGTCGTAGACACCCATCGACATAGGCTTCCATTCCGAGCCGTTGAGTTCATAGACTTCGATGTTGCCACCTCCCCAGTGAACAACGACATGATCGTCGACGCTGGTGATGAACGTATGGAAATTGTGGCTCCACCCGTCACCCAAGGGCATGTATGCCTCCCTACTGCCGTTCTCTCCGAAGAAAACTTCAGGTAAGGTTGTGTTATAAGAATTGTACGCATGAGAGAACACCAAGGGAACGACTCCGCTGAGCGCGAAGCTTGTCTTCGTATAGTGCTGGAAGTTGCCCATCGGCAGGCCGGCACCCAGCGAGATTGTCTTCAGCGTCGTATTCAATGGCTGGAAGTAGTCTGATTCCTGTGGGTTGGGATTGGAAATCACACCTGCCTCGATTTTCTGCATGATTCGAGCCAGCATCAAGAATGCCTCTCCACGAGTACATTTGGCGTATGGTCGAAAGGTGGAATTCGCTGTAGTAACTATACCATATTCTGGTTTTGCAGCAGCACGTAAGTATCCCATTTTCGTTGGACTTGATGTAGCTAGCACTAGAACGTTCTCGTCGTTAGGGAATGGATTGTTACTGTTTTCTACATCTGGTTTAATGTTGAAAGTTTCCAAAAGTTCCTTTAATACATCTATTCTTGCAATTTGGTCTGATGGTTTGAATGCTATGCGGTTACGGTCGAAGGGTGTTACACCATCACCATATTCCAAATACAAGAGAGCCTTAGCGGATTGATAATAATAAGTGCTCTTGTCCTGCAAATCAGCGTATACACTTGGAAACTTATTAACGCTCAGATCTGCAGGCACCTTTGATGGCCCGAAATAAAGACCATAGAAAGATGTTTTGGCAATCTCAGAACGAGTTACTTCACGGTCTGCCAAGAGAAGCCCATTCTCACCTTGAACTATTCCTTTGTTGTACAGATAGATAGCAGCGTTACGGACTTCACCTTCTGGACAGTCAGGGAAAAGTACATATTCTGCAATTTCCTTAAAAGATTTCCAGGGTTCTATAGATTGATATGAACTCTTATGCCCTGAGGGGACATAAAGAGTCACATTTGAAGCGGTAAATCCAAAATTGTTATCATCAACAGTAGGAGGGGTCTCCGCAAGACAATAAAGAGAGGTGAGGTTTCCACCATAAAAAGCCGCGCTTCCGATATGTTTGACACTACTTGGAATAGTGAAGGTCGTCAATTTCGTACAATACGTAAACGCATTCTTCCCGATATCGATTATAGTGTTAGGAATGGTTATGGATGGTATGTAGAAACATCCTATGAAGGCATATTCACGAATGCTTGTGACTCTGTAGTTAGTTCCACCGTAATATATTGATTCTGGAATGTCGACACTCTGGCTGTAGTCATCACCTACTCCTCTCACTACCGCAGTTTTATTGATCTCGTCTAAATCGTAATTTATGTCACCGATCTTAACACTTCCATTTGCAATAAGTGGTAACAAAGTAAAAAATATCAGATAAAATTTTCTAATCATAATGGATAAATGTTTATTGTTCAAGAATATCGGATGCAAAGATAGACAATAATTCCGAGAATGCCAAATAATCTTCGGATTATTTTGAGCAAGGTGGAATTACTAATAGGTGTTTGTAATGTGGTTTGGAATCAGAGGAGACGATTCTCGTAATCATTTCTTATAGAAGACGAGGAAACACCTCTACTAGGACCGTCACTTCTGACTATTGGTAGCTTCGCGGACGAGCCATTTTATATAGTCATCGGGGACGTTGTCGATTCCGCTTTTGTCGTAGATTGTCCGTCTCTTTTCAGCCCGTCGAGGAATACATCTTCTGTCATCATCTTAATTTCGCCGCTCTTAGCTTGTTCCACTTCCTCGAGTGCACGGGTCAGCAACTCCTTCACATACGCCTTCTGTCGTGTGGTCTTAGTACCGTCGTCGGTTGGCTCGATGAGTTTTCCAGCAAGCCACTTACGGTCTTTCTGAGAGAGCGAAAGACCCTGAAGGTACATCCAAAGATTGTTCAATGCTACTGTCGTCATAACCAATATTGTTTTGTCGCCTGCAAAGATACAACAAAAGAATGAGAGCACCAAATCTTTCTCAGGAAAACATACTACCGAAGATTCCAAGTACACAACAGAACCGACCCTCATGTGTACGATTCCCGCGATTTGTTTGACATACACAATAGAGAGAGGCGTCCTGAAGGAATCCTGAAAACGGAAGGGGCTGACATTGAGATTGTTGCGGAGACAAATGCGGTGTTTCTCGCGCGCGCCTACGCGCAGGAATGATTTTGCTGACACCCGGCGCACCCGATTTTGGGGCAGCACGCGACGGGAAAAGGACGTTCCCACGGCGTGGGACGTTTGTCCCAGGCCGTGGGAACGACTGAAAAGCGGCTCCTTTTGCGCAAGAACCGCCACGTTTTGGACAAAAGGCACTGGGTTTTGGGCAAAAAAGTAAAAAATTTTACGTGCGCCGGGTGTCAGCAATTTCATTCCTGCGCGCGTACGCGTGCGAGGACGGTTAGACTATTTTGTGGACGGTTAGACGGTTAGGCTATTTAGTGGACGGTTAGACGGTTAGACTATTTAGTGGACGGATAGACGGTTTGACTATTTGGTGGACGGTTAGACGGTTTGACTATTTAGTGGACGGTTAGGCTATGGGCGCACGCCGAAGTCCTTGCGCAACTCGTCGTTGATAACGCGGCTGGCCTGACGGCTGTCGAAGCGCGTGGGGCCGGTGATGAAGTCGGGCACATTGAACGACAGGAAACGGTCGCGATAGAAACGGCGGGGATTGCGCTGCGGCAGCATGAAGGCCTTGGTGGCTACGCCGTTGGCATCGATGTGACAGAAGTAGGGACGCGTATAGAGACCGTCATCGCGGCGCGAACTCAGTACCAGCCAGCGGGAGTTGGTGCTCCAATTGTGGAACGACTCGGTGTCGGGGGAGTTGGCCTGGGTTAGCGGGCTGATACGCCCTTCACCGGACAGGTCGAGAAGGTAGAGGTCGGCTTCGTGGTGCCAGATGCTGAACTGGCCGTAGTCGGAGAGCGTGTAGCACAGGAAGCGGCCGTCGTAGGAGGGACGGGGGAAGGATACCGACTTCTTCTGAGCTGCGGCATCGACGATAACGTCAATGGTGCTGCCGAAGGTGCCAGTAGCGGGGTCGAAGTCAATGCGGCAGAGGTTATAGCGGATGGAGTCTAAGCCTCCCCCCTGCCCCCTCCCGTTGAGGGGGAGTGCTTGAGCCGCACAAAAATAGAGCGAGCGGCCGTCAGCAGAGAAGACGGGATAGGTTTCATAAATGGAGTCCTGCTTGAGAAGCGGCGAAAGCAGCAGTTCGTTTTTCTCGACGTCATAGACCTGTAGGTCGGAGGCTTCGTCGAAGACTTCGATGCGGTTGGGGTCGGCACTGTGGAACAGCTGTCTCGTCGTGTTGGTGG
Organism: uncultured Prevotellaceae bacterium; assembly: GCA_902800435.1. The sequence continues at coordinate 3,944 of CADCEQ010000018.1, read as the reverse complement.
AATAGGCAATATAGCGGCCCGAGGGATGCCAGTAGGGATAGACGCAGAGGCCGAGCGTCTCAGGGGTCTTGGTATTGTAGGCGGTGACGGGGCCGTAGTCCCTGCGCAGCAGGGTGGCACCGTGGGGGCCGCGGATATGGAGACTCATGTCGGCAGGGTTGCCCCGGTTGAAGCTGTGACAGTTGACGCAGCCCTCGAACTGAGTGTTCTCAATCAGCGGGTGCTCATCGAACGACGACAGATCGCGCTCGTAGATGCCCATCTTGCTCCACACCTCATAGCCCGGCTCAATGAGGCGGTAGCAGAGACCGTAGTCGATGCTGTCGGGGCTGACATAGACGGAGAACGGCTGATAGGTGTGCCAGCCGTCGTCGTACTTGGCCGAGACGGTGACGGTGAGCGAGTCGCCGGGGTTCGCGGCAAGCAGGGCGTGCCAGTCGTCGAGGTCGAAATCGGCAGACTCATCGCCCTGGGCGTGCAGACTGTTTCCGTGGCTGTCGGTAATGACGGCGTCAATGCGAAGTGCATTCTCGTCGGCCATGTTAAAACAGAGCGGTGCAATGTTCACGGGGACGGTGACGCCGAGGTAGTCGGGATATATCTGAGGCAGCACGGACTCCTGCCTGGCATTCTCAACAGTCTCGTTGCAGCCCATCAGCCCCATCAGCCCCATTAAAACAAATAGAATCTTTTTCATTGCTCAGTGGAAATGAAGTTATTATAGCCTTCGTGGTCGCCCGTCAACATATAATAGGCCAGCAGATACTGATAGGCCAGACGGTTGTCCTTATTACGATAATAGAGGCTTTTGAGCATCTCGGGCGTCACGTGGTCGCTGAAGTAGAAGTCTTCAGTGTAGGCCGACTGGCGCAGATGTCCATATTCGGGATGACGGGCAATGGCCTCCTCATCGCCTAACAGCGGCAGCGTCTCGTTGGCCCAGTCACGATAGAAGAGCGTCTTCTGCAGAGCCGAAAGATACTTGCGGGCCACGGCGTACTGACCGTTGATGAGGTTGGTCTGTGCCAGCCGCTTATAGCAGCGGCCACTCTTCTGGAAGTCGAGAATGGCTTCCTGGGCTTCAAACACCGTGCGCTGCGCAACATTAATCATGCCCAACTGATAGAAGGCCTCAGCCGTAGGCAACGGACTGGTGGCATCTTCCTTGACATCGGGCAGCAGTCCGGCAATGCCGTTCTGGTTATAGTTGGTCATCTGTTCCAAGAGCATGCCGTGCATAGCCAAAGCCAGGTTCTGTACCGTCACGCCAATCTGGTTGTTGGGCTTCTCGGCATTGACGGTTTCAAGTATGCGGTTCCACTGCTGGTAGCGAGCCATGAAGTCGTACGCCATCACCTTCTCGGCCTTGAAGTTGGCGTTCTTCCAGACGAGACAGCCCATTAAAATGAGGAATAAGAAATAAGAAATGTGGAATGAGGAATGGGAGGCGGAAAGCCAGCGATGGCAGGCACGGGCTATAAGTGGGAGGATGACGGCAGACAGCCATGCGGCATAAAGCAGCGTGGGGAAGACTGTCGGATAGCGATGGTAATGGCTGCCAGTCCATGCCGGTCCAACCATCCAATAAACGATGGGAATAGCAACGATTATCAGAACACGTCGAATCCAACCACTTGGGAGCCGACTGAGGCCCCAAATAGCAAGCAGCGTAAGCAGAACGGCCCAGACGCCCCCTAACAGCGCATTCTCGTCAAGCAGAAAAAGCCAGAGCAGCAGCGAGGGCACAAAACTCAAGCCATAGAACCACCCCCACTTGGCCAGACGCAGCGTCAGCAACTGCACCGCCGAGAGCAGGACTGCAATAATAGCAGCCCCCACCCATGCAAAGAGGAAAAACTGCGTGCAGAAGCGCCCTAACAGGTCGGCCACGCCTCCTGGTCGGCTGACGACATCACACACATAGTTGCTGTCGAAGAGGAACAGCTGTAACTGCTCCTGATAATGAAGATGGTGCGGATAGGCCAACCCGAAAAATAGGAAGGCGGCCACGCCGAAGAGGAGCGTATATAGAAGATGTATCTTCCTCATAGCATTTACCAATTCTTTTAAGCTGCAAAGGTACAAAGAATTTCCGAGATTCATTCAACTTTGCCTCACCTTTTTCTCTATTTAATACATCATAAATCCTGCACTTCCTGCACTGACGACTGTGTATCAGACCGTTACGCTCCCAAAACAGCACTGGTTCCTGCACTGAAGGGATGCGCGTTCCTGCACTTGCTTTCTGCCGACAAACGGGCCTGCGGCCAAGCCCGGGTGGGGCTTTCAGAGTGTTTCGCGGCTTGAAAACCGGTTTTTCCTGGCCGGAAAACCCGGCAGTCACGCCTTGAAAGGATTCCGTGACTGGACTTTTGAAATATATTGACACGCATTTCTCGTGTAGGGAACTGGCAGTGCAGGAAAAGGTAGGCTTTCAGTGCAGGAAAATTGAGGGTTTTGAGAACGTAAGCACTTGACACTCAGCGGTCAGTGCAGGAAGTGCTGGAAAATATCCGTCATTTGAACACCCGGCTGAATTCTTCGACACTGATTTTGACAGGCTCGACCATGAACTCCGGCCGGTTGTAGCTCTTCAAGAGGGTAATATGCAGTTCGGGGTCTTCCTGCGGCAGGAGGAAGGCCTTGGAGACTTTCCCATTGTTGAAATAGGCGAAATAGACACGGCTGTAGTTGTCGTCGTCGCGGCGGCTGGCCAGCATTATCCAATGACCGTTGCTCGACCAGGAGGGGTAGCTGTCAGAATAGCCTTTGCTATTGACGAGGGAGAGATCGATGGGCGTAGAGTTTTCCGCATTGAGGGGCGTGCCTGTATACTGTTCCAACGGAATACAGACGATGTCTCCATCATGGTGGCGGCTATGGAAACAGCCATACTGCCCTATGGCAAACAGCAGATAGCGCCCGTCGGGGCTGATGCGTGGCAGGGTGACGCTCTTATCGTCAGAAGCAGCATCATAGACAAGTTCCTCATCACCGAAGTTATGGGTTTCCACGTCGAACGAACGGCGATAGAGGTTGTATTGTATCTTCGCGTAGGTGGTTCTTATGTCCTGACCTTCCATCTCTTCTGGCAGGGGAACAGACTTGCCGTAATAGAGGTATTTGCCATCGGGCGACCAGGTAGGATAAATCTCCAAAAGCGTGGAATCATTGCTGACGATGCTCACCGAGTCGGTCTCTACATCGTAGAGAATCAGATCGCTGGCCAGGTCGTAGACCTCAATCTTGTTGGGATTGGACGTATGGAACGCCTGCCGAGTCTTATTGGTCGAGAAGGCTATGAGCTTGGCAGTAGGATGCCAAGAGGGGTAGACACCCCCAGAGATTGTATAGTCACGCTTCATATTGACACGCACATGGAAGAGCATGTTGTCGGTCTTATAATTCTGATAGCTATGACAATTGATGCACTGGCCTTTTGACCTGTCATTCATGGTAATCTCGTTGTTAAAGATCTGTGTCTCCTCGAACGTGGTGATGTTGCGCTGGGCTATCTCCATGAAGGTCCACGCGACATACGACGGCTCGATGAGGCGATACGACAGGTATTCGTCGATGGGCTCCTCGGCAATCTGTATCTCGAACGGGCTGAACGACAGCCATTCGCCCTTTTTCTGGCCCCAGACCTCGACCTTGATGCTTTTACCTTTCGAGGCATCGAGCATGGCGTGCCATTCCTCTTCGGGAATCTGCACTTTCACGCCACTGCCGTATGTCTGCTGCTGGCCGTCGGAGGTGGTAAAACGTGCCACACATGCTTCGAATTCGTCAGCAGGGAGCATGAAGTTGAGCGGCGCAATGTTGCAGGGCACAGTGACATTGCTATAATCTGGGAAAATAGCTGGCAGGCTTTTCGCCTCCTTGGATGAAGAAGGCACATCAGGGTGATTCACACACGATGACAAGAGCAGCAGGGCTGCTGC
>CADCEQ010000017.1 GCA_902800435.1 uncultured Prevotellaceae bacterium | reverse complement strand
TTCTTACAAAGTCTTACATTTTGGAAATCGCCGCTTTCTCCGATAAATACAGGGGAAAGCGGCGATTCTTACATATTACAAATTACATTTTACTTTTTCTGTTGTCTTCGCTCCCCGTTTTTTCCTTGGAAAAAATGTCAGAAAAATTTGGCCGTTCGGCGGGAATGTCTTAACTTTGCAGGCAAATCATGTAAGCGGGACTAATAAGCCGACGATGAAAAAGAATATCTTTAAGACCATGCTGCTCCTGCTCACCGCAGGGATGAGCGTCGCCTGCAGCAGCGACAACGACACCATAGACCCCGACGAGGTGCAGACACCCGTCACCATCACCGCCCACTACGGCAGCGCTAATACCACCCGCGTGGCCTATGCCGACGACGGCGTCAACATCAATGCCACGTGGCAGGAGAACGACAAGCTGCTGGTGATGTATAACAACATGGTGAACACGCTGACCCTCAGCAGCGGCGCAGGCACCGCCACCGCCACCTTCAAGGGCACCGTCAAAGGCCAGCTCAAGGAGAACTCGATGCTCATCTGCATGGTGAAGGACCAGAACAACACTGCAATAACGCTCAACGACGACGGCAGCACCAGCTACTCAGGCTCCATCTTCCTCGAGCAGGACGGTACGCTGGCCGGAGCCGCCAGGTGCAATTTCTATAGAGGCGTTACCCAGTACGGCGACGGCACGTTCATCGGCTGCAACCTCGTCGCGTACAACTCTTACCTGAAGTTCACCGTACAGTCCCCCGGTGGTGTTGCCGGCGGCCAGACGGCCACGCTGACCTTCATGATTGGCGATGTCGATGTCTCGAAGGCCACCTTCACGGTTGGTTCCAACGGCATCAACACCGTCTACATGGCCATTCCCGCCCACCAGTCAAAAGGCGAGCAGCAGAGGGTGGTCTACGAGAGTGGCGGGACGGTGGCCACTGCGCCCATCTCAGAGGGAATCGACTTCAAGCCCGGCAGTACCATCAGCAAGACGCTCAGCTTTGGATTGTAGAGCAGCGTCAATTTACTTTTTACTTTTGTCTTCTCCTTCTCTCGTTTTTTCTTTAGAAAAAATGTCAGAAAAATTTGGCCGTTCGACGGGAATGTCGTAACTTTGCACGATAGAACTTAAACCAAACAGGCATAAAACAACGGAATGAAACATTTAAATCGTTGACGCTTAGGAGGTTATTACTGCCAACCCTATACGCCTGAAAGAAAAATGAATAAAACTAAAATAAAGACAAACAACATGAAAAAGAGAAATGCAATGACATGGGCTGTAGCTATTGCTACAGTTGTCGGTGGACTGACGGCGTGCGGTCTCGACATTCCTAAGGAAGTTCCATCATCGTTCGAGACGATGACGGTAGAGAAAACGGACATTGATGTGCCTTTGAAGTTCAGCGCCAAGCTGAAGGGACAGGCCGACGTGACCATCACGCCGCAGGTGAGCGGACAGCTGATGAAAATCCTCGTCAACGAGGGCCAGCAGGTGAAGAAGGGGCAGACGCTCTTCGTCATCGACTCGCGCAACGCCCGGCTTGAGCTGGAGGCTGCGCAGGCCAACCTGCAGGCTGCACTGGCTCAGGAGAACAGTGCGAAGCTGGAGTATGAGTCGAACAAGAACCTGTTTGAGAAGAACATCGTGAGCCGCTATATGCTGGACAACTCGCAGAACACTTATCGCCAGGCGCAGGCCTCGGTGGCTCAGGCCCGTGCATCGGTGAGCCGTGCGAGGGTGAATCTGGGCTTCTGTACGATTGTTGCGCCGGTAACGGGCGTCATCGGCGAGATTCCCGTTCGCACCGGCGACCAGGTAACGCCTGCCACCCAGCTGACCATCCTGAGCGGCAACACGACGATGGACGCTGAATTCTCGGTGACTGAGGCGCTTGTCGAGGCATCTGTCTCGGCCGGTCTGACCCAGGAGGACAAGGCGAAGCACATGGCAGAGCTGCCGGAAGTGACGTTCGTGATGAAAAATGGTACGGAGTACCCGCACAAGGGACGCATCAGCAGTCTGACCGGCGTGGTGGATGCTGCCACCGGCTCACTGGGCGCAAAGGCCTCGTTCCCCAACCCCGACGGTCACCTCTTCTCAGGCGTCCAGGGCACGGTCGTTCTGCCGTTTGCCCGGAAGGACGTGATCGTGATACCGCAAACGGCGGTGGTGAAGCTGCAGGACAAGCAGCAGGTATATAAGGTGAAGACCGACAGCACGGCAACCGCCGTCACGGTGACGACGGCCGATACCGGCAACGGCAAGGACGTCATCGTCACCAGCGGTCTCAACGTAGGCGACAAGATCGTGACCATCGGAGCTAATAACGTGCAGGAAGGACAGAAAGTGCTCTTCCCGGAAGAAGGGAAAAGTGAAGAAGTGAAGAGTGAGAAGTGAAAAGTGAAGAGTGAAAGATGAAAAACAACATATTCATCAATAGATACGTGATGGCGTGTGCCATCAGTATCGTTATTGCGATGGTGGGCTTCATCTGCATGAAGTCGCTTTCCATTGAGCAGTATCCCAGCATTGCGCCGCCCCAGGTGATGGTGATAACCTCCTACACCGGTGCCGACGCTAACACGATTATGAAGTCGGTCATCCAGCCGCTGGAGGAGAACATCAACGGCGTGCCCGGCATGACCTATATGACCTCGAAGGCCTCGTCGTCGGGCAACGTGAGCATCAGCGTGTACTTCGAACAGGGCACCGACCCCGACATGGCGGCGGTGAACGTGCAGAACCGCGTGTCGAGGGCACAGGCTCTGCTGCCTGCCGACGTGACGAAGGTGGGCGTACAGGTGATGAAGATGCAGAGCAACATTCTGCGCATCCTCGCCGTGAGGAGCGCCGACGGGAAGTATGACGACGACTTCATCTCGAACTACGTCGACATCAACATCAAGCCGCGCCTGATGCGTATCACGGGCGTGGGCGACGTAACGGCACTGGGTAACACCTACGCCCTGCGCATCTGGCTGAAACCCGACGTGATGGCGCAGTACGGCCTGGAGCCCAACGACGTCTTCGCCGCCATCAGCGGCCAGAGCTTTGTGGCGTCGACGGGTTCCCTGGGTGAGCAGTCGGAGAACAAGTACCAGTACTCGATGGAGTACAAGGGCACGCTGAAGAGCGTCGAGGAGTTCAACGACATCGTCCTGAAGACGAGCGACGGCGGCCACCTGCTGCACCTGAGCGACGTGGCTGAGGTGGAGATTGGCGCCCAGAGCTACAGCTTCCTGTCGAACATCAACGGCCAGCCCGGTACGCTGCTCATGGTGTTCCAGGCTCCGGATGCCAATGCCACCGAGGTGAACGCACGCATCACGAAGATGTGTGAGGACATGAAGGCAACGATGCCCGCCGGACTGGAGTTCGTCACCATGCAGACCTCTGACGACTTCCTCTTTGCGGCCATCCACAACGTGGTGGAGACGCTCATCATAGCCATCATCCTCGTGATTCTCGTCGTGTTCTTCTTCCTGCAGAACATCAAGGCGACGATCATACCCTCGATATCAATCTGCGTATCACTCTTGGGAACGTTCGCCATCGTCGCGCTGGCGGGCTTCTCGCTGAACATCCTGACGCTGTTTGCACTGGTGCTGGCCATCGGTACGGTGGTCGACGACGCCATTGTGGTGGTCGAGGCCGTGATGGCGAAGATGGAGAATGGCATCAGCGACGCCCGCGAGGCTACGCGCCAGGCCATGAGCGAGGTGTCGGTGGCCGTCATCTCGTGTACCTTGGTATTCATGGCGGTGTTCGTCCCCGTGACCTTCATGGGCGGCACGTCGGGCACGTTCTTCACGCAGTTCGGCGTGACCATCGCCTCGGCCGTCGGACTGTCGTGCGTGTCGGCCCTGACGCTGTGCCCTGCCCTCTGTGCCATCATGCTGAAGGTGACTGAAGGCAAGAAGGAAGGCAAGAGTCTGACATACTATACGAAGAAGGCTTATACTGCCAGCTACAACGCTATCTACAACAAGTACAGCAAGAGCGTCCAGAAGTTCATCAAGCGCCCCATCCTGGCATGGAGCCTGCTGGCCGTTGCCGCTGTCCTGCTCATGTTCTTCATGAAGAACCTGCCGTCGGGCCTCGTGCCGCAGGAGGACCAGGGCGTCTTCCTCGCTGAGATCCGTGCACCGGAGGGCTATACGCTGAAGCAGACTCAAGAGCTGACGAAGCTGGTGGAGGCCAAGGTGAAGGAGATTCCCGAGATGGAGAGCTTTGCCACGGCCTGCGGCTACGGTCTGATTTCGGGCAACGGCTCCAACTTTGCCACGCTCGTCGTCCGACTGAAGCACTGGGACGACCGCCCGGGCATGAACCACCTCATCGACCTCGTCATCGGCCGTATATATTTTGCCTGCAAGGATATCAAGAACGTGCAGGTGCTGCCCTTCCAGCTGCCGCAGGTGCCGGGCTATGGTTCGAGCAACAGCGTGAGCCTCGTGGTGCAGGACCCCTCCGACGGCAACTTGTCGGAGTTTGCCAAGCACACCCAGAACTTCCTGAACAAGCTGGCCGAGCGGCCCGAAATCAACATGGCCATGTCGTCGTACTCGGAGCGCTACCCGAAGTATCAGGTCGAAGTCGACCCCACCCAGTGCGACCGTGCCGGTGTGTCGCCGAAGACGGTGCTCAGCACACTCGGCTCCTTCTGCGGCGGCTCGTACATCGGCAACTTCAACCAGTTCGGTAAGGTCTACCGCATCATGGCTGCCGCCTCGCCCGAGTACCGCCTCGACCCCTCGTCGCTCAACAACATCTTCGTCAAGGTGAAGGGCGGCAAGATGGCTCCGCTCGCTGAGTTCGTCTCGCTGAAGGAGATTGTCGGTCCGTCGAACATCGAGCACTTCAACCTGTTCCAGAGCATCACCTGCAACATCATGGCCAACGGCGCCAGCGAGGGTGAGGTTCACGAGATCATCGCAGAGGTGTTTGAGAAGGAGATGCCGAAAGGCTACACCTACGAGTACAGTGCCATGTCGCGCGAGGTGGAGGAAGCAGCCGGTTCAAACACCACGGCCCTCATCTACGTCATCTGCGTCATCCTCATATACCTCATCCTGGCTTCACTCTATAACTCATGGTTCACGCCGTGGGCCGTGCTGTTCTCCGTGCCGTTCGGACTGATGGGCGCCTTTGTGTTTGCATACCTCGGTTCGCTGGTTCACTTCCCCGGCATGGACAACAACATCTACCTGCAGACGGGTGTCATCATGCTGATCGGACTGTTGTCGAAGACGGCCATCCTGATTACGGAGTTCGCCTCCGAGCGCCGTGCCCAGGGCATGGGCATCGTCGAGGCTGCCTTCGAGGCCTGCAAGGAGCGTCTGCGCCCCATCCTGATGACCGTAGCCACGATGATTATCGGTATGGTTCCGCTGGTCATTGAGGGTGGCGCCGGTGCCAATGGTAACCGTGCCCTCGCCCTTGGCGTCATCGGCGGCATGAGCATCGGCACCGTTGCCCTGCTGTTCGTCGTTCCCGCCTTCTTCATCGTATTCCAGAAGCTTCACGAGAAGTTCCAGGGAAAGGAAGTTGCTGAAGTGAAAGAAGTGAAAGAAGTGGAAGAAGTGAAAAGTGAAGAGTGAAAAGTGAAAGAAGTGAAAATTATGAATTGTAAGAATATCATCACAGTCGCAGCCGTGAGCCTGATGCTCACGGGCTGCGGCCTTTACGATAAGTACGAGCAGAAGGCTGAGACCCCGGCTGATGCTTTCGGCACGATTAGGGGTGGCTCCGTAGGCGATGAGTCGCTCGCCCAGATGTCGTGGCGCGAGTTCTTTACCGACCCGCTGTTGCAGCAGCTCATTGAGCAGGTGCTGGCCAACAACACCGACCTGAACTCAGCACGCATCGCCGTGGAGAAGAGTGAGGCGTCGCTCAAGATGGCCAAGATGGCCTTCCTGCCGTCGCTCTACTTCTCGCCCCAGGGAACGCTGGCCAAGTTTGACGACAACCCGTGGTCGAAGACCTACAACCTGCCGCTGCAGCTGTCGATGGATGTCGACGTGTTCGGCTCGCTTACCAATAAGAAGCGTGCGTCGCAGGCAGTGCTCCTTCAGGCCAGGCTGCGTGAGGAGGCCGTTAAGGCGAACCTCGTCTCGGCCACAGCCCAGCAGTATTACATGCTGCAGCTGCTCGACCAGCAGCTGGCCATCCTGACGGCTACCGACAGCCTCTGGAACGCCTCGCTCGAGACGCAGAAGACGCTCTGGGAGAACGGTAAGTCATACAGCACTGCCGTCAACCAGATGGAGTCGTCGTACCTGAACGTGAAGACACAGATTGTGGACACGCGCCGCAACATACGTGCCACGGAGAATGCGCTGTGCAAGCTGATTGGCATTACGCCGCAGCACATCAACCGTCAGAATTGGGGCTCTTCGGCCCTGCATCATCCTGAGGCTCAGGGCGACACCGGCCAGCGTATGTTCGACACGAAGTTCCTGAAGATTGGTGTGCCCGCCGCTATGCTCGAGATGCGCCCCGACATCCGCATGGCCACCGCCGGCATGGAGGAGGCGTTCTACAACACCCAGGCCGCCCGTGCCGCCTTCTTCCCCAGCATCACGCTCAATGGCACCGGCGGCTGGACTAACTCGGCCGGCGGTGCAGTCATTGACCCCGGCAAGCTGCTGCTCAGCTTCGTCGGACAGCTGACACAGCCCATCTTCGCCCGCGGCAAGCTGAAGGCCAACCTCAAGATTAACCAGCTGACGGAGGAAGACCTGCAGAAGAAGTACGTGCAGGCCGTCATCGACGCCGGCAACCAGGTGAACGAGGCGATGGCCGACTGTGAGGCTGCCCGCGAGAAGCATCAGTACTACCACCGTCAGGTGCAGGTGCTGAACGAGGCTTACACCGGCACCCACGAACTGATGGATAACGGTAAGGCCAACTATCTCGAAGTGCTCACCGCCCAGGAGTCGCTGCTCAACTCGCAACTCTCTGAGGCCATGAACATGTATAAGGGAGCCCAGGCCGTGATAGCCCTCTATATAGCCCTTGGCGGCGGTACGAAGTAAACATAGACTTGATTAAAAAACAATGTGTAACATGAAACAGAAAAGTATGCTTTTAGCCTTATCCTTGTTTTTAGGAGCAGGCAACATAATGTCCCAGAATTCCTCGGGACAGATGGACGAGCGTTTCGATGGCGAGAAGCTGCCCTACGGCTGGTTTGCCAAAGGTTGGGTCGTCAAGGACAACGTTGCTCAGAAAGGGGAGGATTCGGAAGAGTCCGGCGGTTTCAACATCGCAGACCTCTTGGGCGGCGGTGAAGATTCTTACAACTACCTGATGACCCCGCCCCTGAACGTCCAGGGTGGTGAAGTGCTGGTGTTCTCGGCCAAGAAAGGCGAAGACGACAGCGGCATTAGTTCCTTCATAGGTGGCGAAAGCGACTCTACCTTTGTGGTAGAGCGTGCCATTTACGGTGAACACCGTTGGGTGAAGGTGGCCGACCTCACCTCGCAGCTCGATTCCACCTACAAGACCTTTACCATCAGCAATACCGAAGCAGGCGAATACCGGTTCCGCTTCAGGGCCGGCGGCAATGTGATGATCGACTCTGTGGCGGGCTTCCATATCGACGATAATGCACCTGACATCTACCCCGCTTACAACGACAAGAACATCCAGCCCGTCGACCTCGGGCTCTGTACCGAGGACACGACCGTGACGTTCTGCGTCATCAATACGGGTACTGGTACGCTCACGGTGAACCTCTCGGCAGAGAATCCCTTTACCCTTGACCAGACGAGCGTGAGCGTTGAATACGCCGACACGGCTAAGGTCAACCTCACCTTCAACTACAGCCAGGGCCATGAGGGCAGGAACAGCACGATGCTTGTCTTTGCAACGACCGATGAGCGCGTTGAGGAAATACCCCTTCCGATAGACGCTATCATCACTCAGCCGGGCGTATGGACAGAGGACTTCAACAACAACGAGCTGCCTTACGGCTGGTTTACCGAAGGCTGGGAAGTTAAAGAAGGCGTGGCTACCGTGAAGAGCGGTGGCGGCGATGATTCGATGTCGATGTTTGGCGGCGGCAGCAGTGAAACCTACTACCTGATGACTCCGCCCCTGACCGTCAGCGACGAGAAAGACGTTCTGCTCTTCTCTGTCAAGAAGCCCGGCAGCGGTGGCATGGACTTCAGCTCTATGATGGGTGGCGGTGGCAGCAGTACGTCCTTCTTCATCGAGAAGTCTGTCTATGGTTCCGGCAAATGGGAGAAGGCAAAGGACTTCTCCAATGCAGTGGACACCGCCTATACCACGCAGTGGCTCTCCAACCTGGAGCCGGGCGAATACCGTTTCCGCTTCGTTGCTTCCGACAGCATCGTCATCGACTCTGTGGCCGGATTCCAGATTGACATGAATGCGCCTGACCTCTATGTCACCCTCGACAGTGCTGTTGTGCAGAGTCTTGACTTTGGCATGCTCAGGGCCGACACCACCAGCACCTTTACCGTCATCAATACGGGAACGGGTACGCTCGACGTTGCCGTTTCATCCTTAGACGCTACACGTCTTGCCTTAGACCAGAGCAGCCTGTCGATTGCCGCTGGCGATTCTTTGCTGCTTAATGCCACCCTGCTCCGCGACGATGAGCGTCAGGGCGAGGTGCGCGAGCTGCTGATCTTCACGCCTGCTGATGAGCGGGTGAGCGGACAGGCTGTTGCTTTCAGTGCCTACATCATCAAGTCTGACTCCTGGTCAGAGGACTTCGAGCCCATCTATGTGATTGAAGACCAGACATTTCCGCGCCGGTTCCCTGAAGGCTGGGAGACCACTGGCTGGATACTCACCGAGGGCGGCGGCGACGACATGATAGCCATGTTCGGCGGCGGTAGCCAGGAGACGTCGTGGGTTGCCAAGACCGAGTCAAAGGAGTACGAGGTCATCACCCCGCGCCTGCAGGCCAAGCAGGGTCATCTGCTGCGCTTCACGGCCGACATGGGCGGTGGCTTCATGCAGATGTTCGCGATGTTCGGCATGGGCGGCGGCGACATCTCTTACCTTAATGTATATTATAAGCGTGACTACGACAAGGACTGGACGCTCTACAATACTTACTTCCAGAGCGACACCATTGTGTTCAAGGCTCCCTACTCAGGTTTCTACCAGCTGAAGTTCCAGGGCTCGGGTGTCTCGCTCGACGATTTCCTCGGCTTCAGTTTACCTAAGGATTCCGTAGAATTCATCGATTTCACTTTCAGTCAGAAAGTACTTGACGAACTCAATGGCCAGATATCCAATATGGAGTACGACCGTGTTGTTTCTGCAGTCGTCAACGAGGACGGCACTGAATCGCCTGTGGCCTGCACCGTCAGTCTGCCCTACGACTTCGATATCGACGAATACTATGCGCCGGGCACAGCTCAGGCCTATCAGCTGGAGTATGTCGACACCGTCTACCGCCAGTTCATCTTCAAGGAACTGCCTAACAATAAGATGGAGGCCTGGAAACCCTATTTGGTGATTGTCAACCACGGCGATATGCGGTTCAACGCCATCGATGCACTGTTCACAAACCAGGTACCGGAAGGCTCTCCTGTCTATGATTTCTCAGAATGGTACTGGCACGGCACGAATACGGAGATAGGAAAATGGGTGAGTGCGTATAGGGTCTTTATGTTAGATAACGACAAACTGATATACGGCTTGACTGACAGAGGAATATGGGAATTTATAGATCGACGTACTAGTCAGGAACGTTTTAAGAATTTCCGTGGACTCTTCTCTGCCAATAATTCTGATTATCTGTTCTTTACGTCCATTCCTTTCCGGCAGAATCCGGAAGTGGTTGAGTATGATCCCAACGACTTTTATGGATCCAGGAACTTCGCCACACGCTTCTACCAGACTGACGGTGACAACAGCGGCGAGGTGGAAGAGAAAACCGACCTGCTCTATATCGCCGACTTCCAGGCAGGAAGCACCACCGGCATCAAGCCTACCATCCGTACCATCGACCGCGACGGTACTGAGAATTACTTCGACCTGCAGGGACACCGTCTTAACGGAAAGCCTGAGAAGGGAATTTATATTGAAAACGGTAAAAAGCATATAGCAAAATGAAGCACTATAGAATCATACTCGTGTCTGTCCTGCTCGCCATGGCTGGCAGAACACTGGCTGACAACAGATCTATTGTTGGCGACGTGACAGGTGACGGCTACGTGAACGCCGCCGACGTGACCGCCCTTGCGGACTTCATCCTTGGCCGTGGTGAGCTGGTCAACGAGGCCGCTGCCAACGTGAACGGCGACGCGACGGTAGACATTGCCGACGTGGCAACACTCATCAACATCATTGGCCGTACTGGCAATCGCAGCGAGCTGATCAGTCTCATAAATGACAATGCCAAAGCCCTGGCCGACGCCCTCAAGTCCGAATCGCTTATCGCTACATCGCAAGCCTTCGAGCAGCTGATGTCACTGATTGAGCTCGACAAGAACTTCATTGCCAACATCAATACCCTCTTCAAGGCCATTTCCCAAAGGAATGCCCAAGTCAGCCTCAGCCCCGTAAAGGCTGGTTCTGAGTTGGCTGAAATGGGCTATCTGGCATACATGACCGTCGACACTGGTGGCTACGGCGTCCGGGTGATATTCGACGGAAAGGGAGGCTGCCGCGTTCTCTCTGCCGACAACCTGGAGTTCATCTTCCCCGCTACCGTCGATGGTATCGGCACGACACTCTTCAAGGTGATTATCAAGAACAGCAACAATTGCTATCAGACGGTTGCCGATGCAAAGCTGCCCAACGTGGAGCATTTGGCATTGATCAACCGCCTGCCGAAGTCGTTCACCATGACGCTGACAGCTCTCATCGACAAAAAGGAACAGACCTTGAGCGAGAGCGTCGTCAGCCTGGAATTGCCCGAGACTCCTGAGTCGGATTACGTCAGGCTCGATGCCAGCTCGTTCCGGATAACCGGCAAGCAGAGCACCTACCTGAATGACAAAGACGCGAGTGCCCTCGACTTCAGCCTCAGCATGGAGGATGCCAATATGGCTTTCGACTATAGCTTCACGTGCGATGGAGAGGAGATCGTCACCAACAATGCCCAGATGGTGCTCCAGCAGGCGGGCAGCTTCATGGGGCAGATGGCTCTCGATGCCTTTAGTATCGCCGACCTCAAGTCCTTCACCATCCGTATTCTCAATGACCTCACGCTGTCGGGCACTATTGCCGACGGTGCGGCATTTGCTGCGGATTTCGCGCAAGCCATTCAGAACCGGCAGTCCAACGATTCTGACGACGCATTATACGAACTGGTAGAATCGCTCAACAGCTCGTTGAGTATTCAACTCACTTCTGAGAAGATAGCCATGCCGGAGCCTGTCAGGCTCTGCTTGGTGAAGAAGGACAATCTGTACACCATTGAGCCTGGCATAAAGGATATATACAGCGACGATGTCATCCCTATCAACCAGCTTGTTGACAGCCAAGTGATGGAACAGTTCAACAAACCCTTTAGCCAGTCGTTTACCCCTTCGGGTAATTCTGCAAGTTCTGTACTTAGGTTCTACTCCACGTTCATGCGGATGTTGCCTTTGACGGGAGGAAAATAACACCTGAATGAGAGTGATTGCGAACAGCCGTTGGCTGCTGATTGTCGCCCTTCTCGCTCTTGCGAGTGAAGCCACTGCCCAGACGCTGACCCAATCCGAAAGGAGGGAGCGGATGGACAGTGCGCTTACCTCTCGTTACAATCGTAACAAGGGCATCGACACGGGCTACATCATGCGACCACAAACGAAGTGGACTGTCGTAGGGCGTATCAATGTGTCGGGGGCGAAGATAGAGGCCGAGGGCGTCGACAACGGACTGCATTTCAAATCGGAGATGAAGGCCGACTACAAGTCGACGCTGAGCGTGGCCGTCAGCTATTTAGGCCTCTCGCTCAGCGCATCACTCAATCCCGCCAAGCTGATGGGCAAGTACCGCGACTACGAACTGAACTTCAACTCCTACGGCAAGCGTTTCGGCTTTGACATCATCTATCAGAATGCCAAGAACTTCACGGGCTGGCACGACCATGACGGCATGGAGCGCATCGAGCTGCCTGCTGACATGCTGAAGGTGAAGACGCTGAACGTGAACGCCTTCTATGTCTTCAACAGCAGCCGTTTCTCCTATCCTGCCGCCTTCTCGCAGAGCTATATCCAGCGTCGTTCCGCCGGCAGCTTCCTGTTGGCGGCGTCGGGACAGGGGCAGCACGCCTCACTTGACTGGGAACAGGAGATGCAGCTGAAGGTGACGAACATCGGCATCGGTGCAGGCTACGGCTATAACTACGTGCCCCGACAGGGCTGGCTGTTGCACATTTCGGCGTTGCCTACGTTCATCGTCTACAGCAAGACGTCGATGACTTTTGGCGACAACCGCGTGCCCCTGCATTACCACTTCCCCGAGGCCATCATCACCGGTCGCGGGGCCGCAGTGTATCAGTGGCGCAATAAGTTTGCCGGCCTTTCGATGGTGTTTAACTTCACCAACATCGGCGACGAGGAGAGCTTGGCCGTGCATAACATCAAATGGCGTGTCCGCACGTTCTTTGGCCTGCGGTTATAGTATTATAAATAAGGTATAACGTTAGATATATGAAAAGGTTGGTGTTAATGGCCGTTGCCGCTATTCTGATGGCTGGTCATGTGAGTGCAGATGATAATGACAGCATAGATGCCAAAAGGAAAAAGGTGGCCGTCGTCCTGAGTGGTGGCGGTGCCAAGGGCATGGCCCACATCGGTGTGCTGAAGGTGCTTGAGAAGGCCGGCATCCCAATTGATTATATTACCGGCACGTCGATGGGCAGCATCATTGGCGGACTGTATTCTATCGGCTATAACGCCAATTCCCTCGACTCTATGGTACGAGTCCAGGACTGGAGCTACGTCATTACCGATAAGGAAGACTTGCGCAACCAGAGCCTCAGCGACCGACGGAAACAGTACACATACGTCTACAGTACGGGCATGACCATCGGCAAGCGCAACATGAATGCCGGCGGTTTCATCAAAGGCAAGAACCTGGCCGAGCTGTTCCAGCAGCTCTGTACGGGATTTACCGATTCGCTCGACTTCACCAACGACCTGGCCATACCGTTCGCCTGTGTGGCAACAAATATCGTGGACAATTCGGAAGTGGTCTTCCACAGCGGAAAACTGCCGCAGGCCATGCGTGCCTCGATGGCTATCCCCGTTGCCTTCTCGCCTGTGAGAATAGGCGACATGATATTGGTTGATGGCGGCATGAAGAACAACTATCCGGCCGACGTGGCTCGCGCGATGGGGGCTGAGGTTATCATCGGCGTCACCGTCCAGGGCGCACCAAAGGTGGCCGAGGACATCGGCGGCACGATGAGTATTCTGAGCCAGATTATCGACGTGAACTGTAAGAACAAGTACGACGAGAACCTCGCCATCACCGACCTCCACCTGCAAGTCGACACGAAGGGCTACGGCTCGGCCAGCTTCTCGCAGGCCGCCATCGATACGCTCATCCGTCGCGGTGAGGAATTGGCCATGCGCCATTGGGACGACATCGTCGCCCTGAAGTCGCTCATTGGCGTCCCTGAGTCCTATCACCGCGAAATCCTCTATCCGTTGCGCCCGAAGGTAATGACTGAGAAGCATTACATCACGAACGTTACCTATGAGAACATGACGCCGCAGGATGAGCGCTTCCTTCGCCAGAAGTTCAACCTGAACAAGATTGACAGCATCGATGCCAAGTTGGCACAGCAGATTACCACGTCGATGCGCGTCGACTTGTTCTACCAGACCGCTGAGTGCCGTATGGTTCCCGAGAAGCTGCCTATAGATGAGCTTTCCAGACGAGCCATCATTCACGGCATCTGGCCGGAGAAGCAGAAGGAGTGGGAAGAGTCTGACGGCGTGCATGTGTATCTCTCAGCCGGCAACCGAAAGTCAGTTCAGTTGCATGCCGGTGTGCGCTACGACACTGAGGAATATGCTGCCTTGCAGCTGGGGCTCGACATTCCGTTTAAGACAGCTATTCCGATGAACACCGACATCACGCTGCGATTAGGCAAGCGCATGATGGCGCGAGGCGAACTGACCGTCCATCCGTTTAGCATCTCCCGTCCCACGCTCGTCTATGCCTTCCATCGTAACGACATCGATATCTATTCCCAGGGCGATCGCGACTATAACATCCGATACAACCAGTTCCAGGCCGAGATTATACCCATCAACCACGACCTGCGCCACTTCAACATTCAGTACGGCCTGCGTTGGGACTATATGCACTATCGCAATATGCTCGGCACACAGGACGGCATTCAGGGGACACTCAACAATGAGCATTTCTACAGCTACCACGCCCGTGTTAACTATAACAGCGAGGACGACTGGCAATTCCCCACTCGTGGTGCGCGCTTCAAGGCTGAGTATTCTTACCTGACCGATAACTTCGCCAAGCTCGACGGCAAGCCCGGCATGAGCGATGTCAACGCCAACTGGCGTATGTCGTTCTCACTCAATAGCCGCTTTACCCTCCAGCCCATGGTCTACGGTCGCTTGCTCTTCGGCACCGTCGTCCCTCCCTCCTTCGGCAATACCATTGGCGGCGACTGGTTTGGCCATTACGTTGAGCAGCAGATGCCCTTTGCCGGTATTGGCAACATGGAGTATATTGACCACCAGTTCGTGGCTGCCCAGATTCAGGCACAGCAGCGTATAGGTGGCAACAGCTACGTACTGTTGCGCGCCGCCGTCGGCCAGCATGCTGATGCCGTGAAGGAACTCTTGGACCGCCGCACACTCATCGGCGGGCAGATTGCCTATTTCTACAATACGCTTTTCGGGCCTGCTGGCGTCACTGCCGGTTACAGCAACCGCACCAAGAAGCCGTACTTATACCTGAACCTCGGGTATGAATTCTAAGTGACGTTATCTGACGACCGTCTTCCGGCCGTCAATGATGTAGATGCCCCGCTTCAGCTGGTCGGCCGACAGCCTCCGACCGCTCAAGTCGAATGTTCCGCGCATTGGGTTCTCGTTGACGTTGACGTTCTCCTTGATTCCTGTTGAAACGAATGAGCTGGGGATGATGGTGAGTTGTCCCAGCACGAAGTCGGCATTGCGTGTGCCGCCGGTATAGAAGGCGACGACATAGTCGCCGGACTCAGTAATGTCAAACTCGAAAGCCTGCTGTTGCACGCCAGTGAACTTGTTGCCCGTGTTGTTACCGATGTTGACGGTTGGGGTGACGGTTTCCGATGCCACTTCCTGTCCTTCGGAATCTTCTATGGCTACGGTGACAGGCGTAAACTCTGGCTGATTCCAGTTGCACACCTTATACTTAATAACATAGTGTCCCGGATAGAGCGACAGTATGGAGCGGCCCTGACTGGTGCCGAATTTGGCAAATGCCGCCTTCTCCCTGGTTGTGGCGTTCTGGACGAGCAGACCGTATTCGAAGGCCCGCGTCGAATTGGTGAAGTGCAGAATCCGACATCCGTCGGCGTAGGGCATTCCGCCGCCCACGCGCTTTATTGAACCGTTCGACACGTACCAGTTCTGGGGAATGGCTCCCTCCACCTTGTTGTTCTGAAGCAGGTTATAGGAGAGCTGCGTCTTGACGTAGTTCACCAGGCATGTGGCTTCAGCAGTCTTGCCGTTTTCGTCGGTCACGGTTACCCGCAGGTTGTGCTTGCCCGATGCGGGTTCCGTCACCGTTGCCTCAAAGGGTGCGGCCTTCAGCGAGTCGAGGAATTTCTTTCCGTCGTAGAAATCCACCCTTGCCACCTTCGCATTGGTGGCTTTGGCTGTAGCCTTTATAGTGATGTCGGGGAACTTGGCCTCACCCTGCGGCGCCATGCAGAGGCAGGTGGTTTCGCCTGCAGGCTGCGTAATGCGAACCGTGGGCATGTTCAGCGAGAAGCGCTTGCAGAAGTTCCAGATGAGGTGACGGTTCAGGTCCATCGGCCAGTGTCCGCCGTTGTTGTAGGAGTAGAGCCACACCTCGCCGCCGTTAGGCCCGCCCGTCCACTTCTCCAGGTCGCCGTTATACCAGCTGCTGCTGATGGGCTTATAGCCCGTCGTCTTGCTGTAGCTGGTGTGCTTGTCGTGCTTGGCGTAGTTCTGTATGTAGTCATGTATGCCGTACTGCTCGTAACCGAAGACATCGTCGCCGTAGGCTATGCACTCCAGCAGGTTGACGGGCTTCTTGCAGTTGTTCCAGGGCTGCTCCGAGAACTGTATGCCGCTGGTCGGTGCAAAGGCGGCAATCTTAGTCTGCATGGCGGCAATGCAATGGTGAATGAGCATAGAGCCCATCGAGAAGCCCGACCAGTAGACGCGCTCCTTGTCGATGTCATAACGGGTGGCCATCTCGTCGATGGTCTTGATGACGAAGTTCTGGTCGTTCGTGCCGCCGATGTCCCACGTGTTGCCGTCGCTGCGCAGGTAGGTGATGACGAACTTTGCCGTGTCGATCATCTCGTACATCTTGTCAGAGCCGTACTGATACTCCGGGTCCTGGTTCATGCCGTGGGTGACGATGAAGAGGGGCGACTTGGCCGGCAGCGTATTAGGCGTGAAGACCACCATGTTCCGCTGCTTACCGTTCACGGTAATGTTAACCGACTGCTTCTTATAGGCGAACGTCTGCATCGCCGAAAGAATGATTAGAAAAGATAATAGTAATGAACGTTTCATATTGAATGTAGGTTTATTATTGATTTCGGCTGCAAAGTTAATGAAAAGAATTGAAACCACCAAACCTTTAGCAATCGTTTACGTAGATTTTCCTCGCAGTTTGTTTGGTAGTCGGCAGGAAAAGTAGTAACTTTGCACAAACTAAAACTTAAACAATAAAAACGAAGAAACACATGAAACAATTCAACGACAAGAACTTCTGCCTGGAGACAGAGATTGCCCAGGACCTGTACCACAACCACGCATCGAAGATGCCCATCATCGACTACCACTGCCACCTCATTCCCGAGATGGTGGCCAACGACCATCAGTTCAAGAGCATCACCGAACTCTGGCTCGGCGGCGACCACTACAAGTGGCGTGCCATGCGTACCAACGGCATCGACGAGCGCTACTGCACGGGCAAGGACACCAGCGACTGGGAGAAGTTTGAGAAGTGGGCAGAGACCGTGCCCTATACGCTGCGCAACCCGCTCTACCACTGGACCCACCTCGAGCTGAAGACCGCCTTCGGCATCGAGAAGCTGCTGAGCCCCAAGACCGCCCGCGAAATCTTCGACGAGTGCAACGAGAAGCTGAAGCAGCCCGAGTTCTCGGCCCGTGGTCTGATGAAGCATTACCACGTGGAGTGCGTCTGCACCACCGACGACCCCGTCGATGACCTGCATAACCACATCGAGTATGCCCGTAATAAGGCTCAGGACGATCCGATCATGATACCCGCCTGGCGCCCCGACAAGGCCATGAACATCGAGAAGCCCGAGTTTGCCAAGTACGTCGAGCAGCTCTCCAATGTCAGCGGCGTCAGCATCACGAAGTTTGCTGATATGGTCGACGCTCTGAAGAAGCGCCACGAGTTCTTCGAGGCTCAGGGCTCTAAGCTCTCCGACCACGGCATCGAGGAGTTCTACGACGAGGAGTACACCGACTCGCAGATTGAGACCATCTTCGAGAAGGCTATGCGCGGCCAGAAGCTCTCGGCCTACGAGGTTCGCCAGTATAAGAACTGCTTCCTGACCGTCATGGCCGAGATGGACGCCGACGCCGGCTGGACCCAGCAGTTCCACTACGGTGCCATCCGCGACAACAATACCGCCATGTACAACCAGCTTGGCCCCGACACGGGCTTTGACAGCATCGGCGAGTTCAACACCGCCCGCGCCATGTCGAAGTTCCTCAACAACCTCAACATGAAGGGCAAGCTCACGCGTACCATATTATATACGCTGAACCCCTGCGCCAACGAGGTCATCGCCACCATGCTCGGCAACTTCCAGGGCGGCGAGCCCGGCAAGATTCAGTTCGGCTCGGGCTGGTGGTTCAACGACCAGATGGACGGCATGATCCGCCAGATGAACGCCCTCTCGGTGCTCGGCCTGCTCTCGCGCTTCGTGGGCATGCTCACCGACAGTCGCTCGTTCCTCAGCTATCCGCGCCACGAGTACTTCCGCCGCATCCTCTGCAACCTGCTTGGTAACGACGTTGAGAAGGGTCTGCTGCCCGACGACCGCGAACTGCTGGGCCGCATGGTCGAGGACATCTCGTACAACAACGCCCGCCGCTACTTCAAGTTCTACTAATCAGAACTTTTCCTGTTTCGAGGGAATAAGTCAAAGAGCGCTTGCCATGAAAGTGGACTTGGCGCTCTTTTTTTTATCATGACAATTTGACTTTTGCCTTTCCCGATTGTATAATAGATAGACAAGCGAATCGATGACAAACGTAGAGAGCCAGATACTGTCACGCTGCAAGGATGGTGACAAGACCGCGTTCCGATGGGTGGTAGAGACCTATCAGCGCCGCGCGTTCTCACTGGCTCTGAAGATGCTGGCCAACGAAGAAGAGGCCAAGGACGTGGTGCAGGAGGCGTTCATCCGCGTGTGGCAGGAGTTCGACGGGTACGATATGCAGCGACCGTTCTCCACCTGGCTCTACACCATTGTCTCACGCCTCTGCCTGAACAGGCTGAAGCGGGCGCAGGTTATCCGCTCGTCGCCACTCGACGAACAGGCCCTGCACCGCTATGCCACCGACGCCGACAGCCACCGCACACTTGAGAATCGGGAATGGATTTCGATAGTGCGACTCCTGGCCGAGGGACTGAGCACCAAGCAACGGCTCGTCTTCACGCTCAGTCAGCTGGAAGGCTTGCCATCAGCCGAGGTTGAACAGATAACGGGCTTGAGCGCCCTGCAGGTAAAGAGCAATCTCTACGTGGCGCGGCAGACCATTCGCAAACGTTTAAAGGAATTAGGATATGACTAAGATTGACGACATACTCGACCGACTGCAACACGAACAGCCTGTGATTGATGCACCCGAAGAACTGACGGAGCGCATCATGAACAGCCTGCCCGAGCGAGCTGCAAAGGCTGATAAAGCCCGCACGGTGAGACTCTGGTGGCGCTGGGCGGCTGCCGCCTGCCTGTTGGCGCTCGTTGGGGTAGGGGGAGCGCTGCTTTTCCCGAACGAGGAGGTTGCCACCCAGCCCGTAGCCCTGCAGCAGGAGAAACCCAAGGTGGAGACTGCAGATACCGTGAGCAAGAGTAATACTGAAGAAAAGACGTACATAGCCGAAGCACAAACCGCAGAAAGCCCCAAGGCGAAACGCGCTGAGCCAAAAGCAGAAATGGAACAAAGCGTTGCGGAAGAGAACACTGTGGCCGCCGAGCAGCAGCCGATTCCCGTCCTTGACAGTAACCTGCACTACGCATCGCTTGAAGTCGCGGATTCCGCCTATCAGGCTCCCAGCCGCATGGAGGAGTTTATTGCTAAGCTGGCCGAATATAATAAGGTAAAGGCCGTGCCGCTCAATTGCTCTTCGGATAAAGGCCCCGACAGCACCATCGTCAGCACGGCCTACGTCTTTGAAGACAAGGAAGAACTCAATCTCTTCGGCCGGCTGCTGCAGGCCGCCTGCTGGTACGACTCGAAGACGCCGGGCTATCTGCTGAACTTCTCGCACCAGCAGTTCGTGTTCTGTCTCGAGGACTTGCACAAAGGAGAAAAGTATCTCTGGATAGCAGAGCGCCTCAGTGGCAATTACATTCTGCTCTTCAGTACCCATTCGCCGAAACAGACTGTTGTCTCATCGGCTTGCTTCCAAGATTATCGCGAACAGCTGACGCATAAAGGTATCAACATGTTAAACTTCTAAAAAAACAAGAACAATATGAAAAAGCGAATGACTATTGTCGGCCTCATGGCAATGATGGCTCTCGCCTCGCAGGCACAAGCAATTGGTATTTGGACTTCTAATCATCAGTCCGCCAACTCTGGCGTGAAAGAGTATGCTAAGGGCTTGGGCAATTTCTTTGCTCGCCCGGAAGTCAAAACCGAAAAGAAGAAGACCACAGCCGTGTGGCATGGGACGAACATGGATTGGGTGAAGGACTATTGCGAGGTGAAGGACGTTGCAATAGAGAAAGATTATTTGAAATATTTCCCGGAGATGGCAGGTGAGTTGAAAGATCTGTCCTTAGTCCCGCTAAGCTGGCGACTGACGGAAGAGAACAATGAGGCCGTGCTGCATTGCTATTTCCCCATGCCAGCCGACGAAGTGAGCAACCTGTTTCTTGCCTCAGAGGAGACGAGTCTTGTGGACCAGGAGACGGGGGTGCAATATCGCATTCGCCGTACGGAACCAGATACTTATAACAAGCACTTCACCGTAAGGGCGAAGAAGGGCGACGTGCTCGACCTGAAGATATTCTTCGCGCCGCTGCCTGAAACAACCAAGGATATAAGAATCTATGGCGTTTCGTGCTGGAATATGATGGGGACACCTGTAAGAATCGGCAATCAGTTCTACGGAACAGCCCAGTATTACGATAGCACTCCGCAGTTCCACAAACCTCGCTTGCTCAGAGAGCACCTTAACGTGGACAAGCCTTACGACCGCCAGAACTGGGACACGTGGAAGGTGATGACCGATGCTCACCTGATCAAGCCGTTAAGCAATGGCACGAAGGCACTATGGCGCACCCCGGAGGCCACCTATCTTGCCATTGGCTGCGAGCAGAACTGGACGCGCGAGTATTTTGTATTCGAGCATGACACCAAACTCATTGACGAGACGGGACACCAGTACAAACTCCGCGAGGTACAGGGAATTCCCATGGATGAACTGTTCTTTATGGAGGGTATGGCTGGCGATTATATAGCCTACGTGCTGGTATTCGACCCAATACCCCTGGACCTGACGAAGATTACCTTTATTGAACCAGCCGGCGAGCCTTTCAATGCCTGGGGGGCCAACTGGTCGGGCAGTGTGCTCACCCTCGATATCAAGCAGCTCCGCGACAACCAAAAGCTGTTTGAGTATCATCCAAGGGTTGTCGTTAAATAGACTTTTTTAGATTTTTAATTGGTTAAATAATCCTCCCGGGAATCAGACACGGAGCGCAGAGATGCGTTCCGTGTCTTCAAGTCCCGTAAAGCCCTACTGTCACTTATGTATAAAATTAGGTGCCGAGCCCGTGCTCCTTATAAGCCGACCCCAAGCCCCGTCTATGCGGAGCTTGGGGTCGGCATATAAGGGGCGGTAGGCACGGACGGCGATAGTGCCGCTTTGCTCCCGGTTTGGCGGCGGGTTACTCCCTGTTTGGCGGCGGGTTACTTCCGCGTAACAATGATGTTTCTACGAAAAAAGTGGCGGCTTTTGCTTTGGATGTCGGGAAAAAATAGTAATTTTGCAGCCGAAAGCAACACAAACAGTTTATTATTTTATGTGCGGAATAGTAGGATATATCGGAAAGAAAGATGCCTTCCCCATCCTGATAAAAGGACTGCGCCGGCTCGAGTATCGTGGTTACGACTCGGCAGGCGTGGCACTTATCAACGGCGAGGGCGAGTTGAATGTCTATAAGTCGAAGGGCAAGGTTGACAACCTCTGCGAGTATTGTGCCGACAAGAACGTCAGCGGCACCGTCGGCATTGCCCACACCCGCTGGGCTACCCACGGCGAGCCGTCGAGCCGTAATGCGCACCCCCATTATTCGGAGTCGCGCAATCTGGCCATCATCCACAACGGCATCATCGAGAACTATGCCGACCTGAAGCAGAAGCTGCAGCAGAAAGGCGTAAAATTCGTGAGTGACACCGACACCGAGGTGCTCGTCCAGCTCATCGAGTATGTCAAGGAGCACAAGCGCACCGACCTGCTGACGGCGGTGCAGGTGGCGCTCCGCCAGGTGATTGGCGCCTACGCCATCGCCGTGCTCGACAAGCGCGACCCCGACCAGATCATTGCCGCCCGCAAGCAGAGCCCCTTAGTGGTGGGCATCGGCGACGACGAGTTCTTCCTCGGCTCCGACGCCAGTCCTATCGTCGAGTACACCGACAAGGTGGTCTACCTCGAGGACGGCAACATCGCCGTCATACGCCGCGACCAGCAGTTGAAGGTCGTGAGCATCCTGAACGAGGCGCAGGAGCTGAAGGTGAAGACCGTCGACATCGACCTCGGGCAGATTGAGAAGGGCGGCTATCCGCACTTCATGCTCAAGGAAATCTTCGAACAGCCCGAGTGCCTGACCAACTGCATGCGCGGCCGCGTGAACATCGAGGCCGACCACGTGACGCTCTCGGCTCTCATCGACCACCGCCGCCAGCTGCTCTCGGCCAAGCGCGTGGTCATCGTGGCCTGCGGCACCTCGTGGCACGCCGGACTCATCGGCAAGCAGATCATCGAGTCGCTCTGCCGCGTTCCCGTCGAGGTGGAGTACGCCTCCGAGTTCCGCTACCGCAATCCTGTGGTGTCGAAGGACGACGTCGTCGTGGCCATCTCGCAGAGCGGTGAGACGGCCGACACCCTCGCTGCCGTACAGCTGGCCAAGGAGAAGGGCGCCTTCATCTACGGCGTCTGCAACGCCATCGGCTCGAGTATTCCCCGTGCTACCGATACGGGTACCTACATCCACGTGGGTCCCGAGATTGGCGTGGCCTCTACAAAGGCCTTCACTGGTCAGGTGACGGTGCTCACGATGATGGCACTCGCCATCGCTGAGGCTAAGGGCACCATCGACCGCAGTGAGTATCTACGGATTGTGAAGGGACTAAGCGAGATTCCCGACAAGATTCGCGAGGTGCTGAAGACCAACGACCGCGTGAAGGACCTCGCGCGTACCTTTACCTACGCCCATAACTTCCTCTACCTCGGGCGCGGCTACTCTTACCCCGTGGCCCTGGAGGGCGCGCTGAAGCTGAAGGAGATTTCGTATATACACGCCGAGGGCTACCCGGCTGCCGAGATGAAGCACGGCCCCATTGCCCTGATCGACTCCGACATGCCCGTCGTCGTCATCGCCACCCATAACGCGATGTACGAGAAGGTGCTGTCGAATATTCAGGAGATCAAGGCCCGTCAGGGCCGCGTCATTGCCCTCGTGTCGAGAGGCGACGACACCATCTCGAAGATTGCCGACGAGGTCATCGAGCTGCCCGATGTCATGGAGTGCTTAGAGCCGCTGGTGGCTACCATCCCCCTCCAGCTACTGGCCTACCACGTAGCCGTCTGCAAGGGTAAGAACGTCGACCAGCCGAGAAACTTGGCCAAGTCGGTGACAGTAGAGTAGCTTTTACCGTTTTACTTTTTTACCTTTTTACCTTTATCGGCTGATGTCGTAGTCGAAGTAGTCGAACGCTGCCGTTCCGCCGTCGCCGTTGGTGTTATAGCAGTACAGTCCCACGCGGCTGCCCTTCCAGCTGCCCATCTGCAGGCTGAAGACCTCGCCGACGGACTCAAAACGCTTACCGTCATGGCTCACCGCGAAGCTGTGGCGGTTATCCTTGCTGTCGATGCTGACGCGCAGGTAGACGGTCTTGCCGCTCCACGGTTTTACCTGCTGCCGCTTGCCGTCGCTCTCGACGTACAGCCATCGCTTGCCCTTCTCCTGACTGATGCCGATACCCATGAACTGGCGGCCCGTGCAGAGCAGTCCGGCGTGGGTGCCGTCCTTCAGCTGCGAGCAGTCCATCTTCGTCGTCGCCGTGCTCGCGTAGCCCATCGTCTTCTGCGTCAGCATGTTGCGGCTCTCCTTCATCGTGGTGGCCTTCAGCGCCCTGAGCGTCAGCCAGCCCTTGCGCGCGGTCAGGCTCCAGGCGTCGTCGGCGGGGTTGTGGTTCCACTGCCATTGCGGGCCTAACGTGCGCTGCTGCTGGCCTGTCCAGTATTGCTCCGTGCCGCCGAAGTCGTCGCTCGACTGGGGCAGGGTAGGGGTGGAGGGCAGCGGACAGGTCCAGACGCTGACCGGCTCGCCGATGCCGTTGCCGTCGATGTCGACGCCCATCAGCGGCCAGCCGTCTACCCATCGGGCGGGCTGCAGATGAACCACGCGGCCCCGTGGCGACGACTCCTGGAAGTGGTAGAACCACCACTGGCCGTCGGGCGTGTCGACGAGTGCCCCCTGGTGAGGGCCGTTCACGTCGGTGCTGCCTTTCTCTAAGACCACGCGCTTCTCGTAGGGTCCGTAGATGTTCCGCGAGCGCAGCACCGTCTGCCAGCCATGACCGACGCCGCCCTCGGGGATGATGAGGTAGTAGTAGCCCTCGCGCTTCAGGAACTTCGTGCCCTCGGCCACGGGACCGGTATAGACCGTCACGCCCTCGTCGAGCAGCTGTCTGCCGTCGGCCGACATCTTGTGGACGATGATGGGGCCTGCGCCGTGCTGGCTGCGCCCTAAGTAGGCCTGGCCGTCGTCGTCCCAGAAGGGGCACGGGTCTTCCCACTTCGGCACCTGGCGGACGCAATGCAGCGGCGCCCACGGCCCACGGGCATCCTTGGCCGACGACATGAACAGTCCCTCGTCGGGCGTGCAGAAGTAGACGTAGAACAGTCCGTCGTGCCAGCGTATGGCCGGAGCCCACGAGCCGCCGGCGAAGTGCCTGTTCTCGTTCCAGCCCGGATAGTCCAGACGGTCGAAGATCTGGCTGACGATGCGCCAGTTCACCATGTCGCTGGACTCCAGCACCTGCATACCCATATAGTGGAAGTCGGAGGCCGTCATATAGTATTTCTCTCCGACGCGTATGACGTCGGGGTCGGAGTAGTCGGCGTTCAGCACGGGGTTGATGTACGTGCCGTTGCCCTGGTCGCCCCACGCCAGCCGCTGTTGGGCGGATGTGGGCTGCCAGCTGGCTGCTGCGAGCAGCAAGAGTGTCATAAGTCTGCTTTTCATTGTCTCTGTCTTTTACCTTTTTACTTTTTTACTTTTTTACTTTTTTACCCTTTTACCCTTTTACTTTTTTACCTTTAACATCTACGGCCACGGCTCAAACTGCAGCTCCAGTTCTGTCCAATGCTGCTGAGAGGCCGGCCCTCCGTTCGCCGTGGGGCTTCCCGGGTTCGACACGCCCAAGCCGATGAGCCGGATAGGGTGGGAGTGGTACTCTACGCTTTGCATCAGCTGCTTGGCCAGCGGCAGGATGTCGTCTTTGGTCTGTAGCACGTGGTTGGCGGTTATGCTGCGGGTAATCTGTTGGAAGTCGAAGAATTTCACTTTCAGAGTCAGCGTCCTGCCCTCGAAGCTGTTCTTCGCGATGCGCCTGACCAGCTCGAGCACCGTGTGGTAGAGCTGGATGGTGACGGCGGCGTTCTCGCTGATGTCCGTCTCGAAGGTCTGCTCACAGCTCACCGACTTGCGCTCCCACTCCGAGACGACGGGCCGGTTGTCGATGCCGCGCGAGAAGTCGTAGAACACCTGGCCCATCTTGCCGAACTCCTGTGTCAGCCGGCTCAGCTGCATATTCCTCAGGTCCTGGCCCGTGAACACGCCCATGCGGTGCAGCCGCTCTGCCGTCTTCTGTCCCACGCCCCAGATTTTCTCGATTTTCAGCTGGGCAATGAAGTCGAGCGCCCTGTCCGGGTGAATCACCGTCAGTCCGTCAGGCTTGCGCCAGTCGGAGGCAATCTTGGCCAGGAACTTGCAGTAGCTCACGCCTGCCGATGCCGTCAGACCTGTGGCCTCACGGATGCGCTGCTTGATTTCGCGCGCTATCTCCACGCCCAGCTCCATGCCGCGCTTGTTCTCGGTCACGTCGAGAAACGCCTCGTCGAGCGAGATGGGCTCTATCAGGTCGGTATAGTCGTGGAATATCTCGTGCAGCTGCGCCGACACCTCCTTGTAGCGCTGAAAGTGGGGCTCGACGATAATCAGCTGCGGACACAGGTGCTTCGCCACCTGAATGGACTGCGCCGAATGCACACCGAAGCGCCGCGCCTCGTAGCTGGCCGTCGACACCACGCCCCGCTCGGCATCGTGCCCCACCGCTATCGCCTTGCCTCTCAGCTCCGGGTTGTCGCGCTGTTCCACAGCCGCAAAGAACTGGTCCATGTCCACGTGGATAATCTTCATCGCCTATGCCGTCATAGTCTGTCGGAATTAGAAACTGACTGGCACCGCCGGACCTGAATAAATCACTTTCTTGCCATTGTGAATATATATTCCCTTCTGCGTCGGTTTGCCGTTGAGCTTGCGACCCTGCAGGTCGTAGACATCTTCGGAGACCTGCTGGATACTGTCAGTCACCTTGTCAAGTGATGACTGCTTAACATTCTTGATGGCGGTCGTGGCCTTATCACCCAAACGGAACAGTTTCACTCCATGACTTGGTACATTGGTGCTGAGGGTGCCTGTGAACGTATCGTCAGAATTGCTCCAGATGTCGTGTACAGGCACTTGTTCGGTAGCAGCATACCCCAATTGAGTCAGGTCGAAAGTGAAGGGCTGCGGTGCCGTGACATAGAAGAGGAACTCCATTGTGGTGCCCGACGTAGCGGTGTTGTCGGTATCACAGCTGGAGTCATAGCCGCAAAGTGCGCGGAATGTAGTCCATTGATGCCCGGCGGGCAGGTCGTACACCAGCGTGCATTGCGCATTCATGCCCAGACCAGTGGTATAGGTCTGTCCGTCAACGCGCAGTACCTGTCCTTCAACGTTCTGGTTCACATGTAGCGAGCCCCATTCCGAGGTATAGCTGGTCTGCTTTAGTGTTGTCAGCGATGTCTCGTTGCCCTCAGCGTCAACGAGCACAGGGTTAATGAGATCGGCACGATCGTAGGCGAAACCGTCACCCCAGTTGCTTACAACAATCTTCAGCTGCTCAGCACCAGTGACGTCACACTCCAACTGCTTCGACTTCGTGCCCGTACGGCTGATGAGACCAGAACGTGTGGCTGCGTCGTCTTGCTCGTGAGTGAGCGGGTTCTGTGCGAACACCATGAAGCGTATGCTCGTAGTGGCATTGGCTTGGTCAATGCCTGAATCGTCGGCTGCAGCCATAGCCTTGAAGCGCACCACATCCATGTTGTCTGGAATCTGGAAGAAGATGGCGGCGTTGGCGTCAGTCGAGAAACCACGGTCATAACTCTTACCCATGACCTTCATTTTGCCACCGTTATCTACATTCTTGTTTTCATAGACACGGTTGAAGTATGACTTCGTATATTGGCGTGTCTTGTAGGTTCCTGTCAAAGGGACCTCTGTACCGTCACGCAGAATGAGTGTGGGGTTAATCCAGTCACCATGATCGTAGTTGAAGTTGTCGCCGCCGTCATCAACCACCAGCACGAGTGTCTTCTCACCCTCGGGCCACACGATGTCCACATCGACGGAATGGCCGTCAGTGGTGTAGGCCACCACCTCGCTCTTGTATAGCGCTTTCTGACCGACCACCCAGCGAGTATTATCACGCTGGAAGAGAGCCAAATAGCGGGTGTCGCCGATGTGCGACGTCCAAGCCACGCGGCCTCCATCTTCATCGTTCATCACCTGATGGGCATCCTCACCATACTTGTGCATCTGGTGATACTCTTCGTTGTTCAGGAGTGAAAGAGTGAAGGCATCGTTCTTCGTCATCTCGCCACCGAAGAATAGAGGCGAGTGGCAGATGCCCCAGAGGGTCATCATCGTCAGTTGCTCGTTCTGCGAGAGACTCGTCCAGCGTCCGCTCTGTGCTGACGTGTAGCCTGGGTCGCCAATGGTCATGGCTATCTGTCCCAGTGGCAGCATGTCACAGTCGGCATAGTTGCCGGGGCGTGTGACAGTCTCCCAAGCGTGTGCCTCGTTGAACACGGCGTCAACAGCACTCCAATTATCCCAGAGGTCATCCATCATGCGCCACATGTTGGCGTTCTGCAGGCACTCTTCAGCATACTGGTACTGTGTCTTTCCTGGTGAAATGGAAAGCACCATGGGACGGCTCGTCTGGTCAATGGCCTGGCGAATCATGTGTATCTCGTCGGTATAAAACGGTCGGCTAAGGTCGTCAATCTTCAAGAAGTCCACGCCCCATGAGGCATACAGGTCCATAATACTATTATAATATTGTTGTCCAGCCTCGTTGTTGCGCACGGTCAGGTTATCCTTCAGCCAGGTGCAGGCAGGCACAGTGCTGCTATAAACCTCGGTCCAGGGCGTTGCCTCGCTGCCTTTCAGCTTATAGCTGCTACCCACTACGCTCTTGGGCACACCACGCATGATGTGTATGCCGAACTTTAGCCCCATCTGATGAATCTTGTCGGCCAAAGCCTTGAATCCATTATTTTTTCCGTCCTGCATACATGAGGGGAAGCGCGAGGGCGAGGGCAGATAGCGACCATAATCGTCGAGCACGTAGTCTTGGTCGCCCCGCTGGTTGTAGTTGCCGCCTCCCAGCGAGGGATGGTTGCAGTACCAGCGGATATCCACCACGACATACTCCCATCCGTGACGTACTAGGTCATTGTCAACCAGGTACTGTGCATTCTGCATCACCTCTTTCTCTGTGACGCTCGAATAGTAGCAGTCCCATGAGTTCCATCCCATAGGTGGTGTCGTGGCCCACGAGCGAAAATCGTCCTCTACTTCAGTAGCATTAGCCAATAGCACAAAGGTACATGCTACGGTTAACAGAATTCTTCTTAAATGATTTGTAGTTTTCATTTTAGTTGTTAATTAGTGTTTTGTAGTATTATCTCGAAAAGTTTGCTGCAAATTTACAAAATCTTTTTCAATTATTGCACGGGATGCGCGAAAAACTTACAAAAACGCGTATAGTGCGTACAGGTTCAAGCGTATTCTGTGTATTGCAACGAATGGGTATCGCATATTGATAGCGAATAGCAAAAAAGCCCCTGCACTTCCTGCACTGAGGAGCCTCAGTGCAGGAAGTGCAGGGTTTTGTGTACATGTCGGCCCATTAACAAAACAGCGGCAATGGTCATGCCATTGCCGCTGCCAGTCATAGGTCGTCGGTAGACAGTTCATCGCTACCGAGGAAGATCCTCCTGGTCTCGGTGACTAGATTAGTACACTTCTACCATATTCATGCAAACCGCAAGATCTTTGCTATTCAGCCTTTCCTTCAGCCTATCCCAGTTTTTGGCGCTGAAAAAAGAGAGGGACACAGTATGCGCTGTCATGAATTTGTCAGCATTGCTCCTTGATATGAGCACTACAGGCATGAGGGCATAGTCGTCTTGCTCTTTCGGCTGGAAGGAGTCGAGAATGTGAGGCAGGGCTGTAGTCTTAAGGGTCGTGCCAACGGCAACATTTTCAAGAGTCACCCTGTAGACCTTCAAATGTTTGCTGTCCAGATAGTCGTTGATGCCTGGATATCTCTGTTCTGTTTCTTCATTACGCCACAATGCCAGGGTCGGATTATTGTCAAAGAAATCTTTCTCAAGCGCTGTCAGCTGAGCATTGGGGGTCGTGCTCTTGTCAATCTTCATGGTATTCTCCTTGCCCTTGGCATCGGTATAGATGAAGTCGACTGTCATCATGTCAAAGGTTTTCTCATGCATCACAAAGTCGAGCATCACCGTATAGGCCGTGGGCGTTTCCGGCTGGGGTGTTGGTGTTGGAACGGGACTGTCATCGTCATCCTTGTCGCAAGCGGTGAACACGGTTGCAATTGCGCCGCAAAAGAGGATGGCGGCGAACATCCTAAAGAAATTCTTTTTCATCTTGTTTGTTTTTTTAGTGGATAATTAAATGTATACTATTCTTTTTCTATAAATTCAAAATGCTGGAAGTCCTTGCATGACGTCCAGTCGCCACCCCACTCGAAGCCAGCCTCAATGAAGAGTTTGTAGCAGAGGTCGTTGTGGTCTATCTTGTAGGGGAAGTCCCAGTCGCGCTTGCAATAGGGCTCGGCCGTGGCGGGCTGGATGTAGCGTGTGCCGTCTTCGCGGTCTTTGTAGTAGGGATTGTAGAGGGTGTTGATGTCGACAGCCATGCCGCGAGCGTGCTTCGAAAGCTTTGTGGTGCCGCTGATGGGGCGGTAGCAGAAGCACGAAGAGTTGTTGTCGCGCATCTGGGATTCGTCGTCAGCGTCGTAGACATCGGGCAGCACCATGCGCTGTATGGGATATTTGGCATCAAATAGCTTGCGCATGATGATGGCGACGATATCACCTATTCGCTCGTTGCAGATCATCTCGCCCACGTGCATCTGGTTGTCGTAGTCCCAGTGGATTACCTTTGCACGGTATTTCGATAATGATTGTTCTGAATAACCACATTATTAACTAAAGTATACAAAAATGAGTAAACAATTACTTGTCAAATCATTGTTCCTCATGTCAGTTATGCTATTTTGAGCCACTTCGGCATACACTGGGACGACAACTATGACTTCTTCTTGTGCTTCGGAAAGTAGCATCAGCCTTTCTGGAAGCGTCACTTGGGATCTGAGTAAAAACGAGACGGCAACTGCGAACCCTAAACAAATGACATGGACCAGTACTAATGCTTCGTTGGTCCTTGATAAAGGTAGTTCAGAATACTACGCAAACTACTACTATCCTGGTGTGGGTAATTATACGAGTACTTGTTTTTATTTCAACCAGATTTTGACCATTACCCCTGCATACGGCTATGCAATTACAAATGTGGAATTTGAGGCCACAGAACAGACGTGTGCTTCTAATTTGCAGGGAAGTACATGGACGAACGCAGCAGCTGAGGTGAGTGGAACTACTGTTACTGTCATACCTACAGATGGTACATCTGATATTTCAGCTACTATAGGTGGTACTTGCGGGTTCACGTCTGTAAAGGTTAATTATGAACAAGTAAGAACTGTAAGAGCCACCATCACCTCTGCCGGCTATGCTACCTATTTCAGCCCTTATGCTCTAGACTTCTATGGTACAGGCCTGACAGCATACATAGCTACACTCTCTGGATCAATAGTTAGCTTCAGCGAGGTTCCACAAGTACCCGCCAGGACTGGTGTGCTGCTGAAGGGTGCAGAAGGAACCTACCAGATTCCAGTTCTTGTAAGCAGTTCTACTTACGTTGAAAATAACATATTGGTGGGTGTCACCAAAGAAGTACCAGTTGATGGTGCAGGTATCTTCGTCCTGATGAATGGCTCTGAAGGCGTTGGCTTCTACAAGACTACAGCGCCTAACTTCACTGTCGGTGCCCATACTGCCTTCATCCGAGCCCTAACGTCTACACAGGGCGGAGCTCGTAATTTCATTGCCATCGACGAAACCTCTGCTATCAAGGCCATTGAGAGCAAGCAGCAGAGCGGCGAGATCTACAACCTGGCTGGCCAGCGCGTGAAGAGTGCCCATAAGGGTCTCTACATCATCGGCGGCAAAAAGGTGATAAAGTAATAAAAAGAAACAAAATGAGGCTGCGCCGAAGGAATCATCCTGAAGACGCAGCCTCACTTTTTCTGTTGTCAGTTCTTACTCGCCCTTGATGGCAGCTACGCCGGGCAGCACCTTACCCTCGATAGCCTCGAGCAGGGCACCGCCGCCGGTAGAGATGTAGCTCACCTGATCGGCCAGACCGAACTTGTTGACGCAGGCCACAGAGTCGCCACCGCCAATCAGCGAGAAGGCACCCTCAGCCGTAGCCTTGGCAATAGCCTCGCCGATGGCGCGGCTGCCAGCCGTGAAGGCGTCGCACTCGAACACACCGGCAGGACCGTTCCACAGGATGGTCTTGGCACCGGCGATGGCCTCCTGGAATGCCTTCTGACTCTCAGGACCGGCATCGACACCCTCAAAGCCTGCGGGCACCTTGTTGGCGGGGCAGGTAATGATCTGGGCACCCTCCTTCACGGTCATCGTACCGAAGTCCAGACCGTTGGTAGCCGTGCAGTCAGTGCCGAGCACCAGCTCAACGCCGTTCTTCTTGGCCAGCTCCTCAACGCCGAGGGCTACATCCAGCTTGTCGAGCTCGACGATAGAGTCGCCGATTTCGCCGTCGTGGGCCTTGGCGAAGGTGTAGGTCATACCGCCGCAGAGGATGAGCTTGTCAACCTTGCCGAGCAGGTTCTCGATGATACCGATCTTCGAGCTGACCTTCGAACCACCCATGATAGCCACGAACGGGCGCTTGATGTTCGACAGCACGTTGTCGACAGCCTGCACCTCCTTCTCCATCAGCAGACCGAGCATCTTGTTGTCGGCATCGAAGTAGTCGGCGATGACAGCCGTTGAGGCGTGCTTGCGGTGAGCCGTGCCGAAGGCGTCCATCACGTAGCAGTCAGCATAGCTGGCCAGTGTCTTGGCAAACTCCTTCTGCGAAGCCTTCATGGCCTTCTTGGCGTCGTCGTAGGCGGGATCAGTCTTCTCGATGCCTACGGGCTTGCCTTCCTCCTCGGGATAGTAGCGCAGGTTCTCGAGCAGCAGGGCCTCGCCCATCTTCAGGGCAGCGGCAGCCTCCTGAGCCTTGGCGCAGTCGGGAGCGAAAGCCACGGGAACGCCGAGAGCCTTCTCCACAGCCTCGCGGATCTGGCCCAGCGAGAGCTTCGGGTTCACCTTGCCCTTGGGCTTGCCCATGTGCGACATGATGATCACGGCACCGCCGTCGGCTAAAATCTTCTTCAGCGTGGGCAGGGCACCGCGGATGCGGGTGTCGTCAGTAATCTTACCATTCTCATCGAGGGGCACGTTGAAGTCAACGCGCACGATTGCCTTCTTACCGGCAAAGTTCATTTCGTTAATTGTCATAACTTTGTTTTGGTGTTTAAAATATACTTGTTATGTTGAGTTTTCTTAGTTTTCGTCAAAGAAGTCGAGGCGGCTGTCCCTGTAGAATCCATCTTCTACTTCAGCTTCCTCATTCAAGATGCTGACGTCCAATAACTGCTCTGACTCAACTTTCAGCACTTCAATGCTGGGTTTCATATATTCTTTCATATTGTAGTCCTCCTTCTTTTATTATTTAACAATCATCTTCTTACCATTGATAATATACAGACCCTTGGTCGGGGCAGCCACCTTGCGGCCCTGCAGGTCGTATACATTCTGGTCGTTAGTCGTCTTGACGGTCTTAATGGCAGTAGCCTCGCCGGCAAAGACAATCTTCAGTTCACGGGCACCAGCGTTCTCTACATCGTAGGTCGTCTTCAGGTAAGCCTTGCCACCCTTCAGCTTGTCACCAGTAGCCTTCTTGAACTTACCGTCCTGCAGAATGTAGTTGTATGTGTCATTGTAGAAGTATGACACCTTGCTGTCCTTACTAACACCGTACAGCTCGTTGCCCTCAAGTTTATCAGCCTTCTCGATGGTCTTGGCCTCGTATGTACCAGGTTTGCCTGTCAGGATGACACCTCTGTTAGCAGGAACCTTACCACTTGTCACCTCAGTCAGAACAGCAGCACCATCTTCCACCTTAGCGGTATAGACTTTGAGGCCCGACTCGCTGAAGTCCAAAGCAGTTGAGCTGCAATATGTCTCCATGTCCTTCGTCAACGTGATTTCGACTGGGGGCAAGAAGGTCAGGGTTACCACCATGACGGTAGAGACACCATCAGATGTGGCGGCGATGGCCTTGATGGTCGTTGTCTCACTTACCTCAATAGCTCCAGTGTACAGCGTGCTTTCCGTTGTCGGCTCAGAGTCATCAATCGTGTAGTAAATCTCGGCGCCTGCAGTTGCACAGGTCAGCTCCACACTCTGGGCTTCAGCGTATGTGCCAGTTGGAACAGACGATTCTGGTGCCTCGACTGATGGAGGATTACCATAGGTAACTGTAATAGTGTTTATCTGAATGGTGCTGGCATCAGGATTAGCTGATATCGTCACTGTCTCCGATGCGCCTTCCCATGTTTTATTAGAATAGCTACCCTCGGCAGCGGTCATGCTACTAAGAGCATCATTACCAGTAAACTCAATCTTGGTAATCACTACGCCGTCTCCAGAGACACTGAAGGTTAATGTACCTGCATTGTCCTCTTCGCCTTCTCCAGCATTGTTTTTATACAGTCTGAAAGTCTTGTTGTCGGTATACCAGCAGTTTCTGCCAGAAGCTACCATTGTGACGTTTCCTGCCACCCATGTGCTGGTCTGTACTTTAACAGCCGATTTCTCAAGGCCAGAGCCGTAGTCCTGACCGATGGTGAAGTCAAACACACCGTCCTCGATAGCTCCAGCAACTGTTAAGGCGAAGGAAGCAGAACTTCCCTTGTATGTACCTTCCTCTCCGGCATAGGTTGCAGTAATCGTTGTCTGTCCACCTTTAAGTGCGGTGATGACACCATTCTCAATCGTTGCAATATCTTCATTAGTGCTTTCCCAAGTCACGGTTGCACCTGAGATTTCTTGGCTTTCTTCGTCTTTTACTGTGGCTGTCACCTCCAGGGTCTCACCAATGCTTAATTTCTCCTTAATACCGTTGATTTCAACTTCGGTGTCAGTAAGAGTGACGACTGTACCAGAAGACTCATATGTAACAGCAATGCTCTTCACATAGAGCGCTTTTGCTGCACTTTCGGGCTTTGTGACAGTAAC
This sequence comes from uncultured Prevotellaceae bacterium, assembly GCA_902800435.1. Next base: position 12,666 of record CADCEQ010000017.1, on the reverse strand, counting down.
CACAATATCACCAGAGGCAGAACCTGTAAACGAATAATCTTTAGCCTCGCTTGTAAGCGCCTGGGGGGCACCACCAAAAGCTTCACCACCCACGGTGACATCGACTGTTGCTTCAACACCATTTGCCGTACTTGCATTCACGACAATCTTTGAAACGGTTCCTGTTATGTCTTGGGTTGACAATTTGATAAACTTAACAGCAGCTTTTCCTGTGCCATAATGAATACCTTTGGCATTGTCAAAGACCGATTCAGCACCATCTGAGGTTATTGTCCATTTAACTCCGTCATCTGCTATGCCTGACCCGCCACAAGCAGCCTCAAATGTCATGGTACTGGTCACCTCGTCGGCCCACGCCGAACTGACTCCAAATAGCATGGCTGCCAAGAGGAGCAACGATTTGAAATGTAGTTTTTTGTTCATAATGATAAATAATATTTGTTGATTTTAAAAATATTCCCATAATGGTGGCGACCGTTTGGCCGCCACCTTGTTTAATTCTAATACTCGGGTTCCTCGTATGTTTCCCACATGTCTTTCTGACGCGAAAGGTTTCCGCTGGTCGCATCGGTCGTGGAGGCATCATCCGGGTTGAAACCGTCTTCAACGGCAGCGGGACTGTTTGCAATCATATCCTCAGTCATGATGTCGAGGATATCCACTTCGGGTGTCTGATATATCTTTTTCATAATTCTTTTCCTTTCTTATTTTGTTTTGTGAAATTACTTAATGACAACCTTCTTGCCGCCGATGATGTACAGTCCCTTCTGGGCGCTCTTTACGCGCTGGCCAGCCAGGTTGTAGATCTCGCCGTTCTGCTGCTTGCTCTCAATAGTCTTGATGGCAGTGGCTTCGTCGATGGCAATGAAATTACGAGATGCACTCTGTAAAGCAGGGATGTAGGCGGTATGGGCACCAACAGTGAAACTTGTCGCTGTGGTCTTGTAGAAGCCAACGCCTGAGTCGCCGTTCATCAGTACGAAGATACCAGATTCTTCAATCTTGGTCTGCTTGGCTACGCCGATGAAGGCATTGTCAGTCCAATTAACATCATCAACAGTTGTAGCAACGTTAACGGTAAAGTCGCCAGCAGCATTAGCCTTCAGCAGCACGCCCGAATAAGCAGGAACCTTTGTCACAGGCTCAAAAGAAACTTCCGAGCCATCCATAATTGCAATGTAGGCAGTCAGACCAGTATTCGAGAAGTCAAGAGCATTCTCGGAGCAGTAGGTAGCATACATGGCATCGGTAACGTGAACCGTCTCGGTGGGAGCAGCCTCGCCCTCCTTCTCATAAAGATAGATGTTCTGCTGACCAGAAGCATAGCAGGAGAATATTTTACTGCTACCGTTATTGAAACGCATCCAGTTACGGTCACCTTGATTGTCATTCATCTTAGCTTTGATAGTAGCATTCCCATCAGTTTCAAAAGTGATAGACCACTCTGCGTTTGCATCTTTATTTTCCTGCACTTTTAGGTGATTACTGCCTGTTCCACCTGCAGCATACAGATAGCCTGTAGACGCTGTGCTTTCATCATAAATCGTGTAGTTTCCATTAGCATCCGGACCGGCAATCACAAATTCATATACACCTTCCTCACCTGTTAATGCTATTGTGCTGTTGGTTGCAGTCACAGCAACAGCCTCGCGGTTGGTGCTCTTCATTTTGCCCATAGCATAAACGTCACCGTTAGTGCCACTGGCAATAACATAGTGCTTGCCTGACGTGATGCTGGTGGCGAGGGTATAAGTGGTGGCCTCAACGTATTTAGCCTGCGTGATAGTAATCAGATTTGAATAAACTTCATTAGCCTCATCATCCAAGGCATAAACTTTCAGGTAGGCCGTCCGGGCATCCCCATCGTTAGCGTCGACATTGTAGGACAGCACATAGCCTTCGCCAACACTTGGGTCTTGCTCGGCCACCAAAGCTTCAATCCAGCTGGGAGCTTCAGTTAGTTCGGCACCTTCAGCATTATAGAACTGAACACCGAAATCATTCATATCACTGATTGTCAGATTCTCGTAGGCAATATCCAAAGTGCCATCATTTTCAGCGGATGTAGCGTCAACCACTACTGGTGAAACTGTGATAGAAGGCACTGCAGGAGCTGCTTGCACCTCAATATTTGTCGGGTTCGCTATCTGAACGTTGTTGAAGCATCCAATGTTACCTGTTAATTCGGTAAACACATCATTCACTTTATATTCAACACCCGAAATACCACGAACTACTATTGTATTTTCGCCTTGTTTGATGGTGGTGTTCTGACCGTCGATGGCAGTTACAGTAGCATCCTCTATCTTTACGAGCCAGCCCTGTTTAGTGCTTGCATTGATTTCTGCAATAGTCATCACCTCTGGGTCAACAGTATTGTTCTGAGAAAGTACAGTTACCTCTGGGGCTGTGATTTCCAACAGGCCATTGTAGGTAGTCAAAGCTCCCGAAACCTTGATTTCATCACCCACCGTTATTGCTGTTCCATATACGCAGATAGCGGCTGTAGCATCCTGGATATAACCCGTAGTACCGACACAACTTGTCACAACACCTTTGGTAACCACCGAACCAGTACCCTGAGCGCGAGCCTGGGCAATGGTCATCACCACATTCGGATTGCCAGCCTGTGTTACAGTCACGTCTTTAGTAACGGGCTCATTGTCACCGTGGGTGTAGGTCAGTGTAACGGTAGCCGTACGGGCTGCGGCAGCTTCGTTGGCAGAGCAGGTGAAAGGAATCGTTTCGCCAACAATACCGAGAGTGAGCCAACTAGCTTCGGTAGATGCTGTTAAGACACCACCTTCAACGCCGTTGTTGATAGTGTATTCAATGCTGCCCTCAGTGATATCGTATGTGATATTGATATTATTGGCAGAAATAGAAGGAACAAAAACAGGTGTGGCGCCTTCAACGAAAATGTCAAGATAGAAATTGTAGAGATTACTAGTATTTTGGCTCGTAGCGTATGAGCCATAACATTTTGCATTACTACTAAAAGCAACACCTCTTCCGTTAATATTTTTGTTTGTAATACAGAAACCTTCATATCCGCTCACCATAGCTGAACTTTCAGAAGTAGCTTTGGCAATACTCCAAGCAGTATTGTTACCACCATTTTCGAAATCGGTACCACTACCTTTATAGCCGAGTGATTTACCGCTGGCATTGGTGAATGTATAACCATCTGAGGTTACCCCAACAGTCCAGTAATAGGTGCTTTCATCATCAAGGATAGCAGATGGGAGTTCTTCACCTTTGTCTGTAGATTGTGATTCAAAAGCAACGCCAGTAGGCTTTCCTGTCGTAGCTGCTGTCATGGCATAATACTTAGTAGCCGTGTCATCATAACGTGCAGCGATGATTACTTTTGCGCCATCGGTAAGGTCGCTCAAAGAGTTAATGCGTACATAACCATCACCAGAATAAGGAAGATTGATAGTATATGTTGCGGTAGCTACGGCACTGTTATTCATACCTTCCTTAACAGCCATTGCCTTGATGGTTGTGGTTTTGCTGACGCTAATAGCAGAAGAATAAACGTTGCTACTTATTGTGGGATCTGTGCCGTTAGTAGTGTAGTAAATTGTAGCATTTTCAGTCTCTGTGCTGATAGTTACATTTTTGACTTCTGTATATGTACCAGCGGCAGGAGAAAAGGTCGGAGTAGCAACGGTTTGTATGTCATCACCACCAGTTTTGAGAGTTCCTTTAATTGTAATTTCGGAAACACCACATCCCTTGCTTGAGGAAGCTCCTGGGCATGAAATAGTAATAGTTCCGTCAACGGGAGTAATAACAGTCGGACCATAATTTGATAAAGAAGTTGATGTTGGGCTAACAGACAACAATTCTGTTTCGTCTTGACTTACAGAAATCCGACCTTGTGTCGCATTTGGGCCACCGTATTTACGTGCTTTAATTGTAATTTTAATATTGGTATAATTCGACCAAGCAATTGACGGGGAAACGATTGACTTTGTGTTTTCCACCAATTGATATCCTCCTGAAGTTGAGTAACTAGGATTTCCATTGATAGTCCATCCTTCATTTGATGAATTAGAGAACGATGCTATTGTCTCCTCTTCTGCCCACGCGCTCCCTATACCCATTATCATGGCGCATAGCAGGAGCATTGTTTTCAAATGTAGTTTTTTGATCATGTTTGTATACTTTTTAGTTAATAATATGGTTATTCAGAACAATAATAATCGTAATACTGTGCAAAGGTAATCATTTCTTCGGAAACCGCCAAACATTTTAATCTTTTTTACACACGCATGCGCGTATAGTGAATAGGCAATGGTGGAAAAGTACTAGCCCTTCCTACACCTACTCTCATTTTCAGCAGGTTACGGCCGGTTAACCTACACCTGAACCTACACCCGAACCTACACCTGACAATAATCAGCCGGAATTTTCGATGTTCCGCCGTTCTGAATATTCATACAGTTTGTGGCGCGGCGCCTCGCGTTTGTAAACCGCCGCCTTTTGGACAAAACCCGGCGCCTTTTGCTCGTAAACCGGCGCCTTTTGTTGGAAACCTGTCGGCTGGCAGTCGTTTCCTGGCTGTTTTGCCTAAATATTCATTTTGATGAATGAATATACGGTTTGGGCTTAGGTGTAGGAAGTGTCGGAAGTGTCGGTTCTTTTTTGCTATTCGCTATCATTACGCGCGCGTAAGTGTTAATAATGCGAAAAAGCAATGACATGTCGCAGATTATTCGTACTTTTGCCGACGAAATGAAAGACTCGGTGATTATTCTCAGCGGCGGCATGGATTCCGTGACGCTGCTCTACGACCAGCAGGAACGCATAGCGCTGGCCGTCTCGTTCGACTATGGCTCGAACCACAATGCGCGTGAGATTCCCTTTGCCCGGCTGCATTGCGAGCGGCTGGGCATTGAGCATCTGGTGATACCCCTGCAGTTTATGGCGCAGTATTTCGAAAGTTCGCTTCTGCAGGGGGCCGACGCTATTCCCGAGGGCCATTATGCTGACGACAACATGAAGTCGACCGTCGTGCCCTTCCGCAATGGTATCATGCTCTCGGTGGCCATCGGACTGGCCGAGAGCCGTGGGCTGAAGCATGTGATGATGGCCAATCACGGTGGCGACCACACCATCTACCCCGACTGCCGGCCGGAGTTTGTGGCGGCCATGAGCGAGGCGGCCCGCACGGGAACATTTCCCGGCATCACGCTGCTCTGTCCGTTTACCAGCCTGACAAAAGCCCAGATTGCCGCCCGAGGACGCGAATTAGGCATCGACTACGCCGAAACATGGTCGTGCTATAAAGGCGGCGAGCGCCACTGCGGCCGCTGCGGCACATGCGTCGAGCGGCGCGAAGCGTTGGCTGAGGCGGGTATCGACGACCCGACGGAGTATGAGGGTGAAGAATAAGAAAAGGAGTTCAAGGAGTTCAGGGAGTTCAAGGAGTTCAAGACATTACTTGAAGTTCTCGTATTCCTTTTTTGTTTGGTATTATGGAGTCAATACACATACGTCTTGAACTCCCTGAACTCCTTGAACTCCCTGCCTCCTTGAACACTTACTGCTGTAGCAGGTACTGCTTGAAGTCGCTGAACTCCTTGGTCATCGGGACGCTCTGCTTCTCGCCGCGCATGAAGGCGGCCAGACGTTCGGGAATCTCGACGTCGATGCCAAGGATATCGTCGACCTTCTCCTTGAACTTGGCTGGGTGAGCCGTCTCGCAGAACACGCCAACCTCGCCCTCCTGCAGACCGTCGACGAGGGCCTGATAGCCGCAGGCACCGTGGGGGTCGAGCACATAGCCCGTCTCCGCGTAGCACTGGCGCATGGTCTCGCGAATCTGGTCGTCGCTGTAGGTGGCCCCGCTGATGAGGCTTGCAATACGCTCGTGGCTCTTGCCGTAGAGGTCGTAGATGCGTGCGAAGTTCGAGGGATCGCCCACGTCCATAGCGTTGGCCAGCGTCTGTACTGACGGCTTTGGCTCGTACTTGCCCGTCTGCAGATAGTTATAGAAGACGTCATTGGCATTGTTGGCAGCGATGAACCGCTTGACGGGCAATCCCATCTCGTGGCCGAAGAGGGCGGCGCAGATGTTGCCGAAGTTGCCCGAAGGCACGCACATTACCAGTTCGTCGGCCTTTCCCAAGGCCTTCATGCGGGCGTAGGCGTTGAAGTAGTAGAACGCCTGCGGCAGGAACCGGGCCACGTTGATGGAGTTGGCCGACGTGAGCTTCATGTGCTTGTTCAGCTCATCGTCCATGAAGGCCGACTTCACCAGGGCCTGACAGTCGTCGAAGACGCCGTCGACCTCGACAGCCGTGATGTTCTGGCCCAGCGTCGTGAACTGGCACTCCTGAATGGGGCTGACCTTGCCCTTGGGGTAGAGCACGTAGACGTGGATGCCCTCGACGCCCAGGAAACCGTTGGCTACAGCCGAGCCTGTGTCGCCAGAGGTGGCTACGAGGACGTTCACCAGGTCGCTCTTGCCCTCCATGCGTATGAAGTACTGCAGCAGACGGGCCATAAAGCGTGCGCCGACGTCCTTGAAGGCGAGGGTGGGGCCGTGGAACAGTTCCAGTGAGTAGATGTTGTCCTTGACTTTCACTACAGGGCAGTCAAACTGTAACGTGTCGTAGACGATGTCCTGCAGGGCATCGAGGTCGACGTCTTCGCCGAAGAAGGCACTGGCCACGTTGTAGGCAATGTTCTGGAACGTCATGTCCTGAATGTCGTCGAAGAAGGCCTTCGGCAGTTTCTTGATTTCCTGTGGCATGTAGAGACCGCGGTCCTCTGCCAGTCCTTTTACCACCGCCTTGTGCAGGTCGGCAATCGGAGCGTTTCCGTTGGTGCTGTAGTACTTCATAACTATTTGGTAATGTGAATATTGTTCGTTTTCGTTTTAGACAACCTCGATGCCCTGCTGGCGGCACAGTTCGAGGCTCATCTCCTTCAGCTTGAACTTCTGGATCTTGCCCGAGCCGGTCAGCGGGAACTGGTCGATGAAGAAGACGTACTTAGGAATCTTGTAGCGGGCTATCTTGCCGCGACAGAACAGCTGCACGTCCTCGGGCGTCATCTTCACACCCTCCTCCAGGATGATGAAGGCGCCGACGGCCTCGCCGTACTTCTTCGACGGCACGGCAGCCACCTGTACGTCGCGTATGCCGGGCATGTGGTAGAGGAACTCCTCAATCTCGCGCGGATAGATGTTCTCGCCGCCGCGAATAATCATGTCCTTGATGCGGCCCGTTATCTTGTAGAAGCCCTGCTTGTCCTTCACGCCCAGGTCGCCAGAGTGGAGGTAGCCGTTCTTGTCGATGACCTCGGCCGTGGCCTCGGGGTTCTTATAGTAACCCTTCATCACGTTGAAGCCCTTGCAGCACATCTCGCCCTGCACGCCGACGGGGCACTCCTCGCCGGTCTCGGGGTCGAGCACCTTCACGTCGACAAACGGGAAGTCGCGGCCAACGGTGGTGCAGCGCTGCTCGAACGTGTCGTTCAGGCAGGTCTGCGTCATGCCGGGCGACGACTCCGTCAGTCCGTAGACCGACGTGATGGTCATGTACATCTTCTCCGAGACCTGCTTCATCAACTCCACGGGGCAGAGACTGCCGGCCATGATACCCGTGCGCAGGCAGGTGAGGTCGAACATGTCAAACATCGGGTGGTTCAGCTCGGCTATGAACATCGTCGGCACGCCGTAGACCGCCGTACACCGCTCTTTATGTATAGAGGCCAGCACGACGAGCGGGTCGAACTTCTCGACCATCACCTCCGTACAGCCGTGGGTGAGGCAGTTCATCGTGGCCAGCACCACGCCGAAGCAGTGGAACAGGGGCACGCAGACACAGAGCTTGTCGTCTTGGGTGAAGCCCATGTTCTCGCCAGTGAAGTAGCCGTCGTTAGCAATGCCGTAGTGGGTGAGCATCACGCCCTTGGGGAAGCCCGTCGTGCCGCTGGTGTACTGCATGTTGCAGACGTCGTAGCAATTAACCTTGCTTTTCATTTCGTTGAGCGTCTCGTCCTCGATGTTCTGGCCAAGGAGCAGCAGCTCGGCGGTGTTGTACATGCCGCGATACTTCTCCATGCCGATGTAAACAACGCTCTTCAGGTAGGGGAACCGTTCGCTGTTCAGATGGCCGCGCTCGCAGGTCTTCAGCTCGGGCAGCATGGTGTAGGTGACGTAGTTACAGTCCCACGTGCCGTCGGTAATGCAGAGCACCTCCATGTCGGAGTCCTTGCAGAGATACTCCAGCTCGTTCTGCTTGTAGTTGGTGTTTACCGTCACCAGTACGGCGCCGATCTTGGCTGTGGCGTAGAGGAACGTCAGCCAGTCGGGCACGTTCGTGGCCCAGATGCCGACGTTCGAGCCTTTTTTCACGCCGATGGCGATGAGGCCCTTGGCCAGGTTGTCGACGCGCTCGTTGAACTTCGACCAGGTGAAGCGCAGGTTGCGGTCGCTGTAAACGATGTACTCCTTGTCGGGCGTGGTCTTGGCCCAGTGCTCGAGCCACTCGCCGAGGGTGCGCTCCCAGAGCTGGTAGCCGTCGCTGCCGGTCTCAGCAGGATATGTTCTGTCTGGCAGGGGTCTGCCTGCCATGTCTAAACGACTCACCCCCGGCCCCTCCCTGTGAGGGAGGGGAGTGGTTACTTTGGTGTTTATGTCTTTTCTTTCCATTAGAATAGTCTCTTAGAACGGGATATATACAACGGCCAGGATTTTTGCACTTTTGCCGGCGGCACCGTGTACGTGGTGCTTCACGATGCTGTCGTAGAAGATGCTGTCACCCTCCTTCAGCGTGTAGGTCTCCTTGCCGTAGGCAATCTCCACCTCGCCGCTCATGACGTAGATGAACTCCTCGCCCTCGTGGGCCGAAAGCTGGTACTCCTGCTGGCCGTTGGGGTTGATGTCGATGATGAACGGCTCCATGTGACGGCCAGTCTTCTGTTGGGCCAGGGGGTGATACTCCATGTGCTTGCGGGCATCGGTGGCGCCGTTCGAGAAGCTGATGCTGCTGTCGCGCTCACGGTCGGCGGCGCGTGTCACCACAGGCCCCAGGGCGTCGCTGTCGTCGAGGAATGTGCCTAAGCGTACGCCTAAGGCGCGGGCAATCTTAATCAGCGGCCCTAACGACGGCAGGTTCTGGTCGTTCTCGATAGATGTAATCTGCTCAACCGACAGACCGCTACGCTCGGCAATCTCCTCAATGCTGAGGTTCTTTGTCTCTCTGATTCCCTTAATCTTGGAACCAATGATTGTGTTGTTGCTTGTCATGTTTTGTTTTATGTTTTATGTTTAGTGTTTAGTGTTTAGAGTTTAGTTTAGTGTTTAGTGATTCCTTGTACCATTGGAACAGGCGGTTAACGCCGTCCTCAATCTCCACCTTGTGAGTCCAGCCAAGTGAGTGCAGCTTCTCGACGTCGATGAGCTTGCGCATGGTGCCGTCGGGCTTGGTGGCGTCGAACTCAACGGTGCCCTCGAAGCCAACGGCCTTGACCACCAGCTCTGACAGCTGGCGGATGGTCAGCTCCTTGCCTGTGCCCACGTTGATGTGGCAGTTGCGGATTTCGCCCAGCTTGGGGATGGCTCCACCGCGACCGGCCGAGTGGTTGCGGTCGACGGCTCCGTCGGTGGCCGCGCCGTAGTGAACGCTTGAGTACTTCTCGATGCCGATGATGTCGCTGAAATCGACATTCAGAAGCACGTGGACAGAGGCGTCGGCCATATCCTCGCTCCAGAGGAACTCGCGCAGCGGCGTGCCCGTGCCCCAGAGCACCACCTTATTATTATATATACCGTACTTCGCCAGCACGTCAAGTATGTCGTTATCTCGTGAAGCGCCATTAAAGCCCTCCACCGGCCTGATGTCGAGGTCGCGGCGTATGGCCTGCCAGTCGCCGTCGTGAATCAGCTTGGCCAGATAGACCTTGCGCATCATGGCGGGCATGACGTGCGAGTTCTCTAAGTGGAAGTTGTCGTTGGGACCGTAGAGGTTCGTCGGCATCACGGCGATGTAGTTGGTGCCGTACTGCAGGTTGTACGACTCGCACATCTTCAGCCCGGCAATCTTGGCGATGGCATACTCTTCGTTAGTGTACTCCAGGGGCGACGTCAGCAGGCAGTCCTCCTTCATGGGCTGGGGCGCGTTCTTCGGGTAGATGCAAGTCGAACCGAGGAACAGTAGCTTCCTAACCCCGTGGGCGTAGGACTCCGAGATGACGTTGCACTGAATCTTCATGTTCATCATGATGAAGTCAGCGCGGTAGAGCGAGTTGGCCATGATACCGCCCACGAAGGCGGCTGCCAGCACAACGGCGTCGGGGCGCTCCTCGTCGAAGAACTGCCTGACGGCCACCTGGTCGGTCAGGTCCAGTTCCTTGTGCGTGCGACCCACGAGGTTAGTGTAGCCTCGCTGCTGCAGGTTGTTCCAGATGGCCGAGCCCACCAGTCCGCGGTGGCCTGCCACATATATCTTGCTGTCCTTACTGAGCATCGTCCATGTGTGCTTTGATGAACAACTTCTTCACGAACTTCATGTCGTGGCGTACCATGATCTTCACCAGATCCTCGAACGACGTCTTCTGCGGGTTCCAGCCCAGCTTGGCCTTGGCCTTGGCGGGATTGCCGAGCAGCTGGTCGACCTCAGCGGGGCGGAAGTACTTCGGGTCGACCTCGACCAGCGACTTGCCCGTAGCCTTGTCGTAGCCCTTCTCGTCGATGCCGTCGCCGCGCCACTCCAGTTCGATGCCCACTTCCTTGAATGCCAGCGTGCAGAACTCGCGCACGGTGTGGTACTCGCCGGTGGCAATGACGAAGTCGTCGGGCTCGGGCTGCTGCAGAATGAGCCACATACACTCGATGTAGTCCTTGGCGTAGCCCCAGTCGCGCAGCGAGTTCAGGTTGCCGAGATAGAGTTTGTCCTGATATCCCTGGGCTATGCGGGCGGCGGCCAGCGTGATCTTGCGGGTGACGAAGGTCTCGCCGCGGCGCTCCGACTCGTGGTTGAACAGGATGCCGTTGCAGCAGAACATATTGTACGACTCGCGGTAGTTCTTCATAATCCAGAAGCCGTAGAGCTTGGCCACGGCGTATGGCGAACGGGGGTAGAAGGGCGTCGTCTCCGACTGGGGCACCTCCTGCACCTTGCCGTAGAGCTCGGATGTCGAGGCCTGGTAGATGCGGCACGTCTCGGCCAGTCCGCAGATGCGCACGGCCTCCAGTAGGCGCAGCACGCCGTTGGCATCGGTGTCGGCGGTGTATTCGGGCACGTCGAACGATACCTTCACGTGGCTCTGTGCGGCGAGGTTATAGATTTCCGTCGGGCGCACCTTCGAGATGACGCGTACGAGCGACGACGAGTCGGTCATGTCGGCCCAGTGCAGGTTGACCAGTCGGGCCTTCTTCATGTCGCGCACCCACTCGTCGAGGTACAGATGCTCGATGCGGGCGGTGTTGAACGACGACGAACGGCGCATGAGGCCGTGAACCTCGTAGCCTTTCTCAATGAGAAACTCAGCCAGGTAGCTTCCGTCCTGGCCCGTGATACCGGTAATAAGGGCAACTTTCTTTTCTTCCATATTTTGTTTTTTTCTTCTTTCGATGTTTCGAAATATCGAGTTTCCGGTTTTAATGTTATGACTCTCCGCTGAACTGCTTGATGCGCTGTTCTTCAGACAACTCGTCCCACTGATAGGACTTCATCTTGGTTTTCAATTGGTACTCTTTCATATTGATCGGGTTAAATAAATTTATATCGTGTCAATAAAATATTTCTGCTTTCGATTAAACATCGCGATGCCGATAAACAGCAATATAGCTATACATGCCGCGCTGAAGCCAAGGGACGACCAGGAGAACTGTCCGGCACCGAAAGCACCGTATTTAAAGGTCTCAATGATAGCCGTCATCGGATTGAAAAGCATGATCTTATGCAAGGTCGGGTTTGTTACATAACTCAGCGGATAAACGATTGGCGTCGCGTACATCCATAGGGATACGAAGACTCCGAAGAAATTGATTAGGTCACGGTATTTGGTGGTCAACGACGAGATGATCAGCCCCAACCCCAAAGCCAGACATTGAATCATGAAGATTAGCACAGGGAAGAGTAATAGGTATGCGTTCGGACGGAGATGGACTCCTTTCCAGACAAAGATCAGATAGACGATGATGAATGTGCCTAACTGCAATGTAAAACGGAAGAGTTTGGATATCACTTTGGATACCGGCATGACCAAACGGGGGAAATAGACTTTTCCGAACAGACTTGCGTTGGTCTGGAAGGTGCTTGCCGCCTCCGTCAGACAGGTGGAGAAATACTCCCAAAGACAGATACCGCTCAGGTAGAAGACAGGCTGAGGGATATCATCGGTCGGGATGCCGGCTATACGACCGAACACCACGATATACATGAACATCGTGAATAGCGGAGAGATGAAATACCACCCCATGCCGAAAATGGTCTGCTTGCATTGTACGGTAATAGCCCGTTTGATAAACAGCCAGATGAGATATTTCTTCTGCCAGAGTTCTTTCAGTCCCAAACCCTTTGCAAAAGTAGTCGGAGAGATCTCCGTTGTCCAATATGTATCTTTTTCTTCTTTCACTCTTTCACTCCTTCATTCCTTCATTCCTTCATTCCTTCATTCCTTCATTCCTTCACTCCTTATACG
>CADCEQ010000016.1 GCA_902800435.1 uncultured Prevotellaceae bacterium | reverse complement strand
CGCCATCGTGCAGTACCGCCGCATGAAGAACATCGGCGTGGTGGCCGTCTTCGACCGTCTGAAGTTCGACCGCTATGCCCACTTCGCCCGCATCGGCGAGGGCTCGCTCGGCGGCAAGGGCCGCGGCCTGGCCTTCCTCGACCGCATCATCAAGCGCCACCCCGAGCTGAACCAGTATGAGGGCGCTGAGGTGTCGATACCGAAGACCGTCGTGCTCTGCACCGACTTCTTCGACGAGTTCATGGAGAAGAACAACCTCTATCCTATCGCCCTCAGCGACGCCCCCGACGAGGTCATTCTGCAGCACTTCCTCCGTGCCCAGCTGCCCGACTCGCTGATAGCCGACTTCTTCACGTTCTTCGATGCCGTGAAGTCGCCCATCGCCGTGCGTTCCAGTTCGCTGCTCGAGGACTCCCACTACCAGCCCTTTGCCGGCATCTACTCTACCTACATGATTCCCTATCTGGACGACAAGTACGAGATGCTGCGCATGATGGCCTGTGCCATCAAGGGCGTCTATGCCTCAGTCTACTACAAGGACTCGAAGGCCTATATGATTGCCACGCAGAACGTCATCGACCAGGAGAAGATGGCCGTCATCCTGCAGGAGGTTGTGGGCCGGCAGTATGGCGACAACTATTACCCGACGTTCTCGGGCGTGCTCCGCTCGCTGAACTACTACCCCATCGGCGACGAGACCGCCGAGGAGGGCATAGCATCCCTGGCCTTAGGATTGGGAAAATATATCGTCGACGGCGGACAGACCCTGCGCGTCTCGCCCTATCACCCCACGCAGGTGCTCCAGACCTCGGAGATGGAGACGGCGCTGCGCGACACGCAGACCCGCTTCTACGCCTTGGACATGTCGCACGTCGGTGCCGACTTCAAGGTCGACGACGGCTTCAATATCAAGAAACTCCGCGTGAAACAGGCCGACCAGGACGGCTCGCTCACCTATATCGCCTCGACCTTCGACCCCGTTGACCAGGTCATCCGCGACGGCATCTACGAGGGCGGCCGAAAGGTCATCACCTTCTGCGGCGTGCTCCAGCAGGGCATCTTCCCGCTGCCGGAGCTGTTGCAGCTGGTTCAGAAGTACGGCTCTGAGGAGATGCGGCGCCCCATTGAGATTGAGCTGGCCTGCAACCTGAACGACGACAAGACGGGTACGCTCTACCTGCTGCAGATACGCCCCATCGTCGACTCCAAGCAGGTGCTCGACGAGGACCTGCAGCAGATTCCCGACAGCCAGTGCCTGCTGCGCTCCAACAACTCACTGGGCCACGGTATCTCCGAGGATGTCTGCGACGTCGTCTACGTCAAGGCCGGCGAGGACTTCACCGCTGCCAACAATCCCACTATTGCCTCACACATCGAGCGCATCAACCAGCGCTTCCTCGACAGCGGCTCGTCGTATGTTCTTGTAGGCCCCGGCCGCTGGGGCAGCTCCGACTACTGGCTCGGCATCCCCGTGAAGTGGCCCCATATCTCGGCGGCCCGCGTCATCGTTGAGAGCGGCCTGAAGAACTATCACGTGGATCCCTCGCAGGGCACTCACTTCTTCCAGAATCTCACTTCGTTCGGCGTCGGCTATTTCACCATCAATACCTACACCGGTGACGGTCTGTTCCAGCAGGACATCCTCGACCGGATGCCCGCCGTTGAGGAGACCGAGTACGTGCGCCATGTGCGCTTCGAGCGTCCGCTGAAGATCATGATGGACGGCAAGAAGCAGACGGGCGTCATCCTTTTACCAGAACAAGAAACAAACATAAAATAGAAGAAAGGTAAGCATTATGACAACAATCATTGCAATCTTAGCATTCATCGCCGTAGCCCTCGTAGGATGGTTCATCGCCGAGTCGAAGGGCAAGTTCGTCACCTACAAGAATAACGAGCAGGAGGACGCCGTTCTTGAGCAGAACCGCTGCCAGCTCGAGAAGGACGGCTACAGCGAGAAGAACATCAAGGACGTCATAGAGACCATCGCCACTACGGGCTACAGTGCCGTCTGAGGCTTACTGTCCTCCCAGTCGCGAGAAGTACTCGATGATGTCGTCCCACGTCTTGAACGTGTCGCTGCCAAACTCTATGGGTGTGGCCATCGGCTCCGGCTCCTTGCCGGGCCAGCGTGCGCCGCAGGCTTCCTGTATGAGGTAGTCGCCGTAGAGCAGGTTGCGCTGGTTCGTAATCACGGTGTGCCCCCATGCCGGTACGCTGATATGTTCCTGTAGCCGCTCCTTCAGCCGGGCGATGCCGTCGGCTGTCATATCGTACGATACGAAATACACCTGATAGCGTTCTATCAGCAGCCGCACCGCTTTCTGCATCGACGAGCGCACCATGCCATCAGGCTGCCAGAGCGTCTCGGTCCCGATGTAGACGATGGGTCGCTCACGCCCCTCCTGGCGGTCGTCAATCCAACGAATCACAGGCACTACTGCGTGCATGAACGAGTGGTCGTTCATGCGGTGCTCGCCGTGGAAGGGTATTCCCTGCTGGTAAGGAAAGATGTCGAATGTGTGTACCAGTTCGTCCTTGTCGCCGAAGAGTCCGAAGACACGGTGCTGCTCGTCAGCATCGTCGGCGTGGGCGAAGTTTCCTTCCGTGGCCGCACGGTACTCCTTCACCAGCGGCTTGTCCACATAGAACTCCTGCGCGCCGTCCTGGCGGGGCGAGAGAAACTGCTGCTTGCCCGTCAGCCCGTGCTCCTGCATGGTGTCGGCAATGCGGAAGGCCGGGTTTACCACGATGCGGTCGAAGCCATAGAGTTGTTCGGTGTACATGCCGCCCATCGACGTGCCGATGATGAGGTCGGGCCGCTCCGTGTCGCACGTTCTGTGCAGCAGGTCGAGGGCCTCCTGCGGGTGAATGGGCAGGTCGGGAGCAATGACCGTCGCATTGGGAAATACCGTGCGGATGCGTTTCGCCGTTCCTGACTGTCCGCTGCTGGCAAAGCCGTGGACGTACATAATCTTCTTTCCCTTCATCAGTTCGGGAAACTGCTTGATGTATTGGTTCTGTTGTTCCATTGTGTTTCTTTCTTAATAAATGATTTTCCTGACAGCACCGTCGGTCTGGCGGGCTATGTTGAGTCCCTTCTGTGGAGTGGGGGAGAGAGTGCCTGCTAACGAGTAGAAGCTGTGGTTGCTCGGGGTGTCATGCATGGGCACAAGGGCACTTGGCGTGCCTTGCAGGTATTTGAAGTTGTTCTCGATGATAGCTTGCACCAGCTGACGCCCTTTCACCTCATAGCCTTCGCTGGTGTCCACTCCGGCAAAGTCCATCAGCACGATGCCCGTCGGACCGGCCTCGTGGGTGCTGAAGTAATTGAGGAAGGCAGCGTGGGTATGGCTGGCATTGTCGCGGTAGCCTTCGCTGGTGGAGATAGCCGTCCCGAAAAGGTTCATCACCTTTGAGTAGGCCGACGCGAAGTTCAGTATCCAGCGGATGGTCGACTTGGTTGTCGTTTCGTGTGTTGTGCTGAAGTCCAGCATCCGGTTGATGGCGGCAATCTTGGTGTCGAGGGCTCCTGCTGCATGGGTGTCTGAAAAGTCCTGCATATAGAGGAATCCGGTGGCCGCTCTTGGGCCGACAATACGCCCTGCCGTCTGCTTGGTCCAGTTCACCTCGCCCGTCCAGTTCTTGAAGATGCCGCCAACAGGATTCGTCGAGTAGTTGTCGCGGCTCAGTATCAGCATCTTGCCGCGTATCTCGCTGACCTTCAGGTCGGTCTTGAAGTCTACGAAGTAGTCTTTCAGGTCGTCGCGCCTCAGCAATTCAAGCAGGCGGGCGTCGTATACATCCTCTATGCGGTCGCCGTCGCGCTCGTGCAGCAGATGGATGACGACAAACTCCGAGGGGTTGGCCGTCAGCGAGTCGCGCAGCATCGAGAGCGCATCCTCGAAGTGCATCTTTGTAGGGACGATGCCGTGGTTTAGGTTCATATACTCCTCATATACGCAGGGCCTGAAGTCGAATGCCCTAACGCCGGCACTCCAGAGGACCTTCAGGTCGAGGTCCTGCGTCTTGGCGAAGTTATCGCCGAGTTCTTCGCTGTCCTCGTCCCATCCGCATCCTGTGGCGGCATCGTGCGCGCCGGGAATAGACACCACGGCTACGTAAGCATCGTCGGGCAGTCGGCTCATCCAGTTCTCTGCAAAGGTTTGGCCGCGCAAGCAAAGCAAGGCCAGCAAGTTCAGTAATACGTTCTTTTTCATATCAAGGACTCTGTTTGGGGTACAAAGATACAAAAAAAGGCTTATTTCTTGTGTTTTTTGCAAAAAAACTTCGCTGGCTGCAACTTTTCATGGCCGTCTTACGTCAAACAGAAAAACAATAATAGTAAGGTTATGAAAAAGAGTGTGTTTTTTGCATTGCTGTGTACGGTGCTGCTGTCGTCGTGCAAGATTGAGATCAACAACGGAACGAGGATTGAGCCGAGTGGTAACATCGTGAAGAACGAGTACAAGATGGATGCCTTCGACCAGGTGGAGGTCGACCTCATTGCCAATGTGAAGTTCGTGCAGAGCAAGGACAGCGACTACCGCGTGGTGATGTCGTGTCCTGACAACTATGTGGAGCTGATTGGCTTTGGGGTACGCGAAGACGGCGAGCTCGAAGTCCACTTCCTTCGCGACAACATCAATATCGACGCCCGGAACGTCGACATCACCATCTATGCACCTTCCCTTAGGAAACTGGAAAACCTCGGCTTGGCCAGCGTCGAGATTGACCGGCTGAAGGGCGACCGTCTGGAGGTGGAGAACTCCGGCGTGGGCGGCATCTATCTCTCGGGCTTGCAGCTTGTCGACATCGTTGCCGAGTGTAGCGGCGTAGGCGGCATGGAACTCAGCGGCGAGGTCGACCGTGCCAAACTGGAGTGCAGTGGTGTGGGGAGCATCAAGGCTGCTGATCTGAAAGCCAAGTCGGTGAAGGGCGAGGTCAGCGGCGTGGGCGGCATCAGTTGCTACGCTTCCGAGAGCATTGAGGCCGAGGTCAGCGGCGTCGGTTCACTCAAGTACGGCGGCAAGCCTCACCACAATCATCTGCAGCGTAGCGGGGTGGGCGAAATCACTGAGTTATAGGCCGTTGTGATTGATTTATGTCAATAAAATGTGGTGCAAAGGTGAAAAAAGTGCATAGAAAATTGCATATTTATATAAAAGGTGTTACCTTTGCGCCGTGTTTTTCATAGTATTAGATTTAAGGTTAACAAAGGTTGGGGCTTAGCGAAGCCCCTTTTTTTATGCCCAAAAGTTTGGAGCGTAAGTTTTTTTTTCGTATTTTTGCAGCGGATTTAGGAAAAAACTCTACTTTTATATTTAACCCTTAAACAATTAGCAATTATGAAAAAGTATTTAGCAGAAATGGTGGGCACGATGGTGCTCGTTCTGATGGGCTGCGGCGTTGCCGTGAGCCTGGGTTGCGATCCTGTCAACAACATTCCCGCTGTGGTGGGAACGGCAATGGCCTTCGGTCTGGCTGTCGTCGCTATGGCCTACACCATTGGTGGCATCTCTGGCTGCCACATCAATCCGGCCATCACCCTTGGTTGCGTCCTCACGGGCCGTATGGATGCTAAGGAGGGTTGCATGTACATGGTGTTCCAGTGCATCGGCGCTTTCATCGGCTCGGCCCTGCTGGCCCTGCTGACGGCTAATGTTCCCGGACTGGAAGGCACAGGTGCCAACGACCTGCAGGCTAATGTCACCGTGATGGGTGGTCTGCTGGCTGAGATTATCTTCACCTGCGTCTTCGTGCTCGTCGTTCTGGGCGCTACCTCAAAGACCAACGGTGCTACCAACAACTTTGCCGGTCTGGCCATCGGTCTGTCGCTCATCCTCGTCCACCTCGTCTGCATCCGCTACACCGGCACGTCGGTGAACCCCGCCCGCTCGTTGGCTCCCGCCATCTTCCAGGGTGGTACGGCTCTGACCAACCTCTGGATTTTCATCGTTGGCCCGTTCGTGGGTGGTGCCTGCGCTGCTGGCATCTGGAAGATGATCCATCCTGCCAAGAAGTAAGCGGATAACAACCCCCACAATTTTTAAAGAGGACGTATCAAAAATGATGCGCCCTCTTTTTAGTATTGGAGTCCCAACTTTCCTAAAAGGTGCAGTTCTCCATCTGCCAAGCGATTTTAATGTTTTGTAATGATTTCTTTTGCCTATGTATGTGGTAAAGACAGAAAAGAACCTGCACTTCCTGCACTGAACCTGTGTATCAGCAGGTTCTGAGCAGAGATTGGGTTTGCAACTGGCTGGAAGACAGTCTGTTAAGCGTCAAGTGCAGGTTATTTTTGGCGTTACCTTATCATAGTACTAATTACAGGGAGCTAATTACCATGCGCTTCATGGTGTCCTGGCCTGCCTCCACGCATCGGAAATAGCGCAGCTGGTTACGGGTGCGCACCAGGTTGTGGTCGGCATAGCTGATCTTATAGTAGGTATCGCCGTTCAGGTAGTCGGTCAGGAAGCGGACGGCCTGCATCATGGGGAAGAGCATCACGGCAAAGGGCAGGTGCTCGCGCTCCACGGGGGTGAGGAAGCTGCTGGTGCTCTCAAGGTAGCCCTGCGTGAATGCCTCGAAGATGTCCCAGCGGAAGCTGATGCTGTCCAACTCGGGCGAGTCCTCGGCTACCGTGTTGGCAGCCGTGCGCAGGAAGTCGCCGTAGTCGGAGAAGACGTAGGCGGGCATGACGGTGTCGAGGTCGATGACGCAAAGCACGCGACCTTGCTGGTCGAAGAGCATATTGTTCACCTTCGTATCGCAGTGGCAGATGCGCTTGGGCAGCTGGCCGCTGCGGTGTAGCCGCTCTGCCAGACACATGGCATCGGCATATCGCTCTATCAGGTCAAGTTCGGCACGTACCTGAGCCACGCGGCCCACGGCATCGCGCTTGACGGCCTGCTGCAACTGACTGACGCGCAGCTCCATGTTGTGGAAGTCGGGGATGGTCTCTCCCAGCGGTTCCTGCAGGTCGGTGAGCTGCTGTTCGAAGCGTCCGAAGGCCAGCCCGCAGTCGTAGGACGACTGGGGTGTCACCTCACTGACAGTCTTCGTGTCAGGGATGTAGACCGACATGCGCCAGTAGTTGTTGCCGTCGTAAAAATAAGTCTTTCCACTGGAGGCGGGTATGAAGCGCAGCACGCGGCGGCCGGTGTCGGTCACGCCCTGGGCCTCCAGCTTTCTGCGCAGATGGGCAGTGACGGCTTCGATGTTATGCTGCAGCAGCTCCACGTCAGTGAACACCGCGTGGTTGATGCACTGCAGCACATAGTCGGGAGCCGACTGCTCAGTCGTGGCCAGATAGGTGTCGTTAATCAGTCCGTCGCCCAAAGGGGTGATGGCGTCAATGGCACCCTCGAGCCGAAACTGCCGCACAACCTTCATCAAATCCTCGTTCTTCATCTCTTAGTTCTCCTTTTTAAATGCATAGCGGAATCCTTGAATGCGGTTCCATGCGCCACGGGTGAAGTCGGGGATAGCCACGGGCACGGAGCCGTTCTCGAGCGAGATGCGCGTCAGCTCGCCCAGGCAGCACCACTCGGCCATGTCGTAGACATCCATGTCGAGCGGCAGACCGTTCTGCAGGCAGTAGACGAGGCGGTAGTCCATCAGGAAGTCCATGCCGCCATGACCGCCCACCCGGCGGGCCTTCTCTTCCAGCTCCTTGACAAAGTCGGGCAGATATCGGTTGAGCATGGCGCGGCACAGATTGTCGGGAAGGGCAGCATGGGCATTGAGGTTCTCGTGGTCGGGCACGTCGTCGCTGGTCAGCCTGTCCTGACGGAACAGCAGCTGGTTGACGGGATACTTGCTGGCATAGCCGTCGCTGCCCACCACCTGGAACATGCGACTGTAGGGGCGCGGCGTGAGCACGTCGTGCTGAATGAGCATCGTCTTGCCGTTGACGGTGCGGATGAGCGTCGACGTCTGGTCGCCGTTCTGGAAGTCGGGACAGTCCTTGCCCGTCAACTTCTTCACCACGCGTGGGCCGTTGACGGGCTTGGTGTCGACAGCCACGAGATAGGCCATGCGGTCGCCCCGGTGGATGTTCAGCACCTGACAGTCGGGACCGATGCCGTGGGTAGGATAGACGTCGCCGCGATGCTTGGCATTATAGTCCAGCCGCCAGTTCTGCCAGTAGGCCGTCCAGAAGTCGTCGAGGTTGTGCAGGTAGGAGCCTTCCACATGGAGCACCTCGCCGAAGAGTCCCTGCTGCGCCATGTTCAGGGCGGCCAGCTCGAAGAAGTCGTAGACGCAGTTCTCGAGCATCATGCAGTGCAGACGGGTGCGCTCCGCCGTGTTGATGAGCTGCCATATCTCGTCCATGTTCATGGCGGCCGGTACCTCGATGGCCACGTGCTTGCCGTGCTCCATGGCATAGAGGGCGATGGGCACGTGGTGAACCCAGTCGGTGGCAATGTAGATGAGGTCGATGTCGTTGCGCTGGCACATCTCCTTATAGGCCTCGGTGCTGCCGCTATAGGCTGTGGCACGGGGGCGCCCGAACTTCTCCAGCAGCTTCTGGCAGCCCTCCACGCGGTCGGGCTCCACGTCGCAGAGACCCTTCACGGCAGTGCCCTCAATCTGGGCAAAGCGCTCGACGGCACCCGGGCCGCGCATGCCCAGGCCGACGAAGCCCACGCGCACTGTGTCGAGTGGTGCCGTGGTGAGTCCGAGCACATCATGCTGCCCGGCGGGGCGGCTGGCCACCGGCGTCTCAATCATTTTCACTAACTGGTGCGCACAGCTGCTTAGCATCAGCAGGCACGCCATCATCAAGGGTACGAGCATCTTTCTCATAGTCATTCCATTTAGGTGTTGCGCTGCAAAGTTACGAAAAAAAATTGTTTCATGGCCGAACGACGTAAAATAAATGTTTATTTTTGTTAGCAGATTTCGATAAGTCGCAGATTCTTATTACTTTTGCAGGGCAAAAACGAGAAAAGAGAATGAAGAAGAAGAGTTTTTTGTTGTCTGTGGCCCTGATGCTGACGGCATCGGTGGCGGCACAGACTAATCGTCTTTGGACGCTGCAGCAGTGTCTCGACTACGCCATGCAGCATAACATCACGCTGCAGCGGGCCAGACTGCAACTGCAGTCGGCCAAGGAGGATGTCAGCCAGTCGAAGGCTGCCCTGCTGCCCTCGCTCAACGCCTCGACGAGCCATAACCTGGGCTACCGCCCGTGGCAGGACTCGGGCATCACGACCGTCACCAACGGTACTGTGAACACCAAGGTCGACAAGACCTCGTACAACGGCTCCTACGGATTGAACGCCTCGTGGACGGTGTGGAACGGCAACCGCAACCGCAACCAGGTGAAGCTGAACCAGCTGACCGAAGAGCAGGCCGAACTGGAGACGCAGGTGACGGCCAACTCCATTCAGGAGCAGATAGCGCAGCTCTATGTGCAGATACTCTACCTGACGGAGGCCGTGAAGGTGAACGAGGAGAGTCTGAAGACCAGCCAGAAGAACGAGGAACGCGGCAAGGAGATGGTCGAGGTGGGCAAAATGTCGAAGGCCGACCTGGCCCAGCTCACGGCGCAGCGCTCTACCGACGAGTACAACATCGTGTCGGCCCAGACGCAAGTCAAGAACTACAAGTTGCAGCTGAAGCAGTTGTTGGAGATTACCGACGGCTCGGAGTTCGACATCGTCATCCCCGCCACTACCGACGAGCAGACACTGGCCGAGGTGCCGTCGCTGATGAGCGTCTATGAGCAGGCACTGGCCACCCGTCCCGAGATACAGAGTGCTGAGATGGCCATCAAGAGCAGCGACGTGAGCCTCGACATTGCCAAGGCCGGGCGCATGCCGACGGTGAGCCTGTCGGCCAGTGCGGGCACCAGCACCAACTCGCTGGCCAACAACGGCTGGGGCAACCAGATGAAGTTCAACTTCAACAGCGGCGCGGGCGTTAACGTCAGCGTCCCCCTCTTCGACCAGCGCCAGACGAAGACCAACGTGGCGAAGGCCCGCATACAGCGCGAGAACAACCTGCTGGCCCTGCAGGACAAGCAGAAGCAGCTCTACCAGACCATCGAGAACTACTGGCTCGACGCCACGACCAACCAGCAGCGGTTCCGAGCAGCCCAGGCCACCGTCGACAGCGAGCAGCTGAGCTACAGCCTGCTGCAGGAGAAGTTCAACGTCGGCCTGACGAACATCGTGGAACTGATGACGGGCAAGGACCGTCTGCTGCAGGCCGAGCAGAACCGCCTGCAGTCGAAGTACATGACGCTGCTGAACCTGCAGATGCTGAAGTTCTACGGGGGAGAATTGAAGAATTGAAAAGTTGAAGAATTGAAGAATTGAGATATGAAGAACAAGAAACTGTGGATTGCCATTGGCATCGTTGCGCTGGCAGTCATTGCTTATCTCCTGCTTTCGGGCGGAAAGA
Source organism: uncultured Prevotellaceae bacterium (assembly GCA_902800435.1). The sequence goes on along the minus strand of CADCEQ010000016.1, from coordinate 33,241 downwards.
AGGAGGAGAAGGTGGAGTTTGAGACCGCCAAGGTGGAGGAGGGCAACATCCAGACCACCATCACCGCCACTGGCACCATCGAGCCGGTGACCTCGGTCACCGTCGGTACACAGGTGTCGGGTATCGTGTCGAAGCTCTATGTCGACTACAACTCGGTCGTGAAGAAAGGGCAGGTCATTGCCGAACTCGACAAGACCAACCTCATCAGCGAACTGACAGCCCAGCGTGCTAACCTGTCGTCGGCACAGAGTTCGCTGAACTACCAGCAGGCTAATTATAATAGGTACAAGACGCTCTACGACAAGGGGCTGGTCTCGGCCGACGAGTACGAGAGTGCCCTGCTGCAGTATAACCAGGCCAAGGAGCAGGTGAAGACTGCCAGCCAGAGCGTGCTGCGCGCACAGACCAACCTGGGCTACGCCACCATCACCAGCCCTATTGACGGCGTGGTGCTGTCGAAGTCGGTGGAGGAGGGCCAGACGGTGGCCGCCTCGTTCAACACGCCCGAGCTCTTCACCATCGCCCAGGACCTGACCGACATGCGCGTCATTGCCGACATCGACGAGGCTGACATCGGCGGCGTGAAGGAGGGCCAGCGCGTCTCGTTCACCGTCGACGCCTTCCCCGAAGACAAGTTCGAGGGACAGGTGACGCAGGTGCGCCAGCAGGCTACGACGGAGAGCAACGTCGTCACCTACGAGGTGGTCATCTCGGCCCGTAACAACGACCTGAAGCTGAAGCCCGGTCTGACAGCCAACGTCACCATCTTCACGCTTGAGAAGAACGGCGTGCTCGTGGCTCCCGCCAAGGCCCTGCGCTTCATGCCCAACGAGGCCCTGCTGCACGAGGGCCAGTCCATCGAGGACGTGGAGGCTCCCAAGAAGCTGTGGACGATGGAGGGTAACGTGTTCAAGGCCCACAAGGTCGAGACGGGCACCACCAACGGCGTGCTGACTGAGATTGTGAGCGGCATCAGTGCCGGCACCGAGGTACTGGTCGACTTCACCATCACGGGTGGCGAGGAGATGCCGCAGGCTCAGCAGGCCCAGAACCCCTTCATGCCCCGTCCGCGAGGCAACAACAGACAACAGCAGAACGGTAACAACCAGCAACAGAGAAGGTAATGGACGATAAGAAAGTAGTCATCGAACTGCAGAACGTGAAGCGCTACTTCCAGGTGGGCTCGGAGACGGTGAAGGCTCTGCGCGGCGTGTCGTTCAAGATCTACGAGGGCGAATTCGTCACCATACAGGGCACGTCGGGAAGCGGAAAGTCGACACTGCTCAACCAGCTCGGCTGCCTCGACACCCCCACCTCGGGCGAGTACTTCCTCGACGGCATCTCGGTGCGCTCGATGTCGAAGTCGCAGCGGGCACACCTCAGGAACCGCAAGATAGGCTTCGTGTTCCAGAACTACAACCTGCTGGCGAAGACCACCGCCGTCGAGAACGTCGAGCTGCCGCTGATGTACAACTCCGAGTATTCGGCCTCCGAGCGCAAGGCAAAGGCCATCGCTGCCCTGCAGGCCGTGGGTCTGGGCGACCGTCTGTACCATAAGTCGAACGAGATGTCGGGTGGACAGATGCAGCGCGTGGCCATTGCCCGTGCGCTGGTCAACGACCCCGCCGTGCTCCTGGCCGACGAGGCCACCGGTAACCTCGACACACGCACATCGTTCGAGATGCTGGTGCTCTTCCAGGAGCTGTACCGCAAGGGCCACACCATCATCTTCGTAACTCACAACCCCGAGATTGCCGAGTATGCCAGCCGCAACATCAACCTGCGCGACGGCAAGATTCGCGAAGACACCATCAATACGAACATCAAGTCGGCTGCCGAGGCCCTTGCCGCCCTGCCGCTGCCGCAAGACGACTGAATTATTTGCGATTTACAGATTTTCGATTTTCGATTTGGCTGCGCCGCTCGTTTTTCGAAGAATCTCAGGTCGTAATACTAATAAATCGAAAATCGAAAATTACTAAATCGAAAATTACCAAGGTGAATATACTGAACCTATTTAAAGTAAGCCTGAAGGCTCTGGCCAACAACAAGATGCGGTCGTTCCTGTCGATGCTGGGCATCATCATCGGCGTGGCTGCCGTCATCATCATGATGTCGATCGGACAAGGCTCGAAGGAGAGCATCCGCCAGGAACTGTCGACGATGGGTACCAACCTGCTGACCATCCGGCCAGGCGCCGACATGCGTGGCGGCGTGCGCCAGGACCCGTCGGCCATGCAGACGCTGAAGATGGCTGACTACGAGCGCATACTCCGCGAGAAGCGCTTCGTGACGAAGGTGTCGCCCGAGGTGACTTCCAGCGGCCAGGCCATCTACGGCAATAACAACACTACGTCGTCGATGTACGGCGAGTCGGTCGACTACCTCGACATCCGCCAGTGGGTCATCGACGAGGGCGAGTGCTTCACCGAGGAGGACATCAAGAAGGCCTCGAAGGTGTGTCTCATCGGTGCCACCGTTGTCAAGGAACTCTTCGACGGCCACGACCCCATCGGCAAGACCATCCGCTTCAAGAGTATCCCCATGCGCGTCATCGGCGTGCTCAAGGGCAAGGGCTACAACTCATGGGGCATGGACCAGGACAACGTCATCATTGCGCCCTATACCACGGTGATGAAACGCATCGCCGCCCAAACGTGGTTCTCCTCCATCATCTGCTCGGCCGTCACTGAGGAACTGTCGGACGCCGCCATCGAGGAACTGACGCAGATACTGCGCGACAACCACAAGCTGAAGGACGAAGCCGTCGACGACTTCACCATCCGCTCGCAGGCCGAGATGATGGAGACGATGTCCAGCACGATGGACACCGTGACCGTCATCCTTGTCGTGGCAGCCGCCTTCTCGCTCTTGGTGGCCGGTATCGGAATCATGAACATCATGCTCGTCTCCGTCACCGAGCGCACCAAGGAGATTGGCCTGCGCATGGCCGTAGGTGCCACGGGACCCGTCATCTCGCTGCAGTTCCTCATCGAGTCGGTGCTGATATCCGTGACGGGTGGACTGATAGGTGTTCTGGTAGGCGTCGGGGCGAGCACGTTCGTCGCGTCGTTCGGCATGCCGTCGAGCGTGCCGGCGTGGTCCATCTACGTGTCGTTCCTCGTCTGCGTCTGCCTTGGCATCCTCTTCGGCTATATTCCCGCCCAGAAGGCCGCCAACATGGACCCCATCGAGGCTATTCGCCACGAATAGAATTGCAAACTGCGCGTTGCATTTTGCGGGCACGGCTTGCGCCAAGGTCACGGAAAAGAATTAAAAACCGTGAAAACAGCGCAATCCGTGCCCTTTTCTTTTCCGTTTTCGGGAAGAATTGTGTACCTTTGCGCTCGGGAAAATAAAACCCAATATTCAAAATACAAAATTGTTATGGTAAACTACAAGGATTTAGGTCTCGTGAATACCCGCGAGATGTTCAAGAGAGCGGTGGCCGGTGGCTATGCCATCCCCGCTTTCAACTTCAACACAATGGAGCAGATGCAGGCCATCGTGATGGCTGCCGTCGAAACCAAGTCGCCCGTCATCATGCAGGTGTCTAAGGGTGCCCGTAACTATGCCAACGCTACCATCCTGCGCTACATGGCCGAGGGTGCTGTGGCTTACGCCAAGGAGCTTGGCTGTGAGCATCCCGAGATTGTGCTGCACCTCGACCACGGTGATACCTTCGAGCTCTGCAAGGACTGCATCGACATGGGCTTCTCAAGCGTGATGATCGACGGTTCGCACCTCCCCTACGAGGAGAACATCGCCCTGGCTAAGAAGGTGGTTGACTACGCTCACCAGTTCGACGTGACCGTCGAGGCTGAGCTCGGCGTGCTCGCCGGTGTTGAGGACGAGGTCAGCGCTGCTGAGTCTCACTACACCAAGCCCGAGGAGGTCATCGACTTCTCAACCCGCACGGGCTGCGACTCGCTGGCTATCTCTATCGGTACCTCGCACGGTGCCCACAAGTTCACGCCCGAGCAGTGTACACTCGTCAACGGCGTGCTCGTTCCGCCTCCCTTGGCATTCGACATCCTGCACGAGATTGAGAAGAAGCTCCCCGGATTCCCCATCGTGCTCCACGGCTCTTCTTCAGTTCCCATGGACGAGGTCAACACCATCAACCAGTTCGGTGGCCACCTCGAGGCCGCTATCGGTATCCCCGAGGAGCAGCTGCGTGAGGCTTCGAAGAGCGCTGTCTGCAAGATCAACATCGACTCCGACTCTCGTCTGGCCATGACCGCTGCTATCCGCAAGCACCTGGCCGAGCATCCTGGAGACTTCGATCCTCGTCAGTATCTGAAGCCCGCCCGCGAGAACATGAAGAAGATGTACATCCACAAGATTGTGAATGTGCTCGGCAGCGACGGTAAGCTCGCTCAGTGCTAATCGACTTCCGAATAAATGAAGGTGGAGATGCCCAGCGCATTTCCACCTTATTTTTTTCTATTTAGATGTCTGCATGCATATTTATACACTACGACTTGCGGGTGGTAACTCGGCGGGTTGAGCAGACTAACTCGACGGGTTAAGCCGACTAAACCGGCAGTTTGCCCGGAGCATACTTTTTTCAAAAAAGTGCCAACTCCTAACCTGAATGGCCGCAAAGCCTTTGTGGATGGGGGCTTCAGAGGTGTTAGGAGATGGTTGAACTCCTAACCAACAGGTAACCAACTCCTCACACGGCCCACAGGGACGCTTGCCTTAGCAAGAACAAAACTTCGATGAAGTGGTTTTTGCAATTCGCAATAAACGCTTCAAAAAACGGGCGAAATTTGCACGAAAAACTTGCAGGACTCATATTTATTTCGTACCTTTGCACTCGGCATGACGCCATGAGAAACACTCTTGTGCCAATCTAAGCCTTAATAACATAAAAATCTAAGTACTATGCGTAATGATCTTACCATTCACGGCGAGGCTCTTGTAGCTTCCCCCAACGGATTGCTCTTGGTTGAGCAGTTCCTTCAAGAAAAATACCTCTTCCGCCGCAATGTGCTGAGCGGAAAGGTAGAGTTTGTAACGTTGCCCGTCGACGGCGAGCCAAAGTATCGTGAGCTGACGCCAGAGGCTGAGATGAGCATCATCATCCGCGCCAAAAGGGAGCTGGCTGACGAGAAGTGCAACCCGAAGGCGGACATTCAAGACCTGCTGCGTTCTGAAGAGGTTCGCGCGTATAATCCTATCGGCGCGTTCCTCGACGACCTGCCTCAATGGGACGGCCAGAACCACGTGGCTCGTCTCTTCTCGCGGCTGCCCGGCCTCTCGACTGAACAGCATCATTTTCTGGCCGTCTGGCTGCGCTCTGCCGTTGCCCACTGGCTGCAGATGGACATGCTTCACGGCAACGAGTGTGTACCCACGATTATCGGGCCGCAAGGTTGTGGCAAGACGACCTTCATGCGCCGACTGCTGCCTCCCGATTTGCGTGAGTACTATCTGGATCACCTGAACCTGTCGAACAAGTTTGACAAGGAGATGGCGCTGACGAACAATCTCCTGGTGAACCTCGATGAGCTTGATGCCATCAGGCCCTCTCAGCATCCTGCGCTGAAGCAGACGCTTTCGAAGAGTAAGGTGAACGGACGTCCTATCTTTGGGCGTACTCAGGCCGACCGTCCCCGCTATGCCTCGTTTGTGGCTACGACGAACAATCCTCATCCGCTGACCGATGCCACAGGAAGCCGTCGCTACATTTGTCTGACGATTCCTAAGGGGCAGTTGATTGACAACACAGGCGACATCGACTACCAGCAGCTCTATGCACAGGTTGTCTATGAACTGCGTGAGCTGAAGGCTCCCTACTGGTTCAACAACGACGAGGTGGCCCGTATTCAGGAGTTGAACCTTGAATATATGGCGCAGAAGGACATGACGGAGATGATTGATGCCTGCTTCTTGAAGCCCCTGGAGGGTGAGAAGGGCAGGTTGATGAGCAACGCTGAGATTCTCGGCATCCTGACTAATGAGTTTCCGTCGCTGAAGACGAAGACCGGCTTGACGATTAAGCTGGGGCTGGCCATGAAGGAGCGCGGCTTCGAGCAGAGTCATCCCCACAACGTGGCTCACTACAGGGTTGTTCCGAAAGTTCCGAAATGAGCAGATGGGTGAGGAGTTGGTTAGGAGTTCAGCAAACTCCTAACCACTCAGAACCCCTTTGTACAAAGGCGCTACAGGCAATCAGGTTAGGAGGTTAGGGGATTTCCCTCTGAAGTTTAGGGAAAAGGTAGGGTGATTGTAGGGATGTCGTCTTGGTGGGAGCGTGGCGTTCTTGTATCTTTGCACCGTCAAACCAATAAAAATGTACGACGATGAAAAGAACAATGATGATTACGATGCTGGCCGTGCTGACGGCCGTGCCCTCGGTGGCACAATATGTGAGGCGTCCCTACACGCGCCCCGTTCCTCCTTCCTACAGGAGCCACTATACTCCTGCTTCACGTTCGCGCTCAGCCATCGACGGCTACTTAGGACTCCGCATCGGACTGGGCGTTGCTACCGTCAATGCCGACGACCGCTTCCTGGACGGAGGCTCACCTAAGGCGGGGCTCAACCTGGGAGTGGTGGGCGGACTGCAGTTGGCTCCGGCAACGCCACTCTATCTCGAGACGGGACTCTCGTATACGGAGAAAGGCGGCAAGAACGGCACGTACTCTTACAACATGAACTACTTGGAGGTGCCGTTGCTGGTGAAATACCAGCACAACTTCGACCCGCTGACCAGCATCCAGCCCTTCGTGGGCGTCTACTGTTCAGCTGGTGTCAGCGGTCAGATCAAAGAGAAGGATGAGCGCCGCTCGTTTAGTGCGTTCTCCGACGATGCCTTCCGTCGGTTCGACGGAGGTCTGAGCCTCGGCTGCGGTCTGCAGTTCGACCACCTCTATGCCGAGTTGGGCTACGATATCGGACTGGCCAACGTCAGCCGCGACGACTTCAGTCAAGCCCACACGGGTTGCTTCTTCGCCAACGTCGGCGTGAATTTCTGAGACCCCTCCCTGCCTCCCCTGTTTAGGGGAGGGGCTTTATTATAATAAGGTGGAAATGTTAAAAAAGCATTCCTACCTTATTTTTTCTGCCAAAAAGTTTGGAGGGAACGGGGAATTGTATTACCTTTGCAGTGTTCTATTGAAGTAGTACACTAAAACGCTAATAAAAATGATAGAAGTAAACAACATCAGTTTCAGTTACCCGGGCCAGAAGGAACGGGTGTTTGACGGTTTCAGCCTGCGGGTGGAGGAGAGCAAAATCTACGGGCTGTTAGGTAAGAACGGTACGGGCAAGTCGACGCTGCTCTACCTCATTGCGGGTTTGCTGCGGCCGCAGACCGGTTCCGTTTGTTGCTGTAATACAGCAACATACGCAACAGACAAGCGGCAGGCGGAGGTGCTGGAGGAGATTTTCCTCGTGCCGGAGGAGTTTGAACTGCCGGCGATGACGCTGAAGCGCTACGTGGAGCTGATGGCTCCGTTCTATCCGAAGTTCAGCCAGGAGCGGTTGGAGGCTTGCCTGCGCGACTTCGAGCTGACGGCCGACCTCGACCTCGGCGCGCTGTCGATGGGTCAGAAGAAGAAGGTCTTTATGTCGTTTGCCTTGGCCACGAACACGCGGCTGCTGCTGATGGACGAGCCGACCAACGGGCTGGACATCCCCTCGAAGTCGCAGTTCCGCAAGACGGTGGCACAGAACATGAGCGACGACCAGACGATTATCATCTCGACGCACCAGGTACACGACGTGGAAGCCCTGCTCGACCACATCCTGATGCTGAACCAGCGCGAGCTGCTGCTCAATGCCTCGGTTCAGGAGATAATGGATAAGTACGTGTTTGAATACCGGCAGTTTGGTGAGGGCTGCGACACTGTCGCAGCAAAGCGGACAGACGGCGTGCTCTATGCCGAGCCGACGCTGCAGGGCAATGCCGTGATAGCACGCCGACAGGACGGCCAGGCCGAGACACAGGTGAACTTGGAATTATTGTTTAACGCTGTAACGAAAGGATTGGTAAAATGAAACAGTTTGATATGACACGCTTCGGGCGCGTGCTGAAGCTCGATTTCTTTGAGGGCCGCAAGGCTTTGATGTGGGGTGCGCTGTGTATGCTGCTGCTCTATCTGTTCTTCTTCTGGTTTGCCCATGAGATAGCCTTCCATGACAATAGATATTACTATATCAATGACCCCGACGAGCGGTTACGGCTGCATATCAGTACAATCTGCGAGGCTGTTGGTGCATTCGGAGCTATGGCTATGTATATCTTCTTCCTCATCACGGCCAGCACACTCTATCGCGCAGAGCAGAAGAAGCAGCAACGCATTGCCTGGCTGATGCTGCCGGCAACTAATCTGGAAAAGTTCACGTCGCGATGGATTTATATGGCGGTCTTTTCTATAGTGGGCGGTCTGCTGACGTACTTCGTGGCCGACCTGATACATATGGCCTATCTCTGGATGGCGGGCGATCCCGTGATGTCGGCCACCGACGATTTCTTCCGGATATTCCCTCATACGCGGACCTTCCCGTCGGGAGAGTACACGGGCGACAACCCGCTGAGCGTCACCTCGGAGTACACCGCCCTCATTGCCATCCATGCCTTCTTCCTGTTGGGCGGCGTGTTCTTCAAGAAGTTCCACTTCATTGCCACCTCTGCCGTGGTTGTCATCGCGTTTGCCTGCATCGTCGCAACGGCCAATATGTTTCGCTATCGCGACACACCATTCACTACAGAAGAAGCTATTACTATATCTAATATCATCCGGATTACCATCCATGTCGGCCTCATCGTGCTCTTCACCTGGCTGGCCTATTGGCTGTTCTGCCGCTGGCAGGTTGTAACCCATAAATTTGCGAACGTATGAATTTCACTAACGATAAAGCAATATACATCCAGATGGCCGATAGGCTGATGGACGAGATACTGGCCGACAAGTACAAGGACGACGACCGCATACCCTCGGTGCGTGAGTACGCCGTGCTGCTGGAGGTGAATACCAACACGGCAGTGAAGGCCTACGACGAGCTGGCGCGCGCGAACATTATATATAATAAGCGCGGCCTGGGCTACTTCGTCACCCCTGGTGCCAAGAAGCAGATACTGAAAGAGCGCAAGCGGGCGTTCATGAAGGAACGCCTGCCCGAACTGTTCCGGCAGATGCAGCTACTCGGCATCACGTTAGAAGATGTTAAAGTTGCGTACGAGATGCAACAATCCTGACCCTTCTTGCGTCTAAAGAGTAAAATGAAGACAAAAGAATGAATCAACTGTATAGCCTGTTACTGTTTACACTGGCCTTGCTATGGCCCGCTACCCATGCCTCGGCACAGCGCGGTGAGAACCGCGTTGTGTCGGGGCGCGTGGTTGAGGCCTTCACCAACCAGCCGATGCCCGATGCCTCCATCGTGCTGATGGCGGCTGCCGACAGCAGCGTGATTGCCACCTTCCACCCCGAGCCAGCCGACACGTTCCTGCTGAACCACTTCGGTATGTTCGAGCTGCCCGTCAAGGAGAAGGGCAAGTACCTGCTGCGCGTGTCGTGTCTTGGTTTCAAGACGCAGTACAAGCCTTTCGAGGTGAAGTACAAGCGCGAGGGCGACATCGACGTGCGCCGCATCGAGATGCGACCCGAGTCGAAGATGCTGGGCGAGGTGACGGTGACAGGCACGAAAATCAAGATGGTGACGCGCGGCGACACCATTGTGTACAATGCCGATGCCTTCAACCTGGCCGAGGGCTCAATGCTCGACGCACTGATACGCCAGCTGCCGGGAGCCGAGCTGAACAAGGACGGCGAAATCAAGGTGAACGGCAAGAAGATAGACAACCTGCTGGTCGACGGGCGCGACTTCTTCGAGGGCGACCCGAAGGCGGCCTTGGAAAACCTGCCCGCCTACACGGTGAACAAAATCAAGGTGTTCGACCGCAAGGGCAAGCTGACGCAGATGATGGGGCGCGACATGAACGACAAGAGCTTCGTGATGGACGTGCGCCTGAAGAAGAAGTACTCCGTCAGCACCTTCGGCAATGCTCAGGTGGGCGGCGGCACCGACGACCGCTACCTGGCCAGCCTGCTGGGTGTCCACACGAAGGGCAAGTCGCGCCTGTCGGTGCAGGGCTCTCTCAACAACCTGAACGACCAGAGCTACGGCTTCACGGCGATGGGTGCCGACGCGGCCGCCTTCGAGCCGCAGACGGCCCAGGGCGTCACCACGATGCGTATGGCCAACATCGGCTACAACTATGGCAACTTCGACGACAAGTTCTCGGCAGGCATCAGCGTCAACGGCTCGCACAACAACAGCCACACCGACACATGGACCTCGTCGCAGACCTACCTCACCGGCGGCGACACCTACAGCCGGCAGGCCAACTACAACCGCAACCGTTCGAAGAGCCTCGGTGCCAATGCTACTGTGAACTATTCGCCGGAGGGGTTCGTAGGCAGAACCAGGTTCAACGTGAACTATACGTCGGGCGACAGCTGGGGCACCAACCGCTCAGCTCAGTTTGATGCCGACCCGGCGCAGTATGGCGACCTGCTCGACGACCTCTTCGTGAATCCCGACAAGTACCGCCAGCTGACCCTCAACCGCCGTCAGACGCAGAGCCAGAACGACAACGAGGCGCTGAACCTGAGCATCTACAGCAATGCCGACGTGAAGGTGATGGCCGACGTCATCTCGCTCTCAGCAGGTGTGAATTACAACAACAGCAAGTCGCACAACTACCAGCTGCAGGACCTGCAGTATATGAAGACGGGCGGCAGTCGTGACTTCCGCAATAACTACACTGACGCACCCTCGAAGAGCTGGGATGCCGAACTGGGTGCTGGCTATGACTTCGGGTTAGGCAATCACGGCCTGCGCCTCGAATATCAGTACAGCCACTCCTATGATGACAACGAGAACGCCCTCTACCGCCTGGACCGTCTGGCCGGGCACGACTCCACACAGATTGACCTGCTGCCGTCGACCAGGGAAGCCCTGCTCGGCGTGCTCGACTCGCCCAACAGCTACAACTACACCCGCAAGGACGACAACCAGCAGCTGAAGGCTACCCTGTTTCTGAAGCCCCGCTTCCTGGGTGAAGGCCACGTCAGCATCGAGCTGCCCCTGAACTACGAGCGCAAGACGCTCGACTACTTCCGCGAGACCCGGCAGGAGCTGTCGCAGAACAACTGGCTGCTGAACCCGTCGATAGGCATCGAGTATGCCCCGAAGCAGGAGGAGAAGGTCAACTGGTTTGCCGACGACCTGCCCTCGCAGGCCATCCGTCGGGCCAACATCAACGCCTCGCTGCGCACCAGCGTGCCCGACATCATGTCGCTGGTCAACTACCGCGACGACAGCGACCCGCTGCGCGTCAGCTACTCGAACCCCGACCTGAAGAAGACGCGGACATTCAGCCTGATGGGCTACTACTACCTGATGGGCGGGCCGAAGAAGCACACCCTGAACGTGATGGCCAACTACAGCCGCACCTACGACGCCGTGGCCACGAGCATGGTCTACGACAAGCAGAGCGGACGCACGACGACGAAGCCCGTCAACGTCAACGGCAACTGGCAGGCAGGCTTCGGAGGCTCCTACGGCCGGCCCCTCGACAAGAAGGAGCGCCTCAGCTTCGAGAACCAGCTCAATGCCAACTACAGCCACAGCGTCGACCTGAACAACGTGGCAGGCATGGAGGCTACGAACAGTATCGTCCACAACACCACCCTCAGCGACCAGCTGAAGTTCACCTTCAAGTTCGGCGCCAACAAGGACGGGCGCGGACAGCACCAGATAGCCGCCAACGTGCGCGGCTCCTACAACCACGTGACCAGCGACCGCGAGGACTTTCAGCGCATCAACGCCGGCGACTTCAGCTACGGCGTCTCCGCCTTCCTGCTGTTGCCCTGGCAGTTGCAGCTCAGCACAACGCTCGTCAACTATAGCCATCGCGGCTACAGCGACCCCGACATGAACCGCGACGAGCTGATATGGGGCGCGAAGGTGAGCCGTCCGCTAATCAAGAAGGTGCTGACGCTGAGCCTTGAGGGCTTCGACCTGCTTGGCCAGCTGAGCAACCGCCGCTACAACATCAACGAGCAGGGGCGCACGGAGACCTACACCAACGTCGTCTCGCAGTATGCCATGCTGAAGCTGACGTTCAACTTCCAGCGGTTCCCCAAGGGACGTAACGGCGCCGCCATGCCGTTCTTCTTCTGACAAATCGTAAATAGTAAATCCGTAAATCGCAAATAGAATGATTCATCTACAAGACGTCAACAAGACTTACTTCGGCGCACAGCCGCTGCACGTGCTGAAGGGCATCAACCTCGACATCAAGAAGGGCGAGTTCGTCTCAATCATGGGTGCCTCAGGCTCGGGCAAGTCCACCTTACTGAATATATTGGGGATTCTCGACAACTACGACTCGGGCCTGTACGAATTAGCCGGCGTACCTATCAAGAACCTGTCGGAGCGCAAGGCCGCCGACTACCGTAACCGTATGATAGGCTTTATCTTCCAGTCGTTTAATCTCATCTCGTTTAAGACTGCCGTGGAAAACGTTGAGTTGCCATTATTTTACCAGGGCGTGAGCCGGAAGAAGCGCCACGCCCTGGCTTTGGAGTACCTAGAGCGTCTGGGGCTCCTCGACTGGGCCGAACATTACCCCAACGAACTGTCGGGCGGACAGAAACAGCGCGTGGCAATAGCCCGGGCACTCATCACCCACCCACAGATTATCCTGGCAGACGAGCCTACGGGCGCATTGGACTCGAAAACCTCTGTGGAGGTGATGCAGTTGCTGAAACAGCTGAACCAGGACGACGGCATGACCATCGTCGTGGTGACGCACGAAAGCGGCGTAGCTAACGAGACAAATAAAATAGTACACATCAAGGACGGCGTCATCGGACAGATTGAGGAGAACCTCAACCACGATGCCTCACCGTTCGGCAGCGGAGGACTGATGAAATAGGCTATGAGAGATATCATCACAGAAATATGGCAGACGGCGCGCCGCAACAAGCTGCGCACCACGCTGACGGGCTTTGCCGTGGCGTGGGGCATCTTCATGCTCATCGTGCTGCTCGGTGCGGGCAACGGTCTGATCAATGCCAACCTGAAGCAGAGCAACCGCTTCCTCTCGTCGTCGATGGTGGTGTTCGGCGGATGGACGTCGAAGCCCTACCAGGGACTGAAGGAGGGCCGCGACATACGCCTGCACGAAAGCGACATGGAGATTACCGCCAAGGAGTTCAAGAAGAACGTCGACGAGGTGGGCGCGCAGTACAACACCAGTGCAGTCATCAGCCTCGGACAGCAGTACATCTCGACGAGCATCAGCGGTGTCTACCCGAACCACATCAACATCGACAAGGTGGAGATGCTCCACGGGCGCTTCATCAACGAAATCGACGTGAAGGAGAGTCGCAAGGTGCTCGTCATGAGCAACAAGCAGGCCAAGGAACTGAAGTGCGGCATCGGCGACTTCGTCAATGTGGGCAACTTCGCCTTCAAGGTGGTGGGCATCTACAAGGAGCAGGAGAACGGGCGCGCCAACGTCTTCAGCAGCTACTCAGCCATCAAGCGCATCTATGGTGCCAACACCGACGATGCCGGCCGCATAGAGTTCACCTTCCACGGACTGCCGACGGAAGAGGCCAACGAGGCCTTCGAAAAGGACTACCGCCACCGGCTGAACGCCGTGCACCAGGCCCACCCAGAGGACGAGGATGCCGTCTGGCTGTGGAACCGCTTCACGCAGAACCTGCAGATGGAGCAGGGCATCGGCATCATCCGCACCGCCCTCTGGATTGTGGGTCTGTTCACGCTGCTGAGCGGCATTGTGGGTGTCAGCAACATCATGCTGATTACCGTCAAGGAGCGTACCCATGAGTTCGGCATCCGCAAGGCCATCGGTGCCAAGCCGTGGAGCATCCTCAGGCTGATTATCGTCGAGAGCGTCATCATTACCACGTTTTTCGGCTACATCGGCATGGTATTGGGCGTGGCCGCCAACGAGTATATGGATGCCACCTTGGGTCATGAGACCATCGACACAGGGCTGTTCAAGGCCACGATGTTCCTCGACCCCACCGTCGGTCTCGACGTGTGCTTCGAGGCAACGATGGTGATGATCATTGCCGGCACCATCGCCGGGATGATACCCGCCTACAAGGCCAGCCGCATCCGTCCCATTGAAGCATTAAGAGCAGAGTAAGTTATGAGAATAGATATAGACAGTTATCGCGAGGTGCTCGACACCCTGACGCGCAACAAGAGCCGCTCGTTCCTGACGGGCTTCGGCGTGTTCTGGGGCGTGTTCATGCTCGTGGCACTGATGGGCGGCGGCAACGGACTGAAGGAGTTGCTGGAGCAGAACTTCGCCGGCTTCGCCACCAACAGCGCCATGGTGTGGGCACAGCCTACGAGCAAGGCCTACAAGGGATTCCGCAAGGGCCGCTACTGGCACATGGACTACAAGGACGTGGAGCGCATCCACCACAGCGTGCCTGAACTCGACGTCGTCACGCCCCTGCTGTTCAGCAATGGCGGCACGGCCTACTACGGCGACCGCAAGGCCACCGTCGGCGTCAACGGTGCCATGCCCGACTACAGAAAAGTCAACGAACCGAAGATGTTCTATGGCCGCTACATCGATGAGGCCGACATCAAGGACCACCGCAAGGTGTGCGTCATCCAGAAGAAGACCTACAAGGAACTGTTCCCCGGTGGCGGCGACCCCTGCGGCAAGCGCATCCGCATCGACAACATCTACTACCAGATAGTGGGTGTCGACTATAACATGTCCGAGGCCATCAGCTTCGGCGGTGAGGCCGGTACGAGCGTCATCCTGCCGCTGACCTTCATGCAGCAGGCCTATAACCGGGGCAACGCTGTCGACATGATTGCCGTCACGGGCCGTCAGGGTGTGGTGATGTCGAGCCTCACCGACCGCATCCGCGAGACCATCGCACGTGCCCACACCATCGACCCAACGGATGAGCAGGGTGCTATGGTGTTCAATACTGAGGTCTTGTTCCAATTGCTCGACAACCTGTTCAAGGGTGTCAACTTCCTCATCTGGCTCGTGGGTCTCGGCACCCTGCTCGCCGGATCCATCGGCGTGTCGAACATCATGATGGTGACTGTCCGCGAGCGTACCACTGAGATTGGCATTCGCCGTGCCATCGGCGCCACGCCCCGCATGATTCTCGGACAGATTATCAGCGAGAGCATTGTGCTGACACTCGTGGCGGGCATGAGCGGCATCCTCTTTGCCGTGATGATTCTCCAGATGCTGGAGCTTGCCAACACAGAGGACGGCATCCTCGCCGCCCATTTCCAGGTGGGCTTCTGGACGGCTATCGCCGCTGCCCTGATGGTATCGGCAATGGGTGTCCTCGCTGGTCTCGCTCCCGCTGGCCGAGCCATGTCCATCAAGCCTGTCGATGCCATGCGCGACGAGTAAAGGTAAAAGGGTAAAAAAAAAAAAAAGTAAAAAAGTAAAGATATGAAAAAGTACAGCAAACTGATTATCGCCGCTATTATCGCGCTGATTTTCATCGGAACATTCGTGTTTCTCTGGCAGAAGAGCCAACCCAAGGAGACGGTCTACAACGAGTTCACGCCGACGACCGACAGCATCCAGAAAACAACCATCATCACGGGCAAGATTGAACCGCGCAACGAGGTGAACGTCAAGCCGCAGATCTCGGGTATCATCGCCGAACTGATGAAGGAGCCCGGCCAGTATGTGCAGGCTGGCGAGGTCATCGCCAAGGTGAAGGTCATCCCCGACATGGGACAGCTCAGCTCGGCCGAGAGCCGCGTGCGCCTGGCCACGCTGAACCTGAAGCAGGCGCAGGTCGACTTCCAGCGCGAGGAGAACCTGCACAACCAGCAGCTCGTCTCGGACGATGAGTTCGAGAAGGTGCGCCAGCAGTTGCGCCAGGCCACCGAGGAGAAGGCTGCTGCCGAGGACGCTTACCAGATTGTGCGCGAAGGTGTGTCGAAATCGAACGCCAAGGCCTCGTCGACGCTTATCCGTAGCACCATCAGCGGCGTTATCCTCGACATCCCCGTCAAGGTGGGTAATTCGGTCATCCTGGCCAATACATTCAACGACGGTACCACCATTGCCACTGTGGCCAATATGAACGACCTTATCTTCCGCGGCAACATCGACGAGACGGAGGTTGGTCAACTTGTCATCGGTATGCCGATGAAGATTACCATCGGTGCCCTGCAGGACTTGCAGTTCGATGCCACCCTGGAGTACATCTCGCCGAAGGCCACCGAGTCGAATGGTGCCAACCAGTTTGAAATCAAGGCCGCTGTCCAGTTAGCTTCGCTGAAGCAGGAAAAAGACGGCAAGCCCGTCGTGCTGACTCATTCCAGTACCCTCCGCAGTGGCTACAGTGCCAATGCCGAGATTGTCCTCGCGCGTGCCGACAATGTGCTCACCGTCCCTGAGAGTGCCATCGAGTTCAGTGGCGACACCACCTTCGTATATATTATAAAAGGTGAGGGCAACGACAAGACCTACGAGCGCAAGCAGGTGACGACCGGTCTCTCCGACGGCGTGAACATCGAAATCAAGAAGGGCATCGGCGCCAAGGACAAGGTGCGCGGCCCCGAAATTATCTCCGACGACAGTAAAGACGAGTAAGCCATGAAGAAAACCGCCACTTTTGTCCTGTTTGCTGCGATATTATCGCAGCCCGCTATGGCTCAGAAGCAGTGGTCGCTCCGCGAGTGCTGCGACTACGCCGTCAGCCATAACATCGGCATCCTCCAGCAGGAGAACCAGTGCCGCCAGCAGGAGCTGCAGCTCTCGACGGCACGCAACAGCCGTCTGCCCGACCTCAACGGCTCCGTAAGCCAGAACTTCTCGTTCGGCCGCGGTCTGACCGCCGAGAACACCTACTCGAACACCAACACCTCGTCGACGTCGTTCTCGCTCGGCTCCAGCGTGCCCCTGTTCACGGGCTTCCAGATTCCCAACCAGATCAAGCTCAACCAGCTGAACCTCGAGGCCGCCACGCAGGACTTGGAGAAGGCCAAGAACGATATCTGTATGCAGGTAGCCCAGGCCTACGTCCAGATTCTCTATAACATGGAGATTAGCGACGTGGCCCACCGGCAGGTCGGCATCGACTCGATGCAGGTGGTCCGCCTGCAGGCCCTGGTCGACAACGGCAAGGCCAGCGGTGCCCAGCTCTCGCAGCAGCAGGCCACGCTCGCCAGCAGCCGCCTCACCGCCACCCAGGCCGACAACAACCAGCAGCTCGCCATTCTCACGCTCACCCAGCTCCTCGAACTGCCTACGGCTGACGGTTTCACTGTGGTGAGGCCTGATGGGCTGGATGGGGAGAAT
The DNA here is from genome assembly GCA_902800435.1 of uncultured Prevotellaceae bacterium. The sequence continues at coordinate 15,876 of CADCEQ010000016.1, read as the reverse complement.
GGGCAGAATGGGATGAGAAGTCCGCTGTTCAGCGGCGGTGCCGCTGTCCCCTCCCCCGACGTCATCTATGCCGAGGCCTTGGGCATCAAGCCTGAGATTGCCGCCCAGGAGCTGCGCCTGCGTGCCACTGACCACAGCATCAAGATTGCGCAGGCGGGCTATCTGCCCACGCTCAGCCTCAGCGGCGGTCTGGGCAGTAACTACTACACCACGAGCGGATTCCCCGCCGACGCTTTCAGCACCCAGCTGAAGAACAATTTCTCGCAGTACATCGGCCTTAACCTGAGCGTGCCCATCTTCAACCGCTTCCAGACACGCAACAGCATCCGCAACGCCCGCATTGAGCAGGAGAACCAGCAGCTGCGGCTCGACAACACGAAGAAGACGCTCTATAAGGAGATTCAGCAGGCCTGCCTGAACACGACGGCTGCACAGGCCAAATACGAAAGCAGCACCGTTGCCGCCAAGAGCAGCCACGATGCCTTCACGCTGATGCAGGCCAAGTACGAGAACGGCAAGGCCAACATCACGGAGTTCAATGAAGCGAAAAACAACTATCTGCGTGCCGAGTCAGACTGTGTGCAGGCCCGCTACGAACTGCTCTACCAGCAGGCGCTCATCCAGTTCTACCGTGGCCGTCCCCTCGACTTCTAAGAGCCCCCTCCAACCTCCCCCCGTAGGGGAGGCTTTACTCCCTCCCTACGGGGGAGGGCAGGGGTGGGGCTTTACTTCGGCTGCTCAGCCTCCAACTTGTCGATGTCGCCCGAAATGGGGTTTAGCCACAGGCGGGTGCCATAGTGCTTGTTGAAGAGTTCGGCGCTCAGCAATTCCACATAACCAAACTGGCCGGCGGGGAATTCAGCCTCGTCGGCTATTTTATTGGCATCGTAGATTGTAGAGCGCATCCTTCCTGCCACGTTATAATACAGGCCGTAGGCAGCCTTCTTCTTCTTTGCGGCCCCCTTCTCATCAACCGGCGGCAGTTTGGTCAGGTTCTCGATACTGATATAGTAGGGTGCACCACTCAGGTCGTCGGCCTCTACCAGTCCGAAGTGTTTCGAAAAGCGGAACAGGGGCTTACGGTGCATCGCACTGTCGGCAATGATGGTAAGCACCGTCTCGGTGGTATCGCTGACGGTGGTGCCAGCAAACAGACTCGTCAGGGCGCGGTCCTGCTGGTCCAGCTGACTGAGCATCAGTTTCATCTGCTCACCGTCTTGGGGCATGAAGTCGGCTTGGCCTTTCACCAGTTCGCTCCGGCTGCTGCGTATGTCGTAGATTTCCTGGGCCGTCAGCTGAGCCATTTTCGCCGTGCTGCCAGCCGCCAAAATCTCCTCGCTCATATATTGGCGCGGATTGACGGCTTCCGGCTTCGGCCAAGGCTTGAACACCTCGGGTACCGACTGGTAGCGGGGCTCGGCATTGAGTGCCAGCAGCACCCCGTCATCAGCCCTTGCCACGTTGATGGCCGCCGTCTTGTTGTTGAACCTGATAGCGTAATACTTCGTCGAATCGCTCACACCGATGGCCGATTGCCTGATGGAGATGATGCGGTAGGTTGTAGACGGTTCTTGACTGACACCTGTCAGCCTCAGAAAGCGTTCGGCATAGGGGGCGAGGTCACCTGGTGTGTAGGTTGTCTTCTCTACCTGTACGGCTATGCGCACTGCCGTCTTGGGCAGGGCATAGATAGCTCCTTCCGTTGTCATGCCCGGCAGGTACTGTTCTATCTGTGTCTGGGCAATGGAGAAGTGGAAAGTGAATAGTGCCAGAGCGGCTATAATCAGAGTTCGTTTCATCGCAATATCTTTGTTTATTGTTCTCTATTCATTATTTAGCGTTAAGCATGCCAAACGCCTTCGGCAAACAGCGGATGATGTCGCGGGCGATGAGGCTCTCTTCACCCATCTCTGCAGCGGCAATGTCGCCGGCCAGACCGTGCAGGTACATGCCCACAACGCAGGCACTCTTGCGGCTATAGCCACGCGCCAGGAGGCCGGTCAGGATACCCGTCAGAACGTCGCCGCTACCGCCGGTAGCCATGCCCGCGTTGCCCGTCGTGTTGAACACGATGTGCCCGTCGGGGCAGCATAGGGCCGTGCGGTGACCTTTCAGTATGACGTAGGCGCTGAGGCGCTGGGCCAGGTCGCGGGCCTTCGACAGTCGTTCGAAGCTGTCGGCCGAGTGTCCCTCCAGACGGTCGAACTCCTTGGGGTGTGGAGTCATGATGATTTCCTTGGGCAGCTGCTGCAGCCAGGCACGGTGGCTCGACAGGATGTTGATGGCATCGGCATCGCAGACCAGCGGGCACTGCGTGCGCCGCAGCTGGGCGATGATGGCAATGGCCGTCTGCTCGCTGGTGCCCAGTCCCGGACCTATGCCCACGGCCTGGAAGTCCTCGGTGTCGATGCCCTCGACGAAGGCGGTCTCCTCGTTGCCGATGTGCAGCACCGCCTCGGGCACTGCCGTCTGCAAGATAGGCACATTCTTACGGGGTGAGTAGGCTGTCACCTTGCCGGCGCCCGAGCGCAGGCAGGCCTCAGTGGCCAGGATGGCGGCGCCTGCCATGCCGTAGCTGCCGGCAATAATCAGGGCGTTGCCCATCGTGCCCTTGTGGGCGAAGGGGTCGCGCTTCAGCAGCAGCGGCTTCACGTCGTCGCGCGTCAGCATCGTATACTGTGAGTCGGTCTTCTCGATGCCCTCGCGGCTCAATCCGATGTCGAGCACCTGCAGTTCACCGATGAACGGCTGATTCTCGGCAAAGAGCATCGAGAGTTTCTTCTGCCCGAGCGTCAGCGTCAGCGTGGCACGGATAATGTTCTGGCGCACGTTGTAGGTATTGTCCTCGGTCATCAGTCCCGACGGCATGTCAATGCTCACCACCTCGGCCTTCGACGAGTTGATGTATTTCACCAACGAGGCGAAGCCCCCGTTCAGTGGCTTGTTCAGTCCTGAGCCGAACAGTCCGTCGACCACCAGCATGCCGTGTTCCAGCTGTGGCGGGTCAAACTCCTGTGTCACCTCAGTGAACAGGCCCTTGGCCTTCTTCGTTTCGAGCAGCCGCCGCTTGTTCTCGGCACAGTCGGCAGACAGGCGTCCATTGATATTAAACAAATATGTCTTTACTTGAAAACCCTGCTCTGTCAGCAGGCGGGCCACGGCCAGGGCGTCGCCGCCGTTATTGCCTGGTCCGGCAAATACGACAACCGGCACCGTCGGCATCCACCGTCCGGTGATGGCATGCATCAATGCCTTTGCCGCCCGTTCCATCAAGTCAATCGACTTGATTGGCTCGTGCTCTATCGTGTAATTATCCAGCTCGTGTATCTGAGCGCTTGTGAAGATCTTCATTCTGCCTGCAAAGATACGGCAATTTCGTCAGACAACAAAACTTTTTTACTTTTTTCTGCCTAAGAAAATAAAGTTTATCATTCCCTTTGCATTTCATTCTTTTTTTCGTATCTTTGCACTCGAAAAGAGAAGACAGTAATACTATGGACAGAATTACAATCAAGGACAAGACATTCAGGGTGTCGATGACCGAGGCCGAAATCAAGCAGAGGGTCAGGGAGTTGGCCCAACAGATGAGCCGTGAACTGGAGGGTAAGAATCCGCTGTTTCTTGCCGTTTTGAACGGTGCGTTCATCTTTGCTGCCGACCTGATGAGGGAGATGACCATCCCCTGTGAAATCTCGTTTGTGAAGTTGGCCTCCTATCAGGGTACCACGTCGACGGGAACCATCCACGAGGTGATAGGCATCAACGAGGACCTGACGGGGCGCACGGTCGTCATCGTTGAGGACATCGTGGAGAGCGGCCTGACCATCCGCCGCATGATGGAGCAGATTGGCACGCGCCATCCCGCCTCGGTGCAGGTTTGTACACTGTTCTTCAAGCCTGAACGGCTGACGGAGGACCTGAAGCTCGACTATGTGGCGTTTGAGATACCCAACGACTTCATCCTTGGCTACGGTTTGGACTACGACCAGCAGGGACGCGGACTGAAAGACTTATACACTTTAGTAAAGAATATGCGTAATATCGTGATTTTCGGTGCTCCCGGCTCCGGCAAGGGCACCCAGAGCGACAAGCTCATTGAGAAGTACGGACTGAACCACATCTCGACCGGCGACGTGCTGCGCGCTGAAATCAAGAAGGGTTCGGAACTGGGCAAGACCGCCCAGCAGTTTATTGACAACGGACAGCTGATACCCGACGACCTGATGGTCTCGATTCTCGCCTCCGTTTATGACAGCTTCGGCAAGGAGCATGCCGGCGTCATCTTCGACGGTTTCCCCCGCACCATTCCGCAGGCCGAGGCTCTGAAGGCGATGCTTGCCGAGCGCGGTCACGAGGTGGCTGCCATGCTTGAGCTCGAAGTGCCCGAGGATGAGTTGATGAAGCGCCTGCTGCTGCGCGGTCAGCAGAGCGGGCGTGCCGACGACAACGAGGAGACCATCAAGAAGCGCCTTGTCGTCTACCACTCGCAGACGCAGCCGCTCATCGAGTGGTACAAGCAGGAAGGCATTCACCACCACATCGACGGGCTGGGCGATCTCGACCGCATCTTTGGTGATATCTGTGCTGTGGTTGATAACATCTAGTTTGACTAGTTGAACTAGTAATACTAGTGTTTTATGGAGAGTAACTTCGTAGACTACGTCAAGATTCTCTGCCGCTCGGGCAAGGGTGGCAGAGGGTCGATGCACCTGCGCCACGTGAAGTACAACCCCAACGGCGGCCCCGATGGGGGCGACGGCGGCAGAGGCGGCGACATCTACCTGCGCGGCAACCATAACTACTGGACGCTGCTGCACCTGAAGTATGAGCGCCACATCTTTGCCGAGCACGGCGGCAACGGCGGCAAGGACAAGTGTCACGGCACAGACGGCAAGGACATCTACATCGACGTGCCCTGCGGTACGGTCTGCTACAATGCTGAGACGGGCAAGTACGTCTGCGACGTCACCTACGACGGGCAGGAGGTGCTGCTGCTGAAGGGCGGACGCGGCGGACTGGGCAACTTCCAGTTCCGCTCGGCCACGAACCAGGCGCCGCGCTATGCCCAACCGGGCGAGCCGATGCAGGAGATGACGGTCATTCTGGAGCTGAAGCTGCTGGCCGACGTCGGACTGGTGGGATTCCCCAATGCCGGCAAGTCGACACTGGTGTCGGCCCTCAGCAATGCAAAGCCCAAGATTGCCAACTACCCCTTTACCACGATGGAGCCTTCGCTCGGCATTGTGGGCTATCGCGACCAGAAGTCGTTCGTGATGGCCGACATTCCCGGCATCATCGAGGGCGCTGCCGAGGGCAAGGGCCTCGGGCTGCGCTTTCTGCGCCACATCGAGCGCAACTCGCTGCTGCTCTTCATGGTGCCCGGCGATACCGATGACATCAAGCGTGAATACGAGGTGCTGCTCAATGAGCTGCGGAAGTTCAACCCCGAGCTCTGCGACAAGCACCGCGTGCTGGCCGTGACGAAGTGCGACCTCTTGGACGACGAGCTGATTGAGATGTTGCGCGAGACGCTGCCCGCCGACCTGCCCGTGGTCTTCATCTCTGCCGTCACCGGCTTTGGCCTCGACGAGCTGAAGGATGTGCTCTGGGCTGAGATGAACGCCGAGAGCAACAAGCTGGCGGCTATCACCACCACCGAGTCGATAGCCCACCGCGACAAGGACATGACCCGCTTCCAGGCCGAGATGGCCGACGAGGGCGAGGACGACGACATCGAGTTTGTCGATGCTGACGACATCGATGACCTTGAAGACTTCGAGTACGAGGAAGAAAGTGACTAATTACTATATCATTAACAAAACAATTAAAAAACTTATGCAGAAAAGATTGCTCTTTCTGGTGTCATTGCTGCTGACGCTCGCGTTGACGGCAACGGCACAAATCACGACATCAAGTATGGCAGGTAAGGTGACCTTCGACGAACAAAACGGCGAAGAGATTATCGGTGCCACCGTCGTGGCCGTGCATACCCCCTCGGGTACGCGCTACACAGCAGTGACCAACACTACTGGTCGTTTCTCCATTCAGGGTATGCGCACCGGCGGTCCGTATGAGGTCACAACAACCTACGTTGGCTACCAGCCCAAGACCATCAAGGGCGTAGTGCTCCAGCTTGGTGAGACCTACAACCTGAACATCTGGCTTTCGGAGAATGCCAACGAGCTTGGCGAAATCGTCATCAGCGGCAAGGCCTCGAAGTTCACGGCTGAGAAAACCGGCGCCTCGACCAACATCACGGCGGCTCAGATTACCAGTCTGCCCACGGTGAGTCGCGCCATCACCGACGTGACGCGCCTCTCGCCCTATGGCGGCAACGGCATGACCTTCGGCGGACGCGACGGACGTACGGCAAACTTCACCGTCGACGGTGCCAACTTCAACAACGACTTCGGTCTGTCCGACAAGCTCCCCGGTGGCGGCAACCCCATCTCGCTCGAAGCTATCGAGGAGGTGCAGGTGGTCATCTCGCCCTTCGACGTGCGCCAGACCGACTTCATCGGCGGTGGTGTGAACGCCATCACCAAGTCGGGTACGAACACCTATAAGGGCAGCGCCTACATCTACCATCAGAACGAGAACCTGCGCGGCGATGCCGTCGACCGCGAGACCATCAGCGGTGCGCGTGCCAAGGACTCGAAGACCACCTACGGCTTCACCCTCGGCGGTCCGATTCTGAAGGACAAACTCTTCTTCTTCGTCAACGGCGAAATGGTGAAGACGCCCACCATCGTCAACCGCTGGCGCGCGAGTGAGGATGGCACTTACAATGCTAACGACTTCCTGTCGCGCACGAAGCTGTCAGACATGGCCGCCGTCTCGAAACACGTCATGGACAAGTACGGCTACGACACCGGCTCGTGGACGGACTTCCCCGCCGACGAGGACAACTACAAGCTGCTGGCCCGCGTCGACTGGAACATCACCGACAAGCACCACCTGGCCCTGCGCTATAACTACACGAAGAACAACATCTGGAACAACACCAACGGCTCGTCGATGGACGGTGGCACGCGCTCAGCCTTCAACCGCCTGTCGCAGTACTCGATGGCCTTTGCCAACTCGATGTACTCGATGGAGAACATCGTGCATTCGTTCTCCGTCGACCTGAACAGCCGCCTGACCGAGAATCTCTCAAACCAGTTCCTGGCCACCTATTCTAAAAAGGACGACGTGCGCGGCACCGACTCCTCGGAGTTCCCCTTCATCGACATCCTCGACGGTACGGGCAACACAGCCAACTACATGGCACTCGGCTACGAGCTGTTCACCTGGAACAACGCCGTCCACAACACCGTCTGGAACGTCAAGGACGACGTCACCTATTATTTGGGTAAGCACAAGATCATGGGCGGTCTGAGCTATGAGCACCAGATGGCCGACAACCAGTATATGCGCAACGGTACGGGCTACTACCGCTACCTCTCGCTCGACGACTTCCTCAAGGGTGCCACGCCCGAGGTGGTCTGTCTGACCTACGGCTACGACGGCGAGTCGAAGCCTGCCGCCCGCGTGCAGTACAACAAGCTGGGCTTCTACCTGCAGGACGACTGGAACGTGCTCGACAACCTCAAAGTGAGCTACGGACTGCGCCTCGACGCTCTGCTCTTCAACAACAACGACCTGATGACCAACAAGGCCATCTACGACATCGACTATAACGGCCGCCACATCGACACCGGCACCTGGCCTTCGAACAACGTGATGGTGTCGCCCCGCGTGGGCTTCACCTGGGACGTCTTCGGCGACAAGTCGCTGAAGGTGCGCGGCGGTACGGGCCTGTTTATGGGCCGTCTGCCCCTCGTGTTCTTCACCAATATGCCCACCAACTCGGGTATGGTGCAGTATCAGGCACAGCTCAACGCCAAGAACGGCGAGAAGCTGGGCTACTCGATGGACACCTTCAAGGGCGGTCTCGTGACCGACGAGAATGGCAAGGCCACCATCGCAGCCCTCTACAACAAACTGACCTCGATGACCAATGCCGAGGGCAAGCAGATTTTCCCGACGACGGTGACGCCTGAGGACGGCACCGTGCCCTCCAGCATCTCGGCCGTCGACCCCGACTTCAAGCTGCCGCAGGTGTGGAAGTCGTCAATCGCCGTCGACTACCAGATTCCCGTCTCGTTCCCCTTCACCGTCACGCTTGAGGGTATCTTCAACAAGATGGTCAACGACGTCTGCATCTCCGACTGGAGCATGATGCCCGCCGAGGGCTTCGCACGCTGGAACGGTGCCGACAACCGCCCCATCTACCCCACGACCTTCCGTCAGGGCACCAAGGCCTTCATCCTCGAGAACACCAGCCGCGGCTACAACTGGCAGGCCAGCCTCCAGCTGAACGCCCAGCCGTTTGAGTGGATGAGCCTGATGGCCGCCTACACCCACAGCGCCGCCAAGGAGGTGACGTCGCTGCCCGGATCGGCTGCCGAGTCGGCCTTCACCTACATCCCCACTTATCAGGGTCCGAACAACATCATGCTGCACAACGCCACCAACCTGACGCCCGACCGCTTCGTGGCCAGCGCCACGCTGAACGACAAGAGCGGCAACCACTACTCGCTGATCTACGAGACCTGGCGCGGCGGCTATAAGTACTCCTATATGCTGTCGAACGACATGAACGGCGACGGCTACTCGTACGACGCTCTCTACATTCCCACCGACGGCGAGGTGGCTGCCAACCAGATACGCTTTGCTTCTGACGACGACAAGCAGCGCTTCATGGACTATGTCCACAACGACGACTACCTGAGCAACCATCAGGGCGAATATGCCGAGGGCTACAGCGTCTACTCGCCGTGGGTACACCGTGTGGACATCGCCTACAAGCACGACTTCAAGGTGAACTTCGGCAAGACGAAGCACACCCTGCAGCTCAGCGCCGACATCAAGAACGTGCTCAACCTGTTCAACTCGGCCTGGGGCGTCAGCAAGTATATGAACCCTGACCTCAACGAGGGCCGCATCCTGAAGTATGAGCGCACCGACGCACAGGGCTATCCTGTATTCTCTACGCCGAAGGCTGTCAGCCGCAACACCGATACGTGGGTGCTCAACCACGCCATCGGCCAGTGCTGGTATGCTTCTGTGGGTATCAAGTACATTTTCAACTAATAAAAGGAGGACAAACGTATGAAACTTAAGAATATATTCAAAACAGTCATTACCGCAGGTTGGCTGTGCTGCGGCGCCGCCGCAGCCCTCATGACGCTCGCCGCCTGCTCTGACGACGACCCCATCGGCTCGCTGGCCACTGTCAGCCTCGACCAGACCTACCTCGTCATTCCCGAGACCGGCGGCGATGTCACGCTGACCGTTAAGGCCACCGCCGACTGGGCCTTCGACAAGGTGAACGTTGTTAAGAAAGAAAATACCGAACTTCCCGACTGGCTCACCGCCAGCACGCTCGCAGGTTCTGCCGGCGAGACGAAGGTCACCTTCCATGCCGGTGCCACCACCGGTGGCCGCGAGGCTGAGCTCCGCATCTCGGTCGGCGGCCAGAAGCAGTTCGTCAAGGTGCGCCAAGGCTCGCTTGAGGCTGCCGCTGCCACCTGTGCCGAGATTATGACCGGAACCGACGGCAAGAACTACCGCGTCACGGGTCGCGTCACCAAGATTGCCGGCTTCGAGTACGGTAACTGGTACCTCGACGACGGCACCTACGACTTCGCCTCAACCCCGAAGAATCAGGATGGCCTGTACATCTACGGCACCCTCGACAAGAAGGGCAAGGCCGGTAAGGTGAACCCCATCGACGGTGCTGATGGCTGGGGCTTCGAGGTCGGTGACATCATCACCGTCGAGGGTCCGCTCAGCATCTACAGCGGTACTACCTACGAGCTGGTGAACGTGACGGTGGTCAGCATCGTGAAGTCGCTGCTCTCCGTCGTCTCGCCCGAGCCTACCTTCGAACTGGATGGCGGACCGCTTGAGGTAAAGGTGGCCTACAAGGGCAGCGGTGCCTACTACACCATTGCCGACGATGCCAAGAGCTGGATCAGCTACGAGGGCGTGTCGTACAAGAGCGGCACGAAGACCATCTTCGAGCAGAACCCCTCCGACACGGCTATCTATAAGTTCAACATCGCCCCGAACAAAGCCGACAAGCGCTCGGGCGTCATCACGTTCAGCTCGGCTGTAGGCAAGAACAGCTCGCAGGTAGGCTATACCGTCACCCAGAAGGGTGTCGCCTTCCCGCCTGCCGGCAAGGGCACTGCCGCCGACCCGTTCAACGTGACCGCCGCCCTGAATTACACCCGTTCACTCGGCGCCAGCGTTGAGTCTGAGGGTAATGTCTATGTGAAGGGTAAGATCTCCAGCATCAAGTACACCTACAGCGCACAGTACGGCACGGCTACCTACAACATCTCCTGCGACGGCAAGGAGAACGACGTGTTCACCGTCTACAGCAGCTACTTCTTCGAGAACGAACCGTGGGAGGAGGGCCAGACCCAGATAGCAGTCGGCGACGAGGTCATCGTCTGCGGTAAGGTCATCGACTACAACGGCACGACGCCTGAGTTCGCCAGCAAGAAGAGCTGGCTCGTCTCCATCAACGGCAAGACCAGCGAGGGCGGCGAGGCTCCCGCAGGTACTCAGGCTAAGCCCTTCACCGTATCCGAGGCTTTTGCCTACATCGACGGCGGTGGTAGCGACGATGTCTTCGTCGAGGGCATCATCTCGAAGATTGTCTATACGTTCAGTGCTGAATACGGCACCGCCACGTTCTGGATTTCCGAGGACGGTAAGTTCAACGACGACCTCACGAAGGACTTCGAGGCCTACAGCGTCTACTACTTCGGCAATAAGTCGTGGGTTGAAGGCAACACGCAGGTTGCCGTCGGCGACAAGGTCATCCTTCAGGGCAAGCTCACAAAGTACGTCAAAAACGACACTTCGACCTACGAGACCAGCTCGAAGAAGGCCTGGATTTACTCCCTGAACGGCAAGACGGAGTAAAAAGCCTCCCCGCCTAACACAAGACCTCCCGACACAGTCGCAGTGCCGGGAGGTCTTTGTATATAAAAACTCCCCTCCCTACGGGGGAGGGGCAGGGGGTGGGGGCTGTTGGGGCTGTTTACACCAGATGCTTGATCAGCTCCTCGCGCTCGCCGGGCAGCATGTCGACGACGGGAATCTCAATCATCGTGTAGCAGCCGGGCTGCAGGCGCATCGAGGCGCGGGCCACGTTGACCAGCACCTGACCGGTCAGCGCCGGGTTGTTGATGCTCATGTTGAACTCTAGGCGCTGGTTCTGCGTCTGACCGCTGACACCCTTGCGCACCAAATGAACACCGTGACCCATATCGCGGACGTCGTCGACCGACTCCACCTGGAACACGTGCGTCTCGTCGTTGGCGAAGTAGGGGTCGGCCTTGATAGCTGCCGTCACCTCGTCGAGTTTGGCACCGTCCTCAAGCTCCACATACACCATGCGGCGATGGATACCCTCGCCGAGGGGAATGGTCATCGAGAGGGCGTTCTTCACACCGGCCTTCGAGCGGACGCAGACCGAGTGGCCCATCGACATGCCGGGACCGAAGTTGGTGTAGCTCAGACCCTTCGGGGCAAGGCTCTGCATCAGCGTGCGCACAATCGAGTCGCTGCCCGGGTCCCATCCGGCGGCAATCACGCTGACGGTCTTTGTCTCTTTATTGATAGGTGTGAGGGCTGCGCGGTAGTCGAGGATGCTGGTGTGGATGTCGAACGAGTCGACGGTGTTGATGCCAAGGGGCAGAATCTGCCGGGCATACTCCTCACACGAGCGAGTGGGTGTGGCAAGGATGGCCACGTCCACGTCCTTCAGTTCGCGGATGTCCTTCACGACGTCATACTGTGCCAGTTCCTGGGGCTTGTCGGCGGCACCGTTGCGGCGCACGATGCCTGCCACCTCAAAGTCGGGTGCTGCCTCCAGGGCCTGGAGCGCATACTTTCCGATGTTGCCGTAACCAACGACGGCTGCTCTGATTTTCTTCATACTTCCTTCTGTCTTTTTCGTTTTCGTATTCGTTTTTGTTTCCGTTTTCTCTTTTTCGGCTGCAAAATTACACATATTTTGGGAAAACCGTAACAAAATGACGGAAAAATTTAGCAATAAATGTCACTTCTTTGCGTTAATAGAAGAAAAGCTAACGATTATGTTTGTAGTAATGATGACCCTCTTTGCCCTCGTCATCGTCGGTTTCGTGGCGGGCAAGTTGGGGTATTTAGGCGGCGATTTCGACCGCCAGTTGTCGCGACTGGTCATCAACATCACTTGTCCTGCGCTCATCCTCTCGTCGGCGATGACGGGCCAGCTGCCCGACCGCCGCTATATCCTGCCGCTGCTCGCCATCAGCGTCATCACCTACGTCGTGCTCACGGCGGTGGCGTTCCTCCTGCCCCGCTACCTGACGCGGCAGCAGCAGGACGAGGGCGTCGTGGGCTTCGCGCTGATGTTCGGCAACGTCGGCTTCATGGGTTATCCCGTCGTCGCCTCCATCTTCGGCCACGAGGCCGTCTTCTATGCCGCCGTCCTCAACGTCGTCAACACGTTTGCCGTCTTCACCATCGGCACGGTGCTCGTCACGGGCAGCAGCGAGGTCGAGGGCAGCCGTTTCCAGAAAAAAGTTCTCTACTCGACGCCGATGCTTGCCGCCTACCTTACAATGGCTATCGTGGCTCTCGAGATCGACAACATCCCCGCGTTCGTCAGCCAGCCCCTCACCATGCTCGGCAACATCACCGTGCCGGCGGCCCTGCTCATCATCGGCTCGTCGATGTCGCAGCTCTCACTGCGCACGATGCTCGGCAACCGCACCGTCTACTTGACAACGCTCTTCCGGCTCGTCCTCCTTCCCGTCGCCGTCTATTACCTGACGTCGTTGATGGGCTTCTCTGAGTTCGTGGTCAACATCAACACCCTGGTCATCGCCATGCCCGTGGCCACCTACGGCACCATCCTCTGCCTGAAGTACGGTCGCGACACCACCGTCATCACCGAGGTCACGTTCATCACCACCCTCCTCTCGATGCTCACCATCCCCCTGCTGGTCATGTTCTTGATGTGAGACATCTACATTGTTTAGTAGACAATCTCTATTCCTTACGGCTAAATCCTTCGAAGCTTGTTCTGTTTGTTGCCATATACTTAATAATAGTTCTTCCGCTGCAATGGTATGTAATAATGTTGTTACTAACAAGTTTATTACTAACAAAATAATTACTTTTAACGTTAAGCAGCACAGTCTCGCCACTACCCGCCACCTTTTTCCACCGTTTACTGCCGGGTACAGACACGTTTACTGGCGGGTAAGCTCCCTTAACCCGCCGGGTTAGTCATGCTAACTGGCCGAGTTAGCAACACGAGGAGGCGCCTCGTTCTTGTGAAGCGGCGCCTCATTATCGTGAAGCGGCGCCTCGTTATCGGGCCGTCTGTATCGAGACCTCCCGCCCGTCTTCTGAAACGCCGATGGATAAAGGATTTCGAGATTTTGAGACCTCCCGTCAAAGGTCCCGTCAGAGGTCCCGTCAACCTCCCGTTGACATGCAAGGGCTCGAGGCGGGAGATCGACGGGAGGTCGAAGGGACCTCTCTGCGTTTGACCTCCCGTGCCGAAGCCCCTTTCTACAAAGGCATTTCGGAAGAAAACGGGAGGTTGGGAGGTCTTTTTCTGCTGCGCCATGCAATAAAAGGGGAGTTGCAGCCGTTATTCAGAATGTATTAATACAAAAAAGGAAATAGAATGATAGAATACATCAAGGGCGAGCTGACCGAGCTGACGCCTGCATACGCTACGGTTGAAGCCGCCGGAGTGGGGTATGGCCTGAACATTTCGCTGAACACGTTTACGGCGCTACAAAAGACCCCCTCTAACTCCCCTTGCTTAGGGGGAGAACAGGTCACCTCCCCTAAACAGGGGAGGACGGGAGGGGTCTGTAAACTCTACGTCTATGAGGCCATCCGCGAAGATGCCTACGTGCTCTACGGCTTTAAGGACAAGAAGGAGCGCGAGATGTTCCAGCTGCTCATCACCGTGAGTGGGGTGGGGGCGAACACGGCGCGGATGATGCTGTCGGGCATGAGCGTCGCGGAGCTGTGCAACGCCATCTCGACGGGCAATGCCAAGCTGATACAGAGCGTGAAGGGCGTGGGCAAGATGACGGCGCAGCGCATCATTGTCGACCTGAGAGACAAGATTGTGGACCTCGGCATTGCCAGCGAGATTCCCGCCGGCGGCACGATGACAGCCCCCGTGAACAACGCCGTACGCGACGAGGCGGTGGCTGCCCTGACGATGCTGGGCTTCTCGCCCGCACCGACGCATAAGGTGGTGACGCAGATTCTGCAGGAGCAGCCCCAGCTGCCCGTGGAGCAGGTGGTGAAGCTGGCGTTGAAGCAGATAAAGTAAAAAGACTCTCCCCCGGCCCCTCCCTGTGAGGGAGGGGAGTAGATAGTGAAGAGGATGAGTAGGATGAAGAGGAACGATATATATAAGGTGATTAGGAAGTACACTTCTTCGGGAGGTGTGCTCTATCTTGTATTGTTCCTGTTCATTGCCGTTTCGCTGTTTGCCACGCCCCCGCAGGACGATAACCGCCGGCGACAGCAACAGCGCAACCAACAGCAGACCAATCAGCCACAGCGCAACCAGCCGCAGCGCAACCAGCCGCAGCAGGGTAACCCCTCCCCTCCCTCACAGGGAGGGGGCGGGGGTGGGTCTGTGAAGGCCCAGCCCAAGCTGGAGGTCGAGGACGAGACCATCCCTGACTCGCTGCTGCACGCCCGCTGGAAGATTCAGCGGACGGCACCGGTGGTGACCGAGGACCTGGACTCGACGGTCATCGACCTGAAGATGCCCGACAACATCAAGCAGCAGGCCGAGTATAACGACTCGCTGAACCTCTACTTCGTCGGCTCGAAGATGGGCGACGGCTACCTGAATGCCCCCATCCTGATGACGCCCGACGAGTATCTGAAGTGGAGTGAGCGGCAGAGCCGTTCGGCCTTCTTCAAGAGCAAGAACGCCGAGGCCGTCAAGACGCAGGGCAAGGAGAAGTTCTCGTTCACCGATATGCACTTCGACCTGGGCCCCGCCGAGAAGATTTTCGGTCCTGGCGGTGTGCGCGTGAAGACGCAGGGAACGGCCGAGCTGAAGCTTGGCGCCACGCTGAAGAACATCGACAACCCGTCGCTGCCCATCCGCAATCGCAAGACCACCAACTTCGACTTTGACGAGAAGATCAACATCACGGCCAACGCGAAGGTGGGCGACAAGATGAACTTCAACTTCGGCTACAACACCGACGCCACCTTCGACTTCGACACGCAGAACCTGAAGCTGAAGTTTGACGGCAAGGAGGATGAGATCATCAAACTGGTGGAGGCCGGCAACGTCTCGTTCCCCACCAACAACTCGCTGGTGAAGGGCGCATCGAGCCTCTTCGGCATACACACCGCCATGCAGTTCGGCAAGTTGAAACTGGATGCCGTCGTGTCGCAGAAGAAGTCGACCACGAAGAGCGTCTCGTCGAGGGGCGGCACGCAGACCACGCCGTTCGAGATTGACGCTGCCGACTACGAGGAGAACCGCCACTTCTTCCTGGCCCACTACTTCCGCCAGATTTACGACCGGGCCATGTCGACCCTGCCTAACCTGACCACCGGCGTGAAGATTAACCGCGTGGAGGTGTGGGTGACCAACAAGACAGCCAACACCAACAACACGCGTAACATCGTGGCCTTCACCGACTTGGGTGAGAACGAGCATCTGTCGAACCCCCGCTGGACGGGTGGCAGCGAGACCGTGCCGAGCAACCTGTCGAACGATGTCTATACGACGCTGCTGAGCCGGGTAGACTCTGCCGCCCGCAGCGT
>CADCEQ010000015.1 GCA_902800435.1 uncultured Prevotellaceae bacterium | reverse complement strand
CAGCTTCGATAACAGTGCACGGCACGTTCTTGCCGTCGGCACTGAAAACGGATGTCATTCCGATTTTTCTTCCTAATAATCCTGGCATTTCAGTTTTAATTGTTTAATGTTTAAATGTATAAATGTTATTCGTTTCTGCCTTGTCATCGTAGCGCCGGGGGCTATACGCACACAAAAAGAAGAAACAGCCCAAAGCTCCCTTCCGAAAGCTAAACTGCTCTTTTTCAGCGTATTGTTAGCCATTGGCCAGCGCAATAATCACTTTAGCGGCTGCAAAGGTACACATTATTATTGATATACGCAACCTTACTATGCACCTTTTTAGGGTTATTTAATATTTATTATGATTAGAAGATTGCTCAGTTATTCAATAATCCAGTCAACAGGCACTCGGGTGGCAGCATCGAACCGCACCCCCACTTTCACAATCTGCCGGTCTGCGCACTGATAAGGTATGGCGTAGCCACGACTGTTAATCTGATCCAGCGCCTCCCGGGCAGTGCCGTTAACTTTCAGCTCAAACACATAGACCGTGCCGGGCATCCACACCACCATATCGGCCCTGCCGCCTGCACACTTCACCTGAGTACGGACGTAGAAATTAAGCATCGAGAAAATCAGGTACATCGAGTATTCATAGAATCCCTCCGCGGTAGCTGCTTCCGCCAGTTTCTGCTTGAAACCCTCCACATACGGAATGCCGGCCATGTAAGCCTGCATCTCACGCATGGCCAAATCAACGTTTCCTTTCTTCAACGCACGCCAAAACTTCAAGGCAAAGCCCGCCTGAACATCGTAATTATTCAGACCTGTATAGACAGGGACAAGTCCGTTTACATAGCCAATGCGCACCTCCTGATTGGGAAAGGCGAGGGTGTACATCTCTGCTTCGCGGTCATAATCCTTGATGGTCAGATAGCCGCTCTGATAAAGCAGTGGCAACGCGTCGTGCATATTCTCCGTCGGTTGGTCGAATGCCGTGACAGGCACTTCCATGTTGTCCAAAGTCGTTATGTCGGTATTGAAATGCTGCATCTGACGGATGAGGAACGTCGGAGTACCGCTCTCAAACCAGTAATTGGCTAATTCTTTCTGTTGGAAAGCCTTCATCAGGCTGAAAGGGTTGTACACCTCTTCTGAATTCCTGGTGAAGTGATAGCCGTCATACTTCTGTTTCAGCTTCTGGTGCATCTCGGCATACGTCGTTTCGTTCTCAGCTGCCAGTTGCTCAATATCTTCGTGAAGCACGGTGGTCAGTTCCTGCTCCGTAATGCCCAAGAGCGTAGAGAAGGCTGCGTCCATCGTGACGTTCGTCAGGTTATTAATGGTGGAAAAGATACTCAGCTGCGAAAATTTCGTGATACCCGTGATAAAACAGAACCTGACGTAGCGCTCGTTGGCCTTCAGTGGCATATACAGTTCCTGCATCACCATACGCTTCGCTTCAAGCGTCTCTTGCTCATGCAGAACCTCCAATAAAGGAGCATCGTATTCGTCGATGATGACCACCACCTGACGCCCCGTCTGCTGGTAGGCCCGCTTGATGAGTCCGTCTATCAGCCCGCCGGGAGTAACCTCAGTATCCTTGCGGCCATAGACTTCTGCGTAGTCGTCCAGCATCAGCAGCAGTCGGTTCTTGAGGTCTTCTGCAGTAAACTGCGCTTTCGCCAGACTCAAATCCAGCCGAATGACAGGATGCTCCGTCCAATCCTGCTCCAGTGGCATGATTTTCAGTCCATCAAAGAGTTCCTTCTCTCCTTGGAAGTACGACTCCAGGGTGGAGGTGAGCAGCGACTTTCCGAACCTGCGGGGACGGCTCAGGAAGACGTACTTGGCATAGTGTGCCAACTGCCACACCAGGTCTGTCTTGTCCACATAGACATAACCCCCTCGGATTATCTCCGAGAATGTCTGGATGCCAACAGGATATCGTCTTGCCATCATGCTGTCGCTATTTTACGCCGCAAAGATACGAACAAATTTCCGAACTGCCAAACTTATGGGGAGAAAAAACGACGTCACTTTGAGTAACCCGTTCTGATATCCTCACTAATAATATTCAGGAACTTCACGTGTTCACTACGAGCAATGATATGGATGTAATAATCCTCACCAATGCCGCCGATAGTCAGCACTGACTGCATCACACTACCGATTGGGTGGTGGGAAACATACCGCTCAAACATTCGTGTAAACAGAATACTTCTGTATTGCTGAGGTGGTATAGCTTTTCGAGTCGCAGGGATTGGGCTTATGAAGTCGCAAATAAAACAGATAATCGCATTCGGATAACGCAAAAATGTATCAGCTATAACGTTTTCTATCTGAGACAAGACTGCATGCCCGGTTGGCAAATTGCCCTCTACTCTTTCAAGTTCAATGGTTATAATGTCAACACGCCCATTTAAGTGGGAAATTGCTTCTTTTGAAAGATACCTACCTCCTGAAGAAGACAATCTAATACGGTATTCATCCCCTTGAGTGGTAGTTATACCTACTACAATTTCTTTCATCAGACATTAATGGTGTAAGTAACGTCTGCTTGATGGCGCAGTTCTTCCATCTTAGCATGCTTTTCCACGCCAAGTTTTTTCACCACTTCTATCAATTTGCGTGGCGCATTCTTAATTTCTGTGTTTTGCAAAATGTACGTCATAAACTGTTGCCATTCAAAAACCCGCCGCAAAGATACGAACAAATTTCCAAACTGCCAAACTTATGGGGAGAAAAAAAAGATGCGGCTATGACGACTGAGACAACTACTGGGCGACGGCATTAGGACAGGGAAATCCCCCATAACCTGCACTGACTACTGACTACCAGACACTTACAGGCCCCGACTGCTCCCAGAACCTGCACTGACACCCACTCCGAACCTGCACTGATAAACCAACAGTCCTGGGCCGTCAGGCAGCTAAGGCCGACACTTTCCGACAGTTTCACGCCCTGAAAAAGAGTTTTTCCTGCCATGAAAACCGGATTTTCACGCCGCGAAGAAAACGCTGACTGACTTTTTGAAATATTCTTACACGGCTTTCCCAAGCCAACCTGCCTCAGTGCAGAATACGCTGAGACCAAGTGCAGGAAAATCTATGAAGAACGTCATTTAACTCCCTCATAATCAGTAGTCAGTGCAGGAAGTGCAGGAAATGCAAGCCACTGCCCACTTACCTCATACCTCCCGTTTAAACTTATGGGGAGAAAAAACGATGCGACTAAGGATACCAGGGTTCCCTTTTTACCTTTTTACTTTTTTACCCTTTTACTTTTTCCCCGCCCTTTTACCCTTTTACTTTTTCCCGCCTTTTTACCCTTTTACTTTTTTACCCTTTTACTTTTTCCCGCCTTTTTACTCTTTTACCTTTTTACCTTTTTACTTTTTTACCTTTTCTTCACTCAAGGATATAACTGCACAAAAGGGTGACGTCATCGGCATCGACAGCGCCGTCGCCGTTCACGTCGGCTATCCGTGCTTCTATCTCAGTATACTCTCGGCCAGTGACATAAGCAATCAGGAGCGCGACATCGGCCACGTTCAGCTTACCGTCACGGTTGACGTCGCCCACCTCGATATACTCACCGAACTGCGACCAGGCCCATGCAGCCTTGTAAGCCTCTTTGCATCCGTAGGGCACCACCAGATGGGCAGCGCCAAATACATAGTAGAACGCAAAGTCGTTAACAGGAGACGGCGTTGAGGAACAAGAGTAAACAAAAAGATCGCCCTCCGGAATAAAGATACCAGATGAAGAGGCGGCGTTGACATACGGGTCAATAGCCATCGAACTCATAAACGTAAGGCTGGTCGGCAACAACATCACCCGAATAGGTCCTGAGAACGTATGCCACCCAACGGTCTCCACCCCTTCTTCCAGTACCACCTTAGTCAGTTGCTTGCAGTTGTAGTAGGCATAGTTCTTGATGGCCTTCACAGTACCAGGGATGCGCAGTTCCCCACTGATGCTGCTCTCACTAAAGGCATACTCGCCAATAGAATTCACCGTCGGCGGAAGCGTCACCCTTTGAATACTGCTCTTATAGAACGCATAGTCGCTGATGACCGTCAGCCCAGTAAAGAACTTCAGTTCATCAAACGTCGTGATACTCTTCTGCTCGCGGAACACAGTACCCAAGGCGTTCACAGCCGCAGCTTCATCCACGGACAGTTCACCATCCTTGTCCATGTCCCAATTGGCCACGCACAAAGCCTTCACCTTTGCATCCTCAAACGTAATGAGATCCGTTGCTTGCAAAGATTGGCTAATAAGAAAGGCAACGAAAGCCGATATATAAATCCTCATATTTACCCCCATAATCCTTAATTCATTTTGTGCCGCAAAGATACGAACAAAACTTCAAACCACCAAACTTTAGCACCGTTTTTTGAAAAGACAGCGGCGGCAGTGAGCACCTTTTGCCACTGTCGCCGCCGCCATTAATAGCGATTCTTCAGATTATTCATATTCCCACATGCCCTGTCTCAGGTATCGGGAGTCTGCATTGGGGTCAGGTTGACTTGGGCCTACAGGGGTATCGTCGCCCTGACCATCGGTGCCAGTATGCCACTCTGTACCACCACCCGATACAGCAAAAAATTGCAGCGGGCGATACTCTACCGTTTTAATTACCGGTGATATATAAGAACGTTTCATTTCTTTTGTCTGCATTAAATATTACTTAACTACAATCTTCTTTCCGTTCACAATGTACAAGCCTTTCGTCAGACCGTTCAGGGACTCTCCGACATACTGGCCAGCCACATTGTAGATCTTAGAACCAGCGGGAACAATATCCTCACCGTCAAGACGCTCAATGGCGGTCACCTCATTGCCCTCTTCGTCGAACTCAACAATGTCGTCGTCAAGACCAAAAATGTATCTCGAAAAAGTACCGTTTCCATCAAAGTCATCATCATTGCGTCCGTCAAGGAAAGCAAGGCTGAATACACCGTCCAACTTGTCATCTGTTTGACCTATAACATTCGGATAAACTGACTTTTGCTCATCACGGTAACCTTCACCCTTTGTTCCTGCAATTTCCTCAGTAGCCATGATGACGCACTTGAAGGGATCCCAAGTATAACGATCTTCAATATTCTCAGGAACATTCGTGTAACGATACCAGTTACCTTTACTCATATAGAGACAGTACTGTGGCAGAGGCTGCTGCCAGAACTGACCCACCATGGTGTAGAAGTACTTTTTCTGCACGGTTTGGCCATTCTCGTCGGTTTCGTAAGTCAGGTAAGCACTATTCTCACCATCGCGTACGGCTTGGATCCTATGCTCCTCATAAGGCTTAGCAAAACGCAGGGTCTTAGGAGCTCTTTCATTTTCATTAGTCTTGTTATTATAGAGTTGCTCATAACACAAGAATTGTTGATAAGTTTTATTCTCTACAATAGACGACTCAACGCCAAACTGGTCGGCATAGTGCTCCATAACGTACTTACCAAGGTTCTGGCCTTTGATCTTATACAGATCTACACCATTCTTATCAAGTTGTTTACGCTTGTAAGCCTTGATGATATACGGACGGCCACCAATCAGCGTGAGCTGCTCACCAAATGTGTAGCCCGTGCCGTAAGGGTGGGCATCCGTCAATTCATGCGTCTCTGTATTCTCATTGTAGGTGATCTTAAGATATGCGGTTTGACCAGGATGATTTGCTTCATAGAGATTTGGGGTCATACGCAAGAACACAATATTACTCTTCCCGTTCTCACCCTTTTTACGCGTAACAGAAGATAGCTGACGGATCTCAGGCATCAAATCGTCTGTTACCACGTTGCCATTGAGTTTATTGATAACCTTGTCAGTACTCTTAGGCACGCCAAGCATCTCAACCACCTGATTGTAGTTCATATTAAACGGAATGCAGAAGGTGTAATATCCGGTTTCTTCGTATTCGCGGACAATTTTCTCGTTTTCGATAATTTCGTCAGGCTCAAAGTAAGTAGCACATGCCAACACAAACTCATGCCAACCTACGTAATCGGAATAGAATGCTCCCTGAGAACCTTCACGGTTACCTAAACTTACCAAATGTCCATCTCCAGAATTTTCATAATTCTTTTGGGGATAATTTGACCATAAATATCCTTTTAAGGCAAGGTCATCGTGAGTAGAGCGACACTCTCCCTGATCAGGCCATGTGAGAGGTTTTCCGTTGGCATCTACAGCACCTGTCTGATCTTTCTTGGCATAATTTCTGGAAGGATCAGTATATAATGATTGCATATTATTATAACCGTCATCGGTATTATCGCCAGTGGCATTCTTGTATG
The DNA here is from genome assembly GCA_902800435.1 of uncultured Prevotellaceae bacterium. The sequence goes on along the minus strand of CADCEQ010000015.1, from coordinate 38,583 downwards.
ACTCCTGGCTCGGGAAGTGAAGCATGGTAATTGCCGAAACTGGGTTTCCTGTAGCAGGGTCTGAATTATCATATTTTATGTACTTCTCGCGGCAATAAACACCATCATATATACCGCCGTTAGCATAGACCATGTTTGGAGGGAAAGACCCTTTATAGCACTTAGGAGTGGTCATGGCTAAACAAAATACATCAGTAACTAATTTACCTTCCGGGAACACATAATTATTCTGATTCGGTTCACCAAGCTCATTGATGTTGGCAGAGAACGTATAAGTATTCGGGCCGTTGTCAATCAAAGCGCCGTTTGCGTCTTCTGTTGTAATGTGGGTAAGGTCTGTGCCCTCGAAGGCTCGTGCCTTAATTTTCTCAAAATTATAAGGAATGTGAACGCTTTGTAGTTTCCCAACGTTGTGAAAGCATTCTGTGGGAATTATCTTCATTCGGGAGTCAGTAGGTAGTTTAACCTCTCTGAGATTGGTTAAGCCTGCACCACCATTGTCGCCAAACTTCATGTGGTCAGAAGTCGCAAAATAAGCTTGCTCTAAGTCGATTGAGGTGATTGTATTTTGTTCGCCTCTAAGACCGCCGTTATCACCAGTCGCAAGATCATTTGCAGACAAGTTACCACTTAGCTTAACTGTGGTCAATCCCTGAGATATAGGCTTGAACTGAGAATTATTATTATTATTGTTTCCAGTAGCTATGCAACGAGCTTCAGCAAGGCTTCCTGCCACCTTCACATAGGCTGTAAGTGCGTGGTCTTCATCGCCACTCTTGTTCGACGAAATGACGCACTTCAGGTTCGGCAGGTTAGCATAGTCGCCCACCACTGGTTCGGTCATTCCTGAAGGAAGGATAATATATTCAATATTGGGATTGCTCAGTTTTGCCAGCAGCTGTTTACTTATAAGAGAGGAAGTGACGGATGAAAGGTCAATAACTCTCGGACCGCCGGTAGTAAATTCGTTTATAGCCTGAATATCTGTGTCTCCGACCGAACCACATAGTTTCAATCTGTCAATATTGGGGGTATTCTGAATACCCGTCTTACTAAATGCGGTAGCAAAATCACCGGCATTATCCAGCTTAGCTACTATCGAAGGTCTCTGGTGTTCCTGATTCAACTGACTCACCAATTCATTGTCATAGGTGTGTATAATGGTAGCATCACTATTATTAATGATTCCAGAGATATTGGTGATTTCAGTATATTTGTTGGTTGAAATACCATATACCGTCGTCACTATACCATGACTATCCATAATAGATTTCAACTTTTCAAGGCGCTGCTCATAGGTAGGATTGGCGGAATTCTGAGGCATGGCAAAATAAATGTGAGCCATGGTAGTTCCCTGGTTGTGATAAGCAATGAACTGACCGCAGGTCGCTTTACCCTTATTCACATTTTCAGCACCGTTACAAATCAACATCGTACCAACACTGTTGGGATTTGCAGGCAATAACAGTCCTCTGCATTTCTTATCATTATTTGCCATAATATTGACAGCAGACTTTATGACATTTTCAAAAGCTTCAGACGTTGGAACATCATAGAGGTCTATATAATATTTACCGTTTTCGCCATCACCACTCAATCGAGCCAAATCAGCATCACTTAAGTTAATGCATCCACTTTCGAAATGGAAAACAGCATCATCAGGATAGTTTTGATTATTGACCAAGCTACTAAAGCTACCCGATGCCGTCACTAGAACATCATAAACTTTGGTCGTTTCATTATACTTTACGTAATCCTCCGCCCACGCCCCAGTGACGGCGCAGACCATTAAAATGATAAATGATAAAACCTTTTTCATCGTTATTTATTTTTAGTTGTTATTCTGATAATTAATAATTGTATTCACACGGGCCTTTAAAAGCGGTGCAACCCTGGGGGCGCGGGACCGCCACGGGCGACGGGGATTAAGGTAGAAGGATTCCAGTTAAAGCGGCTTGATGAATTGACTAACAGCGAACAAAACGGCTTAAAGCCCTCTATACTCCATATAGAGGAACCCAGCCCGAGGGCCAGTTTGAGATTGATAAGCAGCGTTCGCATGAGTTTCAGTTATAACTTCGGGCGGCAAAATTAATACATTTTTCTGATACAGCCAAATGTTTCTCGAAAAAAATTTTATGCAAACGTTTGCATTTGATGTTAAACAAAGATGATGTTCGGTTCGGGTGGCGGCATTCGGGTAGTTTGGCGGCGGCAAACGGGTAGTTTGGCGGCACCAAACGAGGCGTTTGGCGGCACCAAACGAGGCGTTTGGCGGCACCAAACGAGGCGTTTGGTGGCGGTAAACGAGGCGTTTGGCGGCGGTAAACGAGGCCATAGGTCGACCGTGAAAAAGAGGCTCTGAGTGGCCTTTTTCGTGTATAAGAAGGTTAAATAAGTTATATTTTCATAATTTAGCCGCCGGAAAGCCCCGAAACCCGAAACCAAGTTTGGCCGATGTTGTATCTTTGCAACTACGTTGCCGCTCACCGCAGCGGCGCCCCCCGGGGCCCCAGGGTAGTGTATCCCCCTCTACCGGCCCCCTAACAGAGGGGGGCCGTAAGGGGATACACGTTACACCCTGGGCTCCGGAGAGCGGTCACCGGCCCCATCCCGCACCACAAGGAACACAGGTGGCGTGCGAAATCGGTGGCTTTTTTAATAAACTGAGATGATACAAAGTCAGATAACGCTCGACGACCTGTTCACTTGAAAAAATGAGCGAGCGCAGGGGACATTGCTCCTGCGCTCGCTTGTTCATGACGGGGAATATAGTTCTACTATACCTTGATCTCGACCTCAACGCCGCTGGGGAGTTCGAGCTTCATCAGGGCATCGACGGTCTTGGCGGTCGATGAATAGATGTCAATCAGACGCTTGAAGTCTGACAGCTGGAACTGCTCGCGAGCCTTCTTGTTGACGAAGGTCGAACGGTTGACGGTGTAGATACGCTTGTGTGTGGGAAGGGGGATGGGACCGCTGATGATGGCACCCGTAGCCTTGACGGCCTTCACAATCTTCTCGGCTGACTTGTCGACCAGCGTGTGGTCGTAGCTCTTCAGCTTGATACGAATTTTCTGACTCATTGTTTTGATTTACAATTTACTGGTTTATAATTTTCTTTAATTTTCTGGCGCTAAAGAGTCATTTGCTCAGCGTCCAGTCATTTTCGGGCTGCAAAGGTACGTATATTTTTCGAGAAACTATGCCTCACGTCCCCTCTCGGGAAGAAATATTAAGTTTTTTTAATGCTCAATGCCAAAAAAAGAGGGAAAATGCATTGTTTCTCAAAGAATTATTGTACCTTTGCACCTTAAAGCATCCATCCTCTTTAAGAATACAATGATGATACCCTTCTCGCCACCTTACATTGACGACAGCGTCATTTCCGAAGTAACCGACAGCCTCAAGTCGGGGTGGATAACCACAGGGCCGAAGACCAAGGCATTGGAGGCCGAGATACAGCAGTTGACGGGCTGCGGCGCCGTGCTCTGCGTCAACTCATGGACCACGGGAGCCATCATGATGCTCCGCTGGCTGGGCGTCAGAGCCGACGACGAGGTCATCATCCCTGCCTATACCTACTGCGCCACCGCCTTAGCAGTGATATGGGCAGGAGCCAAGCCCGTCATGGTGGACTCTGGCAGCGACTTCAACATCTCTGTAGATGCCATCCGCAAAGCTATCACGCCACGCACAAAGGCTATCATCCCCGTCGACATTGCCGGCTACCCCTGCGACTACGATGCCATCATGCAGCTGGTGCAGGAGCCAGAGGTGAAGGAACTTTTCGAGCCGACGTCGCCCGTCATGGAGCAGTTAGGCCATATCGCGGTCATCAACGATGCCGCCCACTCCATCGGTTCGCACTACAAGGGAAAGACTTCGGGCTCGCAGACCGACATCAATATCTTCTCGCTGCACGCCGTGAAGAACATAACGACTGCCGAGGGAGGAGCCATTTGCCTGAACATGCCCCACCCTTTCGACAACAGCGAACTGTATAAGGAACTGCGCATGAAGAGCCTTAACTGCCAGACCAAGGACGCCTTCACCAAGAGTAAAGCCGGGGGCTGGCGCTACGACATTGTGGGCATGGGCATGAAGGCCAACATGGCCGACGTCAATGCCGCCATCGGACTGGCACAGATTCGCCAATACGCCGAGATGCTAAACGAGCGCAGGCGAATCTTCAGCGAATACACCGAGGCCTTCAGCGGGCAGCCCTGGGCCGTCACGCCGCCCACCGTCGGGGCCGACCGCGAGACGTCATACCACGTCTATGCCCTGCGCATCAAGGACATCACCGAGGAGCAGCGCGACCAGATTATCGCCAACATCACGCAGAACGAAGTGGCGGTCAACGTACACTTCATCCCGCTGCCAATGCTGACGCTGTTCCGCGACTTAGGCTACCGTATTGACGACTACCCCCAGGCCTTCGATAATTACAGCCACGAGATTTCGCTGCCCTGCTATCCGCAGCTGACGTCTGAACAAGTGCAGTTTGTGGCAAAGACGGTCATCGACGCCTACCACAGTGTGGTGAATCGGAGCTGAGTCAATTGTCATTCTGAGCTGTGACGAAGTCGCGGCGGTCCTGATACTGGCGGAACGGCAGATTGTAGTCCAGGTAATAAAAGTTATGCTGCCGCTGCTGATCATGGGGCGGAACGACCATATAGTCACCATATTTAGTGCGAAGATACTCGTCGTAGCGCTCCACACCCATCACCTTGTGTCCCTCGAAGTCGAAGGGCTGCGGAGTGCCCAGCACATCCTTTGTTATGATGCCACGGATGCCGTCGTCGTAGTCCAGCACGTATTCCGACTGTTCGTAGTCGTAGGCCAGATAGGCTGCGCGCAGCTGACGGCTTGCCCACTCATGGGTGAAGAGGTGCTGGATGAGCAACACCGGCCATGCCTTGGGACCATGTCCGTGCTTGTAGGGATCGCGGTGGAGGAAGTAGAGCAGCTTGTCTAACGCCTTGTAGCGCGCTACTGCCAGTCGTTGCGCCCATGCAGTCTTCGGTGCCCCATCAATGGGGAACACATCGATATAGATACCCCCTACATAGTCGCTGTGCGCCCGCTCGATGAGCGTTGTGCTGGCATCTACCACCTTGCCGAAGCCACCGGGATAGTGGGCGTCAGTCTCTATCGACAGCGCCTCCAAGTGCTGCGGCAGCCACTCGCTGGCATGAGTCATGAAACGGTCGTAGTCTGGTCGGGGCATGCAGATGTCCATATCGTCGTCCCAGGGGATGAAGCCCTTGTGGCGCACGGCACCCAGCATGGTGCCTGCCCAACAGTAGTATCTGACGCCGTGCTCCCGGCACACACGGTCGACGGCCAGCAGAATCTTGAGGATGTGCTCATGTAGGGTTGCTATGTCGTAGGATGCCATAATTCTTCTTTTTACTGATAAAACAACAGGCCAAAGTTAGCACAAAATAATGATATGGCAAAATAAAATTGCAGATTATTTGCAGAATCGCCTGTTATTTGCTAATTTTGCAGGCATAATAACACAAAGAAATGAAGATTATACATATCGTCTCCAACAAGGAATGGGGCGGTGGCGAGCAGTACGTATACGACTTATGCCAACGTCAGCGTGCCGACGGCATCGATGTCAGCGTATGCTGCAAACCCGTAGACGCCATCCGCAGCAAGTATGAAGAGGCCGGAATGTCTGTTAACGTCATGCCGTTAAGCGGTGCTCTCGACGCGAAGAGCGCCTGGCAGCTTGCAGCCGTCGTCAGACAGACAGGAGCATGCACCATTCATGCCCACAACTTCAAGGATGCCTTCACGGCCTGCTATGCCCGCCGACTGTCGGGCTGTGGCCGCCAAGTGCAGGTAGTGATGTGCCGCCACCTGACGCGAAGGGGCAAGAACAGCATTCTCTACCGCTGGCTCTACAGACAATTAGACTGTCTGGTTTTCGACTCGGAACTGTCAAAGACAGTGTTCCTCAGTACACAGCCAGCCATCGACCAGCAGAAGCTGCGCGTTGTCCACACCAGCGTTGTTGTACCGCAACACGTCGAGCCGGCCCCTCTGCGCCAGGAGCTCGGCATTCCCGCCGACAGCGTGCTGGCAGTATATCACGGCAGACTGGATCAGGAGAAAGGTCTCGACACGCTTGTTCAGGCTGTGGCACGCATCAAGGATCGCCCGTTCCATTTAGTGCTGGTAGGTCGCGGCAGTGACGAATATACGGCCCATCTGATGCAGCTCATTGCTGCGGACGGACTGCAGCAGCGCGTCATGCTGGCCGGCTTTCGCCATCCCGTCATACCCTACGTGGCTGCTGCCGACTTCGGCATTTTGGCGTCTACCGTCAGCGAGGGCTGTCCGCTATCGCCACAGGAGTATATGTCGCAAGGCCGACCGGTGATAGTCACCGACAATGGGGGGCAGCGCGAATACGTCATCGACGGCCATAACGGTCTGCTTGTCCCGCCGGGCGACATCGATGCACTGGCCAAGGCTATGGCCCGCATGACAGATGATGACGACCTGCGTTGGCGGTTAGGGCAACAGGCCAAGGCCGACTTCGACGACCACCTGAACTACGAGCACTTCTATTCCCAGATTAAGGAAATCTACAAGTAGTCACCTATAGCTGCTCTTGAAGCCACTCGCGAGGAGTCATGCCCGTGACGGCTTTGAAGTTGCGGAAGAAAGAGGCCTCGGTGCTGAAGCCTGACTCGGTGGCCACGATGGTCGTCTTTAAGTCGGGCTGACGGCGCAACAGCTCCTGGGCATGGCGCACACGGCAGGTGTTGACAAACTGCGAGAACGACTGGCCACGGAGACTGTTGATGCACTCGCTGACATAGCTGCTGTTCGTCTGCAGGGCCACGGCCACGTCCTGCACCTTCAAGTCGCTGCGCAGGTAGAGCCTGTCCTGGTCCATGAGCCGGCTGATGCGCTCCATGAGCTCAGCAGCCTTAGCGTCAGGCTGAGGCGTATCGGCCTGGACGGCTGCAGGCAGCAGCTCAGTATCAGTATCGGTCACCATCTGTCTGCTGCGGCGGCTGCGTATATATATAATGTATGCGAGAAAGGCTATGAACAGCGCAGCAAAGACGGCCGCCCACAGCCACGGCTGCCACGACGTGACGGCGGCTGCAACCGCCTCGGTGCCGAAATGGTAGAGCCACACGTCGGCCAGCGGCGTGTAGTTGTCGCCGGGGATGCCGCCCGCCAGCAGCAGGTCGCCGTCGGGCGTGACGAAGGGAATGGTGATGGCAGCGTGCTCCATCGGGTCGGTATAGCAGAGCGTCAGTCCTGCCGGTTGCTGACCATAGTCGATGGCCAGCACATACTGGCGGAGATAAAGGCTGTCGACGCCTATGACGTAGCCACGCCGGCGCACGCTGTCGACAACGACCGGACCTTTATAGGCAATGGCGCCCCACTGGCTCTGCATCGGTATCGGACTGGCCGTGGGCAACAGCGAGACGACGGGTTCGCCCTGCTGGCTTCCTATCTTGAAGACAGCCAGCTGACCGGTGTTGTCGGTTGCCGCCAGGAGATAGGTTTCATGGCCTATGCAGCAGGCATCGCTGCTGAAGGGCTGGTCGGTGTAGACCAGCCGCCACTGCTCTAACAACGGCACGCGCACAGCACCGCCCTTCAGGCGGTCAACCCAGACGGTGTCAGGATGACGGTCGCGCTCGTCGTTCCCGCCAAGGATGAAAGCATCGTCGCCGCCCATGCGAAGCATGTAGGGATTGCTGCGCCCCTGCCTGACGCTGCCCAGGTCCTGCACCTGGCTGTTCCCATCGTAGCAGCCGATGGCATCGTCAGCATAGTGATTGCCGCTGATGACAACGCGCCCGTCGGCCAGCTGCGTGGCACTGGTCAGCACCCGCCGACGGTCCAGACAGCCGAAGCCTTCGAACGTGTGGGTCGACGGCTGGTAGCGCTCCAGCATGAAGGTCTGTCCGATGCCCAGCGGCTCGGCGTGCCCACCGCCTATGATGACCTCGTCAGGCCCGAGGACCACGGCAAAGCCGTTGTCGTGGGTGTAGGCCATGTCGAGCTGGTGCCACGCCCCACCGGCATAGTACTCGGCAGTGGGCGTTGGCACGAAGTTGGTGGTGTGCCCGCCCGTCACCGTCAGTTCGCCGTTTATGCAGAAGACGTTGTGCCCGCTGCGAGGCAGGTTCAGGCTGGGCAGACGCTCAGGCACAATGCGCACCTCCGGGCATGAACTGCCGTCGGCAGCGCCGGCCTGCAGCGTTGCAAGAAGCATGTAAAGCAGCAATAGTTTCCTGGTCTTCATCGCGCTATGGGGCAGCCTTGTGCTGCCAAAGTGGTGCAAAGTTACGGAAAAGTGGGCGAATGGCCAAACCGCCACCGCCCTCTTTTTCTCTATTTAACGTTAGAAGATGTCAATATTCACGCGAATAGGCCGGCTGGTCGGTGTACGTCCCGTTAGGATTGTCAACGTCGGTCCCGCCGCCGGTATAGGCAGCCTGGTGCACGGTGAGCACCAGCGTGTCGTTAGCGGCAACGAAGGTGACATCTATCTCACGGGGTTCAACCTCTAAGTTCTGCCTGCAGGCCACCACCACGTGGGGAGTGCCGCCGGTGTAGGTGCGCAGCGTCGTGGTGAGCCACCTGGCTACCCCACCCTTGTGAGTGGCCTCTGACGTCAGGCCTGTCAGCTCCACCAGCTGCTCCGAGGCATCGGCGGGCATGTTGCAGACCTTCGTCAGGTGCTTGCCCTTGACAGTGGGTGTCGGGGGTGTGGGCGTCGGCGTGGGTGTGGGACTTGGCTCGTCGCCGTCGCCACCGCCGCACGCCAGCAGGGCCAGGCATACTGTGAACGCTATGGAAAGAATCTTTATCGTCTTCATAATGCTATAAATTTGTATAATGCGAATAACTATTTAATCACCACCTTGCGGTTGTTCTTCAGGTAGATGCCCGGCTGCGAGGGCATCGCAATGCGGCGGCCCTGCAGGTCGGTCCAGCTGCCGCCCTCACTGCCAGTGCTGAGCTCCAGACTCTCTACAGGCGTTGCCTCACCGTCGATGAGGTAGGCGCGGGCGCCAGCCGACTTCGGCACAGCAAGCCATGCGCGGTGGCCGTTGATGTTGAAGTTCATGCCGTCGGGACCGCCCCAGAACCAGCCGAACTGCGTGGCCAGCGATGTGCCGGCGGGACCGTAGGCCAGCTTGTAGTAGAGGTAGTCGTCGGGCGAGGCGACGTCCTGGCCGGTGAGGGCTGAGTCGTCGCTGCCGTGGAGCAGGTTGGTGCCGACGGTGCTGGCGGCCGAGCCGCCTGCCACGCCGGTCAGCGTGTAGGTAGCGGCCTTCTTCTCGTTGGCCTCAATGAGCACGGCGGTGCCCTTAGGCACGATGCTGCCGCTGAGCGGCTGGTAGGTGAGGCGGTCGCCGCTGACGCCGCTGACGGTGCTGGCCTTCAGGCCGGCAGGCAGCTGGTAGTCGGCCTTGGAGTCGTAGAAGGTGGCATAGCCGGCATCGGCCACGCGGAGGTCGTAGGTGGCCATGACAGGAGCATTGCCGCTGGTGGTCAGCTCGGTCTCTACCTTATAGTCCTTCGGTTCGTTCAGGCCCACGCGGTCGGTGGCGATGGCACAGAGACCGTACTTCGTGCCCGTCTCGACGTCGATGGTGCAGGTGGTGCCTTCAGTAATAGTAGCCACGGCCAGCCACTCGCCGCCGTTCTTCTGGGCGAAGACGGTATAGTGGTCGACGCCGCTGGTCGGGTCGCTGCCGCTGACGGTGACGGTGAGCTTGCCCTCCGACGGTTCCTCAGCCTTCGTGACTTTCGATGTCGGGTAGTCGGTGTCGAAGGTGTTCGTGTAGGTATTGGTCACGATAGGCTCGTTGGCATCGAAGACGATGGTGGCCTTGTTGCTAATGGTGGAGCCGTTGGCCGGGTTGGCTTTGTGGTCAATGATGAAGCTGACGTAGCCCTCGCCGCGCCCGTTCTGGTCGTTGGGCAGCAGGAAGCCGTTCATCACGTCGGCCAGCTCGCTGCCGTTCGCCTCAAGTGATGCGAAGCTCCAGTTGACGACGCCCGTTGCGGGGTTGAACTGTCCGCTGACGCGCACCAGGATGTCATGGCCGTTCACCTTATAATTAACGTCGCGCGTGAACTCCTGAGTCCGGCTGCCGCCCACGACGAAGGTGGTGTCGGCCCAGCCGAAGCTGCTGAACGAGAAGGTCTCGGCGTCGAGCTTCGTCAGGTCGAGCGTGTCGGTGACGAAGACCTCGTTGGCAGGGGCCGATGCCGTCGATTTGTTCTCGAAGGTTATCATATACGGCATCTGGCGGATGGGCTGTATGTAATGCTTGTCGTCGTCAGGTCCCCATGGGCCGATCATCTCGTTGGGGTCGATACTGTACACACGCCTTACTTCCTTCTTGCCACCCTTGGCATCTACGCACGACTGGGCTGAATAGATGTTGTTAGCAGTGTTCCAGATTGCTTCCGTCAGCTTGATGGCACACCATCCCCAGCCAAGCGGGTTGGAATCTATGGCGCAGTTAACAGCAGTACACACCAGATTGGTAACCAAGCACGAAAAGCGGTCTTCCGGCTTCTCGGTAAACGGCTGCACGACTGTTTTGAAGGCTCCTACGGCACAACCGCCGAAGGGCAGCGAGGCAGCGATGTCGAAGACACCCCACGCCAAATATTTCCATTGACAGAGGGCTTTTGCCTCCTGGTCTTCCCATGACGTGGAACGGGTGACGCCGCCACGAGCCATGGCCGTCTCAGCATCGAAGAATTCAGCCGGTCCCCACGGCTCACCTATAGCGTAGGTGACGGTGAGTTCATTGGTGGCTGGCTGTGCGGAATTGAGCGCACCACGCCGTATGACGAACCGCTTCTGTGCGGTGCCGTTGGCAGAGATAAAGGGAATGATGAATGAGTAGCAGCGTTTGCGCTCACCCATGTTGGTGGTGAACTTCTGGTACATGCCTATACTGTCGAGGGTGAACTTGATGGCCTCGGCACTGACTACGCCCTCTTCGGGCGTGAGCACATAGTCGAAGGGGAACTCCACCTCAATGTCGTCGTAGTCATCGAAGAAGAGGTACACTGGAACGTTGTAGGCATCGGTGTTGGAACGGTTTCCATACTCCATGGTGAATGTTGTCCAGCGGTTTCCGAGCATCAGGCGTGGACCATTGACGCTCAACCACACGTCGGGTGCCTCCACGGCCTGCACTTCAAGGGCGCCCTTGAGCGTGTCGGAGGCTACCACGACGTCGTATTTTCCAAGTTTTGCCGATGACAGGTCGAACACGGCGTATGCTACGTCATTGAGTGTCTTGACACTGGTGGAGCTGTAGCCTTTGTCCATCTCCCAACGCCCCTCAATGTCAACGCCATCGGAGGTGTGGAGCACCACTTTTGGCTGACTGTTCTCCGACAGCTCGTAACCGCCGTAGATACGCAGGCGGGCAGCCGGGGTACTACCGACCACGCTGGGCTCCACACGGCTCAGTCCGCTGATGCTGAACTGCTTCGCCACGGGTGCGAAGGCGTTGGTATGCTCGCCGTCGCCCTTGGCCACCATCCAGAAGACGTAGTTGCCGCTGTGGCCGTTGTAGTTCACGCTCTCGTGCTTCTTCCAGCTCTCGTTGTAGGCTCCGAGCGTCGTGGGGCTGGGTTTCCACCACCAATAGACCTCGCCGTCGGGGGTTACGTCGTTCACATAGACGGTGGTGCCCTTGGTGTCCTTGGTCAGTGCGAAGTCGGCCTTGGGCAGGTTGATGCCGTTGTGCTCCACGAGGGGCGCATCCATCAGTGGAACGGGGTCGTTGTGGTACTGGCTCTCGTCGCGCAGTGTGCCGTCGAAGGTGAGCAGCAGGCGGCAGTCCTTGTCCGTGGCGTCGGGCTTGCCGTAGATGTGCCGGTGGATCTCGTCGAGGGTCAGCGCACGGCTGTAGATGGCGAAGTTGTCGATGAGCACGTCGCCGTCATTTTGGGTTCCGGAGCGGCCGATGAGGATGGGGTTGTTGCCCATCAGAATCTTGCCGTGCTCGGTGCGCGTGTTGTAGGGCAGACCGTCGATGTAGAAGTGTACATTGTTCTCTGCGACGTTAGAGTCGTAGGTCATGGCCACGTGGTGCCACTGTCCCAATTCGCGGATGAGATACGTCCATGGCGTGAACAGACTGGCGCCATTGGACTTTTCGGGGTGTACGCAGCCGTTGAAGGCTGCGCCGCCGGGCGTGGCGCCGCCCGACTGATAGTAGAGCTCGAGGGACCAGCCGTCCATGAAGGTCGAGCTTCCTAAGGAAGCGTTGGTGTTGTTCAGGCCGGCAAAGCCGAAGCCGCTCTTCACGTCGTCGAAGCGCACCCACGCCTCGACGGTGATGGCCTCGCTGGTGGCCTCGATGCTGGGCGACATGGGGATGATGATGTCGTTCCTCACGGTGTTGGCCAGGTGGTAAGCCATCTCCTTGGTTGTTGCGGGCACTTCAGGACGCTCCACACGGCGATGGCAGATATTCCAGAAGTAGCCGTCGTAGCTGGCGATACCAGCCTGGTGGGGGCTGTACTGCATGAACCAGTGCTCGGTGCCCTCGCTGTCGAAGATCACGGTCAGTGCCTCGTTGTTCCAGTCCCTGTAGGGGTCCCACGACTGGTCGCCCTTGCGGAAGTTGCGGCTGACGGTCTCGAAGCCGTCCTTCGTCTCCATGTAGAAGCCCTGCTCGCCGGTAACAATGACGTGGCGGCCCGACGGGTCGTCGGGAGCAATGGTGAAGCGGAAGGCAGAGTTGTTTAGCTCGTAGGTGTCGAAGCAGCGGCGCTGCTGCTGCCACGTCTTGCCGCCGTCGTGCGAGTACCACAGCGTGCGGTGGGTGACGCGGCCCCAGCGACCGTTTTCGCCAGTCCAGCGGTAGCCCATCACGTAGAGGTTGTCGCCCTTGCCGGCGATGGTCATCGTGCCCGAGTCATAGCTGTCGGGCAGATACTTCGGCTCTCCCCAGGTCTTGCCACCATCGGTTGAGCGCTGATAGACAATCATTTCCTCATCGCCGTCGTCGAGCTTGCCGTAGTAGATGAGGTCGATGGTATTGCCCTGCATCACCATCTGCGGACGGTAGCCGGGCATGTTGCTCCAGTAGTTATATTTACCAGTGCCCCGCTGTGTCACGTTTTGCGTGACGAGCGTCTTGCCGCCGTCAGATGACGAGTTCAGCAGGACTTTGGTACTTTTATCGTCGTCCCAGCACACCATCGTCCACTTGCCGTCCTGCACCTGAAGGTCGGCTATCTGATGGAAACTGGGATATGAACGACGCTCGCCGAACGGGTAGCCTTCCAGCTGCCATTTCAGCAGTTGGAAGTTATGGCCGCCGTCGATGCTGGTGTACGCACGCAGTTCCTTGCGCCCGGTGCCGTCACTGTGATGCGTGGCGAACACAACGGTCTGCCCGTCGCAGCCTGCGTAGTACATGTTGAGGTGCTGCGTGACGGAGCCTGTGCCAAACTGCTCCAGGTCGACGGTTGTGAACGATGCGCCGCCGTCGGTGCTGCGTGCAAAGCGCAGCTTCCAGCGGTCATCGGCATCTTTCGACGGACAGAGAATGTACACGCTGCTGCCGCTGACAGCCAGCAGGTGGTTGTTCTCGCGGTAGAGTTTCTCCTTCGAGGTACTGATGAGCCTGGCCTCCTCCCAGGAGCGCCCCAGGTCGGTGCTGCGCCGGTAGTACATACGGTAGAGGCCGTTGGCGTCCTTGCCGTTCTCCTGCCACAGCAGGTGGATGGTCTTGCCGCTGGTCTCCACCTCCATGGTGAAGAGACTGGTGGTGTACGCCGTGATGTCGGTCACGCCGTAAGTGAGGTTCTGCCAGCCGCCCCACTCGGAGGGTAGCGACTGTTTCAGATTGTCGGCAGTCTGTGCCGCCGCCAACATCGGCACCGCAAGGAGTGCCAGCTTGATGAGTAGTTTCTTCATAATACTTTTATGAGGTTTAGTTAAAATATTTCTGCAAATATAACCAAATCTCCTTATCCGCTAACTATCAAAACGCAGGAAACGACTATCAAATCACGGAAATGATAGCCGTTTGCACCTATTCTATATAGAAAATCCCGGAATCGCGTCTGGCGATTCCGGGATTTATAGTAAGATGATACTAAACGCTTACACGAGGTCAGCACGGCCCTTCACCTCCTCGAGCACGGCCTTGGCGATGGTGCTGGAGAGCGGTGCGTGGTGGCTGTACTCCATCGAGCTGGTAGCACGACCTGAGGTGATGGTACGCAGGGCGGTGACATAGCCGAACATCTCGCTAAGGGGCACCTTGGCCTTTACGACACGGGCACCACTACGAGCCTCGTCCATACCCTCAACCTGACCACGGAGCTTGTTCAAGTCGCCGATGACGTCACCCATGTTCTCCTCGGGCGTAACGACCTCGAGCTTCATGATGGGCTCCATCAGTACGGGCTTGGCCTGTGCGCAGACAGCCTTGTAAGCCATCTGGGCGGCAATCTCGAACGACAGCTGGTCGGAGTCGACGGGGTGGAACGAACCGTCGACCACCACAACCTTCAGCGAGTCCATAGGATAGCCACCGAGGATACCGTTCTTCATGGCAGCCTCGAAGCCCTTCTGGATGCTGGGGATGAACTCCTTGGGGATGTTACCACCCTTCACCTCGTTGACGAACTGCAGTCCGCCGTCCTTGGCGATATCCCAGTCGTCGTCCACGGGACCTACGTTGACGATGATGTCAGCGAACTTACCGCGACCACCCGACTGCTTCTTGTAGACCTCACGGTAGTTCATGACGGTCTTGGTGATGGCTTCCTTATAGTTCACCTGGGGCTTACCCTGGTTGCACTCCACCTTGAACTCGCGCTTCAGGCGGTCGATGATGATGTCGAGGTGCAGCTCACCCATACCCGAGATGATGGTCTGACCACTCTGCTCGTCGGTACGGACGGTGAACGTCGGGTCTTCCTCGGCCAGCTTGGCAAGACCGTTGTCGAGCTTGGCAACGTCGGCCTGCGACTTCGGCTCAACGGCGATAGAGATCACCGTGTCGGGGAAGGTCATCGACTCGAGCACGATGGGCTTGTCCTCGTCGCAGAGGGTGTCACCCGTGCGGATGTCCTTGAAGCCCACACCTGCGCCGATGTCGCCGGCGTCGATCGACTCCATGGGGATTTCCTTGTTCGAGTTCATCTGGAACAGGCGGCTGATACGCTCCTTCTTGCCCGAACGGGGGTTGAAGACGTAGGAACCGGCCTTCACCGAACCAGAGTAGACGCGGAAGAACACCAGACGGCCCATGTAGGGGTCGGTGGCAATCTTGAAGGCCAGAGCAGCTGTCGGCTCGTCCTCAGAGGGCTTGCGACCCTCCTCCTCGTCGGTGTTGGGGTTGGTACCCATCACGATGTCGGTATCGACAGGAGCAGGCAGGAAGGCGCAGACGTAGTCGAGCAGGGGCTGCACACCCTTGTTCTTGTACGAAGAGCCGCAGAGCATGGGCGTGCAAGCCAGCGAGATGGTACCCTTGCGGATAGCTGCGATGATCTCCTCTTCGGTGATGGAAGCGGGATCGTCGAAGTATTTCTCCATCAGCGCCTCGTCATACTCGGCAGCAGCCTCGAGCAGCTTGTTGCGCCACTCGTCGCACTCGTCCATCATGTCGGCGGGAATCTCCTCGAGGTCGTACTCGGCACCCATCGTCTCGTCGTGCCACAGAATGGCCTTCATACGGATGAGGTCGACCAGACCCTTGAAGTTCTCCTCGGCACCGATGGGCACCTGGATGACTACGGGGTTGGCTCCGAGGATGTCCTTCATCTGCTGGACGGTCTCGAAGAAGTCGGCACCCGAACGGTCCATCTTGTTGACGTAACCGATGCGGGGCACGTTGTATTTGTCAGCCTGGCGCCATACCGTCTCAGACTGGGGCTGAACGCCGTCAGCAGCCGAGTAGGTAGCCACGGCACCGTCGAGCACACGCAGTGAGCGCTCCACCTCAGCGGTGAAGTCCACGTGTCCCGGAGTGTCGATCAGGTTGATCTTGTACTTATTCTTGTTCCACTCCCAATAGCAGGTGGTGGCAGCACTCGTGATGGTGATACCACGCTCCTGCTCCTGAGCCATCCAGTCCATGGTGGCGGCACCATCGTGCACCTCACCAATCTTGTGGGTCTTACCCGTGTAGAACAGGATGCGCTCCGAAGTGGTCGTCTTACCGGCATCGATGTGGGCCATGATGCCGATATTGCGCGTCAAATGCAAATCTTGTTTTGCCATTTCTTTCTTATTTTACCCTTTTACCTTTTTACCTTTTACCTTATATTATTAGAAGCGGAAGTGGGCGAAGGCACGGTTAGCCTCAGCCATGCGGTGCATATCCTCCTTACGCTTGAAGGCGCCACCCTGATTGTTGAAGGCGTCCATAATCTCGGCAGCCAGCTTGTCGGCCATCGACTTACCACTGCGCTTGCGGGCGAACTGAATCATGTTCTTCATCGAGACGCTCTCCTTACGGTCGGGACGGATCTCGGTAGGAACCTGGAACGTGGCACCACCAATACGGCGGCTCTTCACCTCGACCTGCGGGGTGATGTTGTCCAGAGCCTGCTTCCAAATCTCGAGGGCAGACTTCTCGTTGTCCTTCATCTTTGCCTTCACGGTGTCGAGGGCATTGTAGAAAATCTCGTACGACTTCGACTTCTTGCCATCGTACATCAAGTGGTTCACGAACTTCGACACCTTCTTGTCGTTGAATACGGGATCCGGCAGGATCACACGCTTCTTAGGTTTTGCTTTTCTCATTTTGTTTTTTAATAAATGATTTTTGTCTGCTTGGGGGCTGTTCTTGCACGTTCTTCAACACTCGCTCTTGAGTATTTACTCAACCTTTATAACATTTCTCCAGCAAAACGGGATTTGTTTTTTTCTTTTTCACCTTTTATATAAAAGGCCGGCCGCCTGACCTTCTCCGGTCAGTTTTTACTTCTTGGCCTTGGGACGCTTGGCACCGTACTTAGAACGGCGCTGAGTGCGGTTTGCAACACCGGCGGTATCGAGCGTACCGCGAACGATGTGATAGCGGACACCGGGGAGGTCCTTCACACGACCACCGCGAACCAGCACGATTGAGTGCTCCTGCAGGTTGTGACCCTCACCGGGAATGTAACTGTTGACTTCCTTCTGGTTAGTCAAACGAACACGGGCTACCTTGCGCATAGCCGAATTAGGCTTCTTCGGGGTTGTCGTATAGACACGTACGCAGACGCCACGGCGCTGAGGACAGTTGTCCAGTGCGGGCGACTTTGACTTGTCTACGATTACCCTTCTGCCTTTTCTTACCAATTGTGAAATTGTAGGCATGATACTTTACTTTTAATTATTTGTTTATATATTATTTTGTTTATATTCAGCTATTTACACAATGCGCCCTATACTGAAAACGCAATTCGGGCTGCAAAGGTACAACTTTTTCTCGTTTCTACCTAATATAAAAGAAAGAAAAATTAACGGCTTAGGCAGAAATTAATAATATATAACCTTTTTAACAAACTTTCACCACACATGTGGTATAAGTGTGTAAACAAATTGAAAGGAGGCTGCCAAAGGGGCAACCTCCTTCTGTTGGATTAAGCCTCACCCTTACTCGGTCCGAAGGGGGCAATGGTGCGCGGCTCCTGATTGGGAATCTTAATCTGTCCGTACTCGCGCTCATAGCGCATGATGTTCTCCTGCAGGGCAGCCAGCAGGCGCTTGGCATGCTCGGGAGCCAGGATGACACGGCTCTTGACGGCGGCCTTGGGCACGCCCGGCAACACCCTTGCAAAGTCAAGCACAAAGTCACTCGACGAGTGGGTGATGATGGCAAAGTTGGCATACTCTCCCTGCGCCACATCGGGCGTCAGTTCTATCTGCAGTCCCTGCTGCTTCTGGTCTTTTTCGTTCATTGTTGTATAGCTTTTTATCGTTTGGGGATGCAAAAGTAAGCAAAAAAGGCGGAACAAGCAAAACTTTTGCCCGTTTTTCTTGGCAGAAAGCAAACAAAACGGTAATTTTGCACCCCGCTAAGCTTAAAACAATAATATGATGATGAAGACTGACATACAGATAGCCCGCGAATGCGAACTGAAGCACATCAACGAGATTGCCACCAGCCTGGGCATCGCCCCAGAGGACATTGAACCCTACGGCCGCTACATGGCCAAGGTGCCCGTACGCCTCATCGACGAGGAGAAAGTGCGCCGGAGCCGCCTCATACTCGTGACTGCCATCAGTCCCACGAAGGCCGGCATCGGCAAGACCACCGTCAGCATCGGACTGGCATTAGGGCTTAACAAGATCGGCAAGAACGCTGCCGTAGCCCTGCGCGAGCCCTCGCTGGGACCCTGCTTCGGCATGAAGGGCGGCGCTGCCGGCGGCGGCTATGCCCAGGTGCTGCCGATGGAGAAGATCAACCTGCACTTCACGGGCGACTTCCACGCCGTGACCTCGGCGCACAACACCATCAGTGCCCTGCTCGACAACTATCTCTATCAGCACCGCAAGGATGGTTTCTCGCTGCGTGAGATATTCTGGAAGCGCGTGCTCGACGTCAACGACCGTGCCCTGCGCAACGTGGTGACAGGACTGCGCGGCGACGGTGTGGTCTCTGAGACGGGATTCGACATCACGCCCGCCTCTGAGCTGATGGCCATCCTCTGTCTGGCTACCAGCGAGCAGGACCTGCAGCGCCGTATCGAGAACATCGTGCTGGGCATTACCGCCGACGGCAAGCTCTTCAAGGTGAAAGACCTCGGCGTGGCGGGAGCCATCACCGTGTTGCTGCGCGACGCCCTCAACCCCAATCTGGTGCAGACCACGGAACATACGCCGGCCTATATTCACGGCGGACCTTTTGCCAACATCGCCCACGGCTGCTCGAGCGTGCTCGCCACGAAGATGGCCATGACGTTCAGCGACTACGTGGTGACAGAGGCGGGCTTCGGCGCCGACCTCGGTGCCGAGAAGTTCTTCGACATCAAGTGCCGCAAGACGGGACTCCAGCCCCGACTGGTAGTCATCGTAGCCACCACCCAGGGACTGAAGATGCACGGCGGCGTAGTCCTCGAAAATATCAACGAGCCCAACGCCAAGGGACTGACTGAGGGACTGAAGAACCTCAACCGCCACATCCGCAACATGCAGGGCTTCGGTCAGCCGGTCGTTGTCACCCTCAACCGCCACGATAGCGACGTGGAGGAAGAGATAGATATCGTACGCAAGAACTGCGAAGACCTGGGAGTGGGCTTTGCCGTCAACGAGGCATTCCTGCGAGGCGGAGAGGGTGCCGTCGAACTGGCGCAGACTGTCGTCGATACGATTGAGAGGCAACAGCCGCTGCCCATCCGCTTCACCTACAAGGAGGCCGACTGTCTGGAAGACAAGATAGAAAAGGTATGTAAGCGTATCTACGGAGCCTCGACCGTGGAGTACAGCAAAACGGCTAAGAAGAAACTGGAGGACCTGCGCGCCACCTTTACCGACGAAGACGGGGCCATCGCCCACTACCCTGTCTGCATTGCCAAGACGCAGTTCTCGTTCTCAGCCGACTCCACCCGCTACGGCTCGCCCGAGGGCTTCACCATCCGCATCCGCGATATCATCCTGAACTGCGGCTCGGAGATGATCGTTGCCATTGCCGGCGACATGCTCCGCATGCCGGGACTGCCCAAGAGTCCGCAGGCCGAGCGCATCACCATCGTCGACGGCGAGATTGAAGGACTGTCGTAAGACGAAGCGGCAGGTTACTCAAACACCCCGAAAAGGTTCTGACTCTCGAACATCTCCATGACCTGCTGTTCGACTGGCGTTCGGCGCACCATTTCGTTGTCGTGCCAGAACTGCTGGTCGTAGCCTTGCTCCCTGACATAATTGTGCAGGTCGCCGTAGTTCCACATCTTCCGGCCTCCTTCAGCACTGGCCATGCCGTCAACGTTGAACATAATGGAGCGGGTATTGATGCTCTTGCCGTAACGCATGAACTGCTGGTCGACGTAGACAGACTGCACTTCGAGGAACCCACGCTCTTCGGTCATGTTGACTGTGAGGTGGAACGTTGAGGACTGATTGGTCTTTATCTGTCTGACGACCTTCCCCGTATCCACCTCTTCCACTACATATTCTTTGTGGACCACGTTGACGTTGCGCACCTCACCCTCCATCCTCTGCAGGAGGTGGGTACGGGCATTGACGTAGAGCGTCACCGCGAGGACGCTTTGCCAGAGACGGGGCTTTGGCGTGAACTGTATGGCCAAAATGCGGTCGTCGCCGTCGCCCATGATGTCGTAGCCCACATCGTAGTAGTCACGGTAGTTGCGCACCAGGGGCTTTACGCCAATGTTGTCATGATAGTCATAGCGTGTCAGCATGGGCAGTTCTGAGACGATGAAGAAGTTGGTCCAAAAGGAGTAGCGGTGCAGGCTGTCGGGCTGTATGCCGGCAAAGCGGCCTTTCAGCAGAACCAGGTCGCGCAGGAATACGGCCGACTTAGCCTGGAGGAAAGCTTCCATCAGCTCGAAGCAGGTGCTGTCGGCAAAGGTGGTCTGGCGGTAGAAGAAGCTTGACTTGCGCTTCTCGTTCTTACGCAGCTGGCGCCGGGTCTCGCTGGTAGTCTTGCGGATAAAGTCCTTCAGGTCGATGGGGGTTACTATCACCTCCTTCAGCTGGTTCGCCAATGGTTCCAGGACAACCCTGCCGCCCAGTTCGGAAGCCTTGACATGAATTGTCCTGTAGCCCACGTAGCTGATCCGGAGCACGGCTGCCGGACTGCACTTGATGGAAAAGACGCCCACAGCATTGGATATGGTCGACGACTTCTGACTGGCATATACACTGGCAAAAGGCAGCGGCTCATGAGTCTTTGCATCGACTATGGTGGCCTCGAACCTCTCGAGTTGTGCCATCAAGGGCAACGACGACAACAACAAAATGACTATCAGCAGTTGCTTCATTGCGGTAAGTTTTTGTATTAGCTTTCGCGAGCTCACGGAGGGGACTCTGATCATTTATTAATAACGACTTCTATCGACATTTTATTGCGGGAGAAATCAATAAAGGCGCGTTTACCGGCGGGTAAGCACCATCAACCCGCCAGGTTAGTCATGCTAACTGGCCGATTATTACATTTGAATCAGAGAGACCTATGATTCACTTATTACTCTTTCTATTTCCTCCCCGTTAGGCATGTCTTCCCATTTCCACCGCCCTACAATGGTGCGATCAGGTGATATTAGAAAATAGTGTGGATATAATGGGAATGATATGTATAGTGTAGCAGGAGGCAAAAGCCGCATACCATAATATGAGAAGTCATATACGCTTATGGAGAGTGGCCATCTGTCTTGCACAAATTGAGAAAAAGCTTTTTCGTCATCAGACATACAATTATGTGTAATGCTAATCATCTTCAGCTTTGGTATATTGTAGTAATCTGACAATTTCTGGGATTCATCTCGCACGTGACCCCCAAAATGCAACAAGACAAAACTCTCTCCTAAATATTTGTATAATCGAAATTGCTTGCCGTCTGTATTCCTACACAAAAAGTCTGGAGCCTCCCCGCCAATATGTTCACTTGCTGTAGCAGCACGCATCATCTGCTGAATCTCCCACCCTACCATTTCATAATCATCAGAATTCTTGTTATCTGATGGAATATCCTGATAAATATCTTGTATATCATGAAGTATTCTTTCAATCTGTTGGGCGCTGAGGACCGTGTAGTCGTATAATAACAATACCTGATGCAACAAATCTGGTACAATTCTGTAGTCCAGGTGGGAACGGCAAAAACTTAGCAATAACGTTTGTCTCTGTTTTTTTGTTTTACTATGTTCAATTAAATCATAGCGCTCTGTGTGATAACAATAACCGGCGAACTGATTGAAACAATCATTAAAAGAGCGTTTACTGTTCTCCAGAAGATAGTTGTTGACCGCCTCCAATTCTTTATCCACCGAAGTTCCTGACTGACTAACAAGGTATGGGGTGGCCCCGTCCAAGGTTACCTCGATTTCTCCCGGCTCTAAATATATCCGCATATAGTTACGGTTTATACAGATTGATGCACTTGTCAGTCTTCCAATAGTACATTCAAATGAGAACTGGCCATTGATAACGGGAATTGAATCTATCTCTTCTATATCAAAGATATCATCATTCTGATGCAGCCACGCCACTTTGGCATAAGTTGTATCTGGTACATTATCGACATGTACGCTTACAGAACATTTTCCCTCCTCAATTTCCTTACGCGTAGATTGGCAGGCAAGTACAAGTAGAGAAATGCAGAAAAGTAATAATAGAGTTAACAAACAATGTCTATTCATAACTAATAATGCAGATAATATTTTCATTGAACAGATAGAATCCTTCTACCGAATTGCCTGACTCGTGGTGACAGGTTTTTGATTCCTCTAAAAATCAAGAGTCTGTCCCCATGATTACAGGCGTCGGCCTTACGTTGTTTGCCGTCAGGAGCCTCGAATTTGAACTGGTTAGTGGCACTAACCAGTTCGATACCCTCTTTACGAAATTTACCTTTCAGATATTTCCAGTAGTTGCGACACTTGGTGTAGTCCTCCTCATCGTTAATGGCCCGCACAATGTCTGTGGCCGAGAACCACCACTTATTGTGCTCCTCGTCCCAAACGGCCCGTACTTCACGGTCATTGAAAAAACGGATAGACTTTTTGCTCATGTCTTCGGTAAGCGTCGCTTTCTTGTTTGACTATGCAAAAGTAATAACATATTTTGGAACAACCAAATTATTCATGCGGAAAATAATCTGCGGAGTACTACCAAACATTGCCTCCGTTTTGTCATCCGCCGGCACAGTTTTATTATCCATTGGCACAGTTTTATCGTCCGTCGACGCAGTTTCAACTTTAGTCACGGCTAAAGAACACCTTTGGCGTCGCGTAACGTCGCTTTTGTCCGTGCCTTTCAACACGCATGGAAGTACCCTCTTTGGAATAATCTGAGAACAGGTGCAAAGACAGCCGTGCTTTCATGGGAAAGATCGTCCCCCACACGCAGCTCAGTAACTGCCTCACAATTTATTTCTTGCTATTATGCTTTATTTCAGATTATTTTCGTAACTTTGCCGACGGAAATCAAAACGTTGCAGGATTATGACAACAATAGTACAGTTGAACACTGCCCTCGACCGCGAGATTTGGAAGATGAGGAACAACACGGAGGCTATGCAGAAGATGCTGGAAGCCGCAAGGCTGATTCGCATGATGTACGTGAACCCGACAGCGCTGGCCGACTTCGAGGCCGAGCAGGAGCAGAAGGCAGAGGCAGAGGCAGAGCGGCAGTTCCGCAGTCTGCGCGGCTGCTGGGCCGATGACCCAGAGGATGCCAAACTTATGGAAGCCGCAATCCGCGAGGCCAGAGAGCAGGACGTGGTTCGTGAAATAACGCTTGACGATTGAGGCTTATGGAGAAGTACATGCTCGACACAAACTCTTGGATAGAGTACTTCAAGAACCGTAACGGCGTGGCCGACCATGTAGACGCGCTGCCACGCACACAACTCTGCGCTTCTGAGATTACGGTGGCCGAACTGATTTACGGTGCCTATAACAGCAAGAATTTCGAGAAGCATTATTGCGAAGCAATGTGGTTGAAGAACAACATCGAAATCTATCCCATCTCCGATGCGCTTGACGACTACGGCGACATCCGCTTTGCCACGAAACGCAAGGGCAACCCCATCGGCCAGTTCGACTTGCTCATCGGAGCCACCGCTCGTCACTATGACCTCACCGTAGTCACCGATAATCAGAAAGACTTTTCCCCCATGCCTGGCGTAAAAATCGAGAATTGGGTGAAACGTTCAGAAGAATGAATGCCCATTCCTCTCCCCGCCCCCAGCGAGGGGGATGATAAAGATAGCAACGGCATTATGACATCAGCAGAAGTTTCATAACGGCGAGTTTGGATATTCGCTTTCGCGCAAGGTTCTGTCACTGAGCCGCATCGGTATACAGCGTAGCGTACACTCCGGTCCTTCAGGCCCATCTTGAGCATAGCGGCCCTGTGCCCGATAGCGGCGACGGTCGAAGGAGAAAATCACAGAGAATTCGAATGATGCCCTCGACTTCTTGTCAAACTCAAAGTGAAGTCCTGACGCCTCTACAGATGTCCGCTTCAGGCTCCCGCGCTTAGTGACGTAGGCAGTCTCAAGTTTCAGGACGCCCTCTCCGCCAGTCTCGAAACTCAGCCGAACGTTGAAGAATGTGGAGTCGTTCAGAGCCGTCTGCATACTGACACGTCCCTTCTTGGCCGGCTGTTGAGCCGCTAAGGGACAGGCAAAGCCCCACAACATGGCGAGTGTCATCAATAGCAGTCTCATGGGCGTGTGGTGATAGGTTGTCCGTTAGCAGTGATGCCTTCAGCCGAAACGGCTAAACGCTCGCTGAAACCGTTGTTGAAGAACTCCAAGTGAACACGGCCCTCGGGGTCGGTGGCCGCCTGCGGATTCCAGTATACCGTGCGGCGGTAATCGGTCTCATTGGGTTGTGGTTCCCAGTCGTAGTTGGGGCAGAAGAACTCGGCAGGCTCGTTCAGTCCCTGGAAGTTGATGCGGAAGCCGAGGAAGTCGGGCAGCGGGTGGGAGTCGTCGTAGAGGCTGTCGGTAATGAAGTTGAAGATAGACGTCAGCGGTGAGTCGTTACTCTTATCTTTTTCGGGATCATAGCTGATGACGGTCTCGCGGTAGCGTCCCCGCTGATGGGTCAGGCGGCGGTTGTCGGTGTCGGCATAGAGCCGCAGCGTCTTGAAGTTCTCGTTGACAGGGAAGAAACGCACGCCTATGGGCAGCAGACTTGGGTCGCCCGTCGCTAATGAGTAGGCTGGCTGTCCGCCCGTCAGGCCGGCGTTTACGAACGTGCTGTTCATGCCGTCCAGCCCGAGGATGTAGAGCAGTTCGGCCAGGCGCTCAAAATGTGCATTCTCGTCGATGTGATATTCGTTTCCCGAACGATCTAGATTTCCGAAGTGCTTGTTCATTCTGGTAACTACGCTGCCTCCGCTGTATGGCGTCTGTTCACTGTACTTGAAGTCCCTGATGTCGCCGAAGATGTTTGACAGCCATGCCATCAAGTCTTTGACATCCATGACGCAGACGGGACTCACATCGCGGAAGTCGCTCCAGGCACGTCGCGTCTTCTTCAGCACCTCTGGCAGCATATAGGTCTGCCTGACGGCATCGTAGTAGATCAGCCTGCCCTTGTTGTCGTTCGGCACGGCCATGAAACCGTAGCGGAACATGTCGCGGTCGATGGGGTCGACAAGTGCCGCCGTCTCGTAGTAGTCGTAGTTCTTGGGCAGCGGCGAGTACTGGTTGAGGGGCTCAATGCGCTTACCTAACAGGAACAAGGGCCTGCGGACGGTGTTCCAGCGGAAGTTATGGGCGTTGACACCCCCTTTTGAGAGCCCCAGTTCTTCAATGCTCTGCTTATTGAGCATCATCGCTATGCGGCCCTTACCATAGAAGGGCAGGATGTTCAGACGGAAGCGCCCCGTGGTGTCGACCTTGGCCTCGCCCGTCATTACGTGGCTCGCCGTGTCGCTATTAATGTATAGTTCGGAGTAGACCCAGTGGGGCTTGTCAGTCTGCAGTTTCCAGAAACCTTTTTGATAGTAGTCGTCATCGTCCCACAGGCGCCCTGCAAAGGTGAGGCCACGTTCAATGGCCAGCATCGGCTCCATTTGCTCACCGCTCATCATCTGCTCGTAGTCGTAGCGCGTCCAGCCCTGCACCATCATCAGCAGGTCGAGGGCTCCCTGGTGCTCAGCGTCGTCGGCCTCGAAATAGTATTCAGGATGGGGGATAAAGCCTTTTACCTCGGATGACAAAAGCAGGTAGCTCAGCACGTTGCCGTCGTCATAGGTCTGTTCGCGGCTGTCGCCGTCGGTCACGGCGATGGAGAAGTCATAGGCGGCCCGTACTGGCTTTCCCGCCGTGTCCACCAGCTGGTAGTCGAGTATGACCTTCTGGTAGGGCTGCCAGGTGGCGGATGCGGAAACCGGAGCCTGTTGCAATCTGAATCCGTCCCTGT
Source organism: uncultured Prevotellaceae bacterium (assembly GCA_902800435.1). The sequence continues at coordinate 12,471 of CADCEQ010000015.1, read as the reverse complement.
CGTGATTGTTCACAAATACCAGGCGCTGGGCCAGCACCTGCCCCTTTTCGGTAAACAGTGTCACCACGTTGACCCCAGTCTGCAGCGAACGTTTGTCGATGAAGGCTACCATCTGCTCATCGTCGGTCAAGTCCACCGTATTATAATAATAGGTGTGCCCACGCGAGGTGATGCTCAGTCCCAAAACCATGCCATCGGTCTTACTGTTGCGGGCGATGATGGTCTTCAGCTGACCGCCAGCCGGGAACACATTCAGCGAGTAGCCGCGTTTCTTGGGCTTGGGCAGATCGAAGCGGTAGGTGTTGCCCGAATAGGTCAGTCTCAGTTCCAGTCCCTTGGTCAGTTCTTCGGCATCCAAGGAGTCGGGAGTGAAAGAAAAGACACCCCGGCCGGCATAATCGGTCTTGAAATAGCCGATGCTGTCGCCCCGGCGTATCAGGGCCCCGGCCACGTTCAATGTGCGCCCTTCGGCATTATGAGCCTGGAAGGCCACGCGTCCCGGCACGTCGCGCACCAGATTGCCGCCTTCGGGATAGAAGTCTATCAGCAGGCGGTCCTTGACGGGCGTAGCCATTGTCGATGTAGCTTTAGGCAGTCGGGGCATACGGCGCTTCGAGAACTGTCCGCTGTCCACCTTCTCATAGATAGGGAATACGCGGCTGAAGATGCCGGCATTGCCCTGCAGGTAGCGCTGCACGCGTTCACCCCACTGCCGCTTGGCCTCGTTGCTTTGCATGCGCCGCCAGCCGTGAGGGTCGCCAGTGGTGAAGTTCAGCATCCATGCCGTATAGGCTCTCACCTCGTAGAAACCGGCGTTCAGCGTGTCTGTCAGGTGGAACGAACCATGCGCCTGGCCGTTCAGAATTACTAGTTTCTGTGTCTCCACAGGATAGCCGATGGGATTCAGCAGCTCGACGTAGAGGATGCGGCTCAAATCCGTATGGTTCAGATTGTCGTCACGCACCACATAGGCCTTGTACCAGATATCCTCACCTTTATAATAGGAAGTATTATCGAAATGAACGTAAACACGCTCCGTAGGGAACAGGTTCGAGAAACGTTCGAAATTCTCCTGCCGTTTGAACAGCAGCGAGTCGGCATCGGCAGCTGCCAAAGCCGTCGTGAGGTATGTCAGCCAGAATACCAAAGTACAAATCAATTGTCTCATCATTGTCCTAAGCTTTAAGTTTTCTGCTGCAAAGATATGCTATTTCTGCCTTCCAGCCTCGTTTTTCACTTCACAAATGCTTCACAATCGCTTCACAAATCATTCACAGCCCCTTTTCCTGCGGGAAAAGCCGCAAGAACTGGTTCAGTTCGTCGGCAGTGCCCTCCTTTTCAAACATTTTCTGGTACAGGCGCTTGCGCAGATTCGTTATCGCCTGTTGGGTCTTACAGAGAATAGTGGCTATCTGCTGGTTGGTGAATTCCAGCTTCAGGAGCTGGCACACCTGCATCTCCTGCGGCTTAATGGCAGGATAGAAGGTCATCAGTTTGTCTACGAAACCATCAGTCTCTGCGTTCAGGAACTGCACAATCTCTTCCCATTGGTCTGAACTGATGGATTCGTCCACCAGCACTTTCCGGTAAAGACCGGTATTGCGGAATGTCTCAATCAATTGTTCCTGCCTGTTGCGGGCACGGCTTACACTGGCCTGTCGCTCCTTCTCCTGCTGCCGCTTGAGACGGGCAATACGTTCGCGGACGAAGAAGACCGACAGTGCAATCAGTACAATAGCCACTAACGTGATGAAGGCAATGATACGGTAAAGACGGTAGTTTTCGCGCTCTACCTCTAACTGGTCGCTCAAAGAGTCTACCAGATTGGCGTTTTCAGCCTGCATCAGCAGCTTGGCAGAGTCTACCAGAGCCGCACACTCTAAAGCGTAGTTGTAGGCACGCTCCCAGTCAGCCTCTTCCGAGGCAATCTCACTCAAATACATGGCTGCCGACGCACGGCTGTTCACATTGTCGGTCTCCAGACAACGGCGGAAGTAATAGACAGCCGAGTCTAACCGTCCTTGTTCCGCATAGAATTTTCCTGCCACTAAGCATGATGGCCCAGACCGACGGTCGTCAGGCAAAAGACGTACCAGCCGGCGAGCTTCATCGCCCCTGCCTTCGCCCAGAAGCAATGAGATATATTCCGGGTAAACAAAGACGCGGAGAGAGTCGGCACCGGCCGCCGTCAACAGGCTGTCAGCCCGAGCGAAATACAGCAGGGACTCAGCCGTCGACCGACCCTCCCGGCAACAGCGCCCCAAGTCACGCTGTGCCAGTACCATCTGCACCAAATCCTCTTCTGCAACCGCCAGCTGCCACGACTGCTCAAAATAGTTGCGGGCCTGACTGAGGTTGTGCTGGTTCAACGACAAATGCCCCAGTTCGCTGACCGCCTTCATCACCGCCTGCGTATCGTCGGCCACATCCACCGCCAACAGATACTCACGCATTGCCTCTGCCGACCGGTTCTGTCCAGCCAACATCCGCCCCCGCCTGTAATGCTCCTCAGAGGTGTCTCCAGCAGAGCAGGCCACGAGCATCAGCACACCTATGATATACGACGCGATTCTCATTTCCTGCTACAAAGGTACAAATAATATTCCAAATGCCCATACATGTTCCGCTATGTTTTACGAAAAAGGCGCCACGTTTCGGTCAAAACCCGTGGGTTTTGCGCAAAACGTGGCGCCTTTAAGGAATTATAGACAGAATTTAGTTCACGTCCTCAAGGACGGTCTCCTCGGCGAAGTCGATGACGTTCTTGCGGTTGGCCTGCATGCGCTCGTACTCCTCCTTGGAGCCGACGATGATCTTCTCGAACTCGCGCAGACCGGTACCGGCAGGTATGAGGTGACCGCAGATGACGTTCTCCTTCATGCCCTCCAGATAGTCCTGCTTGCCACGGATGGCGGCCTCGTTGAGCACCTTGGTGGTCTCCTGGAACGAAGCGGCCGACATGAACGACTTGGTCTGGAGTGCGGCACGGGTGATACCCTGCAGAATCTGAGTCGACGTGGCAGGCACGGCATCGCGCACCTGAACGAGCTTCAGGTCGCGGCGCTTCAGCATGGAATTCTCGTCGCGCAGACGGCGGGCGGTGACAATCTGGCCGGCCTTCATGTTCTCAGAGGCACCGGCATCGATGACCACCTTCTTACCCCAGATGCGGTCGTTCTCCTCGGCGAAGTCGAGCTTGTCGACAATCTCTTGCTCGAGGAACGACGTGTCGCCCGGATCGTTGATCTGGACTTTGCGCATCATCTGGCGGACGATAATCTCAAAGTGCTTGTCGTTGATCTTGATACCCTGCAGACGGTAGACGTCCTGCACCTCGTTGACGATGTACTCCTGAACGGCGGTCGGGCCCTTGATGGCGAGGATGTCGCTCGGGGTGATGGCACCGTCGGAGAGCGGCGTACCGGCACGCACGGCGTCGTGCTCCTGCACCAGAATCTGCTTCGACAGCGAGACGAGGTACTTGCGCTGCTCGCCAGTCTTCGATGTGACGATGATTTCGCGGTTACCACGCTTCACCTTACCCATGGTGACCTCACCGTCGATTTCGCTGACGATGGCAGGGTTCGACGGGTTACGGGCCTCGAAGAGCTCGGTGACACGGGGCAGACCGGCGGTGATGTCACCACCCTTGGCAGCAGCACGCGGAATCTTGACAAGCGTCTCACCGGTCTTGACAGTCTGACCGTCCTCGACGACCACGTGACCACCCACAGGGAAGTTGTAGGTACCAATCTTCTCGCCGTCGGCACCGATGACATCGCAGGTAGGCACCTTTGTCCTGTCCTTCGACTCGGTCACAATCTTCTCAGTCAGACCAGTGGTCTCGTCGGTCTCGGCACGGAACGTGCTACCCTCGATGACGTCGTTGAACTTCAGCGTACCGGCATACTCGGTAACGATGACAGCGTTGAACGGGTCCCACTGGGCAATCTTGTCGCCCTTCTTCACCACGTCGCCGTTCTTGAAATAGAGCGACGAACCGTAAGGCACGTTGACGCTGGAGAGCACGATCTTGGTGTTGGGGTCGACAAAGCGCATTTCGCCCAGTCGGCTGACCACCATCTCGCACTCGCGGCCGTCCTCGTCGAACGGTACGGTGCGCACCTCTTCCATCTCAATCTTAGCCTGTTCGTACTTACAGACGATGCTGGCGTTGGCAGCAGCATTGGCAGCCACACCACCGGCGTGGAACGTACGAAGAGTCAGCTGTGTACCCGGCTCACCGATAGCCTGTGCAGCGATAACGCCGACAGCCTCACCCTTCTGCACCATGCAACGGGTGGCAAGGTTGCGTCCATAGCACTTGCGGCAGACGCCCTTCTTCGACTCACAGGTGAGCACCGAGCGAATCTCAACGCTTTCAATCTCTGCCTTCTCAATAGCCTCGGCAACAGATTCGGTGATTTCCTCACCAGCCTCGACAATCACCTCGCCCGTCTTGGGATTCATCACGTCGTGAACGCTGACACGACCCAGGATGCGCTCGGCAAGGCTCGAGATGACCTCATCGCCATTCTTCAGGGCGGTGCAGACGAGTCCGCGGAGCGTGCCGCAGTCCTCCTCGTTGATAATCACGTCGTGCGAAACGTCGACGAGTCGGCGAGTCAGATAACCGGCGTCGGCCGTCTTCATGGCGGTGTCGGCCAGACCCTTACGGGCACCGTGGGTAGAGATGAAGTACTCCAGCACCGACATGCCTTCCTTGAAGTTCGACAGAATGGGGTTCTCAATAATCTGGTGTCCCTCGGCACCGGCCTTCTGGGGCTTGGCCATCAGACCGCGGATACCTGAGAGCTGCTTAATCTGGTCCTTCGAACCACGAGCACCGGAATCGAGCATCATGAACACGGCGTTGAAGCCCTGGTCGGCCTCGGTCATCTGCTTCAGCAGGATGTTACCGATGTCGTTGTTAACGTGAGTCCAGGTATCGATCACCTGATTGTAACGCTCGTTATCGGTAATGAAGCCCATGTTATAGTTGTCAGTAATCTGACGAACCTCCTCGTTACCCTTGGCAATAAGCTCTGCCTTCTCCTTCGGGATGATGATATCGTCGAGGTTGAACGACAGACCGGCCTCGTAAGCCATGCGGTAACCAAGGTTCTTGATGCCATCGAGGAACTCGCAGGCCTCGGCAAAACCGACGTGATTGATGACGGTGCCGATGACGTCGCGCAATGACTTCTTATTGATAACCTGATTGACGAAACCAACCTCCTTGGGGACGATGCCATTGACAATGACACGGCCCACAGAAGTCTCCACGGTGTGGCGGATGGGATTTCCTTGAGCATCGATGTCGTCGACCACCACCTTAACCTGGGCGTGCAGGTCGCAGCGTCCCTCGTTATGGGCAATGATGGCCTCTTCGGGGCCATAGAACGAGAGTCCCTCGCCCAAAGCACCCGGACGAATCTTCGTGATGTAATAGAGTCCAAGCACCATATCCTGCGAAGGTACGGTAATCGGCGCACCGTTGGCGGGATTCAAGATGTTGTGGCTCTGGAGCATCAGCAGCTGGGCCTCGAGGATAGCCTCGTTGGAGAGCGGGAGGTGGACAGCCATCTGGTCGCCGTCGAAGTCGGCATTGAATGCCGTACATGCCAGAGGATGGAGCTGGATGGCCTTACCCTCGATCAGCTTGGGCTGGAAAGCCTGGATGCCGAGACGGTGCAGCGTCGGTGCACGGTTCAGCAGCACGGGATGTCCCTTCATGACATTCTCAAGGATGTCGTAGATGACGGGCTCACGGCGGTCGACAATCTTCTTAGCCGACTTGACGGTCTTGACGATGCCACGCTCGATGAGTTTGCGGATAATGAACGGCTTGTAGAGCTCGGCAGCCATCAGCTTCGGCAGACCGCACTCGCCCATCTTCAGCTCAGGACCGACAACGATAACCGAACGGGCTGAGTAGTCGACACGCTTACCGAGCAGGTTCTGACGGAAGCGGCCCTGCTTACCCTTCAGCGAGTCGCTGAGGGACTTCAGCGGGCGGTTGCTGTCGCTCTTGACGGCGCTTGACTTGCGGCTGTTGTCGAACAGCGAGTCGACAGCCTCCTGAAGCATACGCTTCTCGTTGCGCAGGATGACCTCGGGAGCGTGAATCTCCATGAGGCGCTTCAGACGGTTGTTACGGATGATGACGCGACGATAGAGGTCGTTCAGGTCGGAGGTGGCAAAGCGGCCACCGTCCAGGGGAACGAGCGGGCGCAGTTCGGGCGGCGTCACGGGTATGATCTTCATAATCATCCACTCAGGACGGTTGATGCCCTTCTCCACACTCTGGCGGAAGGCCTCGACCACCTGCAGGCGCTTCAGAGCCTCGTTCTTGCGCTGCACCGAGGAGTCGGTGTTGGCGCGGTCGCGCAGCTCGTAGCTGAGCGAGTCGAGGTCGAGTTCAGCCAGCAGCTGATAGATAGCCTCGGCACCCATCTTGGCGATGAACTTGTTGGGGTCGGAATCGTCAAGATAGTCGTTGTTCTCGCCGACGACATTGTCGATGATATCATTGTATTCCTCCTCAGAGAGCAGGTCAAACTTGTTGGCACCTAAGGCTTCGTTGCCCTCACCGTCCTTCTTGCCAGCCATAACACCTGGCTGGATGACGATATAACGCTCATAGTAGATGACGGCATCGAGCTTCTTGGTGGGCAGACCAAGCAGATAGCCGATCTTGTTGGGCAGCGAGCGGAAATACCAGATGTGAGCCACGGGAACCACCAGCTCGATGTGTCCGGCACGCTCACGGCGCACCTTCTTCTCGGTCACCTCAACACCACAGCGGTCGCAGACGATGCCCTTGTAACGGATACGCTTGTACTTGCCGCAGGCACACTCATAGTCCTTGGTAGGACCGAAGATGCGCTCACAGAACAGACCGTCGCGCTCAGGCTTGTAGGTACGGTAGTTGATGGTCTCGGGTTTGGTCACCTCGCCGAAACTGCTCTCGAGGATGTCTTCGGGTGAAGCAAGTCCGATGGTAATCTTGGTGAAATTACTCTTTGTCTTATTATCTTTCTTGAAAGCCATAACTTCAATTTTTCAACTTTTCAACTTTTCAATTTTCTATTAGTCCATCGTGATGCTCAGACCGAGACCACGGAGCTCGTGCAACAGCACATTGAGCGACTCGGGAATACCCGGCGTAGGCATGGGCTCACCCTTGACGATGGCCTCGTAGGCCTTGGCACGGCCCACGGTATCATCAGACTTGATAGTAAGAATCTCCTGAAGCACATGGCTGGCACCAAAGGCCTCCAGTGCCCAGACTTCCATCTCACCGAAACGCTGGCCACCGAACTGGGCCTTACCGCCGAGCGGCTGCTGCGTAATAAGAGAGTACGGACCGATAGAGCGGGCGTGCATCTTGTCCTCGACCATGTGGCCAAGCTTGAGGAAGTAGGTAATACCCACCGTGGCAGGCTGGTCGAAGCGCTCGCCCGTCTCACCATCATAAAGATAGGTGGAGCAGAGACGAGGCAGTCCGGCCTTGTCGGTCCACTCGGCGAGGTCGTCGAGCTTGGCACCGTCGAAGATAGGCGTTGCGAACTTCACGCCGAGACGCTTGCCGGCAGCACCGAGAATGGCCTCAAAAATCTGTCCGAGGTTCATACGTGAGGGCACACCCAGAGGGTTGAGCACGAGGTCGACGGGACGTCCGTCCTCGAGGAACGGCATATCCTCCTGGCGTACAACCTTCGAGACGATACCCTTGTTACCGTGACGACCGGCCAGCTTGTCGCCGACGCCAATCTTACGCTTCTTGGCCACGTAGACCTTGGCCATCTGAAGAATGCCTGAGGGCAGCTCGTCGCCAATGGTGATAGCATACTTCTTACGCTTCATCTCGGCATCAAGCAGCTTATACTTCTTCATGAAGTTAATGATAAGCTGGGCAATAAGCTCGTTCTTGTGCTCATCGTTGGTCCAGTTGCTAATCTGAACGTCGCCATACTCCAGGTTCTTAAGTGCTGTGACAGTGAACTTTGCACCCTTCGAGATAATCTCGGCACCTGTGTAGTCTTTCACACCCATCGAGGTCTTGCCCTTGGTCAGCGTGACGAGCTTGTCGATGAGGATGTCCTTCAGGTCGTCAACCTTTGCCTCGTACTCCTCGTCAATCTTCTCAAGCAGCTTCTTGTCCTGCTGCTTTGTCTGACGGGTTTTGATGGCACGGGCGAACATCTTCTTATCGATGATAACACCGCTAAGCGATGGGTTGGCCTTCAACGAAGAGTCCTTCACATCGCCGGCCTTGTCGCCGAAGATGGCACGGAGCAACTTCTCCTCGGGCGAGGGATCACTCTCACCCTTCGGTGAAATCTTACCGATGAGGATATCACCAGGCTCGACACGGGCACCCACACGGATGACACCATTCTCGTCAAGATCCTTGGTAGCCTCTTCCGACACGTTGGGAATGTCAGCTGTAAACTCCTCCATACCGCGCTTGGTCTCGCGGACGTCGAGCGAGTACTCGTCGACGTGGACAGAGGTGAGGATGTCCTCACGGACAATGCGCTCGTTGAGCACAATGGCGTCCTCATAGTTGTAACCCTTCCAAGGCATGTAGGCCACAAGGAGGTTACGGCCCAGAGCCAGTTCACCGTTCTCGGTGGCATAGCCCTCGGTCAGGATGTCACCGGCCTTCACGCGCTGACCCTTATTACAGATGGGGCGCAGGTCGATGGTCATGTTCTGGTTGGTACGGCGGAACTTCGAGATGCGATACTCCTTCAGAGCAGGCTCGAACGAGACGAACTCCTCGTCCTCGGTGCGGTCGTAAAGGATGCGGATAGTGGTGGCATCGACATACTCGACAACACCATCGCCCTCGGCAGTAACCATCGTACGAGAGTCCTCGCACACCTGCTTCTCGATACCGGTACCTACGATAGGAGCCTCGTTGTGGAGCAGGGGCACGGCCTGGCGCATCATGTTCGATCCCATGAGTGCACGGTGGGCATCGTCATGCTCCAAGAACGGAATGAGCGAAGCAGCGATAGAGGCAATCTGCTGAGGCGAGACGTCCATGAGGTCGACATCCGAAGGCGGAACCACAGGGAAGTCAGCGTCCTGGCGGCACTTCACCACGTCGCGGATGAACGTACCGTCATCGTTGAGCGGAGCGTTGCCCTGACCAATGATGTGCTCTGACTCCTCTTCGGCAGTCAGATAGACAATCTCATTATTATTAAGGTTGGCAATGCCATTCTCCACCTTACGGTAAGGTGTCTGGATAAAGCCAAGCTCGTTAATCTTAGCATACACACAGAGCGACGAAATCAGACCGATGTTCGGGCCTTCAGGGCTCTCAATCGGGCAGAGGCGTCCGTAGTGAGTATAGTGTACGTCACGTACCTCGAAACCGGCACGCTCACGCGATAGACCACCAGGGCCGAGAGCCGAGAGACGGCGCTTGTGTGTCACCTCGGCCAGCGGGTTGGTCTGGTCCATGAACTGCGACAGCGGGTTGGTGCCGAAGAACGAGTTGATGACGCTCGAGATAGTCTTGGCGTTAATCAGGTCGGTCGGCGTGAACACTTCGTTATCGCGGACGTTCATACGCTCACGGATGGTGCGGCTCATGCGGGCCAGACCTATAGAGAACTGGTTCGACAGCTGCTCGCCGACGGTACGCACGCGACGGTTCGACAGGTGGTCGATATCGTCGACGGTTGCCTTCGAGTTAATCAGCTGGATGAGATACTTGATGATCTCAATGATATCTTCTTTGGTCAGCACACGCACATCCATGTCGGTGTCGAGACCTAACTTCTTATTAATACGGTAGCGGCCAACGTCGCCAAGGTCGTAACGCTTGTCCGAGAAGAACAGGTTCTGGATGACCTCACGTGCCGAGGCATCGTCGGCAGGGTCAGCATTACGCAGCTGGCGGTAGATGTAGAGCACAGCCTCCTTCTCAGAGTTCGACGGGTCCTTGGCCAGCGTGTTGAAGATGATGCTGTAGTCCTGAGCCATCTGCTCATCCTTGTGGACGAGGATTGTCTGAGCACCGCTCTCAAGGATCTCCAACATATTCTCTTCGGTAATCTCGGTCTCACGCTCCATGATGACCTCGTTACGCTCGATGGAAACAACCTCGCCGGTATCCTCATCGACGAAGTCCTCATTCCAGCTCTTCAGCACACGGGCAGCGAGCTTGGAGCCAACGACTGCCTTCAGGGCCTTCTTATTGACCTTCACCTCTTCAGCAAGGTTGAAGATCTCAAGGATGTCCTTATCGGCCTCGAAACCGATGGCACGCAGCAGGGTCGTAACAGGCAACTTCTTCTTACGGTCGATATAGGCGTACATGACGTTGCTGATATCGGTGGCAAACTCTATCCACGAGCCCTTGAACGGGATGATGCGGGCTGAATAGAGCAGCGTACCGTTGGCATGGACGTTTTGACCGAAGAACACACCGGGCGAACGGTGCAACTGTGACACAACGACGCGCTCAGCACCGTTGATGACAAAAGTTCCGTTGGCTGTCATATAGGGAATGGGACCAAGGAACACGTCCTGAATCACCGTGCCGAAATCCTCGTGCTCGGGGTCTGTGCAATACAGCTTCAGCTTGGCCTTCAAGGGTACGCTATAGGTCAGACCACGCTCCAGACACTCGTCGATGGTGTAGCGGGGCGGGTCGATATAGTAGTCCAGGAACTCAAGGACGAAATTGTTACGCGTGTCGGTGATAGGGAAGTTCTCGGCGAACACCTTATACAAACCGTCGTTCTTGCGTTCCTCAGGCGGAGTGTCCAACTGCAGGAAGTCTTTGAAAGACTTTAATTGCACGTCAAGGAAATCTGGGAATGGCAATGGATTCTTGACGCTGCCAAAGTTTACTCTGTTGTCTATTACTTTTGATGCCATACTTATTTATTTGTTTCTAGTATTTCTAGTATTTCTAGTACATCTAGATTATCTAGAGATACTAGCAAAAACAAGAAAAGGTTAGGGACCACCGACTGGGAAGTCCCTAACCAAATGTTATTGATGTGTAACTGATTACTTCAGCTCAACCTCGGCACCAGCGGCCTCGATGGTCTTCTTCAGGTTCTCAGCCTCTTCCTTAGACAGGCCTTCCTTCACGGTAGCGGGAGCACCGTCAACCAGGTCCTTAGCCTCCTTCAGGCCCAGACCGCAAGCTTCCTTCACTGCCTTCACAACCTGGAGCTTAGCAGCACCGGCTGACTTCAGGACAACGTCGAACGAAGTCTTCTCCTCAGCAGCAGCGGCCTCGCCAGCTGCGGGAGCAGCAGCCACTGCAACAGCTGCAGCAGCGGGCTCAATTCCATACTCATCCTTCAGGATAGTTGCCAACTCGTTTACTTCTTTTACAGTAAGGTTTACCAACTCTTCTGCAATAGCTTTAATATCTGCCATTTTATTTAAAAATTTTAATTGTTTTTAATGTTAATGTTACTATTTGTTCGCTTATTGGTTACGCTCAGCGATAGCGTCAAGCAGACCGTGAATCTTACCACCGGCATTCAAGCCAGAGATAACATTCTTGATAGGCGACTGCAGCAGAGCCACAACGTCGGCAATCAGTTCGTTCTTGCTCTTGATAGCAACCAGCTCATCAAGCTTGTCAGCACCAACGAAGATGCTTTCCTCGGCATAGGCACCCTTCAGAGCGGGAATGCCTTCCTTCTTGTACTCCTTGATCAGCTTTGCAGGAACATTGGCCGTCTCAGTGAACATGACGGCGGTATTGCCCTTCAGGCAATCATACAACGGCGAGTAGTCTATCTCAGCAGCCTCGAAAGCCTTGTGGAGAAGAGTGTTCTTCACCATCAGAAGCTTGATGTTGTTCTTGAAGCACTTGCGGCGCAGGTCTGATGTCTTCTCTGCATTCAGTCCAGTAAGGTCTACCAGATAGAAGTGGGGAAAGCTCTTCAGCTGCTCACCGAGTTCTACGATAATAGTATCTTTTACTTCCTTTTTCATTTGTCTAATCTTTTAACGAGTTATTCAACTGATTTAGGATCTACCTTGATACCCTTACTCATAGTGCTTGAAACAAAGATACTTTTGATGTATGTACCCTTGGCTGCAGCAGGCTTCAGCTTGATAATAGTGGAGATGAACTCCTTCGCATTCTCAAAGATCTGATCGGGGGTGAAGGTCACCTTACCAATTGACGTGTGCACGATACCGGCCTTGTCAACCTTAAAGTCAATCTTACCCTGCTTCACTTCCTTAACAGCCTTAGCAACGTCCATAGTCACAGTACCACTCTTCGGGTTCGGCATCAGGCCACGAGGACCGAGAATACGACCGAGAGGGCCCAGCTTACCCATGCAAGACGGCATCGTGATGATAACATCAACATCGGTCCAACCCTGCTTGATCTTGTCGATATACTCGTCAAGACCAACATAGTCGGCACCTGCCTCCTTGGCAGCAGCTTCCTGGTCGGGTGTACAGAGAGCG
>CADCEQ010000014.1 GCA_902800435.1 uncultured Prevotellaceae bacterium | reverse complement strand
GAGATACGATACATGGCTGAATGATAGTTCATCTTTCCGTCCAGCAGGAATCGTAAGTTCAAAGTGTCCTTTTGCGTCTGAGATGACGCCAACACTATCGTTCTCGAAGCCGATGCTGACATATTCGATACTCTCGCCCCGTTCGTTAACCACATTGCCTTTGACAATGGTCTGTGCCGATACCGTCGATGCTACTGTCATGATGGCAATTAGCATCGCATAAATAATGGTCTTCTTCATTGCTTTCATTTTCCGCTACTATAGTCCAAGATGACTGCAAAGGTAATGATGTTTGTCAAAAAAACGACAAATAATAGACGTCAATTAACTATCATTTAATTGAATTCGTATTTGATTGCAAAGTTATTGTGTCGTGGATTTCTGCCATGACCTCATAGACAGACCTAACTGATTGCAAGTCTGTGAGGACATGTTTTTGACTGCTCTCAACAGCATTAACGAAGGCTTGCAGTTCGCCGAAGTAGCCTTGCGAATAGATTTGGTTGTTAAGGAGTATGGGGGTGTTGCGGACATAGAGGTGCTCAATGGTTTTGTTATACTGGCGAACTTTCTCGATGGGAATGCCGAGGATGTTGGAGGGTATTGGTTCAAAGGTCAGTTCTTCCATCTGCGAGAGGCGGTAGATGCCTTTTGACGTGCTGACCTTCAGAGATTCTTCAGCTGCTGTCCAAGTGTAAGCAGTAGAGAGTTCGAGGGTGCCGACGATGTAGGGATGGCGGAGCATGAGAACGCAGGAGTCTTTAGCAACTTGTTGACAATCAAGGACTTCTGCCATGCCAAAAAGGTAAGTTACGAGGTCGAGGGGAGTGAATACCTCTGCTGCAGTTCCTTGTCTTGAGAAGTAGCTACTCCCCTCTCCCCTTGGAGAGGGGGTGGGGGTGAGGCCATCATATAGGCCATCGTGCCGTAGATGCCGATGCGCACATCCACGCCGTATTGCTTGGCAACATCGATGACAAAGGCCATATCATTGAAACTGTTCCAGGGCGAGAGGCAGAACATCAGCGACAAGGGCACCTCGTCCTTCAGCGCCTCTACCACTTGAATAACCTTATCGTAGCCATCGCGGCCTCGCATCCGCTGGTAAGTCTCGCGGTCACCGTCGAGAGAGACATACAGATGTCGGGGCTGATGGCGACGAACTGCCTCAATGACCCGACGGGGCGCGAGACAATTAGAAAGCAGCGTGTAATTAGGGTGATGCTCGCGAAACCATGCCATGATTTCCGACACTTGCGGGTGGAGGACGAACTCGCCGCCCTCCAGTCCTACGGTAGTCTGCTTGGTCACGCACCGGCTCTGCATGACTCTCTTGATGTCATCGAGAGACAGGTGTTCCACCGGCTTCTGCCAGATGTTACAGTGCTTGCAGCGCGACTGGCAGGCCGTAGTTGAGTAAATCATCAGTTGCGACAGCCGCTTGTGGCGTGGCCGCATGATGTTGTTCAGATAGAGTAGCCCGTTGTAGGCATAGTCATAAAATGAATACATAAAAAAAGGTTGCAGTTTCTAACTATATAGTCTGAAACTGCAACCAATGACTGCACAGGGCAAGTGATTATTTTCTCAGTTTGCCTTTGCTTTCGAGATAGTAAGTGAACAACTCCCACTGTCCGACACGCTTCTTAATGTTTGCCTTCACTTCGTCGGTGTCGATGAACTGTGAGGGATAGCAGTCGTGCAGAAAATAATGGCCGTGATTGGGGTCGGTAATCACGTCATAATGCAAGACGAGGTCCGTGAATATCATACTGTGAAAATCACTGACAAAACTGCTGACCACAAACAGGTCTGCATCGCCCAGACAGAACTTGATTTCACGGTATGGCTCCAACCGTCTGTAGAGCGGTTCGTCCATATTCCTAAATTTGATTTCGCGAGTGGTGATGTTGAACCATTCAATATCATCCTCGGTGAAAAGGACATCTTGCGCATCACCGACAGAGCGCGTCCCTGACTCACTGACACCACAGGCATAGAGCGTGGCCTTTTCTACTGGATCAGTCGTGAAGGGCTTTTCTGGTTCGTTGTCAATACTGCTGCAGGCAGTCACTGTCATGCCGGCTATGGCTATCGCCATCATCCAAGCGAGTTGTTTGTAATGTTTCATATTCTTCAGAGTTTAAAATAATGGTCTCTCTATTTATATAGTCTGCCGGACTCTGAAAAGACTGCACGGCTACCACGTGAATCTGATGCCCAGCGGCAGAGAGAACGTAAACGGATGTTCAGTGCGGTAGGTCTCGATGTCGCTCTGCATCGGGATATAGTACTGCAGGCTTGGCTCCGCGAAGAAACCGACGTTAGGCGTCAGGTGATATTGCAGACCGAGGCCGATGGTGGTAGAGAACTGCCACGGTGCGCGGATGGTAGTCTTGTCGCTGGCCTCATACTGGCCATTCACATAGAAGTCAGACTGGAGGGTTGAATGGAGGGGGATTTCAGTTGTCAGACCGAGACTGCCGTAGATGCCCCATCGTTTTCCACCATACATATTATATATACCCTTTACAGGGATGTCCAGATAATGGATGGTCTGGTGCTCGCGGATGGCGTTCTTGCCGAGGCAAGCGTCTCCATCTGTCGCCGAGCGGCCATCTGCTCCCATCTCGAAGTCAGATGTCAGACGGCTGTAGCCGAGACCTGACTCCAGTCCGAAGCGATTGTCCAGTCTGTATTTCAAAGCCAGCGACCATGTGACAGGCATCTGGTGGTGGCTTGTACGCAGAATCTTGTCTTCACCTGGGCGGTTGGCATTGTTCAGGGCGATGCGCATGATGACGCTGCGGGTCTTGTCGCTCACGGCATCGGGATTATTTTCCAGATAGACAGCGTAGTCCGTCCAGTTGTCAATGCCGCTCGGTACAGTCGGCTCAGGTCCTGAAGGCAGAGACTGTACATCCGACGGTGCGGGCTTATAGCTGAACGGCTGATTATATCGGTTCTGCTCGTCGAACTGCCCTGAGTATGCCAGCTGCAACGACCACTTCTTATCGTTATTAATGCTGATGGTTGGCTCGTCAGGGAATAGATGCGGCAACTCCACCTCGCGAATAATCTTTGCCGTATCGCTTGATAAAGTGTCAGTAATCGTCTGCTCTTGAGCTACAATATTGGATAAGGTGTCAACCGTGATGGTATCCGCAGTCTGGGCGACTTTCAATTGAAGTGGCCTTTGAACAATCACAGGGCTCTCTGGTCGTTCCGTCACAGATTCTTTCTGAGATTCTTTCGGCATCGCTTTCTGCTTTGCCACAACTGGCGACGGCTGGTGTTCACCGCCGTCTTCATCCCTGGTAGCAGTATCTCCTTTTCTGAATAGGAAGAACGTAACAGGTACAAGCAGCAACAGAAGCACGGCAGCCCAATACTGCCGCATCATCTTGCGCAGCATCTTCTTCGCCCGTGCCAGTTGCGACGATGACGAATGTGGCTCAATACCCAGCATGTCAGCTATCTCCTTGTGCGACAATCCATCGAACACTGATAAACGGAATACCTGTCCATAGCCTTCCGGCAAGCGCTCAATGAGACGCAAAACATCCTCCAACAGCATTCCTCTTACCTCTGCTTTTTCTTCGGGCATGGGTATTTGCTCAGCCTCTTTCAATGACACGAAAGGTTTTGCCATTAGATGGTCTTTGTATTTCGAAGCCACATTCCTCGTTATCGACATCATCCATGCCTCAGCCTTCCGGTCATCGCGCAATTTGTCGAATGAAGTGAAGATAATCGCGAAAGCATCATGTAATACATCGTTGACAGCATCTTCATCACTGATATACCGACGGCACACGCCCCTCATCCGCTTGGCGTATGCCTTATACAGTTCTCCGAGAGCTTCAGAGTCTCCTTGCCTGCATTGTTCTATCAGCCGTGTTGTCTCCATCGTTAACATAACGTCTCTATCCTTTATGTATGTCTGTAACGGAAAAGACTGCACGAAAACACAAACTTTTTGCAAGTTTTTACACTTTTCAACAAGAAACTCGTGATTCGTATTCCCTCATTCCAATAAGAATGATTACCTTTGCAGCCATGAAGAAGCTTTTATTACTTACACTATCAATCAGTCTGGCGCTGACGGCATGCCGCAACAGCAAGAGCAATGCCGACGTTCAGCAGGCTGAAACGTTCTACAACAGCAAGGCTGCGGAGACGACGCGCAGCAAGGTGACGGAATATGAGCGCCCAGCGGCTCTCACCGACCGCCCCGAGCAGATTCTCAGACGCAAGGGCTATACCACCTCGTATAACAAGGAGACACGGAATCCCAACTGGGTGGCGTGGCACCTGACGAAGAGCCACACCTACGGCAAGAACCAGCGCTCGGAGGAGGTGTTCACAGAGGATATGGAGGTCAGCCCGCGCGCCACCGACAACGACTACTACTCGTCGCGCTACGACCGCGGCCACATGTGTCCGGCGGGCGACAACAAGTGGGACGCAACGGCGATGACCGAGTCGTTCCTGTTTACGAACATCTGTCCGCAGAACCACGCCCTGAACAAATATGAGTGGAACGACCTGGAGATTCAGTGCCGCGACTGGGCCCGCAAGTACGGCGCCATCGACATCGTCTGCGGTCCAGTCTACGACTCCCCCACCCCGACGCGCACCATCGGCCGCGGCCACGTCTGGGTGCCCGACGGATTCTTCAAGGTGGTGATGCTGCGCTCGGGCCAGCCCAAGGCCATCGGTTTTCTGTTCCGTAACGACGGCAAGAAGGTTAGTCTGGCAAGCGTCGTCCGCTCCGTCGACGAGATAGAGCGCATAACGGGCATCGACTTCTACCCCGCCCTCGACGATAAGGTGGAGGACCGGATTGAGGCTGATGCTGACCTGAAGGAGTGGTAGTCAAGCCACCTATGTCATAAAAAGAACCGCTGGAACTCACTCTCGAAATTGGGCGTGAGGACGTTCTGACCTATGGCAGCACGAATTTCATCGATGGTCCAGAAGCGGCCACCGTCAAGCTCAACAGCCGAAGGTCTGACTGGTCCGTCGTAAGTGGTGCGGTTCACGTAGACCAGCTCGCGCTCGCGGCGGCTGTCGAAGACGTACTGCCCAATGCGTTCAGGCGTGAAGTCAGTAATGCCGAGTTCCTCGCCCACCTCTCTTACAAGTGCCTGCTCAGGCGTCTCGCCGTAGTCCATGTGCCCGCCTACGCTCGTGTCCCATTTACCCGGCTGAATATCCTTCCATTCAGGCCGTTTCTGCAAGTAGACCTCGCCACGCGAATTGAACACGTGCAGATGAACCACAGGGTGCAGCAGCCTCGAACCGTTATGGCACTCGCCGCGTGTGGCAGCCCCAACGACGCGCCCCTCCTCGTCCACTATCGGGAACCTTTCTTGTTTATTATCTTCCATATTTGGCCGCAAAATTACGCATTTTTCCCCGTTCTGCAAAACATATCGGCCAAACGTTTGGAAGTTTGCAGAAAAAGTTTTGTGGCGATTTTATTAACTTAAAAGATTATTTATGAAGAAAGCAACATTCTGCAAGACTATTTGTGCCATCATCTTGATGCTGGGCACAAGTATTGTATCAATCGCACAAGATGAAGTGCCCAACGATATGAGTGGTTTTCGAGATGACAACGGCAAGACTTTTCTTTTCTATGTAACTGGTGATGACAGCCAGGAGTGTTACGGAGGCAAGGACAATATCTACACAGATGACTCCCCGCTCAGCGTGGCTGCCGTACACGCCGGACTGCTGAAGGTAAAGGAAACCAAACTCATCAAGGTGAAAGTTCTATCACCAGCTACTGGTTTTCCGTCAATCACCCGAAACGGCATCACCTCAGAATCATCCGACAGTAGTGATGGCAGTTACCAACTCTTGGCACCCGAGAAGGGCGACATCGCCAATGCCCCTTCTACAATGTCACAATTCATGGGTAAAAACGGCGTTGTCTTCATCTTCCGCGTGAAAGCCCATAAAGATGGACCTATCTGGGGAGGAGGCCGCGATAGTGTCTATACCTCTGACTCAGAGATTGCCACTGCCGCCGTCCACGCTGGTGTGCTGAAAGCAGGAGAGACGGGCATCGTGAAACTGATGATGCTGCCAGGACGGAACTCATACCCAGCAGTAACTCGCAATGGCCTGACCTCCCACAGTTTTGACAGCTGGGACGCCAGTTACAAGTTCCTCAAAAGAGAAGAATCAGATAATTGATAATTCCTCCGTTAATCTTGCAACCTTGCAACCTTGCATCTTGCATTAAGGTAGTTGCAATGCATATTACTATTATTACTACCACCTATAAAAACATGAAACAGGCCTTATGCAAGGATGCAAGAATGCAAGATTGCAAGGTCCGGTGCTGACCGGGAGTTTGGTCGGAGCAAACCCCGCGTTTACCGCCAGCAACCCCCGCGTTTACTGCCGGGTAGCTGAAGGTAAAGGAGTCATAATGCTTTTTTCCGAGATAATAGCGTTTATTGGTTAAATAAAGTTAACGGTTTGGATTGTTTCCGTACACAATCGAATGTCAAGATTTCGGATTCGTATAATAATATATGGAAACAAAAATATATAGTTTTATGAACCAAATCAACATATTTATGAACAACAATCAAAATCAGATGACAATCAATGAAGAGTTAGAACTCGTAAAAGCCATTAAGAATGGGGACGAGGAAGCCACGAAGAAGTTGAGTGAAGTAAGGCTCAGGTTTGTGGAAAGCATTGCGAAGCGACATCTTGACAAGGGTCTTTCTCTCGACGAACTTATTGCTGAAGGGAACAAAGGTCTCATTGCTGCAGCTGAGCATTTCGACGAGAACCGAGGCTTCAAGTTCATCAGCTATGCTGTATGGTGGATTCGCAATAGCATGCTGTGGGCAGTGGAACAAAAAGCCAATTCTCTGCAGTAAGCAAAAAAATATTTCAGATAAAAAGTATCTTTCAAATTTAATTATTAATTTTGCAATCGATTAATTGAACACCTAAAATATATATTATTATGAGAGTTCGAGAATATGACTTGGTAAGGCTTAAAGTAACAATGCCAGATGGTTTTATTATCCTTGACTCTGGTCCCTTAGACCTTGTGTGTGATAGCTTTGAGGCAGGCTGTCCTATAAATTGGGATACAGATGATGCAAGACTGGAGATTTTAGACAGCCTGAATGAAGGCACACCAGGTTGTCAAGCAGAGTTCATCACAGATGATAGTGTTTGGAAATCTCTTGTTGAAAGAATAGAGAATTCAGAACCTGGTATTGCATGGAGGCCATGAGCATCTATTATAAGATGTATAACCCAAACTATGAATATTAAAATTGAAAATAATGAAGCGAATGGAAAAAGAAGAACTTAAAAAGCATATGGATGAAATCATCCGTTTGACATTCAAGCGATTGGGTAATGCTTACAGAAATCAAGAGGTAAACAAAACAGAATTTGAGAAAGTAGGCAGTAGATTGGTGTTCCCTTCCTATTATAAAGAAAAGAAACCGACTGAGACCCGAATAAGTGAACAGGAATTAAGATTCATATTTGTTGAGGTCTTCAATGCTTATTGCGACATGGAGCAATTGGATTTATACTATTCTGTAGAAACTCCCACCAAGGATACCTATATCAATTTTGCAGATTCTACAAAAACGCCAAAAGCCGATCCTATTGGACGATGTGCAGAGTTTGACTTAGTCATCTTTGATGAGAAGATGAATCGACGTTGTCTCGTTGAGTTCAAGGCCAACAATGCGAGCGAACATGACCATGAGAAAGATTTTGTAAAGCTGAACAACATCAATGAAGGTGACAATGATATATTGCGCTACTTTGTTGAAATAGTTAAGTCTTATACCGATAATGGCAAGCGTTCTACCGTCAGCTCCTTAAGTGGCAAAATTAAGAATGATTTGGGCAATGTGTTGTTCCGCTGTTATGCTCTGGAAGGAGAGAGCAAGCGCAATGGCGCAGGTCAAACGGAAGGTAAAGATATTACAAAAGATATTGTTGAACTATGAACATTAGTGTCCATCGCGGCACACACCAGATTGGTGGCTGCGTAACAGAATACGAGTATAACGGCTATCGCTTGTTCGTTGACTATGGCGAGGAACTGCCTGGAGGTCCTAAGAAAGGTGACCTGCAGGTAGAGGGCTTGACACATGGCGACATCTCAAAGAGCGCGCTACTGATTACTCACTATCATGGCGACCACATAGGAAGTATCACAAAACTCCCCCAAAACCTGCCAATCTTTATGGGTAAGGTTGGCAGAGATATCCAACTGGAACTGTCTGATCATCTCAAGTCTGTCGATGGTGTCCATCAGGAAATGTTAGACCGTCTGCAGACCGTTAAGACCTTTGATCCAGGCAAGCCATTTACTTGGGGAGATTTCAATATCATGCCTGTAACGATTGACCATTCTGCCTTCGACGCATACGCTTTCAAAATAGAAGCAGATGGCGTAACAGCCTTTCATACAGGTGACTTCCGCACACATGGTTTCAGGAGCAAGACGCTTCCTGGTGTGATTAAAAAGTTCATTGGCGAGGTGGATTGTGTGGTTTGCGAAGCTACCAACATTTCTCGCCCTGATGCTGCGAGCATATCAGAGCATGACTTGCAAAAGGAATACGAAGAGCTGTTCACCAAAAACAAAAACAATGTAGTCTATGTCTCATCCACCAATATCGACCGCCTGTTTGGGCTTTACCATGCAGCCTGCGATACGAACAGGGTTTTTATCATCGACGAATATCAGAAGCGTATCATGGATATCGTTTCTAAGCGAGACCCAATCTGGGGGAAGTCTGAGTTGTATAATTTCGAAGAAAACAAACAGCCTATTCCACTTACAAGGAAAAGAGGCAAATTTTGGATGACTAGCAAGTTAAAATGGTTACTTGGCGAAATGGGCTATGTTCTGATAGCTCGCTCGAATCCATACTTCGACGAGTTTATTCAGATGATTCCTGGCGATAAGCAGACCTACCTGTCAATGTGGAACGGCTATGTTGACCCTAGCAAACCTGCCTACAATGAGAAATTGGCTAAGTCTTTGGGAAAAGAATTCCTTTACAAGCACACCAGCGGACACTACGACATGAACAGTCTGCGTGATGTCTTACAGCTGTTGAAGCCTAAAGCCATCATCCCACTCCATACGGAGAATCCCGAAGCATTTGCCCAGCTGTTCAAGGATGAATGGCAAGTAATAGTATTAAATGACGGCGACAGTTTTCAACCGTACAGGTCAAAATATTTTGAGAATAAAAACAAAAAGATATGAAAAAGGTAGGAGACATGAAGCTGTATAGCTTTGAGGAATTGCTGGAAGAAGATTACGGCAAAGTCGGAACACCAGAGCGCGACGCATTTGAACGTAGCGTGGACGAGGCCTTATTTATCGTGAAACAACGATAGGGCAGTTCCCAAAGGAATTCCCAGACTTAGACTCCGGGCAATTTCGTAATGAAGGTATAGGCTTCCAACTTCATTTCTCCAGTTTGCGTCAATGTATAGCTATGCAGTCTAATGAACCATATTGGCAGACTCGTCAGAATAGCCGTGACGTTGATTTACGCAATCCGAAATATGCAGAACTCAAGCGCCGCCTATTCGACTTCTTTGGGCTTGATGCCGGTAAAAGCTATGCGGAGAACTTGAATTGGACCCTAAATCTACACAAAATCTTATAGAAATCTTTTCGGATTCTCCTATTTGTGTAAGATTTAAGGCAGATTTAGGTCCTTTTGAGCCTAACGACCGATTGGGATAAATAGTTGTTCACCCCAATTAATCTTTATCCAGCCACCACCAACTGCTGCTGGGTCGTTTGGAGCCTCCAAACGGAGTGAAAAGCGGCACCATTCGGGTCGTTTGGAGGCGCTATTCGAGGTGAAAAGCGGCGCTTTCGGAATCAATACAGATACAGATCTATACACTTGTTTCTATAGATTTTCACGTGTCCGCGTGTGCGCGGTACTAAAGACAGACCTGTCAAATATAGAAAATTATCGATGAAATGGGACTTTTTTGCAACGGCGGGTGGTCATTTTGGTCAAGGTCAAAATGGTCAAAATCGATTTCGGAAACGCGGTCATTGCTCACTATATATAAATATTAAAATATTTATATATAGTGGAGGTTTTGACATTGTCTGTTTTCGATTTTGACAAATGACCAAATGACCAAATGACCGCGCCCCTAAAAAAAAAACATATTTCTTCCGTCGGTATTCGTAAACCGCAATGAAAATGTTGTACCTTTGCACCTGTAACAAGTACTGGTGCGAGTGAAGGCTGCGGCTCAGCATAGCGCGAGCGAGCTCGGCTCTGCATTCGCCTTGCACTTCACTTGTCAGCGCATTTGAGATGCAAGCGGTCTTTGACATAACTGATACACTTTGGAAGGCTAACTCGGCAACTAGTAGTGCTAACCTGGCCACTTGGCACGACTAACTGACTCGACGGGGCTGACAAGAAATACCCTGAAAGACGTTGACGCGGGGAAACAACACCTTTCAGGGTATGACGGGGATATGGGGTATGAAGCGGGTTACTTCACTTCCTCGATAATCTTGGCACCCTCTTCCACAGCCTGCATGTTCAGGGGGATGAGGTCGTGATGGCGCTCGGGCAGGGTCTTCTTCAAGGCCTTCTCAACGCCGTGATTGCTGACCACGGGGGCCACCTTCAGCAGTCCGCCGAGGACAATCATATTAAAGACCTTGCCGTTCTTCATCTCGGCAGCCTTGTCCATGGCGTCGATGCGATAGACGGTGATGTCCTTGCGCGTCGGGGGATTGATGATGCCGAAGCCGTCGTAGATGAGCACGCCGCCGGGCTTGATCTTCGGCTCGAACTTCTCGAGTGAGGGCTGGTTGAGCACCACGGCAATGTCGTAGCGGCTGAGGATGGGCGACGAGATGCGCTCGTCGCTGACGATGACGGTCACGTTGGCCGTACCGCCACGCTGCTCAGGACCGTAGGCAGGCATCCACGTCACTTCCTTGTCCTCCATCAGTCCACTATAGGCCAGAATCTTACCCATCGAGAGCACGCCCTGACCGCCGAAACCTGATATGATAATTTCTTTCTTCATTTGTCCGTTGTATCTTTTAAGTCTCCTTTGGGATAGAAGGGGAACATGTTCTCCTTCATCCATTCGTTAGCCTTGGCGGGCGTGAGCTTCCAGCCGCTGTTGCAGGTCGAGACGAACTCCACGAGACTGGAGCCCTTGCCGTCCATCGAAGCCTGGAAAGCCTTGCGCAGCGCCTTCTTGGCCTTCAGGATGCTGCCCACCGACTCCACCGACTGGCGGGTGACGTAGCACGTGCCTTCAAGCTGGGCGGCGATGTCGGCTATCTTCAGGGGATAGCCGTGCAGCTGCGGGTCGCGGCCGTAGGGGCACGTAGAGGTCTTCTGGCCGATGAGCGTGGTGGGAGCCATCTGTCCGCCCGTCATGCCGTAGATGGCGTTGTTGACGAAGACGATGACGATGTTCTCGCCACGGTTCAGGGCGTGGATGGTCTCGCAGGTGCCGATACAGGCCAGGTCGCCGTCGCCCTGATAGGTGAACACGAGGCGGTCGGGCCAGCAGCGCTTGATGCCCGTAGCCAGTGCGGGAGCACGACCGTGGGCAGCCTCCTGCCAGTCGATGTCTATGTAGTTGTACGCGAAGACGGCGCAGCCCACGGGCGATACGCCCACGGCCTTGTCTTCCATGCCCATTTCCTCGATGACTTCGGCAATGAGCTTATGCACCACACCGTGCGAGCAGCCCGGGCAGTAGTGCATATTGTTGTCGTTCATCAGCGTCGGCTTCTTGCAGACGATATTTTCTGGTTGAACAATCTGATTCCTATCCATTTTCCAATCTTTCAATTCTTCAATTTCTTCAAAGCGTCAACTATCTCTTCCGGCTCGGGCACGATGCCACCGAGGCGGCCGAACTGCTCGACGGGGATGGCACCATTGACGGCGAGACGCACGTCTTGAACCATCTGGCCGGCATTGATCTCGACCACGAGGATGCCCTTCTTGGTCTTGGCCAGCTCGGCAATCTGCTTCGTGGGGAACGGGAACAGCGTGATGGGGCGGAACAAGCCGACCTTGATGCCCTCCTCGCGGGCAATCTCGATGGCCTTCTCCGACAGACGGGCGGCAGAGCCGAAGGCGACGATGGCATAGTCGGCATCGTCCATTTGCTGCTGCTCGAAGCGCACCTCGTTCTCCTCAATCTTGCGGTATTTCTCCTGCAGGGCAATGTTGCGCTGCTCCATAATCTCAGGCTTCAGCTCCAGCGAGGTGATGACCACGCGCTCGCGGCCACCCTTGGGCTTACCAGTAGAGGCCCACGGGCACTGACGGATAACCTCCTCGTCGGTACGACGGGGCTTGTAGGGCGGCAGCACCACCTTCTCCATCATCTGGCCGATGACACCGTCGCTCAGGATCATGGCCGGATTGCGGTACTTGAAGGCCAGCTCGAAGGCCAGGTCAACGAAGTCGGCCATCTCCTGAACAGAGTTGGGAGCCAGCACGATGACCTTGTAGTCGCCGTTACCACCACCACGCGTAGCCTGGAAGTAGTCGCCCTGCGAGGGCTGGATGGTACCCAGTCCGGGGCCGCCGCGCTGGACGTTGACAAACACGCCCGGCACCTCGGCACCAGCCATATACGTGATGCCCTCCTGCATCAGGGCCACACCGGGGCTCGAGCTGGAGGTCATGGCACGCTTACCGGCTCCGGCAGCACCATAGACCATATAAATCGACGCCAACTCGCTCTCAGCCTGAACGACCTGCATACCAGTGGTCTCCCAGGGTTTCAGCTCAGCCAGCGTCTCAATAACTTCACTCTGCGGAGTAATGGGATAGCCGAAATAGCCGTCGCATCCGCAACGAATGGCAGCGTGCGCAATGGCTTCGTTACCCTTCATCAACACAACATCTCTCTTTTCTTCAGCCATAGCTTAATCCTCCACTTTTTTACGATACACGGTGATGCACCCGTCGGGGCAGACGATGCCGCACGAGGCACAGCCCACACAGGCCTCCTCGTTGGCTGCCTCCACGTAGGGATAACCGTGCAGATTCACTTTTCCGGCCATAGCGATGACTTTCTGAGGGCAGGCAATGATGCACAACTGGCATCCCTTGCACCGCTCAGTATCAACCACGATGGCACCCTTCATTTTAGCCATTTTTATCCTGTAATTAATGCATTAATTCTAAAATTGGGTGCAAAGGTACGAATAAGTGAGCAAAATGCAAAAGAAAAATCGCTTTTTCTTTGCATTTTCGAGCGAAAGTACCTTCGGCGATAGTCAAAGGTACGAATAATTAAGCAAAATGCAAAGAAAACCGCGGTTTTCTTTGCATTTTGTCTTGTATACTTAATGATTACCTTCTGGCTGGGGCACCGGCACCACCGGGACGGCCACCACCGGGGAAGCCACCGAAGCCGCCGAAGCCTTGCTGGGGTGCTATCTCGGGCTCGCCGTAGACAGAAGCCTCAGCGTCCTTGTCGTTGAGCTTGAACACCATGAACTTGGGATTCTTCTCCGTGCAGGGAGCCCACACACCACCCTTCGGGCCGTTGGGGTCGCTGTACTTGGCAAAGTTGGTCCATGCGGTCAGCATCTTCTCTGAGAGGTCCCAGTCGCCCTTGGTCCAGGGGCGCCAGCAGTGCTTCAAAGACTTGAACACAAACCAGAGGTCGCTGGAATGGAAAGCACCACGCAGACGCTGCGTCACCTCAGGATGGCTGCCGTCGTCGGGCAACGGACGGGCAAACTCGTAAGCCCAGGCCTTGCCGCCCTTCTCGGCACGAACCTTGCAGAACTCGGCAATGTTGGGAGCCATGTTGCCCATATCGTTGAGGGTGAAGCCAATCATATATGGTACGTCGGCCAGTGTGCCCTCGCGGGTGGCATCGTCGAAGCTCTTCTTGCTGACATAGCCGTCGAGCATCGGCATGAAGCCCATGCCCATGCGCATCATACCGCCAAAGCCGCCCTGCTGCTGTTGTCCGGCGCTGTTCACCTGCTGGTAGATGGTGGGCAGTGCGAAGACGGTCTCGGTCGATGCCTGGCGCATCTTCTGCAGGTCGGTCATGCCAGCCCAGTCGAACATTTTCTTGGCGTTATTAGCGGCATCCTCGATAGAGCCGCCACCATAACGGCCACCCATCATGCCGCCACCATTAGGATTGGGAATGGCCAGTCCCTGGGCACTCATGATAACAGCCTTGTGGAACAGGCCGCGAGCCAGCGGCGACTCGCACAGTGTACGGACGCTGCCACCACCGGCACTCTGTCCGAAGATGGTCACGTTGTTGGGGTCGCCACCAAACTGGGCGATATTCTTCTTAATCCACTTCAGGGCTTCAATCTGGTCGAGAATACCGTAGTTGCCAGAGACCTTGTTGGGGCTCTCCTCGGCCAATGCGGGGTGACAGAGGAATCCGAAGATGCCGAGACGGTAGTTGATGCTGACGAGCACCACGTCCTTGGCGCCCCACTCCTGTCCGTCGAATTCAGGCTCTGAGCCGAAGCCCTCGCGATAGCCGCCGCCGTGAATCCACAGGGCTACGGGCAGTTTCTTATTAACCTGACCGGGAGCCTTCGTCCAAACGTTCAGATAGAGACAGTCCTCGCTGAAAGCGGCCTCCTTGCCATAGCCCCACTCGGTGTAGTAGCCACCAGTGTACTGAATGGCCTGATAGCTGGGGCGACCGAACGTGTCGCAGATCTTCACGCCCTTCCAGGGCACGACGGGCTGCGGAGCCTTCCAGCGGTTCTCGCGGATGGGAGGTGCAGCGTAGGGGATGCCACGATAGACAAACACGTCGGGATGGTCGTCGGCCAGGACGCCTTTCACCAGACCACCTTCAATAGTTAACACGGGGTTCTCTGCAGCACTTGCAGACACTGCCAGCAGAAGCAGAAGAGGTAAAAAGATTTTTTTCATAATGAGTTGTAATTAAATTAGTTATTGGTTGTAAGGGGTTTATGGGTTATACATGTCCTTGCAGTAGAAGGCCATGATGTCGTCGAGCATGCGCTTGGCCTCGACAGCCGGGCTGTCAGGGTCGAGCGCAATAGCCTGGATGTAGCAGTTGATGGCTTCGTGCCACTGCTGCTGCTTGCGGTATTCGTTACCTTTCTGGTAATACTCGTCAGCGGTCATTTATAATACTCTTTCTTGCCGGCAGCCAGCGTGTTCTTCATCAGCGAGCAGATGGTCATCGGACCTACGCCGCCGGGGACGGGCGTGATATAAGAGCACTTGGGAGCCACCTCGTCGAACTTCACGTCGCCATTCAGTCGGAAGCCGCTCTTGCGCGTGGCATCGGGCACACGGGTGGTACCTACGTCGATGATGACGGCACCCTCCTTCACCATGTCGGCCGTCACGAAGTCGGGCTGACCGATGGCGGCAATGATGATGTCGGCCTCGCGGCACTCCTCCTTCAGCGTCTTCGAGCGCGAGTGGCAGACGGTGACCGTCGCATCGCCATACTGCTTCTGCATCATCAGCTGGGCCATAGGCTTGCCGACGATGTTGGAGCGGCCGAGTATGACGCACTTCTTACCGCTTGTCTCGATGCCGTAGCGCTTCAGCAGCGTGATGATGCCGAGCGGCGTGGCCGAGATGAAGCAGGGCAGACCGATGGCCATGCGGCCAACGTTGATGGGATGGAAGCCGTCAACATCCTTACGGTAGTCGATGGCCTCGATAATCTTCTGCTCGTCGATGTGCTTCGGCAGGGGCAGCTGGACGATGAAACCGTCCACGTCGCCGTTCTTGTTCAGACGGTCAACGCAGTCCAGCAGTTCCTCCTCGGTCACGTCGGCCTCATAGCGTATGAGTGTCGACTTGAAGCCACAGGCCTCGCACGCGAGTACCTTATTCTTAACGTATGTCTCCGAGCCGCCGTCGTGACCCACCAGCACTGCGGCCAAGTGGGGCTGCTTGCCGCCCTGAGCCATTATCTCCTTCACTTCCTCGGCAATTTCGGCCTTGATGGCAGTTGCCGTTGCTTTTCCGTCAATCAGTTGCATAATTATTATTACATCTTCGGCATTCCGCCTTTCATATTCTTCATTGCACTGGCCATCTGAGCCATCTTCGATGAGCCCATGCCCGAGACCATCTTCATCATCTTGCGCGTCTGGTCGAACTGCTTCATCAAGCGGTTCACGTCCTCAATCTTCGTGCCCGAACCACGGGCAATGCGCTGGCGGCGGCTCTGGTTGATGATGTCGGGATTCTGGCGCTCCTTCGGCGTCATCGAGTTAATGATGGCCTCAATACCCTTGAAGGCGTCGTCGTCGATGTCAAGGTCCTTAATCTGCTTGCCCACACCGGGAATCATCGATGCCAGTTCCTTGATGTTACCCATCTTCTTGATTTGCTGAATCTGACCCATGAAGTCCTCGAAGTCGAACTTGTTCTTGCGGATTTTCTTCTCCAGTTTCTTGGCCTCCTCCTCGTCGAACTGCATCTGGGCACGCTCCACGAGTGAGACGACGTCGCCCATGCCGAGGATACGGTCAGCCATGCGCTCGGGGTGGAACACGTCGATGGCCTCCATCTTCTCGCCGGTACCCACAAACTTGATGGGCTTGGTGACGACGGTGCGTATCGAGAGGGCAGCACCGCCACGGGTATCGCCGTCGAGCTTCGTCAGCACCACGCCGTCGAAGTCGAGCCGGTCGTTAAACTCCTTGGCCGTGTTCACGGCATCCTGACCGGTCATTGCGTCGACCACGAACAGCGTCTCATCGGGGTTGATGGCCTGCTTCACGCGGCTTATCTCGTCCATCATCTCCTCGTCGATGGCCAGTCGGCCGGCGGTATCGACGATGACCACGTTGTACGATTCCTGCTTGGCCTTGCGAATGGCGTTCTGGGCAATCTCAACAACGTTCTTGTTGCCTTCCTCGGTATATACGTCGCAACCGACGGTCTGGCCGACCACCTTCAGCTGCTCAATGGCAGCGGGGCGGTAGACGTCGCAGGCCACCAGCAACGGGTTCTTGTGCTGGCGCGTCTTCAGCATATTGGCCAGCTTGCCGCTGAACGTCGTCTTACCCGAACCCTGCAGACCTGACATCAGGATGATGGCGGGACGGTTCTGCAGATTCAGTTCCGATGCCTTGCCGCCCATCAGCTCCGTCAGTTCGTCGTGAACAATCTTCACCATCAGCTGGCCGGGCTTCACGGCGGTCAGCACGTTCATACCCATCGCCTTCTGCTTCACGGTGTCGGTAAACGACTTGGCCACCTTGTAGTTCACGTCGGCGTCGAGTAGCGCGCGGCGCACGTCCTTCAGCGTTTCGGCAACGTTGATTTCGGTGATTTTTCCTTCACCCTTCAGTATCTTGAACGAGCGTTCAAGTCTCTCTGATAAATTCTCAAACATCCTTATTATTTACGATTTACAGATTTTCGATTTACGATTTAGGGTGCAAAGGTACGAATAAGTGAGCAAAAAACCAAATAAATTTGAGTTTTTTAGAGCGAGAGTACCTTCGAGGCGTGCCTCAAAGGTACGAATAAAAAACGAGACCCACAAACATTGGGTCTCGTTTTTATTAGTTTTTTGCGACTTCGTTACTTCACAGTCACTTTCTCGCCGCCGATGATGTAGACGCCGGCGGGCAGGGTCGACTTCGCATCGCCGGCCTTCACCTGCTTGCGTACCAGATGTCCCTTCAGGTCGTAGACATCAGTCAGGGCACCGCCAGCGGTCAGCGACTTCACGCCAGTTACCTCCGACAGACTGCTCACGTGCTTGATTTCCAGCGCAGTAGCCGTTGCCGACTGCGACTCCCAGTCGAATCCACAGCAGGTGGGACGGAAAGCCTGGTCGGCCGTTGTACGCATCAGCACGCTCTCGAGCACCTCAACATTCTGCTTGGCGGGAATGCCATAGAGGCCTTCCTGACGGCGCATGCTCCAACTGCTGCCGAAGGTCACCTCGTTGCCCTCACCATCGGCCATGCGGACGGTGCTGATGTCTGTACTGAAGTTAACGGCATCGGTGTTCTTCACACGCAGATACTTCGACGTAGGCGAGAAGATGAGATAAGGCACACCGGCCTGGACGCCCTCGTTAGTGCAGTCTACGAAATAGAGGCAGAGCGTGCTGCCCTCCTGACGGATGGTTGCCAATCGCTCAATCTTGATACCAGGAACGGCCTGAGTCATCTGGTCACCACTCAGCGACATCGGCATGCACAGCGTGTTGTAGCCGGCATAGAGATAGCGGCTAAGCTGAACCGTCTGATCGGTGTTTGCCATCAAAGAGACGTTCATCGTCGAAGTCTCAGCCGACAGGTTTACCACTTTCTTCTGGGCAAGTGCGCTCTGACTGCCCATGACGGCCATTGCCGCCAGAATGAGTACAAAATGCTTCATAGTCTTATCGTTTTTATGGGTTATAAGTATTCTGGCCACAAAGATACGAATTATTTTTGAAACATTGCAAATTTCCGGCCATTATTTTGCAGAAAATTCACATCCGCAGTACTGCTGGTTGTAGAAACCATACTCCCTGAGCAGCTGGTTGCGCCGTTCCTGCAGGCCGCCCTTGCGCCAGTTCTGTGCCCAGAACGTTGTGCCGGGCACGGCTTCCTCGGCCTTATGCCCCGCCCGCTCTATCTGCTCTAAGCTCTTCCAGCGGCTGGAGGCCAGTGTCGTTGCGAAGTAGCGAAAGCCCAGCTCCTGAGCCTTACGCGCCGCAGCCGTCAGCCGCAGCGTGAAGCACAGCTCACAGCGCAGTCCACGTTCGGGCTGGTTCTCCAGTCCGCAGACATCGCCCAGCCAGCCCTCGTGGTCGTAGTCGCCGTCAATCCAGTTGATGCCCAGCCCCTCGGCGTGCCGCTTACTCTCCTGCTTGCGAATCTCATACTCCTCGCGCGGCCAGATGTTGGGGTTATAATAGAATATGGTGGGCCGCACGCCGTTGGCCATCAGCCACTCTACGATGGCCGACGAGCACGGGGCACAGCAGGCATGCAACAGCAGCGCTGTACAGCCCTCAGGAACTTCAATTGCCGGTTTCTTCATCACTTCGTCTATTGACATGCAAAATTACAAAAAAATCCGGAGCCGGAAAAGAAATTGCGTTTTTATTTCCTTTTCTCTTACTTATTTCGTATCTTTGCCGCAGATTTAGACCATTTAGACTAACAAACGGCAAAATGAAGAGAATATCTTTTATCATTGTCTGTCTGCTGACAGCAGGATCCCTCCTGGCCAAAGGCCACTGGGTAGGCACGTGGGGCACGGCTCCGCAACTCGTGGAAAGACACAACAATCCGCCCTCGCCGGGCTTGGAAAACAATTCGCTGCGCCAGATTGTGCAGGTATCGATGGGTGGAAAGATGGTGCGGCTGAAGCTGACCAACGAATTCAGCCAGAATGCCACCGAAATCAAGGCCATTGAGTTGGCGATTGCCAAGACGGCGGGCAGCAGCAGCGAGATTGACGAGGCATCGACCGTCAGCCTGACCTTCGACGGCCAGACGTCGGTAACCATCCCTGCCGGCGGAAAGGTGGTGTCCGACCCCGTCAAGTTCAAGATCAAGGACCGTGAAAACGTGGCTATCACCATTCACTACGGCTCAGCCTCATCGACCAGCGTCAGCGGGCATCCCGGTTCACGGACCACTTCCTACCTGGAAGCAGGCAACACCACCGACTTCAGCAAGGCCACGAAAACCGACCACTGGTACAACATCCTTGCACTCGAAGTGGAGGCACCCAAGAAGGCTGGAGCCATAGCGATTCTCGGCAACTCTATTACTGACGGGCGCGGCTCGACCACTAATCAGCAAAACCGCTGGGCCGATGTGCTCTCACGCCGCCTGCTGGCCAACAAGGCCACGCGCCGGATTGGCGTGCTCAACATGGGCATCGGCGGCAACTGCGTGCTCGGCGGCGGCCTCGGCCCTGCTGCCGTCAACCGCTATCAGCGCGACCTCTTCAGTCAGGAGGGCGTCAAGTGGATTATACTCTTCGAGGCTGTCAACGACTTAGGCTACACTCGCAACGGCGAGCAGACGGCCAATCGCATCATTGACGTCTACAAGCGGATTATACGCGAGGCCCACCAGAAGGGCATCCGCGTCATCGGGGCCACCATCACGCCTTTCAAGGGTAACAATTACTACACCGAAGACCACGAGAAAGGCCGCAGCACCATCAACCAATGGATTCGCACCACAAAGATGCTCGACGGCACCATCGACTTCGACCAGGCCGTGCGCAATCCACAGGAAACCATTGCCATGCAGCAGCAGTTCCTCTTCGAGAACGACTGGCTACACCTGAATGCGAAAGGCTACGAGACGATGGGCAGCTGTATTGACCTCAATCTCTTTACCAAGACCGGTCCCTTGGCTGCCGACAACGAGTAGGATCATTCTGCGCCAATACCAGCCTTACAGCCCGCGGGCTTTCCAGATGCGCTCCTTGGCGGCGTTGATTTCCTGGAACTTCTTCTCGGCGGCACGGCGCACGTCCTCGCCGAGGGCGGCCACCTTGTCGGGATGGTGCTCGAGGGCAAGCTTGCGGTAGGCCTTTTTCACCTCAGCATCCGTAGCGTTAGGACTGACGCCGAGCACCTTGTAGGCATCCTCAAGGGTGTTGCCTTCAAGGTGGAGCATCGAGTCGACCTCCGTCGGCGACATGCCAAGCCACTGGGCACACTCCTTCAGCGCGTAAATCTCGCTATCGGGCACCGAGCCGTCGGCCTGGGCCACCATCACGAGGAAGTTCAGCAGCTGCAGGCGCTGCGAGTAGTCCATATTGCGGTTTATCTGCCCGCAGCAGTCGCGGACGGTCTGCTTGAAACCGTTCCAGCCCTGTCGCTTCTGCTCGTCGAAGAGCTTGGTCAGTATCTCATTGCCCTGACCGACGGCATCGGGACCGAAGTTCTGGCGCAGCATCTGCCGCACCATCTCCATCTCCGAGTGCATGGCCTTGCCGTCGGCCTTGATGATGTACGACGCCAGCACCAACAGGGCGAACAGGAAACTGTTGCGGTTGCCCTGTGCCTGCTGCCGCTGGTAGGCCTGCCGGTACATCTCTTCGTAAGCCCGGAAGTCGCTGTCGCGCCCGGAGCCGTACTGCCCGGAGTTGCCAAGCGTGCCGGATAAGCTAAAGGCCGAGTCGAACAGCGATCCCAGCAGATAGCCGGCCAGCGCGC
This sequence comes from uncultured Prevotellaceae bacterium, assembly GCA_902800435.1. The sequence continues at coordinate 32,134 of CADCEQ010000014.1, read as the reverse complement.
CCAACGGGCCTCCGGCCATCCATCCCAGGAATCCACCTATCCACTTACCTACTGCCAATCTCTCAGCTTATTTTTTGAAGAATGATGCAACCCAGAGAATGATGACAGCACCGATGATGGCTGTGGCAAGCTGTCCCAGAAGACCGCCCCACTCCACACCGAGCAACGGTAAAAGCCAGCCGCCGACGGCACCGCCCAGCAGACCAAGCACAATATTCATGATGATGCCGAAGCCACCACCTTTCATTAACTTGCCAGCACAGAAGCCAGCCAAACATCCAAGAAGGAGCGAAATAATGATACCCATAGTTTCTCTTGTTATGAATTAGTTAATACTAGACTTGACCGCAAAGGTAGCAATTATTTGGGAAGATTGCAAATAAATCACAAAGAATTTCCAAAAAAATGCCGAAACCTTACCCTTTGCGCCCTCTACCCTCACAATCTACCGGCAGTAAACGCCGCGTTTACTCCGAGCAAACGCCGCGTTTAACAGAACCAAACTCCCGGCGCCTTTTCCTGCTCAAAGAGGGACTGACGGCTTCCCGGAGAATCCAACATCCAACATCCAACAATTTCATTTTACATTTTACATCCAATTACATCCAACATCCAACATCTAACGTTTTTGTGTTTTCAAGTTGGAAGGACAGAAGTTTAAATTATATATATATAATTTACCCATTTGCTGCTATCTGCGATAAAATAGTAAAATGTTGGATGTTGGATGTTGGTTTCTCCGCTATTTTTTCCGGTCGGCCAAATACATGCCTAAAAGTATCAAGGCGGAACCGAGGAGAAACCAGACGGTAATCTGCTCATTAAGCAGCCACCAGGCGAAGAGGATGGTGGTGATGGGGTTGAAGTAGACCCAGTTGGTGGCGACGACGGCACCGAGCTTGCCGATGACCCAGTTCCAGAGGAGGAAGCAGAGCATGGAGGCGACAACGCCCAGGAAGAGCAGGTTGAGGAGAATGGAATAATTAAAGAACTGGAAAATGGAAGGGCTGGCCTCGTCAGGGAAACAAATATAATAAGGAATGATGGTGACGAGACCGTAGATGAACACCTTGCGGGTGATGAAGGTGGTGGAATACTTATTGGCAGCCGATTTCATCAGCAGCGAGTAGACGGCCCAGCAGAGGCAGGCGCCGAAAGCCAGCAGATCGCCGAGGGGCGAGAGGTGGAGCACGAAATGACCGTTGAGCACGACGACGGCCATGCCTAAGCAGGCTATCAAGGAGCCTGCTGCCTGCATGCGACTGATAGGCTCGCTATGCCGATAGAACAAGGCAAAAAAGAACATCGCGAAGAGCGGACAGGAACAGACGATGAGCGATGTGTTGGTGGCCGTGGTGAAGAGCATGGCGGCGTTCTCGGTCAGGAAATAGAGCGAGCCGCCAGTCAGGCCGAGCCCCACCATCAGCAGCTCGTCACGCCAAGTAGAAGAGAAAAGTGAAAAACGGGAAGTGCAGAGTTCGTAGCCCAGCAGCAACGTATAGGCGATGATGAAGCGCAGTGTGAAAATCTGCGCCGGCGACAGCCCGCTCTGGAGCAGCATCTTCGTAAACACAAAGGTGCTGCCCCAGATGGCCACCACTATGAAGGCCACAAAATGGTATCTCATAGAATTGAAAGATTAAAGAATTGAAGAATTGAAGTTCATAGGACGCTTTATTTCAATCTTTCAATCTTTTAATTCTTCAATTTTATTTCAATGTCGCGCTTGACGTTGTTGCGAATCTTCGTGAGATATCCCTTCATGCCGTCGGCATCCTTGTTGTCGATAATCTCGAGAAGTTCCTTCAGCTCGGTGCGAATCTGCGCTACCTGGTCGTGGGTGTAGGGGTTGAACAGGATTTCCTGGAGCAGGTAGTCGTCCTCGTTGAGCACGCCCTTGGCAATCTTCATGTGGCGCTTGAAGGTCGTTCCCGGCGCGTCCTGATGCTTCATGACGGCGGCAAAGACGAAGGTCGAGACGAAGGGAATAGACAGCGAGTAAGCCACCGTGCGGTCGTGCTCCTCGAAGGTGTACTCGTAGATGTTCAGGCCCAGCCGCTGGTAGAGGTCCTTGAAGAAGATGCGGCCCATGTAGTCGCCCTCGCTGATGATGATGGCATTCTCCTCGGAGAGTTGCTGCAGATTGGCGAAGGTGGGACCGAACATCGGGTGAGTGGAGACGTAGCGCATGCCCGCCTGCTCGTAGAACTCCTTCAGGTCGGTCTTCACCGAAGCGATGTCGCTTATGATGCACTCCTTCGGCAGGTGGGGAATCACCTCCTTGAACACAGGAATGGTGTACTTCAGCGTGACGGCGTTGATGAGCAGTTCGGGGCTGAACGCCTCAATCTCCTCGTAGGTGGTGAAGCGCTGGCAGTTGTAGGTGAACCGCATGCGCTTCGGGTCGCGCTCGAAGACGGCGACCTCGTGGTCGAAACTCAGCAGGTCGATGAAGAAGCTTCCCATCTTGCCTGCGCCCATGACTAATATTTTCATAAAGAAGACTCTCCCCCGCCCCCTCCCTCAGGGAGGGGAGTAGAATGTTTGTCGGGGGTATTCTACTTGCTAATTATACGTTTAAGAGGTGACCACTCCCCTCCCTCACAGGGAGGGGCCGGGGGTGGGTCATTTATTTGTTGATAATCTCTATCTGCTGACGCACACTCTCCTCGTGGATGCTCTCGAAGACCTTGGCGACGAAGTCGGGGCCCATGCCGCAGAGCGAGCCCTGCACACCGCGCTTCGACAGGATCTCGTTGTAGCGCGAGGCCTGCAGCACGGTCATGTTGTGCTCCTTCTTGTAGTGGCCGATCTCGCGGCAGACACGCATACGCTTGGCCAGGATGTCCATAATCTGATTGTCGAGCTCGTCAATCTGCTTGCGCAGACTGGTCAGTCCCTCGGTGGTGGTGTGCTCGTCGCGGATGATGAGCAGCGAGAGGATGTAGTCGAGCACCTCGGGCGTCACCTGCTGCTTGGCATCGCTCCACGCCTTGTCGGGGTCGCAGTGGCTCTCGACGATGAGACCGTCGAAGCCCAGGTCCATAGCCTGCTGGCAGAGCGGGGCAATCAGCTCGCGACGGCCACCTATGTGGCTGGGATCGCTGATGATGGGCAGTTCGGGTATGCGGCGGTGCAGCTCGATGGGAATCTGCCACATCGGGGCATTGCGGTAGATTTTCTGCTCGTAGCTGGAGAAACCGCGGTGGATGGCTGCCATCCGCTTGACGCCGGCCTGGTTGATGCGCTCAAGGGCACCAATCCACAGCTCGATATCGGGGTTGACGGGGTTCTTCACGAAGACGGGCACGTCGACGCCCTTCAGTGCGTCGGCCAGAGCCTGCATGGCAAAGGGGTTGGCCGACGTGCGGGCGCCCACCCAGAGGATATCGATGTCGTACTTCAGGGCCAGCTCCACGTGCTCGGGCGTGGCCACCTCGGTAGCGACGAGCATCTTCGTCTCGTCCTTCACCTGCTTGAGCCACACCAGGGCGGGCTCTCCGTGGCCTTCGAAGCCACCGGGCTTGGTGCGCGGCTTCCACACACCGGCGCGGAAGTTGTGGCAGCCCTTCATGGCCAGCTCACGTGCGGTTTCCATCACTTGCTCCTCGGTCTCGGCACTGCATGGCCCAGCAATCACGAAGGGGCGTTCGTTGTCACTCGGTAAATTCAATGGCTGTAAATCTAATTCCATAAGGACCCTCCCCCCGGCCCCTCCCTATATGGAGGGGAGTAGAATGTTTGTCGGGGAGTATTCTACTGTATTATTTTAATTTATGATTTTTCTGCCGTAAGAAGTAACCACTCCCTCCCTCACAGGGAGGGCGGGGGGAGGGTCTTCTTTATCCGTTCTAATGCTTCTTGTATCTTCTCTTCCTTGGCACACAGCGAGATGCGGATGTAGCGTTCGCCGTTGGAGCCGAAGATGAAGCCGGGGGTGATGAAGACACGGGCCTTGTGGAGCACGCGCTCCGTCAGGTCCTCGACGTTTTGGATGCTGTCAGGGATGCGGCCCCAAAGGAACATGCCCACCTGCTGCGGGTCGTATTTGCAGCCCAGCACGTCCATAATCTGCTCGGCATACTGGCGGCGGCGGGCGTAAGTCTCGATGTTGAACTCACGATGCCACTCGTCGCTGTTGCGGTAAGCCTCGGCAGCGGCAAGCTGTATGCCGCGGAAGGTGCCGCTCTCGATGTTCGACTGCACTTTCAGAATCCACTGGATGAACTGGGCATTCGAGGCACAGAGACCGACACGCCAGCCGGGCATGTTGTGGCTCTTCGACATCGAGTTGAACTCGATGCAGCAGTCCTTGGCACCAGGTACCTGGAGGATGCTCAGGTGCTCCTCGCTGAGGATGAACGAGTAGGGATTGTCGTTGACCACGACGATACCGTGCTCACGTGCGAAGCTCACCAAACGCTCGTAGGTCTCGCGGCGGGCGCGGCCACCTGTCGGCATGTTGGGATAGTTGGTCCACATCAGTTTCACACGCGAGAGGTCCATCAGCTCCAGTTCGTCGAAGTCGGGCTGCCAGCCGTTGTCCTCGCGCAGGTTGTAGTTCACGATCTTCGCACCGAGAATCTTCGAGAGCGACGTGTAAGTGGGATAGCCGGGATTAGGCACCAGCACCTCGTCGCCGGGATTGACAAAGGCCAGCGTGACGTGGAGGATGCCCTCCTTCGAGCCGATGAGCGGCAGGACCTCGGTCTTAGGGTCGAGGTCGACGTCGTACCAGCGCTTGTAGAATCCGGCCATCGCCGTGCGCAGCTCGGGCGTACCCATCGTGGGCTGGTAGCCGTGGGCTGTTGGGTCGTGGGCCACCTCACACAACTTTTCAATCGTCTGCGGCGAGGGCGGCATGTCGGGACTGCCAATGGCCAGACTGATAATGTCCTTGCCCTCGGCATTGAGCTGTACCACTTCCTTCAGCTTGCGGCTGAAATAGTATTCGCTGACGAGCGACAATCGCTCAGCGGGTTCAATTGGTCTGTTTGCCATCTTTGTATTCTCCTAATATCTTTAAGTCCTTGGTCAGTGGAATAATAGCGTCTATCGACTGGCGGTAGCGCGTCAGGTCGTCGTACATCACGTCGACATAGAAGAGGTACTCCCACTCGCGGCCGATGATGGGCAGCGACTGTATCTTCGTCAGGTTGATGTGGTAGAACGACAGGATTGCCAGCACATGTGCCAGCGAGCCCTGCTCGTGGGGCAGCGAGAAGACGATGCTCGACTTGTTGGCCTCGGTCAGCGGGCGCAGCATGTCGGCCTTGTTGGGGTTCGAGACCACGAGGAAGCGTGTGAAGTTGTGCTTGTTGTCCTCGATGTGGTCCTCGAGCACCTTCAGCCCGTAGAGCCGTGCGGCCTCTGCGTGGCAGATGGCTGCCCAGCCCCGGTGCCCGCCTTCGGCTATCATCTTCGCCGAACCTGCCGTATCCTCGGCTTCGACATTCTTCAGCTGCGGGTGCTGGGCCAGAAACTGGCGGCACTGCATCAGAGCCACAGGATGGGAGTGTACCTCCTGAATAGTGCTCCAGTCGTCGTCGGGCAAGCAGCAGATGCAGTGGGTAATGTGCAGCTTGTGTTCGCCGACGATGGTGGTACCCGAGTCGCGCAGCAGTTCGTAGTTATGCAGCAGACTGCCGGCAATGGTGTTCTCGATGGCCAGCATGCCGATGGCCGTCGGGTCCTGCTTCATGGAAGCAAATACCTGCTCGAACGTTGAGCAGCAGATGAGCTGTATCTGCTCGCCCTCGTAGTAGAGGTGTGCTGCAATGTCGTGAAACGACCCCGTCAGTCCTTGAATGGCTATTCTCTTCATCTCGTTGTTGTATTAAAAATCCCGCTTTCACTGGTATGTGAAGCGGGACTTTGTATCTTTTTCATTCGTTGAAACCTATACGCGACTTACCGCTTCACAAGTACTTGCAAAGTAAAAGTAATAGCCGTAAAAGTATGCGTAGTGATTCAACATTTGTCTTCTCTTTTTTAGTTTCGGGTGCAAAAGTAACACTTTTTCTCCATTCCCACAAATAATTTGCAGGAAATTTTCGTTCTTCGCTTACATTTCGTTATTCGAACGCCACAAGGATTCGGAACACGCGGCCCGGATTCTCGCTCCACCAGCGCATGGTGTCAAGAGCCTCCTCAGGCTTGACGACGCGGGTAATCAGGTCGTCGACAGGACAAGTGCCAAGCTCCAGATAACGGATAACGGCACGGAAGTCCGAGGGCATGGCATTGCGCGAACCACGGATGTCGAGCTCCTTCTGCACGAAATACTTTGTCTGCAGCGACACCTCTGACTTCGCATAGCCGATGCAGGCCACACGACCGGTAAAGGCCACCTCGTTGACGGCCATCTGATAGGTAGGCACACTGCCCACGGCCTCGATGACCACGTCGGGACCGAAGCCGCCGGTTATCTCCTGCAGCCGCTGGTGAACGTCCTCGGTCTTCGTGTTGACGGCATAGGCAGCGCCCATCTTCTTGGCCAGGGCCAGCTTCTCGTCGTCGATGTCGGCGGCAATGACGGTGGCACCGCGCAGGGCAGAGCGCACGATGGCACCCATGCCCACCATGCCGCAGCCAATGACCATCACCACGTCGATGTCGGTCACCTGCGCACGGCTGACGGCGTGGAAGCCCACGCTCATCGGCTCGACGAGGGCCGTCACCTTTGGCGTGAGACTGCCGGCAAGAATGATTTTCTCCCAGGGCAGCACGATGTACTCCTTCATGGCACCGTTGCGCTGCACGCCGAGCGTCTCGTTGTGTTCACAGGCATTGACGCGCTGGTTGCGGCACGAGGCGCACTTGCCGCAGTTGGTATAGGGATTGCAGGTGACCACCATTCCCGGCTTCAGGTTCTCAGGCACACCGGCGCCCACCGCCTCGATGACGGCACCCACCTCATGGCCGGGGATGACGGGATTCAGGGCCATCGTGTTGCGGCCCATAAAGGTGTTGATGTCCGAGCCGCAGAAGCCTACGTATTGGAGCTTCAGCAGCACTTCGCCCTGGCCGGGAGCCTGGGGCATATCCATTTCAATGACATTCAGTTCTTGGCTGTGTGTAATCTGTATTGCTTTCATTCTGACATATTTTTTATATAAGGTAGTTCTGGAAGATTCTTGAAACCGTAGAAGCGCTGGGCATTGCCGCCAAGGAACTGCGCCTTCTCATCGGCAGTCAGTTCCGCAGACTTCTCGACGAAGTCGTAGGACATACGGTAGGTGATGGCGGTGATGGTGCGCGGATAGTCCGAGCCCCACATCAGACAGTCCATACCCACCCACTCGGCAGCCTCGCGTATACGGCGGATAGCCGTGGGGAACGGATAGAACTCAGGGTTATAAAGCCAGGTAATGCCGCCCGACTCTATCATCACGTTCTCACCTTTCCGAGCCAAAAGCACCTGACTGCGGAACGAGGCTGTCGTCGGCATGCCGAAGTGGCCAATGGCTACGCGCAGCCGTGGGCACTCCTCGATGACCTCACCCATCTGGGCTATCTGCGCTTCGTCGTCGCCCAAGCACATCGAGAGCACCATATCGTGCTGCTCCATCAGTTTGAACACGGGCATCAGCGTCTGCAACGGCTCGTGCATACGATGGCCGGGGAAGGCGATGCCGCGCAGACCAGCGTCGATGACTGCCTGCGCCTCGGCGACATTCCACGCCATGCCCATACACAGAAAGCGGTCGGGATATTGCCGCTGCACCTCAGCCAAGTAGTCGTTCTGACAACCGTCAATCACCTCCTGAACGACAACGGCTGCCGCCACCTGGGCGTAGTTCATGTTCGACAGGAACACCTCGGCAGTGTTCCGGCCGTCAATCATAAATGGCGGCAGCATCTGCACCTCTTCGTCCATGAAGATACTGCGGCCGTTCTTTAGCGAAAGTATCCGCTTGCCGTCAACCGTCGTGTCCTGGCGCAGCCACAGGTGGCTGTGTGCGTCGATTATGAGTTTGCCCATGTCACACGCTGCTGATTACCGATGATTTCCTTGACTTCGGCCACCAGGGTCCAGTCCGGCTCCTCGCTGGCCCACGCAATGTTGCGGCGCACGTTGTCGGGATTAGCCGACGAGAAGAGCGTCGAGGCAATGCGCGGATTGCTGACCGAATACTGTACGGCAAGCTGCTCAATCGGGTAGCCCTTCTCGCTGCATAAGGCGGCAGCCCGCTGACAGGCCTCCACCAATGGCTTCGGAGCCGGATGCCAGGCTGGCACGCCGCGCTGACTGAGCAGGCCCATCGACAGCGGCGAGGCGTTGACCACGCCAATGCCGTTTGCCTCGAAGAAGTCCAGATAGTCGGTCAGGGCATCGTCGTTCAGCGTATAGTGGCAGAAGTTCAGAACGCTCTCAACGACACCTTTTTCACAGTGCTCAATCACCCACTTCAGGTTCTCAAGCTGCAGGTCGGTGATACCCACGTGGCCCACCACGCCCTTTTCGCGCAGTTCCACCAGTGCGGGCAGCGTCTCGTCGACAACCTTTTGGAGTCCGCCGGGCAGGGCTGCCTGAAACTCAATGTCGTGGACGTTAATTAGGTCGATAAAGTCGATGCCCAATCGCTCCATACTCTCGTAGACGCTGTCGGTGACGCGCTTGGACGAGTAGTCCCACGTGTTCACGCCGTCCTTGCCGTAGCGGCCCACCTTGGTGCTCAGGTAGTACTTGTCGCGCGGAATATTCCTCAACGCCTTGCCCAATACCGTCTCGGCCTTGTAGTGGCCGTAGTAGGGACTGACGTCGATAAAGTTAATACCACCCTCGATGGCCGCCTCCACGGCCTCGAAGCTTTCTTTCTCGTTTGTCTCCCTGAACACGCTGCCCAACGACGAGGCACCGAAGCTCAGGTGGGAAATCTTCATTCCCGTCTTTCCAAGTTCTGTGTAGCGCAACATTATATTTACGATTTACGATTTACAATTTTCGATTTTTACATACGAGCGGTAGCCGTAGGCAATGATAAGGAGGAAGCAGACCAGCGGCAGCACGAACGACACGTTGACGGCGGGGTGGCCCATGATGGTGTGCTGGTCGATGATCAGGCCCTGCAGCGGTGGCATCAGCGCACCGCCGACGATGGCCATCACGAGGAAGGCTGCACCGAGGGTGGTATCCTGTGAGTCGACGTCCTCAAGGGCAATACCGTAGATGGTGGGGAACATCAGCGACATGAAGAAGCTGATGCCTACCAGACAGTAGAGTCCGAACATGCCCACGAAGCAGATGGCGCCCAACGAGCAGACGGCAGCGCCACAGCCGAAGATGGCCAGCAGGCGGCGCGAGTTGACGTACTTCATCAGGAACGTCGAGATGAAGCGACTGCAGAGGAAGAGCGACATGGCCACGATGTTATACATCTGGGCTGTGGCCTTGTTGATGCCTAAGTTGTCGGCATACTGGATGATGAACGTCCAGGTCATAATCTGTGCGGCCACGTAGAACATCTGTGCAAGCACGCCCTCGCGGTAGATGGTGTTGTGCCACAGGTTGCTCAGCGTCTGACTGGTGGTGTGCGTGTGGCCCTGGGCCTTCTGCTCCTCGCTCTGCGTCTTGGGCATCTTGGTCAGGGCAATGATGATGAACACGGCCACGACAACCAGTCCGATGGCCACGTAGGGGTTGCGGATGACGGCCAGGTCGTGAACGCGGATGTCGGCCTTCTCAGCCTCCGAGAGTGCTCCGAAGATAATCTGTCCGGCAGCGTCGCGGCGGTCGCTGATGAGCTGCGGCAGCACGATGAGCGAAGCCACGCTCATGCCGCAGAGCGAGCCCATCGGGTTGAAGGCCTGCGCCAGGTTCAGACGCCGCGTACTGGTCTCCTTGGCTCCCAGCGACAGGATGAAGGGATTGGCCGTGGTCTCGAGAAATGCCAGTCCAAACGTCAGGATGTAGAGCGACACGCAGAAGAACGCGAAGCTCTCGTTCGCGGCAGCGGGTATGAACAGGAAGGCGCCGACGGCGTAGAGTCCCAGTCCTAACAGAATGCCGCTCTTGTAGCTGTAGCGGCGTATGAATAGTGCTGCCGGTATGGCCATCGTGGCATAGCCGCCGTAGAAGGCGAACTGCACCATCGATGCCTTGGCGGCCGTCAGCTCCATCAGGGTCTGGAAGGCGGCCACCATCGGGTTAGTAATGTCGTTGGCGAAGCCCCACAGGGCAAACAGCGACGTGACGAGAATGAACGTCAACAGGTACTTCTTCTCAATGAGTTTTGCTTTCATCGTTTTATGGTTTTGTTATTTTTTGGTTGCAAAGGTACAAAGTTTTTTCCTTTCGGCTTTTCGAAAATCGCTTTTTTTATTTAGCTTCTGTCGCTTTATTCGTTTTTTTTCCGTAACTTTGCAACCGATTATTACTATTCTTATGAAGAAAGTCCTTTTTACCCTAATCCTTGGCTGCACCATAGCTGCCGCCACGGCACAACAGAGATACAGGATTCCGGTCAGCGAAGCCGACGAGCAGATGCAGACGGGACGGTACAAACCGACATGGGAGTCGCTCGAGACTCACCAGACGCCGGAGTGGTTCCGCGATGCGAAGTTCGGCATCTGGGCCCACTGGGGGCCGCAGTGCGTCGAGGGCTCGGGCGACTGGATGGCCCGCTCCTTGTATATGGAGGGCACCAACGAGTATAAGTACCACGTCAAGAACTACGGCCACCCGTCGGAGTTCGGTTTCAAGGACGTGCTGCCGCTGTTCAAGGCTGAGAACTGGGACCCGGAGAAGCTCGTCGAGCGTTACAAACGCTGCGGAGCAAAGTACTTCTTCGTGCTCGGCAACCACCACGACAACTACGACCTCTGGGACTCGAAGTACCAGCCGTGGAACTCGAAGAACATCGGTCCGAAGCGTGACATCCTCGACGAGTGGGCACGCGCCGCCAAGAAGGCGGGACTGCCGTTGGGTATCTCGTTCCACGCCGATCACGCCTGGACGTGGTATGAGCCATCGCAGCGCTACGACCTTGAGGGCGAGAAGGCCGGCGTCTACTACGACGGCAACCTGACCAAGGAGGACGGCAAGGGCAAGTGGTGGGAAGGCTACGACCCGCAGCAGCTCTACCAGCAGCGCCACCCCATGAGCAAGGGTTCGTGGGATAACGGCGCCATACACGGCCAGTGGGACTGGAGCCACGGGGCCTGTCCGCCGTCGCAGGAGTTCGTCGACAATTTCTACAACCGCACGCTCGATGCCATCAACCGCTACCAGCCCGACCTCATCTACTTCGACGTCACCGTGCTGCCTTTCTACCCGCTGAGCGATTGCGGCCTCAAGATTGTCACTCACCTTTATAATAAGAACCCCCGAAGCGTCGTCTTCGGCAAGATTCTGAACGACGACCAGCGCCGCGCCCTGACATGGGACGTGGAGCGAGGCGCCCCCAACGAGATTATCGACGAGCCGTGGCAGACGTGCAACTGCATTGGCGGCTGGCACTACAATACGAGCATCTACGAGCAGAACCGCTACAAGACGGCCGAGGCGGTGGTCAAACAGCTGGTTGACATCGTCTCGAAGAACGGCAACCTGCTGCTCAGCATCCCCCTCCGCGCCGACGGCACCTACGACGATAAGGAGGCCCGGTTCCTCGACGACCTCGAAGCGTGGATGTCAGTCAACGGCGAGAGCATCTTCGGCACACGGCCCTGGGTGAAGTTCGGCGAGGGGCCCGTGGCCGAGAAGGACATCAAGATCAACAACCAGGGCTTCAACGACGGCCAGTTCTCCAATATGGACTACCGCGACATCCGCTTCAACCAGACCAAGAAGTACCTCTACGTGACGGCTATGAGCTGGCCTCAGGACGGCAAGCTCATCATCAGGTCACTGGCCAAGAACAACGCAGACTTCAAAAAAGGCATTAGCAATGTCACCCTTTTAGGCTACGGCAAACTGAAAACCCGCCAGACCGCCCAGGGACTGGAGGTCCAGCTGCCAAAGCCCTGCAACAAAATCGCCCCCGTACTGAGAATCAACAAATAAATCGAAAACAAATAAATCGAAAATAGAAAATCGTAAATTGTAAATAATCATGGGAATCATCATTGGAATTGACGTGGGCATATCCACCACGAAGATTGTGGGACTGAAGGACGGACGGGTCACTTCGCCCACACGCATCACCGCCGCCGACCCCATCACATCGCTCTACGGCGCATTCGGCAAGTACTTGCACGACAACGACATACAGCTGCAGGACGTCGAGCAGGTGATGCTCACGGGTGTAGGCTCGGCCTACATCAAGGGCGACCTCTATGGACTGCCGACACGAAAGGTGGAGGAGTTCGAGGCCGACGGCCTCGGCGCCCGCTATGAGTCGAAGCTCGACCACACCATCGTCGTCTCAATGGGCACGGGCACCAGCTTCGTGCAGTGCGACGGCGACGAGATGCGCCACATCGGCGGCATCGGCATCGGAGGCGGCACGCTGGCCGGACTGTCGCGCCTGCTGCTCAACACCAGCGACATCAAGGCCGTCTCGGCAATGGCTATGCAGGGCGACATCAGCCACATGAACCTCCGCATCGGCGACATCTCTGCCGAACCGCTCCCCGGACTCCCCATGGAGGCCACCGCCAGCATCCTGGCCAAGGCTCAGAGCGACGCCTCGAAGGAGGACATCGCCCTCGGCATCATCTCAATGGTGCTCCAGACCATCGGTTCCGCCGCCTGGCTCTCAAGCCGCGGCTCCGGCATACGCGACTTCGTGCTCATTGGCAACCTCACGCTCCTGCCACAGTGCAAGGAGGTCTTCCCGCCGTTAGAGAAGCTCTACAACATCCACTACCACATACCGAAGTACTCTCAATACTGCACCGCCATCGGTGCCGCACTGAGCTACAAGAAATAAGTTCACCTCACGCCCTCGTTCAGGTTTCGCTCTAAGAAGAAGCGGCGCGTCCGCAGGAAGAACAGGGCGACACCCGTGGCGTTCACGGCAGCCACCGTCCAGAAGGCAGCCGAGTAGCCCGCCAGCTCGCTGATGACGCCGCCCACGAGGATGCCGAGTCCCATGCCCACGTCCCACGACACGAGGATGGTCGAGTTCGCCGTGCCCCGCTGACTATTAGGCGCCACGCTGATAGTCATGTTCTGGAACGCCGGCCACATATGTCCGTTGCCCAGCCCGATCAGCAGCGCCGATGCGTAGTAGCCCACCATATTCGGCACTAATATAAATAAGGTATAGCCGACGAGCGAGATGACCATGCCCTCCCCGGCGTTGTGCGTCACCCTACCCTGCCTGAGCGCCCGTCCCCCCTGCAGCCGCGACAGAATCAGCCCCACCGAGCAGAGCATGAAGTAAGTCCCCGTGCCACCCGTAATGCCCATCACCTCCTTGCCGTATATGGCCAGATAGTTCGACAACACACCGAAGCAGAACCCGAACGCCACCATGTTAACACCCAACAGCCAGCCGCGGACGAGGAAGAAGCGGTCCCAGGAAAGTGAACAAGTCAACTTTTCACTTTTCACTTTTATCTTTTCACTTTTAACCGTTCCATCCACTGTCATTCCCGCAACAGCCACCATCAAAGCTATCCAGAACAACAGCTCAAAACTCTGCGTGTACTTATAGACAAAGATGCCCACGGTCGGCGCAATGGCCATAGCCAGGTTGTTCGACAGCCCGTAGTAGCCGATGCCCTCAGTGCGGCGGCTCGACGGCAGCACATCGATGGCCACCGTCGAGTTAGCCACCGTCAGCGCCCCGAACGGCCCACCGTGCAGCGTCCTCACAATAGTAAACAGCAGCAGCGTCGATGCCGCCAGATAGCCCGCAAAGAAAATAGAGAACGCCACGAAACTCACCATCAGCACCGTCTTGCGCGGGAACGAGTCGACCAGAAATCCACTGAACGGCCTCATCACCAGCGCCGTCACCGTATACCCCGACAGCACCAGCCCGATTACGTCCTTCGTCGCCCCGAAGTGTTCGCTCAGGTAGAGCGGCAGCAGCGGCGTCAGCACGTAGAAGGCAAAGAACAGCGCAAAGTTCGCCACCATCACCTTACAGTAGTTCCTGTTCCACAGTCTCTCCATACTCATCCTTTTGCAATCAAGCTGCAAAGGTACGCTTTTTTTTCCCATTTCCCCATTTTCCCCCGCAATTATTTGCACAGTTCAGTAATAATGCCTAACTATGCTCGTGACATGACGTACTCATGGTATGGTATAGACAGAGACAACCTGCACTTCCTGCACTTGATGCTTAACAAACTGGAATTCATCCTGTTGAGAACCTTGTCCTCGCTCAGAACCTGCACTTGAACCTGCACCTGAATTGAATAGGGCTTCAAGCCCTGCGGTTTGCCGCCGCCAAAAGAGCGTTCCCACGGCCTGGAACATTTGTTCCACGCCGTGGAAACGTTTATAACCCGCCGCCTTTTGCCCAAAACCCGCCGCTTTTTTGTCGAAACCCGCCGCCTTTTATCAAGTGCAGGTTCAAGTGTAGCTACAGTGCAGGTTAAGGCAGTCCTAACCTGCTGATAATGAGGCTCAGTGCAGGAAGTGCAGTTTCTTTCCGGCTTTGCCCTATTCACTTCAACTGCTTGCCCTTGTAATAGGCGTTGAAGGTGTCTTCGGCATAACCGTCGCCAGTATACCTGAACGTCGAGGCAAAAGCGCCTTCCACCTTCTTGCCGTGATAGTAGGCGCTGAAAGAGTCCTTGGCGTAACCGCCCTCCAACAGCTGGAACGACGAGGCCATACAGCCTTTCAGCTTCTCGCCGAAATAATAGACGTTGAAGGCATCCTTAGCGTAACCGCCGCCCAGGTCGACAAACGAGGTGGGCATGGCATCTATCTTCTTGTCGCCATAGTAGACGTTCATCTGCGTCTTGTAATAGCCCCTGCGCGAGCCGACGGACTCGTCAACCGAGCCGTGACCAGTACGGCGCCAGTTGGAACGCGCCTTCAGACGGAACGACGACGGGTCGACATTCTCGAGCACCCGACCATCCATATACACATTAAAACGGTCCTTGGCATAGCCGCAGCCCAAATCGACAAAGCTGCGGGCGTCGGCCTCCATCAGGATCTCACCGCCGAAATAAACGCGACTGCGCTCGACTTCATAACCCTGGGCGTGGCTTAACGCCGCCCACCCCATCATGGCCACCACTACGAGTGACTTGAGTAAAAATGCTGTCTGTCTCATAATCGTATTCTTTTTTGAGTTATTGTTTTGATGATGCAAAGATAGGGCATTCTCTATGAACATCAAAGAGAAAAGCCCTAATCGTAGGTGGGGATTTCCCTAAAACAGTTTCCGAAAGATTTGAAGTACAAATGCGGTTCAGATTTTTACCCGGCGGGTAAAGGGGAGTTTGGTGCCGGGTAAAGGGGAGTTTGCTGGCGGGTAAAGGAGAGTTTGCTGGCGGGTAAAGGGGAGTTTGCTGGCGGGTAAAGGAGAGTTTACTGGCGGGTAAATAATGATTTGAGCAGGAAAGGTAATGGGATGTCGAGAAAAAATCGTAACTTTGCAGCGAAAACTAAAAGAAAACGTATGAAAGTAGTCTACGAGGACAACCACATCATTATCGTCGCGAAGGAGAGCGGCGAGATTGTGCAGGGCGATAAGACAGGCGACACGCCGCTGTCAGAACTGGTGAAGCAGTATATCAAGGAGAAGTACCAGAAGCCGGGTGAGGTGTTCCTCGGTGTCTGCCACCGTCTGGACCGTCCCGTTGCTGGACTGGTGGTCTTCGCACGCACGTCGAAGGCGCTGGCGCGGCTGAACAAGATGTTTGCCGAGGGCGAGGTGCATAAGACGTATTGGGCAATAGTTCAGACCAGGGATGCGGCGGAAGAAGGGCTTCTCACCCACTGGCTCGTGCGCAACGAAAAACAGAACAAGTCGTATGCCTACGACCGCGAGGTGCCGCACTCGAAGAAAGCGCAACTGCGCTACCGCGTCATCGGGCAGGGCGACCGCTACATGCTGCTGGAAGTGGAACTGCTCACAGGGCGCCACCACCAGATTCGCTGCCAGCTGGCCAAGGTGGGTATGCCCATCAAGGGAGACCTGAAATACGGCGCTCCGCGCTCTAACCCCGACGGCTCCATCTCGCTGCTCTCGCGCCGCGTGGAGTTCATCCATCCCGTGTCGAAGCAACAGATTGCCGTAGAAGCACCAGTGCCTGCCGACAATCTGTGGCAGGCACTGGCAAACTCTGATAAGATTTGATTACTCGATGACGACGGTCGTCCAGCCGTGCTTGTCCTCAATTTCGCCGTATTGAATGCCGCGCAGCGTGTCGAAAAGCTTCTTTGACATCGGGCCAGGCTTCTCGCCAAACGAGTAGCGCTTGCCGGTGTCGAGGTCATCAATATAGCTGATTGGTGAAATCACGGCAGCCGTTCCGCAAGCGCCAGCCTCCTCGAAGGTCTCGAGCTCCTCTTCGGGAATGGGACGGCGCTCCACCTTCATTCCAAGGTCCTCAGCCACCTGCATCAGACTCTTGTTGGTGATACTGGGCAGGATCGACGTCGACTTCGGCGTGACGTAGGTGTTGTTCTTGATGCCGAAGAAATTGGCAGCACCACACTCGTCCATGTATTTCTTCTCCTTCGCGTCGAGGTAGAACTCGCAGGCGTAACCCTTCTCGTGGGCCAAGTTGTTGGCAAAGAGCGAGGCAGCGTAGTTGCCACCCACCTTGTACTTACCCGTGCCGAGCGGGGCCGAGCGGTCGTAGTCGCGGATGATGACGTAGGGATTAGCAGCAAAGCCGCCCTTGAAGTACGGGCCGACGGGCGTGACGAAAATCAGGAAGCAATACTCCTTGGCGGGATGAACACCCACCTGGGCGCTCGTACCTATTAACAACGGACGGATGTAGAGCGTGGCACCACTCTCGTAGGTGGGAATCCACTCCTGGTTCAGGCGCACCACCTTCTTCACCATCTCCGTGAACAGCTCGGTCGATACCTCAGGCATCATAATGCCGCGGCAGGTTGACTGCAGGCGGGCGGCATTCTCGTCGACACGGAAAATGCGCACCTTGCCGTCGGGGCAGCGATAGGCCTTCAGGCCCTCGAAGGCCTCCTGACCGTAGTGCAGGCAGGTAGCGGCCATGTGCAGGTTCAGATACTCGTCGGAGCAGACCTCAATCTCGCCCCATTTGCCGTCGCGATAGTAGCAACGCACGTTGTAGTCGGTCTTCATATAGCCGAACGACAGACTACCCCAATCTAAGTTCTTCATTGTCTTTTCTATGCTTAAAGTTTCGTTTCTGCTTGCAAAAGTACACAAAATCTTGCGTTTAAGCAACAAAAACCAACGAAAATCCGCTTTTTTCTTTCTTTTTCTTGTCTATCTTCCGATAAACAAGTATCTTTGCAGCAGTTTGATTAATATTCACAAGTAACACGAGAAAGATGAAGAAACTATTATTTATGGCATTCCTGGCCGTCGGAATGACTGCCAATGCCGAGACATTCTTTGAAGACGATGACGACAATGCCAAGGAAGGTCTTGAGTTATCGAAGGACGAGGACGAAAGCTGGTCGATGCACCTCCAGTTGGGTGTCGGCATCCCCACTGGAACTCCCGACGGCGTTGATTTTGCCCCGTTCCGTTCCTGGGAGTTTCAATGGACTATACTGCAGTATGGCTACACGCCGAAGAATACGAAGACAACATTCTCGGTCGGAATGGGATTCAACTGGCGCAACTACACCCTGAGTGGCCACGACAAGATGTTTAGCAAGGTAAACGACGTCACGCTCGTCACTCCGTCAGCTTCAACGATGCACGAACTCAGTTCGTCAATCCACACGACATCACTTTCCATGCCCCTGCTCGTCAAGCAGAGGTTCAGCAAGGACTTCGCCCTTTCGCTGGGGGCACAGCTTAACTACAACTTCCATGGCCGCGTCATAAACGAATATGAACATGGTGACGACGACGTAGACATTTCCACGAAGAAGATTGGCGAGCGTCCCTTCACCGTCGATCTGTTAGGCATCGTCCACGTCTGGCAACTCGGCATCTACTGCAAGTACTCGCCCATGAGCGTTCTGAAGAAGGACCGCGGTCCCGAGTTCAAGTCGCTCGCCGTCGGCATCTACTTCTAAGCTGTATCTGTCAAAGACGCAAAAAGACGGGTTCCTGATTGAGGCTTATGTCCAATCAGGAACCCGTCTATTTGAAATTCGCCAAATTTACTGTGCGGGCTTTTCAGGAGCAGCAGGAGCCTCCTGAGCGGGAGCAGCGTCCTTCTGCTGACTGGCACCAAAGCCGGGCAGGTTGTTCGGGTTGGTAACGGGGTTCTCAATACCCTCCATCACAGAACCGTCGGAAGTAGCCTGGGGAGCAACGTATGCACAGGCAACGCTGATGACGACCATAGCAATGGCCAAACCCCAAGTGGTCTTCTCTATAAAGTCGGTAGTCTTGCGAACACCGCCGATCTGGTTGTAGGTTGAGAAGTTTGAGGCCAAACCGCCACCCTTAGACTCTTGTATGAGCACAATGCCGATCATCAGCACGGCTGCAATCACGATTAGAATAATTAATAAAGTGTACATTTTTTTTACTTGTTATTTTTATTGTTGTTTATTATCAATTTCTCCAAGAAACGTATTTGGTCTGCAAAGTAAGCATTTTTTTTCGGATATTGCAAACTTAATCGCCGAATAATTTCAAGAGCCTTCGAATATCTGCCCTGTTTTATGTAAATTCGGGCCAAAGTTTCGGTAAAGTACCCCTCTTCAGGCTCTTTTTCATCCTCTTTCGACTCGTTTTCGACCTCGGGGGTATACTCCGGTGTTTCGTTCAGAACAATCTTACCTTTGTCATTATTTATGAATGTATCGATAAGGTTCTGGCCGATGAGTCTCGGCGTTTCCTCGGCAGTGTCTTCGCTCGTCTCGCTCTCCAGCAGATAGGCCACGTAGTCGACGGCGGCATCGGCGGGTGTCGGCTTGCGCTTAGGTTTGCCCGGCTCGGCCTTCTCTTCTTCCTTGGGTATGGAGTCGAGGAAGGAGTCGATGAGCGTGATGGTGCGGTTCTCGCGCTCGGCTGCATTATCTGCAGCGTGTACGTTCAGCTGCGGGGTTCTGAGTTGGTAATGGGCAGCCTCAATCATCTGGAACAGCACGCGGCGGTCGGTGATGTAGATGGCAGCACGCCGCAACTCCTCGTCGAACGAGGGGTCGTGCAGCAGGTAGAGGTTCTGGAGCAACAGGAGGCGGGCTGTCTGGTAATAGGGGTAGAGTGCCAGCATGGAGCGCAACTCGTAGAGCGTGTCGCGATCAAGTTGTTCCGGGTGTCTTATCAGCTCGGTTAGTTCCATGTCTGTTCTTGCTTTTACCAGTTGGCTACGGTGGCGTTGAAAATCTGGTCACAGATATTCTGTATGATTTCCGTCACTAATTGTTCCTGCACAGAACTCAGCGACTCTGTCGTGTTGAACGACGACTGGCCCGTGAAGGTGCGTTCGAAGTCTTCTTCGTGCTTCTGGTTGTTGGTGAAGCGTACGTTGACGGTAATCGACAGTTCCGTCTGTGCCGAGTAGCCCTCGCTGCTCACCGACTTGTTGCGCTGGTCGTAGCGAGTTATCTCGCCCTCAATCTTCAGGTCACCGTTGCGCTTCACTTGAATCAGTTTGGTGTGGTTGGCAAACTGGTCCTTCAGTTGGTTGTTGAAGATACCGGCCATGGGTGCCCAGACGTAGGATGAGCGTATGGGGAAGTCCGATATTTGAATGGTCTTTGTCTTTGTGTAGTCGATACTGGCCTGGTTGAACTTATAACTGACGGAGCACGAGATGAGCAGCAGGCAGGCAATCATAGCCAGTCCGAACTGCTTGAGACGGCGGTAGAGGGTACGGTCGCTGATACCCAGTTCCTGGGCGGCCTTCTTTCGGTTGCCGTTGTTACGCTCGAGTGCCTTCTCGAGCATCTGCCGCCCGAGGTCGTTCAGGTTAAGATTTTCAGGTTCCTTCACGGGCTCTATATATTCCTCAGCGATGGCGTCCTCGAGCGCAGGCTGGATAGGCGTCATGGGCTGGATGGAACCAATGGGCTGGAGCGAGGATGAGGTGGTCTGAACGTCGTCCATCTGCTTCTTGAGCTGACTGATTTCACGGCGCATGTCGCTGACGTTGCCACGCAACTCAAAGAGAATCTTGTATAGGATTTCGCGCTCGTTCTCGAACGAATGGTCGCCGCCGTCGCGGGGGATGGTGGCCAACTGGGTGCTCTCGCGGTCCTGAGGAATAAACTTTGCGAGAACGTCGGGTGTGATGAGGCGGTCCTTACTGAGCACGGAGATCTGTTCGGTGATGTTCTTCAGCTGGCGCACGTTACCCGGCCACTTGTAGCGCATGAGCATCTGCTTGGCCTCCTCGGTCAGCACCACGCGATCCATCTTGTACTTCTCGGCCATCTGCATGGCAAATAGCCGGAACAGCAGCACCACGTCCTCGCCGCGCTCGCGGAGGGGCGGCATCTGCAGCGGGATGGAGTTAAGACGATAGAAGAGGTCTTCGCGGAAGCGGCCTTCGCTGATGGCTTTCTGGATGTTGAGGTTAGTGGCCGCCACAATGCGTACGTCAGTCTTGCGTGTCTCCGTGCCGCCGACGGGGATATACTCACCCGTCTCTAATACGCGCAACAACCGAGCCTGGGTGGCCAGCGGCAGTTCGCCCACCTCGTCGAGGAACAGCGTACCCTTGTTGGCTACGCCGAAGTAGCCAGGCGAGTCGTTGATGGCACCTGTGTAGGAGCCTTTCACGTGGCCGAAGAGTTCAGAGTCGATGGTGCCCTCAGGGATGGCACCGCAGTTGATTGCAAAATACTTCTCGCGGCGGCGCGGCGAATTGTCGTGTATGACGCGGGGGATAATCTCCTTGCCGACGCCACTCTCGCCGATGATGAGCACGCTGAGGTCGGTCGGCGCCACCTGTAGGGCGACGTCAAGCACGTGGTTCAGCGCATCACAGTTGCCCACGATGTTGTACCGTTGTTTGATGCCTTGTAGCTCTGTACTCTTCATTCTTTCTCTGTCTCCTCCTTATCCTTGAACTTCGGCACGGCGAAACGAACTTTCTCGCTGTCGTCGCGCTTCTCTTTGTAGAGCTTCGGCAGGGGGTTGCCCAAAGGCTCGTCGTAGTTGATGCGGTTGCGGAACACATCGATGCCCAGGTAAATGGCGCGGCGAAGCGGAGCCTCGTCAGCACAGCCCTTTCCTGCCACATCATACTGCACGCCAATCTCGGGACTGGTACACACGAAGGGCATGCCTGTTGACAGGTTGACACTCTCCTCTTGTGCGAGTGTCTTCAAAGGTGCCATCCCTTGATCATGGTACATGGCCATCACACTATCGAACTTGGTATAGTAGCCATTTCCAAAGAACGTGTCGGCAAAGCACGGGCCGAAGGCCTGGATGTTCATCTGTGCTAGTTCGTCGATGGCGGGAATAATCATTTCCTTTTCCTCCTCGCCCCACGGGTCGGCCTCGTTTCCTGTCGGCGGATTGAGCGAGAGTACAGCAATGCGGGGACTCGAGATACGCAGGTCGCGACGCAGGCAGGTGTGCATAATTTTCCCCTTCTCAACAATCTTCTGCTTAGTGATAGCCTCGGGCACATCCTTAATAGCCATCTGATTGGTAATAAGAGCTATGCGAAGGTCTTCAGCAATCCTGATGCGCAGTACCTCAGGCTCTTTCGACAGGAAGTCGGGCAGGTTGTCGGGAGCCATCACCAGCACGTCGGCCAATCCCTGCTGAACGTCGACGATGGCGCGCTTTAGGGCCTTGCGTGCAGCATCGGTAGCCTCCTCAGAGGGCTGGCCTATTTCCACCTTGATTTCCTCGTCGAAGGTGGTCAGCAGGTTCAAGCGGTTCTCCTTAGCATCGCTGGCGGTACTAATGATGCTGAACTGAGTCTGCATATTCAGGGCCTTGCGGTGGTAAGTTGCCACCTTGGGCGAGCCGTAGATGATGGGCGTACAGAGCTCCAGCATCTCTGGGTCGTCGAAGATTTTAAAAATCAGCTCGTATCCGACACCGTTGGTGTCGCCGTGCGTAATGGCTACGCGGGGTTTTCTTTCTTGTTCCATAGATATATCAGGGTTGTATTATTGGGGGTTATGGGCATTTTGGGCATCATGGGATTTCTGGGCGGTGGAGAGCAGGCCGCAGGCGGCGAAGATGTCCTGGCCGCGGCTGGCGCGGATGGTGGTGAAGACGCCGTGCGCCGTCAGGTAGTCGCGCAGGCGCTCCATGCGCTGCTCGTCGGCTCCGGGCAGGTCGACGCCGGGAATGGGGTGGAAGCGTATCAGGTTGACGCGGCACTCCAGTCTCTCAACCAGTTTGACGATTTCGCGCGCATGGACCATCGTGTCGTTCAGACCACCGAAGCAGATGTACTCGAACGAGCAGCGGCGCTGGTGGGTGAAGTCGTACTGCCTGAGCAGGGCGACCACCTCCTCGATGGTCATCTGCCCCTCGGCGGGCATCAGCTGGCGGCGCTGTTCGTGCAGCGGCGAGTGCATCGATATGGCCACGTGGCACTGGCTCTCGTCGAGAAACCGCTTCAGCTTGTTCTTTACGCCGACGCTGCTCACGGTGATGCGCTTGGGACTCCAGGCGTAGCCGTCGTCGGCTGTCAGTATCTCCGTAGCACGCAGCACGGCGTCGAGGTTGTCCATCGGCTCGCCCTGTCCCATGAAGACGACGTTGGTCAGCAGCTCGCGCTCCGGTAAAGAGTATATCTGGTTCAGGATGTCGGCCGCCGTGAGGTCGCCTTCCCAGCCCTGCTTGCCCGTCTGGCAGAAGAGGCAGTTCATCTTGCAGCCCACCTGGCACGACACGCAGAGCGTGCCCCGCTCGCCGTCGGGGATGAACACCGTCTCGACAAACTTCCCGCCCGCCGTCGGAAACAGGTACTTCACCGTGCCGTCCTTGCTGCGCTGGCAGTCGAGTGGGGGCATGGCCCCGACGGTGTAGTGCTCCTTCAGCCGTTCGCGGTTCTGCTTCGAGATGTTGGTCATCTCGTCGATGTCGGCGACGTGCTGCAGGTAGAGCCAACGGGCAATCTGCCCACCCGTGAAGGCAGGCATACCCAATGTCCGAACCGCTTCTTTCAGTTCGGAACAGGTCATTCCAATGAGCACTTTCTTCTCGCTGACCATTACTGTCTATCGTAATTTGCGTGCAAAGTTACGAAAAACTTCTTAAATCATTCTCCTGTTACAGAAATAATTTGTATTTTTGCAAGAAATTTTTAGGAATATGAGACAAATGATTGATTGCTTCCTCCCCGACTTCGACCGCGAGGCGATGGCGCCAGTCGTGGCGCAGCTCAGCGAAAGCAGGGCAGTGAGGCATATTTTCTGGACTGAAGGGATGGCCGCCGCAAGTGCCGTCAAAGGCATGGCGGCGCGCGCGCAGGCGCCCTACGTCCTGCTGTTTACCAAGCCTGCCGCCGTCACGTTAGGGCAGGGCGCGCTCGAGCGCATGCTCCGCGTGGCCGTCGACTCTGGAGCCGCACTCGTCTATGCCGACCGCCGGGGCCATCCCGCCATCGACTACCAGCTCGGCTCTATCCGCGACGACTTCGACTTCGGCTCACTGTGGCTCGTCAAGATGCAGCTGCTGCAAGCCTTCGCCCAGGCCGACAGCCCCGACTATCAGTATGCCGGCCTCTACGCCCTGCGCCTGTTCCTCAGCCGTGAGGGACAGCTGCTGCACCTCAACGAGCCGCTGTACACCGAGGAGGAGCTCGACACGCGGGCCTCCGGCGTCAAGCAGTTCGACTACGTCAATCCGCGCAACCGCGAGGTGCAGGTGGAGATGGAGCAGGCCGCCACGGCCCACCTGGCTGCCATCGGTGCCAAGATCGACCCCTCCTACTACCGCACGCCCGACTTCGGCGAACAGGAGTTCCCGGTCGAGGCCTCGGTCGTCATTCCCGTCTTCAACCGCGCCAA
The DNA here is from genome assembly GCA_902800435.1 of uncultured Prevotellaceae bacterium. The sequence goes on along the minus strand of CADCEQ010000014.1, from coordinate 8,166 downwards.
GACCATTGCCGATGCCGTCGGCAGTGCCCTGGAGCAGAAGACCACCTTTAAATATAATGTCATCGTCGTCGACAACCACTCCACCGACGGCACCACCGCCATCCTGTCCCGTATGTTGCCATATTATGGCAACAAACTGAACGTCATCACCCCCGCCCGCCACGACCTCGGCATCGGCGGCTGCTGGAACGAGGCCATCAACGACCCCCGCTGCGGCCGCTTCGCCGTGCAGCTCGACTCCGACGACCTCTACTCGTCGCCCTCGACGCTGCAGCAGGTGGTCGACGCTTTCCGCAAGCAGCAGGCAGCGATGGTCATCGGCAGCTACCGCATGTGCGACTTCGACCTGAACACGCTGCCGCCCGGACTCATCGACCACCGCGAGTGGACCGACGAGAACGGCCCCAACAACGCCCTGCGCATCAACGGCCTCGGCGCGCCCCGTGCCTTCTTCACACCAATACTGCGCCAGCTGCAGTTTCCCAATACCAGCTACGGCGAGGACTATGCCCTCGGTCTGGCTTTCTCGCGCCACTATCGCATCGGGCGCATCTTCGACGAGCTGTACCTCTGCCGCCGCTGGGGCGGCAACAGCGACGCTGCCCTCTCCGTTGAGAAGGTCAACGCTAACAACCTATATAAAGATCGCCTGCGCACGCTCGAGATTGAGGCCCGCCAGCGCATGGTGGCCGGCAAGGCCGACCTGGCCATGCCCGAGTCGCCCCTGCAGCGCTTCTTCGACCGCCAGCTTGCGACGTGGCCCGACGTGCGCCGCCGCTACCGCGAGCTGAACAGCGTCAAGACGCGCGAGCTCAGCGACGGCACTGCCACGGTCGTGCTGCAATGGAACCCCGCCCGCATCGGCTCGACGGGAGCCAAGATCGACAGCCGCAGCCTCAGCGAGCGACCCTGCTTCCTCTGTGCCCAGAACCGCCCCGCCGAACAGCTGAAGCGGACGGTCGACGGCAAGTGGGAACTGCTGGTCAACCCGTTTCCCATCCTGCCCATGCACTTCACCCTGCCTACGCTGAAGCACCGCCCGCAGGCCATCAAGGACATGTACGGCGAGATCTACCGGCTGCTGGGCAGTTATCCCGAGCTGATGGTCTTCTACAACGGTCCGAAGTGCGGCGCCTCAGCCCCCGACCATGCCCATCTGCAGGCCGGCGTCCCGGGCGTGCTGCCGCTGCTGGACTCTTGGCAGCGCATGGCACGCGAACTGACGCCGGTGGTCTGCCTCGCCGACGACGAAGGCATCTCCGTCATCAACGACTATCCCTGTCCGGCTCTGGTCATCCGCAGCCGCAGCCGTGAGTCGGGTGAGCAGCTGTTCCGCCGCCTGTATGCGGCCCTGCCCTGCCGGAGCGACGAGACGGAGCCGATGATGAACATCGTGGCGTGGAGTCGCGACGGCGAATACCTCTCGGCGGTGTTCCCCCGCGAAAAGCACCGCCCCGACTGCTACGGCGAGGTGCTCGTATCGCCCGGTGCCATCGATATGGCGGGCCTCATCATCACCCCGCGTGAAGCTGACTTCGAGTCACTCACGGCCGAGCAGGCCATTGCCATTCTGAAGGAAGTGGCGCTGTCGGAAGAAGCCTTCGCCAATGTGATAGAAAAGCTGAAGGCACCCTCACACATCGCTAACTTCTCCCCGATTCTTGCCAAGGAGCCGACGGTCAGCGTCGGCATCGTCAGCGGCCAGAAGATTGTCTTCAACCTCAATGCCCCCTACACCGCCAAGGGCGCTGCCTACACGGGCGAGCAGGTGGTGGAGTTCAGCGAGGGTGGCCTCCTCTGGCGCGGCCAGCAGTATCACGAGCTGCTCTTCATGCCGCAGTCGGCCGATGCCTCGTTCTCGCTGCACGATGTCACCATCGGCGTGGGCTTCCATTGGGAGCGCAAGCAGACGCAGCGCTTCAACGGCTCGCTGCGACTGGTCGTCGACAGCGACCATATCACGGCCATCAACGAACTGCCCGTCGAGCGCTACCTCACCAGCGTCATCTCGAGCGAGATGTCGGCCACGTCGTCGCCCGAACTGCTCAAGGCCCACGCCGTCATCAGCCGCTCGTGGCTCCTGGCACAGATGGAGAAGCGCCGCCGCATGAGCACGGGCGGCGACAACTTCTTCTCGTTCACGAAGAAGGACGACGAGCTCATCCGCTGGTACGACCGCGAGGACCACACCATCTTCGACGTCTGCGCCGACGACCACTGCCAGCGCTATCAGGGCATTACCAATGCCGAGAACCCCTCGGTGGTCGAGGCCGTCCGTCAGACGCGTGGCCAGATTCTGACCTACGACGGCGAAATCTGCGACACCCGCTTCTCGAAGTGCTGCGGCGGACGGACGGAGGAGTTCCAGTACTGCTGGGAGAACACGCCCAAGCCCTACCTCACGTCGGTGTCCTGTCCCTACTGCGACACCACCGACCGCCATATCCTGTCGCAGGTGCTCAACGACTACGACCAGGAGACGCCCGACTTCTACCGCTGGACGGTCCGTTACACGCAGCGCGAACTGACTGAGTTGGTCAGCCACAAGCTGAAGATCGACCTCGGCGACATCCTCGACCTCGAACCCCTGGAGCGTGGCCGCAGCGGACGCATTTGGAAGCTCCGCATCGTCGGCTCCAAGCGCTCGTTCACCATCGGCAAGGAACTCGAGATACGCCGCACGCTGAGCGAGAGCCACCTCTACAGCTCGGCCTTCGACGTCGAGCGCGACGGCACCAGCTTCATCCTCCACGGTCGCGGCTGGGGCCACGGCGTGGGACTCTGCCAGATAGGTGCCGCCGTCATGGGCGAGCAGGGCAAGACCTACGACGAGATACTTCTCTATTACTACCGCAACGCTGAAATCAAGAAGAACTATGAATAAAAGAAACCCGTGGGCATGGGTGCCCACACTCTACTTCGCCGAAGGCGTGCCCTACGTGGCAGTCATGACCATCTCGCTCATCCTCTATAAGCGGATGGGCATGTCGAACACCGACATCACCCTCTACACCTCGTGGCTCTACCTGCCGTGGGTCATCAAGCCGCTGTGGAGTCCCTTTGTCGACATGATGAAATCCAAACGCTGGTGGATAGTCACCATGCAGCTGCTCGTCGGTGCTGCCCTTGGCGGCGTCGCCTTCACCATCCCCGTGTCGTGGTGGCTGCAGGGCACGCTCTGCTTCTTCTGGCTGATGGCCTTCGCCAGCGCCACCCACGACATTGCCGCCGACGGCTTCTACATGATGGGACTCGACGAGCACGAGCAGGCCTACTTCGTGGGCATACGCTCAACGTTCTACCGCATAGCCACCATCTTCTCATCGGGACTGCTTGTCGGACTGGCCGGTGCCCTGCAGGTCATCACCCGCAGCATACGCTACTCGTGGAGCCTCGTCTTCTACCTCATGGCGGGACTCTTCATCGCCTTCTGGCTCTACCACAACTGGATACTGCCGCGCCCCTCGGAGGACAGCGAGAAGCAGACGAAGACCGTCAGCGGCATCTGGAATGAGTTCTGCCAGACGCTCATCACCTTCTTCCAGAAGCCGCAGGTGCTGGCGGGCATCTGCTTCATGCTCTTCTACCGCATGCCCGAGGGACTGCTGGCCAAGGTCTCTGCCCTCTTTCTGGTCGATGCGCCCCACAACGGCGGCCTCGGACTGAGCGACGGCGAATACGGCTTGGTGCAGGGCACGGTGGGCGTCATCGGACTCACCATCGGCGGCATACTCGGCGGTTTCTGCGCCAGCCGCGACGGCCTGAAGCGCTGGCTATGGCCGATGGTGCTGGCCATCACGCTGCCCGACATCGTCTACGTGCTGCTGGCCTACCTGCTGCCTTCGAGCCTGGTCACCATCAGCGTCTGCGTCTTCATCGAGCAGTTCGGCTACGGCTTCGGATTCTCGGCCTACATGCTATACCTTATTTATTATAGCCAGGGCGAGCACAAGACGTCGCACTACGCCCTCTGCACCGCCTTCATGGCCCTGTCGATGATGATTCCCGGCCTCTTCGCCGGTGCCCTTCAGGAGTCTGTCGGCTACCGCATGTTCTTCATCATCGTCATGCTGGCCTGCGCCATGACCTACGCCGTCACCGCCTGCCTGAAGATTGACCCGGAGTTCGGCAAGAAGGCCTCGCGCGAATAATTGTCTTTCACGGGAAACAACCAACACTTCCGACACTTCTGACACCTGTTGAACTTTTTTAGGTGTAGGAAGTGTAGGAAGTGTAGGATAAAAAGTGCAAATGACAATCATGATAGCGAAATGAGCTGCTGAACCAACAGGAAAAAGGGCGCGCTGACCATTGCTGATCGCGGGAACCGACACCTGAACCGACACCTCACAAAGAACCGGCGCCTTTTACGCAAAACCCGCCGGTTTATCGGCAAAACCCGCCGGGTTTTGGACAAAAGGCACCGCCTTTTGGGCGAAAGTCGCCACTTTACACTAAATCCCCAACCCTCCCTGGAACGACGTGTCAACGGCCTTCGACTGCTGAATGCGTGAGTAGGGCGGCACGGAGTTTGTCACCCAGATGTTGCCGCCGATGACGGAGTGGTGGCCGATGGTGATGCGGCCCAGGATGGACGCGTTGGAGTAGATGGTGACGTGGTCCTCGATGATGGGGTGGCGCGGCACGTTGAGCATGTTGCCGTTCTCGTCGTACTTGAAGCTCTTGGCACCGAGGGTGACGCCCTGGTAGAGCGTGACGTGGTGGCCGATGATGCACGTCTCGCCGATGACGACGCCCGTGCCGTGGTCGATGGCGAAGTACTCGCCAATCTGTGCGCCGGGATGGATGTCGATGCCCGTCTTCGAGTGGGCCTGCTCGGTGATGATGCGGGGCAGGATGGGAATCTGCATCCGGTGCAGGGCATGGGCTATGCGGTAGTGGGTCATCGTGTTCACCACCGGGTAGCTGAAGATGACCTCGCCGTAGGTCTGCGCTGCCGGGTCGTTGTCGAACATGGCCTGGACGTCGGTGTAGAGCAGACGCTTGATTTCGGGCAGCTCGTCGATGAAGCGCAGGGCGAGTCCCTCGGCCTGTTCCTCAACGTTGCAGCCGCACTCCGTGCAGAACTGCAGGCCGCAGGCTATCTGCCGGCGCAGCAGCTCGTAAAGCTCCTCCATGTTGACGCCGATGACGTAGGCGCGCATCTGCTCGTCGGCCTGACGCTTGTGGAAGTAGTCGGTGAAGATGATGACCTTCGACAGCTGTACGATGCGCTTCACCTCCTCTACCGAGGGCAGCGGCGCGCCCGTGGCGGGCATCATGCTGTCCTCCTTCTCGGTGTGGGCGGCCATGATGGCCACGTTGCGCTGCAGTATCTCGTTGATGTCTTTCTTTCCCATTCTTTTTTACCCTTTTACTTTTTACCTTTATCTGATAAACAACAGTTCGCGGTATTTGGGCAGCGTCCAGAGGCCGTCCTCGACAATCAGCTCCAGCTTGTCAATCTCGCTGCGAATATCCTCCATCTTCGGGCAGACGGTGTCATGGTACTGGATGGCGCGCTGGTGGATGTCCTGAATGCGGTTGGCAATACGGCGGGCCTCGGTCAGTTCTTCGGCCAGCTGCTCAATGCGCTCGGTGCGCTCGGCAATCTCCTCGATGAGCTTCATGTTGCGTGCCGACAGCCGCTCGGCCTTGTCGGCGGGGAACACGTCCTTCATGCCCTGCACGTTCTTGATGAGCTGGCTCTGGTAGTGTGTCGACACGGGGATGATGTGGTTCATCGACAGGTCGCCCAGCACGCGGGCCTCTATCTGCACCGTCTTGACATACATCTCCCACTTCACCTCGTTGCGGGCCTCCAGCTCCTTGCGCGTCATGACCTTGGTCGACTCGAACATCTTGACCGACGCGTCGTCGAGGTAGTGCTCGATGATGACGGGACACGACTTCTCGACGTCGAGTCCACGGCGGGCTGCCTCCCTGACCCACTCGTCAGAGTAGCCGTTGCCGTCGAAGCGGATGGGCTTGCAGGTCTTGATATCCTCGCGCAGCACGTCGATGATGGCGTGGAACTTGGCAGTGTGACCCGAGGGCGAACCGTCGGCAACGGGAGCAAAGAGCGGGTCGTTGGCAATCTGGGCTATGCGCTGGTCGACGCGCTGCTTGAACGACGTGAGGGCTTCGGCCATCGCGGCGTTCAGCGCAATCATGGCCGAGGCGCAGTTGATGCTCGAACCCGGCGCACGGAACTCGAAGCGATTGCCGGTGAAGGCGAAGGGTGACGTGCGGTTGCGGTCGGTGTTGTCGACGATGAGGTCGGGAATCTGCGGAATGTCAATCTCGCGCTGCAGGTCAGAGCTCTGAGTCTTGAGGTTTGAGGACTGCTCAATGGAGTCGAGCATCTCCGACACGTACTGTCCGAGGAACGAGCTGATGATGGCGGGCGGGGCCTCGTTGCCGCCCAGTCGGTGGGCGTTGGTGGCGCTCATGATCGAGGCTTTTAGCAGCCCGTTGTGCTTATAGACGGCCATCAGCGTCTCGACGATGAACGTCACGAAGCGCAGCGTCTCGAAGGCAGTGGCTTCCGGATTGTTCGGGTCGTTCTTGGCCGGTGCATGCAGCAGCACGCCCGTGTCGGTCGAGAGGCTCCAGTTGTTGTGCTTGCCCGAGCCGTTGATGCCGTCGAAGGGCTTCTCGTGGAGCAGCACGCGGAAGCCGTGGTTGCGGGCCACCTTCTTCATGAGCGACATCAGCAGCATGTTGTGGTCGACGGCCAGGTTGCACTCCTCGAAGATGGGCGCCAGCTCAAACTGGTTGGGAGCCACCTCGTTGTGGCGCGTCTTGCAGGGGATGGCCAGCTCAAGAGCCTGGATTTCAAGGTCCTTCATGAATGCTTGCACGCGGTCGGGGATGGTGCCGAAGTAGTGGTCGTCCATCTGTTGGTTCTTGGCGCTCTCGTGGCCCATCAGCGTGCGGCCGGTCATCAGCAGGTCGGGGCGTGCAGAGTAGAGTCCCTCGTCGACGAGGAAGTACTCCTGCTCCCAGCCGAGGTTGACGGTCACCTTCGTCACGTCGTCGTAGAAGTAGCGGCAGACGTCGGTGGCAGCCTTGTCGACGGCATGGAGTGCACGTAGCAGCGGGGCCTTGTAGTCTAGTGCCTCGCCGGTGTAGGCTATGAAGATGGTGGGTATGCAGAGCGTGTCGTCGATGATGAACACGGGGCTTGTGGGGTCCCAGGCCGAGTAGCCGCGGGCCTCGAATGTGTTGCGTATGCCGCCGTTGGGGAAGCTTGAGGCGTCGGGTTCCTGCTGCACCAGCAGCTTGCCCGAGAAGTTCTCGATCATGCCGCCCTTTCCGTCGTGCTCGACGAAGGCGTCGTGCTTCTCGGCGGTGCCCTCGGTCAGCGGCTGGAACCAGTGGGTGTAGTGGGTGACGCCCATCTCCGTGGCCCACTGCTTCATGCCGGCGGCCACGGCGTCGGCTATCGAGCGGTCGAGGCGTGCGCCGTTCTCGCCTCCCGAGTGGTCCATCACATTGATCATCGTGTCATACACGTCCTTCGACAGATACTTGTACATCTTCTTGCGGTCGAAGACATACTTGCCGAAGAACTCCGACGGGCGCTCCTTGGGCACTTTCACCTCGACGGCACGCTTCTTGAACGCCTCCTCGACAACCTGAAATCTTAAATTGCTGCTCATTCGTTTTGCCTTTAAGTCTGAATTTCGGCTGCAAAGGTAGTAATTATTTGTGTAACCACCAAAAAAATGTTAGATGTCGTCATCATCCAGTTCATCTTCGAAACCGCTCTTGCTCCAGAGCGATGGCTCCTGGCGGTTCATGCGTATCCATCGGCTCCAGCCCACGGTCTTGTCGAAAACGGTTGTCCCATAGACCGAGGCCAGCGTACCAGCCCATTTGCTCGTGGCTACTAATTCAGGGGTGTAGGTGAAAATATCGTCTTCGTCGTTAAAGACCGGGTCTTTTACGTCATATTCGTAGAGCGTACCGTCGGCCTCGTACGACCAAATGGTCTTTATTTCATATACATCAAATTCCCTTGCCAGCCAGCGCCCCCACAAATAGTGGCCCTGAGCGCCCAATAGCACGCTGTAGTCCACCTGATAGTCGCGATCCTTGAGATAGTTGCTATAGACCTGCGCCACCAGACAGTCGTTGAAAGCCTTCTTCAGTTCCTCGTAG
>CADCEQ010000013.1 GCA_902800435.1 uncultured Prevotellaceae bacterium | reverse complement strand
TACATGCGACGCCAGCAGAACCCGCCGACACCTTCCGCCTCGCCCCCGACAGCAGCAACTTTGTGAAGGCCAGCCTCATGATAGCCGAGCCCCTACCCTCTCTTTATTCCATTTTCGGTCACGCCACTCTTCGCATGGAGTGCCCAATGCACCACCTTGACTACGTCTTCACCCTCGAGAGCGACCCCGACGTCAGCGCTTTCATGGCGAGCATTGCAGGCACGGCAAATGCAAAGATAGTACCAATCCCCACTCAGACTTATATTGAAGACGCCCGCAAAATGGGCCGCGAACTCTGGCAATACGAGCTGAACCTCACCCTCCACGAGAAACAGAACCTCTGGCGAATGCTCGACCAGGAAGTAGCTGCAGGCGACTACCAAAAATTCAACATCTTTTACAACAATTGCATTACCACCTCCATCCTCTCCGTCGAGCGTTGCCTCATCGACGAACGTTTTGAATGGGGCGATATGCAGTTCCCCCAAACACTAAGCGATAGCGAACTTCTCCGCTATTCGCTTCGCCATGCGCCATGGCCCGAGTTCCTATACATCTCTTTCGGAGGCCTATCCGACGACCTATATTCCACAACAGAATACCGGCTATCTCCCGAAACCATCATCCAGATGCTTCGCGAAGCACGAATCATTAACGATGCTACAGGCGAAAGCCGCCACGTCGTCACCGACTCAGGACAACAGCTCGTCAAGGGCACGCCCAAGCCTTCTTCGCCGCTGACGCCAACCGTCGTCTTTGGCGCCCTGCTCGTTATCACCCTGCTTATCACCGCTGCCGAATGGTACCTGCGCTGGAAACGCTTGGCACGAGTCTACGACATCCTAATCTTCACAGCGCAGGCTCTGATCTTCGCCCTGATGGTATATATAACGTTCATCTCGGAATTATTCAGAGGGAATTGGAACTGGTACTTCGTCGCCACCTTCCCCCTGCCCCTGCTTCTGCTGTTCCGCCGTCCGTCGCCCACCGTCACCCGCCTCTGGCTCGTCTACAGCATCGTGCTGGCCCTCTTCATCCTCGCCACTCCCTTCATCGCCCTCCTCGACCTGCCCCACCAGCTCGTCACAGCCACCTTCCTCACCCGCAGCCTCAGCCATTATTTAGCTAAAAAATCATAAATATCAACCACGGTTGACTCAACTTCGGTTGATATCCCGTATCTTTAATCACTTAGCCACGTTAACCATACCAACCCGCCGAGTTACTGGTAGTAACCCGCCGGTTTGCTCCGACCAAACCGCCTGTTTACTCCGGGTCGCTTGGGTGACAATTGCTTTTTCTGGAGTTTTTCAAAAAAACTCCTAACCTCCTAACCTGATTGCCTGAAACGCCCATGTACAAAGGCTATCCGGTGTGTTAGGAGTTGCTCGAACTCCTAACCATCAGGTAACCTACTTCACTTTTAGATTCGCGACTTTTAACGGGTTAGGAGTTTGTTAGGACATTGTTAGGAGTTCAGGCATCTCCTAACACCTCAAATGTGCCGTCAGTAAAGGCTTTTCAGCCATTTAGGTTAGGAGTATCGAAGTTTATGGCATTTTTCTTTGGAGGATTTAGTTTTTTATCGTACCTTTGCACCCACAAAAACTATTGATTATGAAGAGAATGACATTTTTTTCAACACCCGCACGCCGATGCCTCGCTGCCATACTGCTGTTGTTCATTGCATTGCTGCCAGTAACTGCTGGACAGAACTACTATTATGCTGAAGTTTCTGTCATATCAGGGAGTGGCTCAGTCTACATCTCTAAGCAAAATACTTCTAATCCAACAGAAACATCTGTAAATGGAAACAATAGGAGTGGATCTACGACGTTGTTTCTTTATGCAAACCCTTTAGACGAAGATTGGGAATTCCAAAAATGGGAAGTATATAAAAACAATGAATATAAATCTACTCTCACCCAAACGAACACCTCCATTGAAATAGAATATGATGGCAGTGAAGATAGACCTACAAGTTGGCTTTTCAAAGCCACATTCACACCTCAGGTTGGCGCAGTAAAAATTAACGTTCCCTCTTCTGAATCAACTAGAGGTACAGCAAGTATCACATCTAACAATGATGATAACAAAGTTGGAGGCTTAGCGACCTTGTTAGCTACCCCCAATGCTGCTAATGGTATTCATTTCCTTGGATGGTACAAGGACATTAATGGCATAAGAACATTAATCACTAAAGATAACCCATACACAATCTATCCCATTACCAATGATAATAAGGGAACGTATTACGCCCACTTCAGTCAGGCGCCAGAGAACGTGTATTGTCGCATTCAGAACACTGCGACGGGACGTTTCCTGACTCTTTGTGGAATAAAGGCGGCAGCGAAAACCACAGATGGTTTTAGCTTTGAAAAGAGTTTGAAACTAATTTATGAAAACGATGCGAAGGGCAACCCAATGACGGTATTCCTACGTAATGGCTTTCCTGTAGATGGAAATGATAACATCATTAATGAAGCTAATTTGGTTGCTAATAATATTCAATACCATAACCTTGTCACCGAAAACGAATACTCTACCGAATATGAGTTGACTATGGAAGAAACCAATGATGGGGTAAAAATCTACACATCCTTCAATGGGAGGGAATCTTATCTGACTGATGAAGGCGGTGAATGGGCTACCATGCAATCAAATCCCGCAAAGAACATCAAGTGGCACGTCTACAAGCTCGATGGAAGTGACACAGGCTCTTTCGGTGCTAACGCTAAGTCAGAATTCAGCGGAGATAATAATTATGGTGAGAGCGGGAAATATTACACAACGATGTACACCTATTTCCCCTATCAACTGACTGAGGGAGTCAAGGCATACTATCTACCGCTGGCAGAGGCTACCTTCGACAAAGACAAAAAAGAAGTTTATTTTACCGAGGTTAGTGGCGGCGTTGTCCCGATGAACTCAGCTGTAATACTAGAGTGCAGTGACATCTATGACGGAACCAACAACATTCTAATCCCATTGATGACGAATCAGAATCCGTCTGAGACGTTCCAAGACGACAACCTGCTGACTGGCTACATATCGCTATACGATGAGAGTGGAGAAGGACCCAATTTAGTGGAGAATAACAAGTCAACCATGTACATTCTTTCGAAGATAGGCCAAGATTTAGGTTGGTTCCATTTCTCTGCCCCGAACATGACGCCAAACAAAGCCTTCCTTGATTTAACCGATCATATGGAACTGTTAGAACAGAACAACATCAATGTACGTGAGGTCAAATTCAACTTCGGCCGAGACGACGACGAAGCAACGGGTATTATCTCAAAGAGGTTTGCCGACGATGTTGACGGCCAACTGTTCGACCTTAATGGCCGCCGCGTCAACAATGGCAATACTTACGACCTGAAGAAGGGCATTTATATTAGTAACGGAAAGAAAATTGTTATAAAGTAAAAAAAGGAGGTACAATATGAAAAGGCAATATACAAAACCTGATGCTAAAGGCATCCAGTTTCCTGAACCACTGATGGATCTTAAAATGGCTATCAGCGAAAAGGAAACATCCAACGAAGCCTCCCGCGAATCAAAGTTCGGCACCGAAGAGTCCGACACCGAGGAGCACGAGAACTTCTGGGACGAATAAGTCCACAGACAGGCACGGATTAACGCTGCCTCATCATCACCATAACAACACGGCTTGCTGCGCACTCAACACAGCAAGCCGCGTTGCTTTTTGTTAATTTCTGTCACATTTCTGAACGTTTCGCTTGATTTATGTCAAAAAAGATTAAAGCAAAGTATTTTTTTGTTAATTCTGTGACGTAGTTATTTCCTTTTTTCTTAATTTTGCAAGGTAATACGAAGTAATAACAACATAATAATAAATAAAGAATAAACAAATAACAAAGCGTATGAGAAAGAAAATACTTTTTGCTCTATTGAGCTTACTTTTATTACCTTTGGGGGTGATGGCGCAGAACGTGACCGTCAGAAGCAACAACGGCAATACAATTGCTGCCGAGAAAGGAGCCGGTGATGAAGATAATTTCTTCTCAATGGGTGGTTTTGCCTTATGGAAGCACAACCAGCTTAATTTAAACATGACTACCTCTGATAAAGACAGTGGTTTTAAAGTATCAGATATAGGTCAGTTTGAAAATCCTGCCAACAACATTTTTAAATCGTCTGGCAATGCATTAATTTTAGGACGTGGAAACCTATCCGATTCTTATGTGGCTTTCACATTACCGAAAGGTTATCGTTTTACTGGCTATACGATTGTATTTCGTAGAAATGTTGATCTAGGAGAAGGTGGTAGTGGTAATAATGCAACATTTGGTGAAGTTGTTCGAGGAGGTAACGGAACTGCTAGTTGGAATTGGTATAATGATGAAACTCATGTTGGAGGAATGTCGTATAGCTCATCGGCAGCACGCAATACTATCAAGCGTACCAGCATGACAGATACCGATATGGATAATACCCTCTATTTTAAGTTGACAAATTCAGCACGAGCATTTATCACGCTTGAAAGCGTGGAACTTTTCTTTACGGCGGAGGCTGACTACACGCCATTCACTCCTGCTGGCTCTTTCTTGAAAAAGCATGCTGTAGATGTGCCATTCTCTACCAGCACCGTCGACATCGGCGTTGTGGAGCCCCGTGAATACAATAATGATACTCGCGTAAGCTATAGCTACGAGAACGTGAAAGACGTCATGGCTAACCTGACACTCTTCGAGGCCGAGGCTGTGAAGGGTGGCACCAACTACGACGGAATAAGTGGCACGGTAGTAGACCCTGCTGGAGGCACCAATTCAAGTATAGACGGTACCATTACCTCAAATGGAGACTACTTCCAGATCGGTAGCGATGATGACGATTGGCATTATTACTATATTGAGACGCCAACATACATTGAGCTGAAAAACGGATCGGGAACGAAGAACCCGATTGGCTACCGCATTACCGGTGCCAAGATTAATTACACCTATGGCGAAAGTAAGAGTGCTCATACTGAAACGGTTAGCGAAACCGTCCAGACGGGCACGAAAACATACCCAACATTTACAATCAGTCAGAATCTTGACACATATGATTTTGCTTTTCATGATGATACAAGTTGGTGGAATGATGATTATTATTATTGGACAGGTACTCATTCTGTGAAGACATTCTATTTGACGTCAACAGGAGAAGCCTCAAGCGACCAAACTAAGAAAGCATCATGGTTCATAGACGATGATGGTTATATTCGTTTGGCTGCCAATCCTGACAAATATTTAAAACAGGATTCCTACAACGTTATTACTGTAGTATCATTAGCGGAATCTCCAGCGAAATACGTCATTAACGAATCTGGACAAATTTCAATTCCAAGTAATGCCAACATGGTTATTTGTCTCAATCCGGTTAACAGCACATATTATAGAAACGAAAATAGTAATAGACGAGATACTCACGTTTCTGGAGGGCGTTATATATTGACCAATAAAAACAGTCTCGGAAATAATGTTATTGCTCCCCGTACACTAACAGGTTACACCAAGACCCTCAATATCTATACGACAACTCAAAGCACGGTAAGTTTCCCAGCTTTCTCACCGAGCACATTCCAGTTGAAGGTGTTCGACAAGACAGGTACTAAAGTTGCAGTTTATGGAGATAATGGAGATCAAGTTTGGGTGAATGATGCAGATGATCAGTATATTGAGGTTGATGGTGATTCTGAGGATGGTATCGTTGAAGGTTTCGTTGAAATCGCAGGCATGAACAACGATGCAGTGAAGATTGGCGTCAAAGGTGTCGGCTTGATTAAAGGTGACATCACCATGCAGGCTCTCGACCCCTATATCAACCGCATAGAAATCGTCTGCCAGGAAGCTTCTAAGAATTCTTCTAATGAATACGTGCCTATAAGCAACGGCAACAGGCTCATTCAGACCTTCACGGCCAGCGACTTCTCGGTTGGTGGCGACGCATTCCATTTCTATGTTCCAGAAGGCTGGACAAATGACTGTCTGTTCACATTCGAGAATCTGTATAGCACTTACGGAGACAATACCTATTATAATAATACAACGTCAAAGAACAATGCCCGCTACAGTTTCGTGAAGTCACCCTATTGGGATAGTTCTCAGAACCTCTATAATACTACTGGTGAAGAGAGTTACACGACTAAGGTTATTACTTCTGTCAAGGGCAACTACGCTTACAGATTCAACAACGCCGCCGAAGTGGGTGCAGGTGGTGGCACTGTTGAGGAGTATCCTTTCTCGTTAGCTTTGTATGGTGCGGCGCATCCGGGTGAAGCTTTGTTCTCGCAGTTGTCTTATACAAATTCCGAGATGACAGTTTCTACCACAAATCCTGCCACTCAAAAGATAGCCTATCTGTTCACCTGCGACGAGACGCGCTACAACATTTCTACGGCTACGGCTACTCAGCACCGTACATACGCCTTCTACAAAATGGATATCACGGCGCAGAAAGAAACCTTCACGCCTGTGTTTGAATGGTCAAAGATTTATAACAGTTCATTCTATCTGGATGGTGATGAGGAGAAGACAGGTCCTCTCTATGGTCTGAAACTGAAAACAACCACATACTCTAACGACGCCGAACAACAATACGGCTACCTGACCGTGTCGCAAATTGTTAACGGTATCAATGCTGGTGCAACAACAACGGGAAATCTCACCAACCATACGGGAGAAAGACCAACGGCAAAGAGCCAGATTCTATATGTGGATGCAAGCGAGCTGCTCTCTGTCTCAGAGAATTCCGAGACAACTGGAACAGGGGCAAACGCAACTACCAACATTCACCATTTTAGCGAGATTCTCAATGGAGCCGGACAGAATGACAAGCCCATCGGTGCAAATGCTTTTGTATTCCTGCCCAAGCAGAATTCTACCAATTCAATAGGAAACTTCGCCTATAAGGGTGATGGAGATACGTTCACTGCTTCCAACAATATCGAACTCCAAGACAAGAAACCTTTCTTCGCTCTATACGATATTAGCGTCCAAGAAGGCAACTATGCAATCTATACCCGCAATATCACCGACAGCAGATACAAAAAGGACGGCTTGGCATCGATTATGTTGCCCTTCTCGCTCTCACTGACAGGCGGCAAGCACACAAATGACGACGGAAGCTGCGCATTCACAGTCAACCAGCTCAACAAAAAGGACGATCAGACCACAGCTGTAATAGGCAGCAAGAACGCAGCCGATGACTATTATGGTACAGCATACTTTAAACCACTGGGCACTGAAACGACTGTAGCCAACAAGCCTTATATGATTAAGGTTGATGGAGAGAACGTGCCTGCAGACCAAAACATCTCGTTTATTGCCAAGCAAAAAGGTGCAACTATCAAGGCAACACCGACGACTGATGCTGACGTAATAACAGGTACTAACTTTACTGGTCAATTCATCAAAGGTGATGCAATTAACGTCTCGTTTAATAATTCAACAGTGCCCTTTACGAACTACGGAACCTTCTCAGGAACCAACTACGATCGTACTGACGAGAGGGTATTCTACTTCGCCAACAACATGTATCATAACTTGAGTGATCTGTTAAAGAAGTACAATCTCCTAGTTTTCCCGTTCCGCGGTATTTACAAATACCCAACTAACACAAGCCGCGAGTTCTCTTTGAAGTACTTCGACATCTCTTTCGATGAGCCTGAGTATGACGTCACAGGCATCGACGACAATTGGAAGAGCGAAGCCGACCTGATGGTTCGTACGGACAAGGGTAGCATGACGCTCACGGCCACCAAGGCACAAGAGGTATCTATCTACGCAGCCAATGGCACACTCGCAGCGAAGGTCAACATGCAGGGTGGAGACACCCAGACCGTCAGCCTGCCCTCAGGCTTGTATGTGGTCAACAATGTTAAGATTGGTGTTAAATAAAAAATAGGAGGACAGTAATATGAAGAAAGTATATATCAAGCCCGTTTGCGGGACTCATGCCCTCAAGACACAATACCATGTGTTGGTGAACTCAGATCGCTACGCATCGTCAAGAAAAGAGCGTGACGAAAGATTTGAGGATTACGAAGATTACGACGAAGATGAAAACGACTTCGACAACGTAGCGTTCTGGGACGATTAATCCCACTGCGCCAATCATACAAAGAATTGAGGGCATGCCATAATCGGCATGCCCTCAATTCGTATAGGTAGGGGAACTTCTTTAGCCTTTTTACTTTTAATCAGTCAATTAAACACAAGAATGTTTGGTTTATTGGAAATTACTTACTATCTTTGCACAACAAATCGCTAAAAAGAATAGATTATGCAAATTAACACAATGAACAAATCTCAAATGATGATTATAGAATCGTTTGCCGGTGCTCAAGACGAACAAGAGGTAAACGCTTTGATGGATGTTTTGCGTAACTTCTATGCCACTCGCTTAGAACAGGAAATGCAGCGATTGTGGGATAATGGTACGCTTAACCAGCAAGTACTCGATGAATTGCGTAGTACACACTTGCGCACTCCTTACCGCAAATAAGCATTTGTTTGTATGAGGAAGATTGCGCTTTTGTATCTCAAGCCGATTTCATTGTAACGGATGATGGCCATTTCATTGAAGCAGCATCATCTCCTTTTCCTCGTTTCCAAGTTATTGGATTAGATGCTTTTTCAGAAATAATGAAAAGTATCAGGCAAGAATCTACTGATTAGCCATTCACACCAGACATATTAAGAATTGAGGGCATGCCGATTGTGGCATGCCCTCAATTCGTTTCTATTAATCAGGCTTACGTTATTTCAGCGCGAACTTGCAGGTCGTGGCGATGTTGGCAGAGGAGGTGCCGATGAGAGCCTCGAAGTCGCCGGGCTCGACAGTCCATTGGCTGCTATGGTCGTCGTAGTAGCTGAGGGCACGCTTGTCGATTGTCAGGCTGACGATCTGCGTCTCGCCGGGCTGGAGGTACACCTTTTGGAAGGCTTTCAGCTCCTTCACGGGGCGCTCTACCTTTGAGTGCTTGTCGCTGATGTAGAGCTGGACGGTCTCGGCACCGGCCACCTTACCAGTATTTGTGACTGGGACGGTGAAGGTGATGGTTTCGTCGGTGGTCATTTCCGTCTTTTCAGCCGTTGCCTTTCCGAGCGTGAAGGTCGTGTAGCTCAGACCGTGGCCGAAGGGGAACAGGGGAGCTGACTGTTTTACCTTTTTACCTTTTTCCTTTTTTACTTTTAAACGGTCAACCCAGCGATAGCCGACAAAGATGCCTTCTTTGTATTCTTCGTCGATAACCTTATGGTCGGCACGCCATGTGCCTGGATAAGTGCCCAGGGCGTGGGCACCGCACTGGTCGAGCGAGGCATACCAGGTGAAGGGCAGCTTGCCCGAGGGATTGACATCGCCGAAGAGCACACTGGCAATGGCCTCGCCAGCCTCAGAGCCGATGAACCAGGCCTGAACGACGGCTGGCACCTTCGAGAGCCAAGGCAGGGCAATGCCGTTGCCGGAGATGTTGACGAACACCAGACGGGGATTCACCTTCAGAATGGCCTCGACCACTTCGTTCTGCGCGTAGGGCATGTCGTAGGTCTTGCGGTCATGCCCTTCGCAGTCTTGATAGTCGCTCTTGTTGAGGCCACCAATGAAGATGACGACATCAGCCTTGCGGGCCTTCTCCACAGCTTCGGCGGTGAGCTCGGACTGAGAGCGCGTCTCGTAGAGGGAGCGGCCGACGGTGACGCCGTTGTAGCTCTGCACGGTATCGCCGACGTAGCCACGGGCAAAGTCAAGCCTCACCCCCTGCCCCTCTCCGACTGGAGAGGGGAGTAAATAGTCATGGCCTGTGAGAGCACGTGAAATGCCGTCGAGGGGCAGGATTTCGCGTTGAGCCTTCAGCGAAGAGGAGCCACCGCCAACAGTCATCATCTTAATGGCGTTCTCGCCAACCACCAATATACGCTGCGCCTTCGTTGCGTCTAAAGGCAGTAGCGGTGCTGAAACTCCTCCCCTACGGGGGGAGGCTGGGAGGGGGCTATTCTTCAGCAACACGATACCTTCCTGCGCAATCTTCAGCGCAGCGGCGTAGTGGCTCTCTGAGCACAGGAAGCCGACGGGCTTGTTGCGGCGCATGGTGGTGCGGTAGAACAGGCGCAGCACGCGGCGGACCTTGTCGTCGAGTTCCTTCGTCGTGTAGCGACCCTCGCGGATGGCCTGCTTGTAGGCAGCGGCCAGATAGTAGGCGTCGTAGGCGTTGGTCTTGCCCATCGTCAGGCCGTCGGTCCACGTGCCGAATTCCAGGTCCAGACCGTTGCGGACGGCCTCATCGGTATCGTGGCAGCCGCCCCAGTCGCTGATGACCACGCCGTCGAAGCCCCAGTCCTGTTTCAGGATCTTGTTGAGTATCACTTCATTATGGCAGTTGTGTTGGTCCTTATATAGGTTGTAGGCACCCATGATGGCCCACGCACCACCCTCCTGAACGGCAGCCCGGAAGGCGGGCAGGTAGATTTCGTGGAGGGCACGGTCGCTGACAATGACGTTCACCTGATGACGGTATTCCTCGTCGTTGTTCAGGGCGTAGTGCTTCACGCAGGCTGCCACGCCCTTCGACTGCAGACCCTGTACGTAGGGAACGACCATGCGCGAGGCCAAGTAGGGGTCTTCGCCCATGTACTCGAAGTTGCGACCTCCGAGCGGTGTGCGGTTGATGTTGACACCAGGGCCGAGAATGACGCTCTTGTTGCGGTAGAGGGCCTCTTCGCCGAGACTCTCGCCGTAAAGGCGCGCCATCGCGGGGTTCCATGTGGCGGCTAAGCAGGTGAGTGCGGGGAAGGCCACGCAGGAGTCATTGGTCTGTCCGGCCTGCTCCCACTCGTCCCAAAGCACATCGGGACGCACGCCGTGAGGACCGTCGTCGGTCCACAGGTCGGGGAAGCCGAGACGCTTCACGCCAGGGCTTGAGAACTTCGACTGCGCATGGATAACGGCAATCTTCTCGTCGAGCGTCATACGCTTGAGAGCATCGTCGATGCGCTGCTCAATGGGTTTTGACTCGTCGAGATAGACGGGCAACTGCTGAGCATTTGCCAAAGGTAAAAGGGTAAAAAGGTAAAAAGGTAAAAAAGTTACCCTACCCAGTTCCTTTAGCTTATATTTCATTAACAACATTTTTATCATATAGCTTTACCTATTTACTTTCTTACCCTTTTACTTTTTTACCTTTTTACTTTTTTACCTTTTTACTTTTTTACCTTTTCTGAAAAACGCGGACGTAGTCTACTTCCATCACAGCAGGCAGGGCACTCTCGTCGACACCCTGCGCACCGCCCCAGTCACCGCCCCAGGCGAGGTTGAAGATGACGTAGAACGGGTCATCGTAGGGCCAGTCGTCGCGACCCTTGCCACGGTTGTCGTAGCTCAGCTGCTGCTTTCCGTCGACGTACGTCGTGATGTTGTTGGCTGTCCAAAGAATAGCATAGGTATGGAATTCGTCCTCGGCACCCTGACAGAGCATCTCGTGGGTGACCTGCGTACCGTTCGAATGAACGTGAGCGTTGGCATGCAGACTCGAGGATACATAGTTAGGATGGTAGCCCACCTCCTCCATGATGTCAATCTCGCCGTCGGCAGGCCATGAGCGGAAGTTCACGGGCATCATCCAGAAGGCAGGCCACGTGCCCTTGCCCTTCGGCAACTTGATGCTGGCCTCGATATAGCCATACTGCCAACCCTGCTTCACCTTGGCATAGACGCGGCCGGAATAGACCTTGCCGTTCTCCTTCAAGGCGGTGATGCGGAGCTTGCCGCCACGAATCTCCGTGACGAGCTTGCCCTCGGGTGTCTTGTGGTTGACGTAGTTCTGCAGTTCGTGGTTCACCCAACCACTGCCCTTCACCTCGTGGGTCCAGTCGTCGGGGTTCAGTTCCGAACCCTTGTCGAACTCATCCTGCCAGACGAGTGAGTAACCTTCTGGCGCATAGTAGGCCGACTGGGCGGCAGCGGCCTGCGAGACGCTGACGGTCTTACGGGCAGCACCCGACATGACGATGACGGAGCCAGCGCGGGCACTGGTCGTCGGATTAGCAGGAACCGTGACCGTCAGCGTGCCCGCCTGGGCTACCGTATTGTTCGTATTAACCGTGATAAAGTCTGTATCAGCGTATGCTCCCCACTCCTTGCCGGTCGTCGTGACATTAACGGTATATGTACCGCCATCGGCAGGCACATTGATGCTTTCCTGCGACACGGTGATGCTGACGGCGGCTGGCTGCGGGTCGTCGCTGTCGCTCCCACCGCAGCCCCAGAGGGCCACGGCGAGAGAGAGCATGAATGAATTAAGCATGAGACGTTTCATTTATTGAGCCTTTTCAAAGATGATGTCACTGATAATAATATTGGTACCGACAGGCGTGCCGCCGAAGTCGAAGAACAGCGACAGGGCGTGCGCATCGTTCTGCGACAGCTTGACGCCTGTCACCTGGTAGACAAACGGCTCGTCGGCGTTCACGTCATGGCGGTCGGCAAAGAAGAAGTTGCCATCGTGCTTGGTGCCGTCGGCATCGTCAGTCTCCGTCAGTTTGATGGTCACGCCCGGGCAGTCGTTGTCAGCTAAGATAGTACACGAGAAGTTGTAGGCATCGGCCTGGGCTGCGGTCAGCGTGGTGTTGATTGGGAACTGTCCCTGCCACTGCGAGCCGCCCATGCCCTCAGGGATGGTGAGGCTCCATTTGCCTGCATCGTACTTCCACACAGGGTCGCCTATCTGGCTCCAGCCGTCGTTGGCAAACCACGGGGTGACGCTGATGAAGGCATCGCCACTGTCAACGGCTTTCCACAAGTTGCTGGCATCGTCGTAGCTCATGGAGACATTCTCCTCGAAGTAAATCTTGCTGATCTTGATATGAGTGCCGGCAGGCGAGCCGCCAAAGTCGAAGAACAGGCGGATAGCTGAAGCATCAGTACCTTCTTTCAGGCTTGCTCCCGTCAGTTTGAAGATGAAGGGTTCGTCAGCCTTAATGTCGTGGCGTCCCTCGCAGAAGAAGTTGGTATCGCCTGAGTCGGTGAGCTTGACAGTCACCTGCGGACAATCGTTGTCGGCCTCCATCACGAAGTAGAAGTTGTAGGCCTTCGAAGCAAGTGCCGTGAGCTTGGTGTCGATGTGGAACTGACCCTGCCACTGCGAGCCGCCCATACCCTCAGGCAGAGTAATCTCGTAGGTGTCGCCGCTGTGAGTAGCTTCGGGCTGAGTGCCAAGTGCAGTCCAACTATTGTCAGCAAACCAGTAGCCGAAGGCGTCGAACAGTGTCCCGTCGTCAACAGCCTTCCAAAGGTTGGCACCACTCTCGTAGTCCCAGTCCATCGTGGGGGCATCGGGATTATCGGGTGTGTCAGGCATGTCGTCGTTGGGAGGCACAGTGCCGTCATCATCGGCGTGTTTTTTCAGCACGATGCTCGAAACATTGACGGTCGTACCAGCCTGGCAGCCGCCGAAGTCGAGCACGAGCATCACCTTGGGCATATCGATGCCGGGCATGTCGCTCTTCCAGAAGATATAGTCCTCGCCAGCCTTCAGGTCGATGCGGTCGGTGAAATAGAACACGCCGTCATCGCCGTCGAGCACCAGCTTCACCGTGGCGCCGTTCAGGTCCTTGTCGCTGTTCAGGACGGCCGAGAAGTCGTAGTTCGTAGCGGCGTCGGTGGTCAGGTCGGTGTGCATCTTCACTTGGGCCTGCCATTGTTCAGTGGTAGCCTCGGGCAGCGTGACGGTATAGTCGTTGCCATCGTCCTTGAAGCCCGGGTCGTCAATCTTATTCCAGCCCGGAGCATACCAGAACTCCATCGTCGGGGTGATGCCCTTCCACATGTTGAACTGGCTGTTGGCGTCGAATCCGCTCCATTCTTTCTCGGCCTCCTCACTGGTGAAGATGAAGCGCCAGGAAATAGGAGGCTCTGCTTTATAATCATCATAGACAAGAACCATCTTCTTGGCTGTCAGCTGCTCAATGCGGAATCGTGGGTTCTCATACTGAGCGTCAGAACTGATGTAAGGGAAGGCTGTATTAGCAGCCAGTTGAATAAAAGTTTGCTTGGTGACGTTTCCATCAGCATCCTTCCAATCGTAGACCTCGAAGCTCCAACCAGCGCTCTGGTTACCAACAGCAAAGTCTACGTCGGCATCCTCGTTCTTAGTGCCCCATCTTGCCACTCCTTTGTTGATATAGGTTAAGCCGTCCTCACCTGCGTTGTAGGTGAAAGTACCGCCCTTTCGGGTATCGGCGGTAAAGGTAATACGATCGTCATACATTCCTGTACCTTTCTTCTCGTCTGCTTGAGCTGACCACCATTCTGTGCCACCGGTTCCAGCAGGACCGCAAGCCAGATGAGCCACTTCTTTGTTGGCGAATCGCCACTCCTTGCCGGTGATGCGGCGGAAATCGGCAGAATAGTCAATCTTGGTCTCGTTGAAGGTGTACTCCTTCTTCACGCCAGCCTGGCTGATGCCGTTGCGGTTGGCAATTCTCAGTTCGACGGTGTGCGTACCGGCCTCGTCGTTCTTGTAACCCACCTCGTTCAGCGTAGAGTAGCTTGTACCGTCAAGAATCCAGACGGGATAGGTTCCGGCCTGCGGCGTATAGGTTGCCACCATCTGATTGGTCTCCTGATCGACGCTGATGTTGAAGTCAACACCACTCACAGTGGGCAGTCCATTGGCGTCGGCACCACTGAATTCGTCGGGCGAGCAGGCGGTGAGGGCTGCGGCGACGCCGCAGCACAGCAGACCTGCGCGGAATAGGTTATATATCTTTGTTTTCATAATTCGTTTTGTTCGTTTAATTCGTAGTGGTATTAATAATTGTTCTGCTTCAGCGTGGGATCAGCGTCCAGTTCGCTCTGAGCTAGAGGGATGTACTTCTTGCTGGCAGTCCAGGAGTTGGTGCGGTAGCCGTAGCTGTCGGGCACGAGAACCGTAGAGGCCTTCTGAGTAGCACCGCTGATGCCCTCGGCACGGACAAGGTCGAAGTAGCGCTTGCCCTCGCCGCAGAACTCCAGGTGGCGCTCGGTCAGGATGTCGTCGATGGTGACGTTAGAGAGTGCAGCCAGTCCGGCACGGATGCGGACTTGGTTCACATAGCCCGTAGCCTCGGCGGCACTGCCACCCGTCTGCAACAGCAGCTCGGCAGCGTTGAGCAGGGTCTCGGCGTAGCGGTAGATGCGCTTGTTGTTGTTGTAGTTCAGATTCTTTGACGTGGGGCAGTCCTGGTTGTTGGCCGACTGCGGACGATATTTGCCGTGCCAGATGTGTGTGTCCTGATAACGTTCGGTGTAGCTGTAGCCACGAACGTCCCAGCAGGTGACATCACGTCGCAGGTCGTTCTCAGCAAACATATTGTAGGTCTCAACCTTCATGGGTAGGAATCCCCATCCGTCGTTGCCGCCGTCCCAGCCTTCACCGCCGCCCCAGCCGTTGGGTGAGCAGAGCGTTGGGAACACGGTACCACCGGCATTGAGGGCAGCATTGCCCCAGTCGCGCTGTGCCTGGTCGTCGTTGTAGTTGATTTCAAAGATGCTCTCCTCGCACCACTCGCCGTTCTCCGACCACAGGTCGCTGAAGCTGGGGTTGAGGCCGTATTTGTCGCCAGCTATGATCTGCTTCATGAAGTCGAGGGCCTTGGGATAGCGTGCGCTGTCGTTCTGGTACATCACCATCTCAGCGTACAGCATCATGGCGAAGGCCTGGCTCACACGGCCTGCCTGGGCCGACTCCCAGCGCATGGGCAGCACGCCAGAGGCGATAATTTCCTCCAGTTCGGGAACCAACTTGTTGTAGATCTCGTCGGCAGTAATCTGCGGAGCCGTGTAGGGCAGCGAGAGGTTCTCCAAGTAGAAGGGCACGTTGCCGTAGTAGTGCCACAATATATTATAATAGTACACGCGCAAGAGACGGGCCTGCATCTCCATTGACTTACGGAAGCTGGCGCTGGCCTTGCCTTCCCAGCCGGCATACTTGATGGCGTCGTTGCAGCGCTTGATGCCGCTGTAGAAGTCGCCCCAGAGGGTGCCGAGCGTGTTGTTGCCGTCGGCCTCGAAATTGAACAGCCGGTGCCAGTGCTGGTTGTCGGTATTATCAGAGCCGCCCACCCAGAAGTCGTCGCCCATGATTTCGCCGTCGACGGTCAGGTCGTTATAGGCTTTGTTGTCCCAGTCGGGCCAGTGCAGGGGTGCGTATGCTGACGTGAGGGCCTCGTTGAGGCGTTCTTCGGTGGTGTAATACTCCTCTAACGGCTCGCCGTCGGGTTTGGTAACCTCAAGGAAGTCTTCGGAGCAAGCAGTTGCTAAAGGTAAAAGGGTAAAAAGGTAAAAAGGTAAAACTGCCTTCACCAGTCCTTTTGCCTTGTTGAATATCTTTGTTTTCATATCTTTTACTTTTTTATTATTTTACTTTTTTACCTTTACAATGAGATGTTAAATCCGATAGTGTAGGTACGGGCCTGCGGGTAGACACCGTAGTCAACGCCCGATACTTCCGTCCTATGCTTCTGAGCATCGTTGTCCCATCCGGCACCGATTTCCGGGTCGAAGCCCCAGTACTTGGTCCAGGTGAAGAGGTTCTCGGCCCGGCCGTAGATGCGCAGTCGGCTGATGCCGATCTTGCTGGTCAACTCGCGGGGCAGCGTATAGCCCAGCGTGATGTTCTTCAGGCGCAGGTAGCTGCCGTCACGGACATACATATCGCTGACCACCCAGTTCTTAGAGTCGCCCAGCGTGGGCACGGTGTTCGAGGTGCCTTCGCCCGTCCAGCGCTGGAGCACCCAGGTGGGATAGTTACCCGAGGCGATGTCCTGACGGTAGGTAGCATCGAACACATCGACGCCGCTGACACCCTGGAAGAATACGCCTAAGTCGATTCCCTTCCACTCGGCATCGAAATTCAGGCCGAAGCTCCAGTCGGGAACGCCATTGCCGATGTTCGTGCGGTCGTCTGAGGTAATCTTATTATCGTTGTTGGTATCAACGAAGCGGAAGTCACCGGGCTTGCTGGTAGTGCCGTATTGGGCATTATAAGCATCGGCCTCGGCCTTGTTCTGCAGGATGCCGTTGGTCTTGTAGCCATAGAAGAAGGGGAAGGGCTGGCCGTTCTCGGCACGTGTACCGCCATCAGCAAACTGGCTGATACCGTAGTTCAGGAAGCCGGTGTCGTTACCCAGGTTGGTCAGTTCGTTCTTCAGATAGGCAGCGTTGGCTTTCACGGCGAAGCGGGCGTCGCTGATGTTCCACTTGTAGCCCAGTTCAAACTCCCAGCCGCTGTTCTTCATGTCGCCGACGTTGGCCAACGGGCGCTGCTCACCCACATACGACGGGATGGGCATATCGATAATCATGCCGTTGGTCTTCTTCTGGAACCAGTCTACACTGAAGGTGAGCTGGTTGTTCCAGAAACCGAAGTCCACGCCGATGTTCGTCTGCTCGCTCTCCTCCCACTTCAGGTCTTCGTTGGCCAGTCGGTTAGCCTTCGAGCCGTAGGTCATCGAGGCGGTCTGTCCGTAGTAGTAGTTGCTGCTGCCGCCGGTAGCCGTCAGCGTGGTATAGGCGAAGTCGCCGATGTTGTCGTTACCGTTCTTACCCCAGCTGCCACGCAGTTTCAGGTTGGTGAGCCAGTCGCGGGTCTGCTCCATGAACTGCTCGTTCATGACGTTCCAGCCTACGGAGAACGAGGGGAACGTACCGTATTTCTTGTTCGAACCGAAGCGGCTGCTGCCGTCACGGCGTATGGTGGCCTGCACCATATATTTCTCGTCGAAGTTATAGCTCAGTCGGGCAAAGAGCGAAGCCAGACGGTGCTGCGTGTAGGGGCCGCCCCATACGCCGACCAGGCTCTTGGCACCCGTCACCTTGCCGTCGGCATCGGTGGAGAGTTCCAGGTCGCCGCCAGTGGTGTAGTTGATGCTGGGTTTGTCGGGGTTGACAAGGTTCCAGTGCGAGCCGCCCAGTTCGTCGCCCTTTGTCTTCAGGGCACTCTGTCCGAGCACCACGCCGATGGTGTGCTTACCGAACTGTTTGTCGTAGGTCAGCGTATTCTCAATCTGCCAGGTCGAGTTGTTGCCCTTGTAGGCGGTGGCCTGCGTGTGGTCGCTGTTGCTGTTGCCCGAGAAGTAGTACTTCTGCAGCGTGGCGCCCTCATAGCCCCAGAACGAGAGTTCGGCGCTGTAGCTGAAGTGGTATTTCAGCTCGTCCCACAGCTGCAGGTCGAGCGAGAACTTCGGCATGAACTTATGGCTCCAGTTCTTGTTGGGGTTGCCCTGCATCATGGCGATGGGGTTGTTCTGCTCTTGGTAGCTGCCTACGTAGCCGGGGATGGTATAAGGATGACCGTTGCCATCGTAGTAGAGATCGTAGGCGCTGTAACGGTCAATCATTGCCTGACCATAGCGCGGGTCGCCGTTGTCCTCATAGCCCAGCTGTGTCAGTGTGACGGGCAGCGTGGGGGCGAGGTAGAGGGCAGAGCCGAGGGGCGAGCCCCAAGTGGAGTTGTCGCTCACGCCAGTGCTGTGTACACGCATATAAGAAAGGTTCGCGCCAAGGTCGAGCTTGTTCAGGAAGTTGCGCTCCTTGGTGGCATCGAGCAGGTTGAACTGGTTGTTCGAACGGATGGTCAGACGGTCGTAGTTGGACTGGCCGTAGTTACCGCCCACGATACCTTCCTGGTCGAAGTAGCCTAAAGAGAGGTAGTAGTTCACCTTTTCCGAGGCACCGCTGATGCTGAGGTCATGCTGCTGGATGGGGGCGTTGTCGTTGAAGAGCAGGTCCTGCCAGTTAGTGCCGAAGCCGTTGATGGCATCGCCGTTGGCATCCTTCAGGTTATAGGGGTCCATGTAGAGAGGCGACAACCCGTTCTGGATGCGGCGCTCGTTCTGCAGGATGGCATAGTCGGTAGCACCCGTCACGTCGCGCTTCTTCCAGGCACTCTGCCAGCCCTGCGAGAAGTTGTAGTTGATTTGGGCCTTGCCCACCTTACCCTTCTTGGTTGTTACGAGGATGACACCGTTGGCGGCACGGGCACCGTAGATAGCGCCAGAGGCAGCGTCCTTCAGCACCTCAATCGACTCAATATCGCCCGGGTTGACGCTCTCCATACCATTCTGGTCGGTAGGCATACCGTCAATGATGTACAGCGGCTCGGAGCTGTTGATGGTTCCGATACCACGGATGCGGATCATCGACTTGGCACCAGGCTGGCCAGAGGCCGAGGTGACGTTCACACCGGCGGCCATACCCTTCAGGGCATCTTCGGCGCGCAGACGCGTCTTGCCGCTGAGGTCGTCGGCACTGACCTTCGCGATGGAGGCCGTCACGACACTCTTCTTCTGCACACCGTAGCCGATGACGACCACGTCCTGCAGTGTCTGGGCGTCTTCCTTCAGTGTGACATTCATGTTGTTACTGGCGTTCACCTCCTGAGAGACGTAGCCAATATAACTAATAATAATAGGTGTACCCTGGCTGACTCTAATGGTGAAGTTACCATTGAAGTCGGTGATGGTGCCATTCTGAGGGTTTCCTTTCTCGACGACAGATGCTCCGATGACCGGTTCACCAAGGTCGTCTGTCACAGTTCCCAAGATGCCTTGGGCTTTCGTAGCCATTGACACGATGAGTGCCAATAACAACAGTAGATACCTGCTTTTTTTCATACTTCTTTTGTTAGGTGATTATTATTAAAGTTAGATTGTTCCCGTTTTTGGTTTCCGAGTGCAAAGTTAAGGAAAAATACAGTCGCTTAACGGCGAAAGGCTGAAAAAGTGGACGCTTTTCAGCCTTTCGGTTATGTATTTACCTAAGAATCAGACGCTTGTGTTTTTCCTTGGCTTCAAAAAGAGTGGACGATATATAGAGGTGTAGTTTTTACATTTATCGCCTTTTTACAGGGTTTTCACCTGCTTTTCAAACTGTTCGCGGTTGCCCAAGGCACCGTTCTTGATGCGAGCACGGTAGTTGTAGATGGTGTTGACGGAATAGTGCAGGAACTCGGCAATCTTCGACGAGTCCTCAAAGCCCAGGCGTATCAGTGCGAAGATTCGGATATCAGTGGTCAGCCGGTTCTCCTCCTTGGGGTGTATGCGCATCTCGGGCAGCAAGAGGGCATTGAAGTCGTCGATGAAATTGGGAAAGAGATGCAGGAACACGGTGTCGAAGTTCTCATAGAGTTCCTCCAGCTCCTTCTCCTTCAGCTCCGTCGACTTCGATATCTGGAACAGTTCGTCAAGTTCTTTGTTCTTCATCTTCTTGTTCACCATCTTGCGATAGTTGTCCAGCTTGTCAATATACTGGGCACAAAGGCTCATGAAGCGGCCGATGTACTCCTCCTTCACGCGGTTGCTCTCAGTCAGCTGGGCATTCAGGGTTGACAGCTGGGAGTTCAGCGCGGCGAGTTCGTCTTTCTGGGTTGAGAGCTGCGAGTTGAGCATCGAGAGCTGGGCGTTCGAAGCCTTCAGGTCGTTTCGGGCTGCGTGCAACTGGGTGTTGCGACGGTGTACGAAGAAGAGTGCGCCCAACAGCAGGAGCGCCAGTATGCTGATGACGGCCAGCGTCACCCACAGCTGCGAGGTGGTGCGCTCGCTCTGCGCCTTGTATTCAGTGGCAATGTGCGACAACAGCGGCGTTATCTGCCAGTTGCGCTGCCGCGAGCCGTAACGGTTCGCACAGTCGCTGGTATAGCTGATGTAGTGCGAAGCCCGGTCAACATCGCCGCTAATCATCAACTCATTGGCCAGTTCCCACATCGAGCCTTGGTCCATGGCGGCATTGCGGATGTCGGCCAGCACCGATTCCGTCAGCCAGTACATCATCTGCGTGGTGTCGCCCTGTAGCTTGTACTCGATATAGCGGTAGAGGGCTGTCAGGGCGTAGGGATGGCTGCCCGGCTCCACGGTTTTCATCCATTCGTCGTTGATGGCCATTGCCTCCTCGAGCCTGCCTTCAGCCTGCGCCGTCTGTTCACGACGAAGCAGACACGACTCGCTCGTCGGCGGCAGGTTGTCGAACATCAGCTGCTTGTAGTGCTGTTCCTTCTCCTGATAGTTCCGCCGCATGTCGTCGAGACGGGTGTAGTAGCTCAGTTCGCCATATACATTATTATACGCCTCATAGTAGGTGCCGAGCACCGTCTTGTCGAGCCCGTTTCCCAGACGGATGGAGTCGAGGATGTTCAGCGCCTCATCGTAGAGGCCGATGTTCGAGCAGCGGATGGCCAGCAGCGAGCGACAGCGCACGGAGGCGGCATGGTCTCCCTGCTGCTCGGCTAACGTGATGCACTGCCGCAGGAAGTAGATGGCAGAATCGCTCACAAAGGGGCGGTAGAGTTCGTATAGCCGGAAGCCCTCTTCGTATTTCTGCTGGCCGCTGGTCTGCTCGAAGGCATGGCGGGCTGACGCAATCTTTGCCTCACGCTGGGCTACGAAGCGAGGCGACTCGGCGATGGCCTCATCAATCTGCCGGAAGCGTGAATCCAGGTCAACGTGCTCCTGTGCCTGCACAAAGATGGGCAGGAGCAGCAATACGTGGAGTGTTGCCAGTAGTTTTTGCTTCATAGTGCAAAGGTAATGCAAAAAGGTTGAAAAAGGAGCCCCGCGAAGGTTAATAAAATATAAATCGCTGCCGCCGTTATTTACTTTCAACACCACCAAAGGTCAAACAAGCAGATATGAAAACTAAATTATGCACTATAGGCACCGCCTTGTTGTGCCTATTGTCCGTTTCCTGTGCCAGCGAACAAAAGAAGGCACGGGGCGATACTGCGCACTACCCTACAATGACCGTCACCACGCAGGACGTCACGCTCAGCCAGCAATACAGTGCACGGCTGACGGGACGGCAGATTGTAGAGGTAAGGCCGCAAGTGACCGGAAACATCACGCGCATCTGTATCCGCGAGGGCGATGCCGTCAAGCGGGGACAAACGCTGTTCATCATTGACCAAGTGCCCTATCGCGCTGCCTTAGAGGTGGCTGTCGCCGCCCGCCGGAGCGCCGAGGCCAAACTCGCCACGGCACGCATGAACTACGAAAACGAGCAGCGCCTGCAGGAAGGCCTGGTCGTTGGCGACGTGTCGGTACAGACCATGCGCAATGCCCTGCTCGAAGCAGAGGCCGCCCTGGCACAGGCCAGGGCCCAGGAGCGCAACGCCCGAAACAGCCTATCGTACACCGAGGTGAAAAGTCCCGTCAGCGGTGTCGCCTCGATGATTCCCTGGCATGTCGGCTCACTTGTCAGCAGCAGTATCAGCGAACCGCTCGTCACCGTGGCCGACGACCACGAGATGCATGCCTACTTCAGCATCAGCGAGAACCAGGCCATCGACCTGATCAGCCAGTACGGCTCAATGGATGAGTTCATCCGTCAGGCCCCCGGCGTCGGACTCCTGCTGAGCAACGGCTCGGAATATCCGCGCAAGGGGCGCATCGATGCCGTCAGCGGAACCGTCGATGCCTCGACAGGTGCCGTCGAGATACGCGCCACCTTCCCCAACGACGGCCACCTGCTGCACAACGGCGGCAGCGGCAAGGTCATCGTCTCCACCCACCGCAAGGACTGTATCGTCGTGCCTCAGGAGGCTACCTACGAGCTGCAGAACCAAACTTTTGTCTACAAAGTTGTCGACGGCAAGACAAAGGCCACACCGGTTGAGATATTCCGGCTGAACAACGGCCGCGAGTTCGTCATAGACAAGGGCTTGACGAAGGGTGACGTCATCATAGCCGAGGGTGCCGGTCTGCTAAAGGACGGAATTGAGGTCAAGAGCAAAAACGAAAAACCGGAACATCGAAATACCGAAACTTCGGAACTTCGAGACATCGAAACTTCGAAACATCGAAAATAACAAAGAGGTGAACGTCAAGACATTCATAGACAGGCCGATATTGTCCGGCGTGATAAGCGTGCTGATGGTGCTGGTGGGCATCATCGGACTGAGTCAGCTCGCCCTGGAGCAGTTCCCGGAGATAGCGCCGCCGACGGTGCGCATCATGGCCAGCTATACCGGCGCCAATGCCGAAACGGTGCAGAAGAGCGTGGTCGTGCCACTCGAGGAGGCCATCAACGGTGTCGAGGGCATGATGTATATGACATCCTCAGCCTCGAACAACGGCACAGCCTCCATCGGCATCTTCTTCCGGCAGGGCACCGACCCCGACATGGCGATGGTCAACGTGCAGAACCGCGCCGCCACCGTGCAGGGCCGCCTGCCCAGCGACGTGGTGAAGAGCGGTCTCACCGTGCGCAAGCGCCAGACGTCGAACATCAAGCAGCTCAGCGTCTACAGTCCCGACTCGACCTTCGACCGCGCCTTCTTGGCCAACTACACAAAGATTAACATCGAACCGCGCCTGAGCCGTATTCCCGGCGTGGGCGAGGTCAACGTGATGGGTGCCGACTACTCGATGCGCATCTGGCTCGACCCGCTGAAGATGGCGCGCTACGGACTGACGCCCGCCGACATTACCCAGGTGCTCAACGAGCAGAACGTCGAAGTGGCCACGGGTACGCTCGGTGCCGAGAGCCAGAATACGTTCCAGTATGTGCTGAAATACCGGGGACGCTACGAGGAGGAGGAAGGCTACAAAAACCTCGTCATCCGCTCACTGCCCGACGGCAACGTGCTGCGCATCGGCGACATCGCCCGCGTGGAACTCGGCTCGCAGAACTACAACATCATCGGCGAGACCAACGGCCGCCCGGGCGTGAACATCAGCATCAATCAGGTGGCAGGCTCAAATGCCAACGAGATTATCAAGCAGATTGACCGCGAGGTGGAGGACATCCGCCAGTCGCTGCCGCCGGGTGTCGTCATCGAGGACATTG
The DNA here is from genome assembly GCA_902800435.1 of uncultured Prevotellaceae bacterium. Next base: position 59,405 of record CADCEQ010000013.1, on the reverse strand, counting down.
AGTCGAAGAAGGACTTCCTCGACGCCTCCATTGCCAGCGTTCTCGAGACCTTGGCAGAGGCCCTGCTGCTGGTCATCCTCGTGGTGTTCGTCTTCCTGCAGAGCTGGCGCGCCACCATCATCCCCGCCATCGCCATCGTCGTGTCGCTCATTGCCACGCTGGCCGTCATCTATGCCATCGGCTTCTCGCTCAACATGCTCACGCTCTTCGCCCTCGTGCTGGTCATCGGCACCGTGGTCGACGATGCCATCGTGGTGGTCGAGGCGGTGCAGGCGAAGCTGGACAGCGGCGAAAGGTCGCAGGTGAGGGGCGAGATTACCCTTCAGGCCATGCACAGCATCACCTCCGCGCTTATCACCACCACGCTCGTCTTCATGGCCGTCTTCGTGCCGGTCTGCTTCATCAGCGGCGTCACGGGAACATTCTATACGCAGTTCGGACTGACGATGGCCATTGCCGTGGGCATCTCGCTTTTCAACGCGCTGACGCTGTCGCCGGCACTGTGTGCGCTGATTATGAAGCCATTAAATGGGGATAATGGGGTTGATGGGCAAAGTGGGCAGAATGGAAATGCCCAAAATGCCCATCCCGCCCATCAACCCCATTCCCGCTTCGCGGCCACCTTCAACGCCGGCTTCACCGCCCTCGTCACCCGCTACAAGCATTCGGTGGCGTCAACGCTGCGCCACCCTCGGCTGGCTATTGTTTTCGTCGTGGCGGCCATCGGCCTTCTGGGCTGGATGATGCGCACGACGAAGACCGGTCTTGTGCCCAACGAGGACATGGGCACCGTCTTCATCAATGTCCAGGCTTCGCCGGGAAGCAGTCTGCAGCAGACCTACCATATATTAAAAGAGGTGGAGGAGCGCATCAAGGACCTGCCGCAGCTGCGCATCTACTCGCTCATCGCCGGCAACAGCAACAACTTCGAGCAGTCGTCGTCGAACGGTAACTTCACCCTGAAGCTGAAGAAGTGGGATGAGCGCAAGGGCAAGGGCGACGACGTGCAGAGCGTCGTCGACGAAATCTACCGCCGCACCGCCGACATCGCCAACGCGAAGATTCAGGTGAACACGCAGAACATGCTGCCGGGCTTCGGCCGACTGAACGGCTTCGAGCTGCACGTGCAGGACAAGCACGGCGGCACCATCGACGAACTCTTGGCGCAGACCAACAAGCTCATTGCCGCGCTGAACGAGCGGCCGGAGATCAGCCGCGCCTTCACCAACTTCTCGCTGAAATACCCGCAGTACCGTGTCGAGGTCGATGCCGCCCTCTGCAAGCGGCGCGGCGTATCGCCCAGCGACGTGCTGGCGGCCCTCAGCGGCTACATCGGCGGTTCATACGCCTCCAACTTCGTACGCTTCACCAAGCTCTACCGCGTCATGGTGCAGGCCTCAACCGAATACCGCCTCGACACGGAGTCGCTCAATAACATCTTCGTCCGCGCCAGCAACGGCGAGATGTCGCCCATCGGCCAGTACCTGACGTTGACGCGCATCTACGGCTCCGAGACACTGTCGCGCTTCAACCTCTTCCCCTCCATCCAGGTGGGCGGAACGGCCGAGACGGGCTACAGCAGCGGACAGGCACTCGACGCTATCCGCGAGACGGCTGCCGAGGTGCTGCCCGAGGGCTACGGCTACGAGTTCGGCGGCATGGCCCGCGAGGAGGCTTCAGCGCAGAACACCACGGCCCTGGTGTTCGTCATCTGCATCGTCTTTATCTACCTCATCCTCTGTGCCCTCTACGAGAGCCTCTTCATTCCGTTGGCCGTCATTCTGAGCGTGCCCTTCGGACTGGCCGGCTCGTTCCTCTTCGCCCAGTTGTGGGGACTTGAGAACAACATCTACATGCAGACGGGTCTTATCATGCTCATCGGACTGCTGTCGAAGACGGCCATCCTGCTCACGGAGTACGCCTCCGAGCGCCGCCGTCAGGGCATGAGCATCGTCGCCGCAGCCCTCGATGCCGCTGCCGTCCGACTGCGCCCCATTCTGATGACCTCGCTGACGATGGTCTTCGGTCTGCTGCCCTTAGCCCTGGCCACCGGCGTGGGTGCCAACGGCAACCGCTCGCTCGGCGTGGGCGTCATCGGCGGCATGCTCATCGGCACCGTGGCCCTGCTGTTCATTGTTCCAGCGCTCTTCGTCATCTTCCAGACCATCGAGGAGCGTGTGTTCCACAAGCGTCAGTGAAATTGACATAAATCAATATCGCGGTCATAAATTGCAGTGCTTAAATCAGAAATCGAGGGCTGATTTCTTTTTTTAGCCGTACCTTTGCAGCCGTAAATTTAATGCTTAAGAAACAGATGAAAAGTATACTGGAAGGACGCCCCGCCCTGAAGGCGGAGATTGAGAAAGTGGCCGAAGTTGCAGGCTACCTGTGGCAGAACGGCTGGGCCGAGCGCAACGGCGGCAATATCACGGTGAACGTTACTGAATATGCAGACGATGAAATCCGCCAGCTGCCCGCCATCAGCGACGTCAAGCAGATTGGTGTGACGCTGCCGGCACTGAAGGGCTGCTATTTCTATTGTAAAGGTACGGGCAAGCGCATGCGCGACCTGGCCCGCTGGCCGATGCAGAACGGCTCTATCATCCGCATCCTCGACGACTGCGCCTCGTATGTCATCATTGCCGACGAACCGGTGATGCCCACATCCGAGCTGCCCAGCCACCTGACCGTCCACGCCCGCCAGATTGAGACGGGCAGCGGCTACAAGGCTACCGTCCACACCCACCCCATCGAACTGGTGGCCATGAGCCACAACCGCGAGTTCCTCGGCAAGGACGTGCTGACGCGCATCCTCTGGTCGATGATTCCCGAGACGAAGGCTTTCTGTCCACTGGGTCTCGGCATCGTGCCCTACACGCTGCCCGGCAGCAACGAGCTGGCTGACGCTACCCTGAAGGAGCTCGAAGACTACGATGTGGTGATGTGGGAGAAGCATGGCGTCTTTGCCAAGGGTAAGGACGTGATGGATGCCTTCGACCAGATTGACGTGCTGTCGAAGTCGGCTAAGATATACATCAACTCCCGCTGCATGGGCTTCGAGCCCGAAGGCATGAGCGACGAGCAGATGAAGGAAATGACCGTGGCGTTCAACCTGCCGCGTTAAGACGAACACATTAAAAACAACTACTGACTAATATTAGAAACAAATCAAGAGTCCCCCATGCTGTGAAGCACTGGGGGCTTTTTTGTTTCACTAATTGTCATTCGCACTTTTTATCCTACACTTCCTACACTCCCTACACCTAACCGTATATTCATACATTTGGCGAATGTTTATGCAATCGCTGTAAGGCGTCGCCAAAAGGCGGCGCCTTTTGCCCAAAACCCGGCGCTTTTCAGTAAAAACCCGGCGCCTTTTGGACAAAAAGTGCCGCTCTTTTCCGATTGCATTTTTATCCAGATATCAGGTGTTGGTTCAGGTGTCGGTTAATTTGGCAACTTGCACCCGAATATGCGCTGGTTCACAGCAAGTTAAGCATGAGGTGCAGGAAGTGCCGGTTGTTTTTTCTTTTGCCTATCATAGAAAAAAGTGCCCGATTGTTTTGCTGTTTCAAAAATAATCCGTAACTTTGCGGCGTATTGTACTAACTTTACTAATTTTTTACACTTTATGAAGAAACTACTACTTTTTGCTATGGGGGCAATGGTGTCGATGGCATCGTATGCCCAGGAGGATGTGACACACTACATCCAGAACGCAGGATTCGATGAGGACCTGACGTGGCAGGCTGATGGTTCGACGAAGGCCATCATCAAAACCACCACCAAAATTGGACGTAGCTATGCCTGGGAGGCTGAAGACGGCACCGTGTATGCGCATCCGGATGGCACTTGCGACGGCCATCCCCGAGCCGACGGCCTATGGGAGTCGGCTACCAATGGTTTCATAGGCCGTGTAAGCGGTTGGTCAGTTGAGACCAATCAGGACTATCCCAAGTGTGAGTGGGTGTACTTCGGTACCTTGCCCTACAATTTGGGTGAGCAGGCCATTCCCGTGGCTGACAATGGCAACACCTTCCTTGCTGTGCCGCAGAAGCCGGCAGATTTTGACACCGACGACAATATCGGCTTTGTCTACATGCGTGCCGGCTGGGGCGGTCGCGCTGTCTACAAGCAGGTGCCATCAATACAAACCCCAGCGGTACCAACGGCAAGAACCTCTCAAAGGTCGTCTGCCGTAAGGACACGTGGGTGGATGAGACGGGCTTCAGCGACACCGAGTGGACGCTCCACACCATCGAGTTCACCCCGACGTCTGAGTTCACTATGGAGTTCGGTTTCGAGTCGGTAGGCGGTTCGGGCAGCAACCCCTTCCTCTGCATCGACGGCATCAAGCTCTATAAGATTGGTGAAGCCGACCCCATCGACCTGCTGCGCTCCGACTTCCAGGATGCCGTGGCTGAGTGTGAGGAACTGGCTGGTAAGGCAAGCGGCGAGAACTTCATGGGACTGTCGGGCTACCTCAGCGACTACGCCATGGATATCGACGACCTGTCGGGAAGCACTGACCAGGCTGAGCTCGAGGCTTCGCTGAAGGAAGTGAATGCCCGCATGGTCGAGATCCGCAACGCTATGGCTGAGTTGGCAAATTTGAACGCCGCCCTGACCCGCATGGACGACCTGCTGCAGAACACGAGCATGCCTGGCAAGGCCGAGTTGGAGGCTGCCTATCAGAAGATTCTGAACTATAAGGAGAAAGACCCCGAAGAGGGTGCCGACATTATTGCCCAAATTATGGGTGCCGTTGCCGAGAGCGAGGACGCTATCAAGGCCTACTACCTGAGTCAGGTGGCTACGGCTTCGGCTGAGAACCCCGCCGACCTCACCATCTTCATTCAGCACCCCTGGTTCATCGAGACCAGTGCTGAGCCTACGCAGACTGACGAAGCTTGGGTATTCCCCAACGAGATCAATGAAGAGACGGGCGAGTCAAACTACACGGAGGGCAGCGCCAGCAGTCCCGACCTGAACAGCACGGGCTGGTACGTGGCCGGTGCAGGCGGCGGCGACCAGCGCCTGAACTGGCAGCGCGGACGCAGCTGCTGGAACGCCTGGAACTCGGGCTTCACCACAACGGTAGCCGTGGCTCAGGACATCGAGGGACTGCCCAACGGCTACTACACCGTTTCGGCTGACCTCATCACTCAGAGTGGCTATGCCAACGGCACGCAGCGCGTATTCGCCAAGAGCATTGCCGAGACCAAGACCTCGACAAAGGCTCTTGAAGGCGAGGGCTGGGACTACAATGAGTGGGAGACCGTTGCCATGTCGGCTGACGACAAGGTGCTCGTCGTCGACGGCAAGCTGACCATCGGTGCTCAGGGCACGGGCGACGGCAATGCCTCGGCTGGCTGGTTCCTGGCTACCAACTTCCACCTCTATTATTTAGGTGAGGCTCCTGCCGAAGCTGTCAAGGGCGCCTTCGACGCCAAGGTGGCTGCTGCCAACGAGATGGCTGGACAGATTAAGTTCAAGGCCGACCAGAAGGCTCTGAACGACTCCATCGCCAAGTTCGGTGCCATGACCGACTACATTGAGGCACTCAACGGCCTGACCGCCGCCATGACCGAGGGCCAGAAGAGTCTCGACAAGTATGAGGAGTACATCCCCGAGGACGGCACCATTGAGGGCAAGACCATTCCAACCGTGCAGACTACGCTCAAGGAGAACGGCGGCGACGGCTACGGCGAGGCTGAGGACATCGTGAAGTTCGCCTACGACTACGTCGTGAACTGGGTGAAGAACGACACCGCCAGCTATGTTGACTTCGACGCTCAGGTGAATCTGCTGAAGAACTATCTGAACACCTATACGCCAGCCTATAACAACGCCGCTGCTACGGCACAGACAGCTGCCGAGAAGGGCAAGGCCGCCATCGAGAACCTGATGGCTGCACAGAAGGCTGAACTCATCAGCGAGATGAAGGACCTGGCCACCGTCAACGCGTTTGTGGAGGCCCTGAACGACGTCGTTGCACTGGCCGACAAGCAGAGCATCGTCGACGATCCCAATGCTACCGACTACACGGCGTTCATCAAGAACCCGAAGCTGGAGGCTGAGACTGGCTGGACCTTCGACAAGGGTAACGGCAACAACAACACCGCCGGCGGACAGTGGCTCGACGGCTCGTCGACCCGCTACATCGACTCCTACAACGGCGGTGGTCTGCAGGGCTATATCGCTCAGCAGCTCATCACCGGTCTGCCCAACGGCACATACACCGTAGGTGTCTACACCCGTACACCGGCTGAGGGTGCCTATATCTTCAACGCTCCTGGCGACGTGAAAACTTTCGTGGAGATTCCGCTCGACTACTATATGGGCTATAACGAGGAAGGCGAGGAAGTGCAGATGATTGCCTCCGACACCCACGGCCCCATCTGGGAAGCTGCCAAGGCTGCCGTTGAGTCGGGTGAATACACCGACGAGCAGTACACCATCTACAACACCAACGTCGTAGAGGGCGAAGGCATCGGTCGCGGCTGGAAGCACCAGGAGATGACCGCCGTGGTCACCAACCACCAGCTGCTCATCGGTACCTGCGCCGGCAGCGAGGCCCTGCAGACTGAGAAGGTATTCGCCGGTAACTGGTACTCTGTCGGCGGCTGGACGCTGACGCTCATCGAAAAGGGTGACAACACCGGTTGGGATGGTCCTGTGGCTGACGGCATTGCCGACGTGAAGACGGCTACCACCGTAGCCGACGGCGTCTACACCATCAGCGGTGTGAAGCAGGCCAAGATGCAGCGCGGACTGAACATCATAGTCCGTGGCGGCAAGGCCCAGAAGGTCATCGTGAAGTAAGAAATTACAGCAAACAAAAAGGGGCGCTTCCATTACGGAGGCGCCCCTTTTTATTCGTCAGGTAGTTTAGTAGGTCATCTTCGGCTCCAGTTCCTTGGCCTGGTCAACCATCTTTTGTACCTCGCTGACAGCGGGCACACGACCGCAGATGTGGAACTGCTCGTTGATCTCCTCCAGCTTCGGCTGCAGGTTCTCGGGCACGCGGTGACGGAACTCCTTGACGGTGTCGACGCCAGCCTTCTCCAACAGTTCTGCAAACTGCGGGCCTACGCCGTTGATGCGGTAGAGGTCGGTGTGGTTGGCCCACTTCAGGATGAGTTTCTCAGAGATACCTGTGGCCTCAGCCAGTTCCTTGCGGCCCTTCGGGGCAGCACACTTCTCGAGCAGTTCGCTGGCCTTGTTGATACCTGCTGCAATGAGCTTCTCGGCGTACACGTCACCTACGCCTTCGATGTCGATAATCTTGTAATCCATAACGTTTTTCTGTTTTTTTGAGGTTAGTAAACAATAATCTGTCCGCAAAAATACGGAAAAAATCGTAAAGCCGCAATTATTTAACGCTTTTTTTGTATTTTTGCAGGCGTAATGGTGTACATCGACGAACATATCGACGACTTCGACCTCCAGGCAGCACTGCCTGAAATCAGTGAGCAGCGTCGCGAACAGGCACTTCGCTTCAAGTTTGAGCGGGGCCAGCGGACGTGTGTCTTCGCGTACCTTTTATTAAAGAAGGCACTGCGCGAGGAGTACGGACTGACGGAGAACCCGCTGTTTGAATACGGTCCTCACGGCAAACCCTTCATCGTCGGTCACCCGGAGATTCATTTCAGCCTGAGCCACTGTCGCGAGGCCGTGGCCTGCGCCGTCAGCGACCGGCCCGTGGGCATCGACGTCGAGTCGGTGCGTCGCTATAAGGAGGACGTGGTGCGCTATGCGATGAGCGACAAAGAGCAGCAGTTGATAGCCGCTGCCGAGCGCCCCGACGTGGCCTTTATCCGGCTGTGGACAATGAAGGAGGCCCGCCTGAAGCTGACGGGCGAGGGCATCACCAACGACCTGAAGTCGGCTCTCGACGGCGGTTCGTGGCAGTTTACGACTGTCGAGCGGCTTGACAAAAACTATATCTACACACTATGCGAGGAGAAAGCATCATCCGATTCATAAAGGACTGGACGCTGCCCGTGGCCATGACCGTAGGCACGGTGGCCTACCTCGTGTTCTACTATGTGCCGCAGTTAGATGCCGCCGGCGACCGCCTGGGGCCAGTGCTCGACGTGCTGATGCCGGTGATGGTGTTCCTGACGCTACTCATCACGTTCTGTAAGGTCGACTTCCACCAGATGCGACTCCACCGCTGGCACCTCGGTGTCTTGGCAGCCCAGCTGCTGTTGGTGGCGCTGAACGTCGGCATCATCTTCTATATGGAGGACGACCCGCAGCAAAAGTTGCTTTGGGAGGCCGTGCTCACCTGCATCATCGGCCCGTCGGCAGCGGCGGCGCCCGTCGTGGTGGGCAAGCTGGGCGGCAACATCTCAACGATGACCACCTATACGCTCATCTCTGCCTTCCTGTCGGCACTGCTTATCCCCGTGGTGTTCCCGCTGCTGGAGCAGACGGTCCACGTCGACTTCCTCACGGCCCTGCTCATTATCCTCGAGAAGGTGTCGATGGTGCTGCTGTTGCCCTTGGCCCTGGGCTGGCTCATCCAGCACTATGTGGAGCCGCTGCGCCGCTGGGTGGTGTCGCAGCCCAACCTGAGTTTCTACAGCTGGGCCGTCTCGCTGAGCATCACCACGGGCATCACCGTGAAGAACATTATCCACAGTCAGTCTTCCGTCTCATTGCTGCTCCTGATAGCCGTTGCTACGCTGGTGCTCTGCTTCGTACAGTTTATCATAGGCCGTGGCGTCGGGCGGTGGCTAGGCGAAAGGCAACGGGTAGGCGACGGTACGTCGGGAATTGAGGTGAACGCCGGCCAGGCCCTGTTCCAGAAAAACACCGGCCTAAGCATCTGGGTGGCCTATATGTACCTCAGTCCCGTGGCCTCCATCGGAGCCGGCTGCTACGTGCTCTGGCAGAACATCATCAACTCGATTGAGATCTGGCAATATAAACAGAAAGGCTGACCTCTAAAGTCAGCCTTTCTGTTTATAACTTCGCTAATTCTATAACTTTGTCGACTGCTGCCGACAGCCCGTCGGCGTTCTTACCGCCGGCCTGGGCGAAGTGGGGCTGACCGCCGCCACCACCCTGAATGAGCTTGGCGGCCTCGCGCACCAGCTGTCCGGCGTTCAGGCCGTGGTCGCTGACCATGTCGTCGCTCATCATGATGCTGAGCTGCGGCTTGTCCTGATACTTCGTGCCGAGCACACAGAGCAGCGAGCCCTCGACAGAGGCACGGATCTTGAAGGCAAGGTCCTTGGCGGCAGCAGGCTCCATAGGCAGAACGGCCGTGACGACCTTCACGCCGTTCACGTTGCGGGCCTTCTCAACCAGCTGCTTGGCAGCACGCTCCACGGCCTGAGCCTGGAACGCCTCAATCTCCTTCTTCATGTGGTCGTGCTCCTCGATGTATTTCTGGATGACGCCCTGCAGGTCCTTGGCGTTGTTGAAGAACGACTTGACGATCTTCAGCGTGTCCTCGATGTTGTAGAGCAGCTCTTCACACTCGCGGCCAGTCTTGGCCTCGATGCGGCGGATGCCGGCGGCAACGCTGGCCTCGCTGACAATCTTGAAGAAACCGATGCGGCCGGTCGAGGTGGTATGGATACCACCGCACAACTCGCACGACGGACCGAAGCGCATGACGCGGACGGCGTCGCCGTACTTCTCGCCGAACAGGGCTATGGCGCCCATCTTCTTAGCCTCTTCCATGGGCACGTCGCGGTGCTCGTCGCGCGGCAGGTCCTGACGAATCATGTCGTTGACCATGCGCTCCACCTCGCGAAGCTGCTCGTCGCTGACCTTCTCGAAGTGCGAGAAGTCGAAGCGCAGTGTGTCGGGGCTGACGAATGAGCCCTTCTGTTCGACGTGGTCGCCAAGCACCTGCTTCAGCGCATAGTCCAGCAGGTGGGTAGCGGTGTGGTTGGCTGCCGAGGCGTCGCGCTTGTCGGTATCGACGCAGGCCATGAACTCTGCCGTCGGGTCTTTCGGCAACTGCTTCACGATGTGGACAGTCTGACCGTTCTCGCGCTTGGAGTCGATGATGTTGATGGTCTCGTTCTCTGACACGAGCACGCCCTGGTCGCCGACCTGGCCGCCCATCTCGCCGTAGAACGGCGTGTAGTCGAGGACCAGCTCATAGAACTCGTTCTTCTTCTGCGTCACCTTGCGGTAGCGCAGGATGTGGCAGGTGTATTCGGTATAGTCGTAGCCGACGAACTGCTGCTCACCAGGAGCCAGTTCCGTCCAGTCGCTGTTCTCGACTGCGGCAGCATTACGAGCACGCTCCTTCTGTTTCTGCATCTCGACGTTGAACTGCTCCTCGTTCACCGTGAAGCCGTTCTCGCGACAGATGAGCTCCGTCAGGTCGAGGGGGAAGCCGTAGGTGTCGAACAGGCGGAAAGCGACGGTACCGTCAAGTTCCTTACTACCCAACTCCTTACTACTCAACTCCTTCTCCAGCAGCGAGATACCCTTGTCGAGGGTGCGCAGGAAGGCATCTTCCTCCTCCTTCATGACCTTGGCAATAAGCGTCTGCTGGGCCTTCAACTCGGGGAAGGCGTCGCCCATCTCCTCGACGAGCGTCGGCAGCAGTTTATAGAGGAAACTCTCTTTTTGATCGAGGAACGTGTAGGCATAGCGCACGGCACGGCGCAGGATGCGGCGGATGACGTAGCCGGCCTTGGCATTCGACGGCAGCTGACCGTCGGCAATCGAGAAGGCGACGGCACGCAAGTGGTCGGCGCAGACGCGCATAGCGACATCAATTTCCTCTTTCACGCCGTACTTCAAACCGCTAATCTGCTCCTCAGCCTTGATGATGGGCTGGAAGATGTCGGTATCATAGTTGGAGTGCTTGCCCTGCAGCATGCGCACCAAGCGCTCGAAGCCCATACCGGTGTCGATGACGTTCATCGACAGTTTCTCTAATGAGCCGTCGGCCTTGCGGTTGAACTGCATGAACACGAGGTTCCATATCTCGATGACCTGCGGGTCGTCCTGATTCACCAGTTCACGGCCGGGCTTGCCGTTCTTCTTTTCCTCCTCAGGACGCGAGTCAACATGGATTTCCGAACAGGGACCGCAGGGACCCGTGTCGCCCATCTCCCAAAAGTTGTCGTGCTTGTTGCCGTTGATGATGTGGTCGGCGGGCACGTGCTTCAGCCAGTAGCCGGCAGCCTCGTCGTCGCGCTCCAGTCCCTCCTTCGGGTCACCCTCGAAGACGGTGACATACAGGTCGTCGGGGTTCAGCTTCAGCACGTCGACCAGATACTCCCAGGCCATGTCGATGGCACCCTCCTTGAAGTAGTCGCCAAACGACCAGTTGCCGAGCATCTCGAACATGGTGTGGTGGTACGTGTCGTGTCCCACCTCCTCCAGGTCGTTGTGCTTACCGCTCACGCGGAGGCACTTCTGAGTATCGGCACGGCGGCGCGGTTCCGGGTCGCGCGTACCTAATATTATATCCTTCCACTGGTTCATACCTGCGTTCGTAAACATCAGCGTGGGGTCATCCTTGACAACCATCGGGGCCGACGGTACGATTGCGTGCTGTTTCGACTCGAAGAACTGCTTGAACGAGTCGCGAATCTCTTTTGCTGTCATCATGTTAAAAAGTACTTTTTACGAATTTGGGTGCAAAGGTACAAAAAAACTCTTAGTTTTTAGTTCTTAACTCTTAACTTTTTTGTATCTTTGCAGCAAAATTCTAATGTTATGGCACTGAACGAATACAAACCACAGAAACTGTACTACAGTATTAAGGAAGTGGCCGAGCAATTCGGCCTTAACGAGAGCACCCTGCGCTACTGGGAGACGGAGTTCCCTATGCTGAAACCGAAGACGACGGGGCCGGCCAAGGTGCGCCAGTATCAGGAAAAGGACATCGAGCAGATCAAGCTCATCCACAACCTGGTGAAGGTGCGCGGCTTCAAACTGGCTGCCGCCAAGAAGATTATCAACAACAACCGGCAGGGTGCCGACAAGACTGCCGACGTGCTCAGCCGTCTCATCGGCGTGCGCAATGAACTGCAGGCATTGCGTCGGCAAATGGACTTCCTGCAATGAAATGGAGCCTCCCCCACCCCTTCCAAAGGAGGGACGTTCTGCTGACTCTCATTGGGTTGACGCTTTTCAGCTTTTGCGCTACGGCGCAGAAGCGTGCGAAGTTTGAGTTCAAGCGCAACCTGCCCATCTATGCCGACTCGCTGCTGAAAGACCTCACCTACCCTATGGCCTGGGGCAACAGCCCCATCACCGACTTTGCTGAATGGCGCCGGGCCGCCCGCCAGAAAGTCTTCGACTGCATGCTCACTCCGCCGCCTCCCTTCACCCATCACCCTTCACCCTTCACGATTATCGCCGAGGAGCAGCGCGACGGCTACCGAGCCCGCAAGATAGAAATCCGCCTATCGCGCTACTACACCGTTCCGGCCTATGTGCTCATCCCCGACGGCAAGGGACCGTTCCCCGCCGTCAACGCCTTGCACGACCACGGCGCCCACCTTTTTATAGGTAAAGAGAAGATGATTCGCCCGCTGGCCTGCGAGGACTCCACCGTCATCAAGGATGCCGACGAATGGGCCGCCAACCTCTATGAAGGTCAGTTTGTTGGCGACTACTTAGCCCGCAACGGCTATGTGGTTTTCTCTTCCGACGCCCCGATGTGGGGTGAGCGCGGTCAGGAGGAAGGGCCGCGCCGTGACCGCTACGACATGATTGCCGGCAACATGATGATGTACGGCATCGACCTCTCAGCCTATATGACCTACGACGACATCAGCGGTACGGAGTTCCTGGCCCAGATGCCCGAGGTCGACCCTAACCGAATCGGCTGCATGGGCTGCTCGATGGGCGCCTACCGCGCCTGGATGCTCTCGGCACTAAGCGACCGCATCAAAGCTGGAGCCTCTATCTGTTGGATGGTCACCACCGACGAACAGATGTCGTTCAAGTACAGCCGCACCGAGAATGGCGGCTTTGCCAACTGCTTCCCCGGCCTGCGCCGCTGGCTCGACTATCCGCATGTGGCCTCGATAGCCTGTCCCAAGGCCATGCTCTTCATCAACGGTTCGCAGGACAAGCTCTTCCCCGTTGCCGGCGTCGAGAAAGCCTTTGGCATCATGCACGACGTTTGGCGCTCACAGGGAGCCGACGACCGTTTGGAGACGGAAATCTGGGACATGCCCCACAGCTGCCCCGTGAAAGCCCAGGAGCGTGTTCTCCGTTTTTTCCAAAAGCATTTGTAGGAAGTGTAAAATAAGCATAATTATTCACACGCCTTGTCCGATTATTGTTTTTTTGTTGTAACTTTGCAGCATGAATATGACAGCCAAGACCATTGCCTTAGCAGCACTGATGCTCGTTTGTGGGCAGAGTGCCGCCTTTGCCGCTATTCAGGCAGACACGTTGAAGACGGACACCATCAGCCATAAGACAGACTCCGTCAAAGTAGAGAAACAAGCTGAGAAGAAGCACGAGTGCTGCGAAGACACCACCGTCAAGGACCACAGCGACCCTTACCACAAGATTGTGAAGGAGGGCGGCTCGGTGCGCGAGGGCCTCTTCACCGTGCGCCACATCAAGGACGACTGGTATCTGGAGGTGCCCGACGAGCTGCTGGGCAAGATGCTGCTGGCGGTGACCCGCTTCACCAGCGTGCCGCAGGGCTTCAGGATGTTCAGCGGTGAGGAGGTGAACCGCTCGGCCATCTATCTGGAACAGTACAACGACAAGGCGCTCTTCCTGCGTGAGTACGTACAGTCGAGCTTCGCCAAGCCCGAAGACCGCATAGCCATCTCGCTGAAGCAGTCGACCGTCGACCCCATCATCCAGAAGTTCGAGGTCATCGGCCGCAATCCCAAGACCAAGGCCCAGCTCATCAATGTGACGAAGTGGATTATGGGCGACAACAAGGTGACAAGCTTCACCAACAACGACCGCACGTCGCTGAGCCTCGGCGGCGTGGTGGCCGACCGCACGTTCATCGACAGCATCAAGACCTACCCCATCAACATCGAGATACAGTCGCTGCGCACCTACGGCATGAACGCAGGGGGCACGCCTGCCTCACAGACCGGCTCGGCCACGCTGTCGCTGAACACCAGCATCGTGCTGCTGCCTGAGGAGCCCATGCGGCCCCGCTTCGGCGACGAGCGCGTAGGCTACTTCAACAACCGCATCACCGAGTTCAGCGACGAGCAGCAGACCACCAACCACGAGACCATCGTCATGCGCTACCGCCTGGAGCCGAAGGACCCCGTGGCCTACAAGGCCGGCAAGCTGGTGGAGCCGAAGAAGCAGATTGTCTATTACATTGACCCGGCCACGCCGAAGAAGTGGGTGAAGTACCTCATTGCCGGTATCAACGACTGGAACAGCGCCTTCGAGGCTGCCGGCTTCAAGAACGCCATCGTGGGCAAGGAATGGCCCACGAACGACTCGACCATGTCGGTCGACGATGCCCGCTTCTCGATGATACGCTACCTGCCGTCGGAGACCGAGAACGCCTACGGCCCGCGCATCGTCGACCCCCGCTCGGGTGAGATTATCGAGGCCCACGTATGCTGGTATCACAACGTAATGAACCTCGTCAAGAAGTGGTATATGATACAGTGCGGCCCGCTCGACAAGCGCGCCCAGACAATGGACTTCCCCGACGAGCTGATGGGCGAGCTCATCCGCTTCGTCTCCAGCCATGAGGTGGGCCACTCGCTCGGTCTGCGCCACAACATGATTGCCTCGCAGGCCACGCCCGTCGAAAAACTGCGCGACAAGGCCTGGGTCGAGGCCCACGGCCACACCAGCAGCATCATGGACTACGCCCGCTTCAACTACGTAGCCCAGCCCGAGGACAACATCTCGGAGAAGGGACTCTTCCCCCGCATCAACGACTACGACAAGTGGGCCATCAAGTGGGGCTACCAGTACCGTCCGGAGTTCAAGGATCCCGCCACCGAGAAGAAAGCCCTGCGCACTGAGACCTCGAAAGCCCTGGAGGGCAACCGCCGGCTCTGGTGGTGCGGCGACGAGGGTCACGGACAGGATCCCCGCTCGCAGACCGAGGACCTTGGCGACAACCAGATGAAGGCCAACGAGTATGGTCTGAAGAACCTGCGCCGCGTGATGCAGAACATCGAGAAGTGGACGGCCCAGCCCGACGGCGAATATGAGCACCTGAACGAGATTCACCGTGCTGCCCGCGCCCAGTACCAGCGCTACGTGAACCATGTGCAGAAGTATCTCTTCAGCAAGTACGTCAACAATGCCCCTGGCCAGAAGCCCAACGACGTCGTGCCCCGCGAACTGCAGAAGGAAGCCCTGCAGTGGATTGACCGCAACGTGATGGAGGCGCCGATGTGGCTCTATCCCGAGAGTGTCATCACCAAGCTCGGTGTCGACTATATCGACGAGATTCGCAGCCGTCAGCAGACCGTCATTGCCATGCTGCTTTCTCCCGGTGCCATCATGAACCTGCACAGCGCCCAGATGCAGTGGCCGGAGGCCTATCCCGTTGAGGAGTATCTGAACGATATCTTCGCAATGGTCTGGAAGCCCCTGACTGCGAAGGACGAACTGCAGAACAACTTCCGCCGCTTCCAGCAGCGAGCATACGTCGACTTTATCGACACGGCACTCAACTCAAACAACTCCACTGCCCAGCGCTCGGATGCCATCCTCTATTTCGAGCAGCACTTAGACAAGGTGGAGGGCTACCTGAAAGCCCAGCAGGCCAGTGGCATCAACGCCCAGCATTACAAGAACCTGCTCCTGCGCGTCAAGAAGATGCGCGAGAAGTACGAGTCGGGGAAATAACTAACCTTATATTGCAATATTGCATTTCATTTCATTTTCACGGAAGTGAGAGAAGGTAAAAATGTATAAGATAATAGTAAATAATAATATAACTTATTAATATATAGATACTTATACCAATTCTTACCTTCTCTCATTCTCTCCGCACCTCCACTCAAAATCATTTGCAATGCAATATTGCAATATAGAGCGAACCCACTGACCGTCCTCGCCTTTACCCGCCAGCAAACGCCGCGTTTACCGCCGGGTTCAGCACCGTTTACCGCCGCCTATGCGGCACAGGCTTGTGCTATTGAGAAGAACGGGCCAGGATTATCCCGATGATGCTTGTCACGTCGGCTATATCCACCTTACTGTCACGGTTCACGTCAGCAGCTGTTGCAGAGAATCTGGCTGGCTTCTGTCCCAGGAGATGACTGATCAGACAGGTCACATCGTCGCGGTCTACTCTAGAGTCACTATTGACGTCGCCCGGAATGATATAGGCCAGCGTCAGCGAGCCGATGATGGCGTCAGCCCATCCGGAATCCTGCGTATAGAAAGCCAGCACATAGTTATCTTCCGTGGAGATGTCAAAGCTAAGTGCCTCCTCCTGCACGCCGCTGAAACTGTTCGATGCATCATTGCCGATGTTCACCGTAGGCTTACACTGCTGCGAACTGACCACCGAACCATCGTCGGCCTTCTCCACGCAAATGCTTACAGGAGGGAAGTCACCTCGGTTCCAACTGCAAATCTTATAGCGTAGCTCATAGCGCCCGGGCGTCAGCTGCAAGTCCGTATAGCTGCCCCTGGCACCATACTTCACGTAGCCGGCATGGGAGCCACCGCTAATGTTACGGAAGTAGAATCCGTAGTCGAAGTCACGCTGACTACCCGTCAGTTGTAGGATACGGCAACCGTTCCAATAACCGTTGCTATAGCCCGTGCGTCCTTCGCTGCTGTCATAGGTAGTCCAGCCAGCGGGCACGCAGCCGCCTTCGTTGAAAGCCTTCGAGAGTTCCAGCTTCGGATTGTCCGCGTCAAGCGTGACCGTTGTCACCTCTGGCTCCGGCATGTCAAGCGAGTAGCGCTTGCAGAAGTTCCATACCTCTTCCGACGTAAGAGCTTGTGCATTGTCCATCGACCACCAGTGTCCCTTGTCGGCCAGCGTCAGCAATGCCACCTCCACGCCGTTCCTGCCGCCCTTGTAGCGCTCCAGCTTGGCGGGCGAGTTGGGTTTCGACTTCGGATAGGGCTTGATGGTTTCCGGCGTTGTGCTGCAACCGTTGAATCTCACCCAGGCGTCGATGTGCTGCTGTACGTTGCTATAGACGCAGACGTCGTCTGACGTTCCATGTGTGTGCAGAATGGGCACTGGACGCGAGGACGTGGCATTGGGGCCACCCATCAAGTAGCCGCTTACAGGGGCGAAGGCCGCAATCTTATCGGCCATCTTTGAGGCAGCATAGTAGGTGAACATGCCGCCCATGGAGAAGCCTGTCAGATAAACGCGGTTCAGGTCTATGTTATACCGGCTGTGCATTTCGTCGATGATAGCCTGCATGAACTGCAGGTCCTTCGTTCCACTGATGTCCCAATACTTATCGATGCCGTTGGCATAGACGACGACAAACTTCGCGGTGTCAGCCACCGACTCCCACTTCGCCAGACTCTGCAGGTAGGCAGCATCCTGGTTGGCACCGTGACAGGCAATGACCAATGGCGGCTGCTCGGGCAAGCCATTGGGGGCATACGTTATCATGGAGCGGGTGTCAGAACCCACAGTAAGCGTCTCGTTCTTGGCAACAGCAGGCTCTTCGTAAGCATCGTCGTTGCTCAGGAACACATCTTCAACAGTGATATCGCCAGTTCCGTATGACCAGAAGTCCACGATATGGATGTTTTTGGTGTCAAGCAATTGACCTTCTTTCTGACCATTAAGATACTTAGCAGCACTGAGATCCACCACTATCTGCGTCTGGGAATCAAAGGTTGGGGTCTCAAAACTGCCTTGCCCGTCCCAGATGTTGTTCGAAGTAAAGATGTTCAGGTGTGCCCCGCAACTCTGTGGTTCCTTCAGTTTGACAACCAAGAACTTATATCCGGAGAAATCAACTCCATCAGGGTACACCCAGCCCATCTGTCCCCATTGTCCGGGATGGAAGGCATGGGTACTCTCATTATACGTCCCGTTATCAAAGATATCCGTCTTGATATACTGCTCCCCGAATGGGAAGAAGGTAGAACGCACCTTGAACGTCGCAGTGAGCGTGTTGCCCATAGGGTCGGTATAGCTCACGTTCACATTGGCCTCACCCTCGCTGAGACCGCGTATCTGGCCGTCACTAATCTCTATGATGCCGTTCGAGTTGGTTGTGCAAGTCACCTCCGATGCCACATTAGCCTTATGGCCGTCCTTATAGGTGGCCACGACCTGCAACTTACCCGACTGGCCTATCATGACCTCTGAGGCCACATCGCTCAACGACAGTTTAACCGCAGTACCTTGCTCCTCTGGCGTTGCAGCTGTGTCGGCGTGCGGCCAGTTTACCTCGTAATAGTCGGCATACCAGTCCATGCAGGCCTTGCCGCAGGCTTCCGGTTCTCCGCCAAAGGCAGCCGTCACCTTATTATTATTTATAAGCTCGTCAATGTCGATGAGACAACCAGTACCTGAGAGCGTCATCGAGATATTGCCAAAATGGTCGAGTGTAGCCTTGAAGGCCTTGCCCCATTTCGAAGTTGAAGCAGTAGCCCAAGTGCCATAATTGGATTCCACCCAATCTCCATGCTCATTAGTATGGCCAGTTCCGGGCTTCTTGGGGCTCCAGTCTACCTCCGTAATAATGATGGGGTTAGTGTCTACCACGGGTACCTGATTGTGGAAGTTATTGATTTTATTTTGCGAAGATGGGGTGTCGTCGCTGCAGCCGTACCAGCCCGCATAGTCATGGACGGCATAGCCGATATTGCTGCCCGTGATGGGATATGACTTGTAGCTCGTATAGTTCGACTGCCAGCCAGTACCGGGCACCCAGATGATGCCCGTAAAGCCGTTCGAGCGAATCTTGTCGACAATGGGCTGGAAATAGTCGTGCAGGGCCTTGGCATTGTCATTGCCATTAGCATCCTTCAGATTTACTGGCTCGTTGGCCAACTCCAGGCTAATCTGTCCGGCATACTGCTGAATGGTTGCATCCTTCGACACGATGTCCCAGACCTCAAGCAGGTATGTCTGGTAATAGTCTTCCACCCTCAGGTTCGGAGGACAGACACCCGGCGGACGAACCACGACATACTGGCCGTGGGCCATTGCCTTCTGCATCAAGGGGATGTAGAGCGAGGCAAGGAAGGTGCGCAGACGCTGGGGGTTAAACTTCTTAATGTCAGCTTCCGACGTAGCGTCTGCCGGCTGGTTGGCGGCAACGGCGTAAGAGTAGCTGCTGCTCGGGTCGTTAGTCCAGGCTGGATCCAAGTGCAGACGGAACACGTTGCACTTGGCTTCCTCCAGACCGGCGAAGATCTTCTCGAAATAGTTCAGACACTTGGTGACGCCCTCGGCATTGTAGTCGGCGTAACCATTTTCTCCTCCCCACGGGGTTCCCCACCGCCATCCGTTGAAATACATGTTCGGCGTGTCCATCACACCGTGCAACACAACGTGGTTGCCGTGCATGTCTACCAGCCACTTGCCGTCTACATGCAGCGTAGGCAGCGGCTTCACCCCCTGAGCATTTAATGTGATGGAGATAAAAGCCGCTACCAAGCTAACAAAAAGTCTCCTCATTCTATTACAAATTTTGTTCCTGGAAATCCATGTCGGCCTCGACGACGTAGTACACGACTTCGGGGTCGAAGGTTCCCACCTTGTCTTTCTTAGCCTGAGCGGTGACCGCGTCGGCCACCTGTTGCATATCAATCTCTATCTCGTCGGCCGTCGACTCCAGGATGCCGCTGTCGTAATAGTAGTCGACGATGGCATCCATCAGGTAGTACAGGTCGTCATCGCTGAAGTATGACTTCAGCTCCTGCGGCAACCGCTCGCGGATAAAGGCTATCTCACGGCGATTCTCTTCTTCGTCCATGCGAAGTTCGTCTTCAAAGCTTGGCATCTTGGGATTTGCGATTTACGATTTTCGATTGTGTTTAGAGCAGAGCCTTGAACTTCTCGTCGAGCTTGGCCTTGCTCTGGGCGCCTACCACCTTGTCGACCACTTCGCCGCCCTTAAAGAACAGGATGGTGGGGATGTTGCGAATACCGAACTCCACGGCCAGGTCCTCGTTCTCCTCGACGTCGCACTTGCCGACGACGATCTGGCCGTCGTACTCCTGCGCCAGTTCGGCAATGATGGGTCCCACCATGCGGCACGGTCCGCACCATGTTGCCCAGAAATCAACTACTAACGGCAGCTGGCCGTTCTTCAATGTCTCGAAATTCTCGTTTGTGATTTGTACTTCCATAACTTTTTCTCCTTTTTACTTTTTTACCTTTTTACTTTCTTACCTTTAATTAATCTTATAGTCCAGCGCTTCGTTGCGCTCGATATAGTCTATCAACTGGTGGTGAACATCGACCGTGCAAGTCTTCGACTTCAGCAGCACATGGTGCTTACCAAGCGAGTCGCGCAGCTGGAAGAAGACCTTCGTCTTGCCGGGGTGCTCACTGACCATCTCGCCCAGTTCAGCTACAATCTGGTCGTCAAGCAGGTCGGTGGTCAGTTGGATGGTGATGCGGTCGACGGCCTTGTCCTTGATGGTCTGCAGGTACTCCACACCCGTGACCTTCAGGTCTTTCGGGCCATCGTCCTTGAATTTGTAACGCGACTGTATCTTGCCCGTCACGTAGACAGAGGCCCCCACGCTGAAGAAACCTGAGCGGACTCCCCAGTCTTCGCCGAACATGGCCAGTTCGCCTGCTCCCTCGAAGTCCTCAAGGGTGACGATGCCGAAGGGCTTGCCCGTCTTGGTGAAGCCGGTCCTGACGCCAGTCACGATGCCGCCGAGGATGACGTCCTGGCGGTCGGTCAGCTTATCAACATCAGCCAGTTCCTGGCACTTTGTGTTGCAGAGGTTGTCGAGCACGATCTTATATTCGTCCAGCGGATGGGCGGAGAGATAGATGCCCACGAGGTCGCGCTCCTTGTTCAGCCGCTCGATGTCGCTCCAGCGAACGTCGGTCTTCGGGATGGGAGGCGTGGCTATCTCCACATCGTCGAAGCCGCCGAACAGCGAGTTCTGTGCCTGCTGCTTCTCCAGCTGGTAGGTCTGACCGTAGCGCACCAAGGTGTCAAGGAAAGCCTCGCCCTTGCTGTTCTCGGCAAAGAACTGCTCGCGGCGGATGCCGAACGAGTCGAAGCCGCCACTAAGGGCCAGCGATTCGTAGGCCTTGCGGTTGACGTTGGCAAACGAGACGCGCTGGGCAAAGTCGAAGATGCTCGCATACGGGCCGTTCTCCTCGCGCTCGTCGATGATGGCCTGGGCGGCCGAGTCGCCCATACCCTTGATGGCGGCCAGTCCGAAGCGTATCTCGCCCTTGTGGTTCACACCGAACTTCTGGTACGACTCGTTGACGTCGGGTCCCAGCGTGGCGATGCCCATCTGCTTGCACTCGTCCATCAACTTCGTAATTTCCGTTATCTGGTCGCGGCGGCGACTCATGATGGCGGCCATGAACTCAGCCGGATAGTTGGCCTTCAAGTAAGCTGTCTGGTAGGCCACCCACGAATAACAGGCGGCATGCGACTTGTTGAAGGCGTAGGAGGCGAACTTCTCCCAGTCGGCCCATATCTTCTCCAGCTTCTGCGGGTCGTGGCCGTTCTTCTTGCCACCCTCAATGAACTTGGGCTTCATCTGGTCGACGATGTCCTTCTTCTTCTTACCCATTGCCTTACGCAGGGCATCGCTCTCGCCACGGGTGAAGTCGGCCAGCTGGCGCGAGAGCAGCATCACCTGCTCCTGATAGACGGTGATGCCGTAAGTGTCCTTCAGGTACTTCTCCATGCAGGGGATGTCGTACTTAATCTCCTCACGACCGTTCTTTCGGGCGATGAACGAGGGTATATAGTCCATAGGACCGGGACGGTAGAGGGCATTCATAGCGATGAGGTCCTCAAACACCGTAGGGTGCAGCTCGCGCAGGTACTTCTGCATGCCCGCCGACTCAAACTGGAACGTGCCGACGGTGCGGCCCTGCTGGTAGAGCTCGTAGGTCTTCTGGTCGTCGATGGGTATGTGGTCGAGATCGATGTCGATGCCGCGGTGCTGTTTGATGTTGGCGCATGCCTCCTTCAGCTCCGACAGCGTCTTCAGGCCGAGGAAGTCCATCTTGATGAGGCCCGTCGACTCGATGACGTGACCGTCGTACTGCGTACAGTTGGTCTTCGTGTCCTTGAAGTCGGGGTCGTCGGCCGTCGAGACGGGTACCCAGTCCGAGATGGGGTCGCGACAGATGATGAAGCCGCAGGCGTGGATACCCGTGCCGCGGACAGTGCCCTCGAGCATCTTGGCATACTTGATGGTGTTGGCCAGAACGGGGTCGGCCGAAGCCTCGGCATCGCGCAGCTCGGGCACGGCCCTGATAGCGTTAGGCAGATTCATCTTCATGCCATCGGGCAGTCGGTCAGGAATGGCTTTGCACAGGCGGTTCGACTCTGCCAACGGCAGTTTTTCCACACGCGCCACATCCTTGATGCTGTTCTTTGTGGCCATCGAGGCGTAGGTGATGATATGTGCACAGTTCTCATGGCCGTACTTGTCCTCCACCCACTTCAGCACACGGCCGCGGCCGTCATCGTCGAAGTCGGTATCAATATCGGGCAGCGATATGCGGTCGGGGTTCAAGAAACGCTCGAACAGCAGGTCATACTTCAGCGGGTCGATCTTCGTGATGCCCAGACAGTAGGCCACCACCGAGCCGGCTGCTGAGCCACGCCCGGGTCCCACCATCACGCCAAGCTCGTCGCGGGCGGAGTTGATAAAGTCCTGGACGATGAGGAAGTAGCCCGGGAAGCCCATCGTCTTCATGATATGCAGTTCGAAGCGCACGCGGTCATCCACCTCCTTCGACAGCTGCTCGCCGTAGCGGCGGTGGGCCCCTTCATACGCCAACTTCGCCAGGTAGTCGGCCTCGAACTTGATGCGGTAGAGCTTGTCGTAGCCGCCAAGTTTCTTAATCTTCTTCTCACCCTCCTCACGCGGCAGCGGGTTCTCGCCGTTCTCATCGCTGGTAAACTCGCGGAACAGGTCGTCCTCGGTAAACTTATGCCGCCATTGGTCCTCGGTTCCGAACTCCTCGGGAATGGGGAAGAACGGCATGATGGGGTCGTGGTCGAGCGAGTAGATTTCCACCTTATCTAATATATCCAGGGTGTTCGACAGCGCCTCGGGCACGTCGCTGAAGATGGCATTCATCTCCTCACGCGTCTTGAACCACTCCTGCTTCGAGTAGAGCATGCGGGAGGGGTCGTCCAGATCTTTGCCCGTTGACAGACAGAGCAGGTGGTCGTGGGCCTCGGCGTTCTCCTCGTCGACGAAGTGGACGTCGTTCGTGCAGACGAGCTTGATGCCGTACTCACGGGCCAGTTCAATGAGCACCTTGTTGGCCTGCTGCTGCAGGGGGAACGTCTCGCGGTTAGCCCGCTGGGCGGGATTCTTCACCTCGTGGCGCTGTAGCTCCAGATAGTAGTCATCGCCAAACAGGTTGTGATACCACTCCACAGCCTCGCGGGCTCCAGCTATGTCGCCCTTCAGGATTTTGGCAGGCACCTCGCCGGCAATGCAGGCCGAGCAGACAATCAGCCCCTCATGGTAGCGCTCCAAGTCGGCACGGTCGGTACGCGGTCGCATATAGTAGCCGTCAGTCCAAGAGTTACTGACCAGCTTAATCAGGTTCTTATAACCTTGGTAGTTCTTGGCCAGCACAATGAGGTGGTAACCGCTCATGTTCTCCTTGCCCTCGTGTACCTCCTTAGCACCATGACGAGCCACGTACATCTCGCAGCCGAAGATAGGCTTGAACGGCTCAAGCCCCTCCTTCTTGCGTTTCTTATTGACGTCGTTGCAGTAGTCGTGAAACTCTTTGATGCCAAACATGTCGCCGTGGTCGGTCACCGCCATGCCTCGCATGCCGTTGCCGATGGCCTTGTCTACAAGCTTCGAAATCTTCGACTGTCCGTCGAGTATTGAGTAATAGGTATGTACGTGCAGGTGAATGAAGTCTTCCATGTGTGCAAAGTTACGCCTTTTCCGCCAAACCGCCAAAGAAACCGCGTTAAATAATATTAGCGCAGCAGAAGCTGGACTTGACGCAACCCTGACACCTTTGAGAAGTCAGTCTATCCACCCGTCCTTGTTGGGCTTCTCATGACTACCGGGAATGAGTTCTTCCTTGTGGTCCTTGATGCGGATGATGTGTTTCCAGCAACGGGGGAGGACAAAAGTGCCGGTGGTCTCGTCGAGCACGAGGATGTAGAAATGACCGTCTGCAGACATTTCGCTGTATAAATCCTCGTGCTTATAGGGCTTGGCGGTGCTGTAGTGGCGCTCCTCGCCGTTGCCGATGATGATCTCTGTTTCGGTGGAAACGATATAGAATTTCTGATGAGGATTCAGCCCGACATAGTCATTCATGACCGTAAACCTCAGCATTTCCAGAACATCCTTGGCCGACGACTCCGGAACCACGTACAGATGTCCAGTCGTCTTGCCGCAATAGGTGTCCTCTTCGTCGGGATAGCTTTCTCCGACAAGCGAGGGATTCCCTTCAAAATCCTCGCTGGTCACTTCGTAACAGGTCTCATACACCTTGACGCTGTCAATCTTCTCGACCATCTTTTTGATGAAGTCGGTGAGGGGGCGCATGTTGAAGGGGGCCTCGCTCTGTTTCGCTTCTTCTCGGGTGATGTGCTTCATCATCCATTGGGTGACATTCTTTTCGCCATTCACCGTCAGGGTTGCAGCCCTAGCAGCTTTGTAACCGGCAGTATAGTATTCGCTGCTGTGGCCGGCACCTTCAAGCTCTATCCGTTCACCGTCCATGCCTTCGAGGGCCAGCGCATAGAGTACCGTGTCCTTGTTCAGTTTATGACTCTCCTTGTGGTAGCATTGGCGTGCAGAGCCACAGCCCCAGCGGAAAGCCCGAAGGCAGGAGTCGACGATTCCGGCCTCCTCGTCCACGTTCTTCAGCAGCTCGTCGGTTCTTTCTTCCGGCTTATATGCCTGAGCATCAAGCACTATACCGTAATACTCTGTCTCCGTTCTTAGGACAGCCCCGCCTTCGTACCGTGTACGCTTGTGGGTTTGGTTAAAGTCCTTTCCATCAAGAAAGGCGACGAGGTTCTCTATGGGGTCGGCCGAGGCGTGCTTCTTTTCCGGGGAACAGGCAGCCATCAGGCAGCACGATGCGATGAGGATTATTGCTTTTTTCATTGTTTACTAGTTTTTGGGGATGATTACTGTTATGAATAGCAAGACATCTTTCTTTTCTCGGTTATAATTGGGCGATGGCCTGCTCCAACTGCCTGCCGCTAGCCTCAATCTCGTTGACAATGTCGTCGAAGGAGGCGTGACTGAAGTGGGGCGTGGGGCGACTGTACTCAGGCAGGCAGGACTGTGTCTGTGGAGCCGGCATGGGTGTTGGCGAGGGAATCGCCAGCCACGCTATCACGACGGCGGCAGCAACTGCGGCGGCCCAAGGCAGCAGTTTGCGATAGAGCGGAACGGTGCGCGCCGGCTGTTGCTTCCCGTCAGCGGCATCCATCTGTGCAGAGAGCCTCTGCATGAACGCGTCCTCGTCGGCCAGTTCGGGCCGGTAGGCGTGGAATAAATCTTTCAGTTCCTGGTCTTTCATATTTGTTCAGTTTTCAATTTCTTCCTAAGGTGTTCACGTCCGCGCGAGAGGTAGGCTTTCACCGTTCCCTCAGTAACGCTCATGATGGTGGCAATTTCCTTGATGGGCCGGTCCTCCATGTAGAAGAGGAGTACAGCCGTGCGCTCGCTCATTCCCAGCCCGTCGATGGCATTGTAGAGTTCCTGATAGTCAAAGGCATCGTCGGTACGCGAGGCCGAGGCCACATCGCAGGCCTGATTGATGTCCAGGGCAACACCGCGCGTCGTCTGTCTGCGCTGGCGGTCTATCAGGCAGTTGCAGGCAATCCTGTAGATCCAAGCCAGGAAACCCGCTTCGTCGTCGAAGCTCGCCGATGCCACGTAAGCCTTCATCAGCGCCTCCTGGGCTATATCGTCGGCCTCGTCGCCGTTGCCACTGCAGGCCGCCATCAGGAAGCGGCGCAGGCCGGACAGCTCTTTGCGGACGAGTCGGGTGAATGTTTCTCGGTTCATGCTACGGTTTTAAAAATGCTTTCTGGTAAATAAACGTTTGAACCGGGCAAAAGGTTGTAGAAAGCGATAAAAAAAATATTTCCTAATGCGTGGCCTATATTGTGTGCACGTCATCAACGGGACGGTCATAGTCGCCAGTGCCGTCATTCTTGTCACGCTTAATCTGCGCCAACATCTTGGTCCTTGCGTACTTGTGCATCTTGACGCAGAAGTAGATGAGAATGATGAAGCTCACACCACCGACATAACGGTTGACGCTCCCGCTGAGGGCGATGGCGTCGTAGATGCCGTGGGCCAGTACAGGAACCAGAAGAATGCACGCCGCCGTACGGGGCGAACGGTCGGTAAAATGGTAGACGGAATAGTAGTAGCCCATGAGGATAGCAAAGGCATAATGGCCGGGAACAGCCAACAGGGCACGCATGACGGCTACCGACAGCCACGCCTCATTGCTGAAGACATACACTATATTCTCAACGGCTGCAAAGCCCAGTCCGACACAGACCGCATACACAATGCCATCGAAGTGCTCGTCGAAATAAGGGTTGTGGCGAAGAATCAGCCAGAGAGCAAGCAACTTGAAACCCTCTTCAGGAATGGCGGCGACGAAAAAGGCCTGAAAGGTCGTGCCAATAAGCGTCGTCGGCTGTCCTCCGAAAAACGCGCCCATGATTGCCCCCTCTAACAGAGCGACAGGGAAACAAATGGCCATGCCGTAGAGAATGGCCTTTACCAGCCAGTTAGTGGGTTCCGGCTGTGGGTCCTGCTTCAGGATGTAAAGCCACAGCAAGGCTGCCGGTAAGAGGGCTGCGGCAAGGAGGATCAGCATGTCTGTTTTTCCTTTAACATGATAAAAAACGGGAGCCGTAAGGTTCCCGCTTGAGTGATATTTCAAAGTCCTCGTGATCCGCTTGGGGTTCGAACCCAAGACACCCGCCTTAAAAGGGCGGTGCTCTACCTACTGAGCTAGCGGATCTACCGTGTTTTGCCGTAAAGCGGGTGCAAAGGTACGACGATTTTTTGAATTAGCCAAATTTATTCGGATGATTTTTTCTCTTCGAGCGCTTTTTGGTAGCATTCGCGGCATAATGGCTCGTATTCCTGGGTTTCGCCGAGCAGGATGCGGCGGTCGCCGGCCACGATGCGATGACTGACGTAGGCCAGGGCACCACACCTGACGCAGATGGCGTGAACCTTGGTGACGTCGTCGGCAATGGCACAAAGGGCAGGCATAGGGCCGAAAGGCACACCGCGAAAGTCCATGTCGAGCCCGGCAATGATGACACGTACACCGCGGTTAGCCAGTTCGTTGCAGACATCAGGTAGTCCGGCATCAAGGAACTGAGCCTCATCGATGCCGACAACATCGATGTTGCTGGAGAGCAGCAGGATGCTCGCCGAAGACTCGATGGGCGTTGAGGGGATATGGTTCTGGTCGTGGCTGACGACATCCTCCTCCGAATAGCGCACATCGATGGCCGGCTTGAAAATCTCCACACGCTGCTTTGCAAACTGGGCACGCCGTAGGCGCCGAATGAGTTC
This sequence comes from uncultured Prevotellaceae bacterium, assembly GCA_902800435.1. The sequence continues at coordinate 31,742 of CADCEQ010000013.1, read as the reverse complement.
CTCGGTCTTGCCTGAGAACATTGAACCGCAAACGACCTCGATGCGGCCGGGGCGGCGTATTTCACCGTTGATGTTGTTGTTCATAGTGCAAAATTACGAAAAAAAAGTGAAAAGTGAAGAGCGAATCGTGAAAAAAATGCTACCATAGGCTGTTATTTACCTTTTTTTGCTAACTTTGCACCCGCAATGGGCATATTATACATTGTTCCAACGCCTGTCGGCAATTTGGAAGACATGACGCTTCGTGCCATCCGTATATTAAAAGAGGTGGACGTTGTGCTGGCTGAGGATACCCGGACGTCGGGCATTCTTCTGAAACATTTCGACATCAAGAACCAGCTGCTGTCACACCATAAGTTTAACGAACACGGCACGGCGGCTGGGGTTGTCAGCCGTCTGCTGGCAGGCGAAAATATAGCACTTATCAGCGATGCAGGCACACCGGGCATCAGCGACCCGGGCTTTTTCCTTGTGCGCGAGGCTGTCAAGGCCGGCGTCGAGGTGCAATGCCTGCCCGGCGCAACGGCTTTTGTTCCGGCGCTGGTCAGCAGCGGACTGCCCTGCGACCGTTTTGTCTTTGAAGGTTTCTTGCCGCAGAAGAAAGGGCGCCAGACGAAGATTCAGAGTCTGGCCGATGAAGAGCGGACTATGATTTTCTATGAGTCACCCTACCGCGTAGTGAAGACGTTGGAACAGTTTGCCGAGGCTTTCGGCGGCGACCGCCCTGTAAGCGTCTGCCGCGAGATTTCCAAGGTTCATGAGGAGAGTGTTCGCGGCACGCTGACTGAGGTCATCGCCTATTTCAAGGAGCACGAGCCCCGTGGCGAGTTTGTCATCGTGCTGGGAGGAAACAAGGATGAAAAATCAGAAAACTAAATAAAAAAACAAGATTATGAAGAAATTAGTATTATTTGCCGCTTGCGTGCTGGCCATCGCCAGTTGCAATGAGAAAGCAGCTAAGGTTGACTTAGTTTCAAACACTAAGGTGGACTCCCTGAACCAGATCATTGAGCAGAAGGACAACGAAATCAACGACATGTTGAGCACTTTCGGTGAGATTGAAGAGGGCTTCCGCCAGATCTCCGAGGCTGAAAACCGTGTAGCCGTAGCCCAGCAGGGCGAAGGTGCCAACTCTAAGCAGCGTATCCGTGAGAACATCCAGTTTATCCAGACCACGATGAAGCAGAACAAGGAGCTCATCAACAAGCTGAAGCAGCAGCTGCGCGAGAGCAGCGTCAAGAGCGACGCCCTACGCAAACTCGTGGAGAATATGAGTAAACAGCTCGAGGAGAACGAGAAGCAGATGCTGGCTATGCGCGAGCAGCTGGACGAGAAGGACGTCCACATCATGGAGCTCGACGAACAGGTGGCCAACCTGAACACCGACGTCAAGGAACTGACGACAGAGACGAATCAGCGTGCTGAGACCATCTCCATCCAGGACAAGCAGCTGAATACGGCCTGGTTTGTGTTTGGTACCAAGGACGAGCTGAAAGAACAGCAGATTCTGGTCGACGGCAAGGTGCTGCAGTCAAGCTTCAACAAGGAGTACTTCACGAAGATCGACATCCGCGTCGACAAGGAGGTAAAGCTCTACTCCAGCTCAGCCAAGATTCTGACGTCGCACCCCTCAAGCGCCTACACGCTGCAGCGTGATGCCAATAAGCAGTACGTGCTCCGCATCACCGACCCGCAGCTGTTCTGGTCGACGAGCAAGTATCTGGTCGTATTGGTGAAGTAACGCAAGAAGCCCAGTTTGAAGGTTTTTAGGCTTTTCCGGAATATCCTCTTCTTGGCCGTTGTCTTACTGGCAACGGGATGCGAAGAGGAAAGCAATAGCAACTCCATCACGCTCACATCGGGGAGCGTGGTGGAGTTGTATCCTGTTGCTAACCAGAGCCAAGACCTTGTTTTCGAGTCATCAGGCGAGTGGACAGCGACCTGTCTTGCCGACTGGGTGAGTTTTTCGCCCAAGAAAGGCAGTAGCGGGAAGAACACCATCAAGGTAACCACAGCTGTTACCAACAAGACCAAAAGCACTCGGTCGACATCAATCACCATCAGAACTGGAGCGCAGCAGCGGAATGTGACCGTGGTACAGAGCGGCAAGTACGCCATCTTCGACCAGAAGACCTATACCTTATCTGCCGAAGGCGGAAAAGTGAGGCTAAGCTTTAAGAGCAATCTGGAGCAGAGCGACAATCTGCAAATCAGATATTCCCAGCAGAGCTGGATCAACTGGCCCAATGGGAGTCGTCTCACGCGGGCAGAATGGTCGGGCAAGACCGAGGAGATGACCGTTTCTCCCAACCTGACGAACAACAACAGGACGGCCGTCTACTTGCTGACGATGCCAACATCCGACGGTCAATGGATGGGACTCGACACCGCCTACGTAACGCAGAGCGGCATAGTCAGCGAGTACGAATCAAAAGACTTCACGGCCGACGGTACAGTCACAGTACTGCAACAGGCAACGGCGGGAAAGGGTATTCCCATTGTGCTGATGGGCGACGGCTTTGCCGACAAGGACATCAGCGACAATAGCTATTCGCAAGTCATGGAGAAAGCCATGGAGAACATCTTCAGCGAAGAACCCGCCAAGTCGTTGCGCGACTATTTCAGCGTATATGCCGTGACGGCCGTCTCAAAGAGCGACGGTGTGGGCGCAGACTACCACACGGTATTCAGTACCGTGCCGAGCGACATTGACCCGAAGATAGAGTTCGATGCCGACAAGGTCGATGAATACACGAAAAAGGTTGCCGGCATCGACTTCGAGAACACGTTGTCGGTAGTCATCGTCAACAGCAACAAGCACAACGGCGTCACCTCTTTGCTCTTTGACCAGAAGACCAGAAAGCCCCGCCAGCGTGCCATCGCACTCTGCACCCTCATTGACGGTGCCAATGCCGAAGAGTTCCGGCAGGTACTGGTTCATGAGGCCATCGGCCACGGTCTGGCCAAGCTGGCCGATGAGTATGGCTACGACGACAAAGGCCCTGCCACCGACAACACCGTAAAAGAATTACAGTTTTACCACAGTCACAACTGGATGCTGAATGTCGATGGTACCGATGATAAAAGCAATGTGATGTGGAAAGACTTTATTGGCGACAGCCGTTTCGGTTCTGAGAGCATTAGCGTTTACGAAGGAGGCTTTACCTACGCCAAAGGCATCTTCCGCCCAACCATGGAGAGCATGATGCGCCAGAACCAGAGCCCCTTCAATGCCCCGAGCCGCAAGGCCATCTACGACCGCATCATGCTGCTGGGCGAGGACAAGGAAGCCTCTAAACTTGACGAATTCGCCGCCTTCGACGAACAGCACAAGCCCACCCGCTGGAACTACGCCACGACTCGCGCCGTCTGGCAGTACAAATATTTGGCTCCACCCGTCATTGTGTGGACAAAATAGCCACACTTCGTTGAGTTCTATTAACAAAAAGGGCCAAAAATGGTTCTTTTTTTTATTTTTATTCGTTTATTTTGAGAAAAAGTGCTACCTTTGCGCACTTTATCATTACAATTATTAAACAAAGAGAGAGAATTATGAAGAAAAGACTAACTCTGTTGCTGGCAGTCCTCTTCCTGTGTTTAGGGGGAGCATTTGCCCAGACTAAGGTTAGCGGCACAGTCGTCTCCCAGGACGACGGCGAGCCCGTCATCGGTGCTTCGGTAGTAGTCCAGGGAGCCAAGACAGGTGTCGTTACAGATGTGAACGGCCGATTCTCGCTGACAGTTCCCCAGGGGAAGAAGCTCAGCGTGAGCTACATCGGCATGACCACACAAGTATTGAATCCCCAAAGCACGATGCGCATTGTGCTCGTCCCCGACGGCCAGGCCCTCGACGAGGTTGTCGTCACGGGTATGCAGAAGATGGACAAGCGCCTGTTCACCGGTTCAACGGCCAAGGTCGATGCCACTAAGGCTAAATTGGACGGTGTGGCCGACATCTCGCGCTCGCTGGAAGGTCGCGCCGCTGGTGTCAGTGTGCAGAACGTCAGCGGTACGTTCGGTACGGCTCCTAAGATTCGCGTCCGCGGTGCTACATCTATCTACGGTTCGTCGCGTCCCCTCTGGGTGGTCGACGGCGTTATCATGGAGGATGTGACCGAGGTTGATGCCGACGCTCTGTCATCAGGTGATGCTGAGACGCTGATTTCTTCGGCCATTGCCGGTTTGAACTCTGACGACATCGAGTCGTTCCAGATTCTGAAGGACGGTTCCGCCACCTCTATATATGGTGCGCGCGCAATGGCTGGTGTGATTGTCGTCACTACCAAGAAAGGTCGTGCCGGCAGCACTCGCATCAACTATACTGGTGAGTTCACCATGCGCCTGAAGCCCAGCTACTCGCAGTTCAACATCATGAACTCGCAAGAGCAAATGGGTGTCTACAAGGAAATGGCCAACAGCGGTCTTATCTCCTTCGGCAACACCTATCGTGCCCAGAGCAGTGGCGTCTACGGCAAGATGTACCAGCTGATGAACACCTACGACCCCGCCACAGGCAAATACGCAATGGCTAACACCCCTGAGGCTCAGGCTGCCTATCTGCGTGATGCCGAGATGCGCAACACCAACTGGTTCGACGAACTCTTCTCGAACGCCATCCAGCAGAACCACTCCATCTCGCTGTCGACAGGTACCGACAAGGCCCAGTATTACACCTCGTTCTCTATCATGAACGACCCGGGTTGGACCGAGCAGTCAAAGGTTCAGCGCTACACAGCTAACATCAATGCGCTGTACAACCTGTCGCCGAAGGTGTCGATTAACTTCCTCGGCAATACTGCCTACCGTAAGCAGCGCGCCCCCGGTGCCCTGTCTCAGAATGTAGACGCAGTGACCGGCGAGGTGAGCCGCGACTTCGACATCAACCCCTACAGCTACGCCATCAACACTTCGCGAGCACTTGATGCCAACGAGTACTACACGCGTAACTTCTCGCCATTCAACATCCATAACGAATTGGCTAACAACTACATGGACCTTGACGTGGTCGACTTGAAGTTCCAGGCCGAACTGAAGTACAAGCCCATCCGCCAGGTGGAACTTTCTGCTATCGGCGCCTATAAGTTCTCAACGACGACGCAGGCTCACAACATCACCGAGCAGTCGAACATGGCCATGGCCTTCCGCGCTATGGACGACGCCACGATGCGCGACGCCAACCCCTGGCTCTACACTGACCCTGACCACGCCAACTCGCTGCCTATCTCGATACTGCCCACCGGTGGTTTCTACCGCGAGCGCAAGTACAAAATGAACAGCTGGGACTTCCGCGCTACGGCCAACTATAACGATGCCTTCAACGACGAGACACACATCGTGAACCTCTTCGGCGGTCTGGAGGTGAGCAACACCGACCGTAACCGCACCTACTTCAACGGTGTTGGCATGCAGTACGACATGGGCTACCTCGGCTCTTACGACTACCGCTACTTCAAGAAGGCCAGCGAAGACAACGAGATGTACTACGAACTGAAGAACTCCTACAACCGCAAGGCTGCTTTCTTCGGCACCGCCACCTATTCTTATTTAGGACGCTATACGCTGAACGGCACTCTGCGCTACGAAGGCTCCAACCGCCTGGGTAAGGCGAGAAGCGCCCGCTGGCTGCCCACATGGAACATTTCGGCTGCCTGGAACGCCCATGAGGAGTCTTGGTTCGAGAACATCTTCGGCTCTGCCCTGACACACGCAACGCTGAAAGCATCTTACTCACTGACGGCCGACGACCCCTCTACCAACAACGCCGCCATCATCATCCAGAGCTTCAACCCCTGGCGTGTCTTCGCCGGCGACAAGGAATCGGGACTGCAGATCTATGACTTCGCTAACCCCGACCTGACCTATGAGAAGAAGCACGAGCTGAACCTCGGCGTCGACTTAGGTTTCCTGAACAACCGCATCAACGTTCAGTTCGACTGGTTCCGCCGCGACAACTACGACCTGATTGGCCCGCGCCAGACTAACGGTACCAAGGGTACCATCACCGAATATGCCAACGTTGCTTCGATGCGCTCACACGGTGAGGAGCTGAGTATCTCGACCAAGAACATTCTGACTAAGGACTTCCAGTGGAACACCGACTTCATCTTCTCGCACGTGAAGACCAAGGTCACCGACCTCTACAACCGTCAGCGTATTATCGACATGATTACCGGAACGGGCTTCGCCATCGAGGGCTATCCCTACCGCTCACTCTTCTCGCTCGACTTCCAGGGCCTGAACCAGGAAGGTCTGCCCCAGGTTATCAATGAGGATGGCGACGTGGTGACCAGCGACATCTACTTCCAGTCACGCGATGTCGACTACCTGATCTACGAAGGTCCCACCGATCCCACCATTACCGGTTCGCTGGGCAACTCGTTCAGCTACAAAGGATGGCACCTGAACATCTTTGCCACCTACTCGTTCGGCAACGTCGTACGTCTCGACCCGGCTTTCCACTCTTCCTACTCTGACCTCGATGCCATGCCTAAGGAGTTCAAGAACCGTTGGACCATGGCAGGCGACGAGCTGAAGACCGACATTCCCGTCATTGCCGACCTGCGCACTCAGCAGCAGGACACCTACCTGCGCTATGCCTACAACGCCTACAACCGTTCGTCGGCCCGCGTGGCTAAGGGCGACTTCATCCGCATGAAGGAAATTTCGCTCGGCTATGACTTCCCCAAGTCGTGGATCTCTCACCTGTCGCTCAACTCACTGAGCGCCAAGCTGCAGGCCACGAATCTCTTCCTTATCTATGCCGACAAGAAGCTTAACGGCCAGGATCCTGAGTTCTTCAACAATGGTGGTGTTGCCGTGCCTATGGCCCGTCAGTTCACCTTCACGCTTAGGTTAGGCCTCTAATAGCAGAATGATAGTAATAACGAAATCAGCATTCAGACAATGAAAAAATATATAACATTCACAATCATGGCACTCGCCGTAGGACTGACGTCGTGTAACGACTTCCTTGACAAGTTGCCTGACGACCGCGCTGAGCTGGACACCCAAGACAAGATTTCAAAGTTCCTGGTGTCGGCCTACGTCAATAATCTGCCTGACTTCATCTTTGAAATCAGTTCCGACAACGTGCTCGACAATGGTACTGCCTATAAGGCTCAGCCCAACCAGGACAAGATATACCACTGGCAGGACGTTGAGACCGAGGGTAACGACGACCCGCGTTCGCTCTGGAACGGTGGCTATGAGGCTGCCGCTGCCGCTAACGAGGCATTGGCCGCTATCGGTGACGATCCCGCTATGCGTGGTCAGCATGCCGAGGCACTGCTCTGCCGCGCCTATGCCATGTTCCAGACAGCCAACATATTCTGTATGGCCTATGACCCGCAGAAGGCCGATCAGTACATGGGTATCCCCTACCCCAAGGAGCCCGGTGTGAGCGTCGATGAGCGCGGCACGCTGCGCCAGACTTACGAGAACATCAATGCCGACATTGAAGCCGCCCTGCCCTTGCTCGACGACAACCATTTGGCTGTTCCCAAGTACCACTTCAACACGAAGGCCGCTTATGCATTTGCAGCCCGCTTCAACCTGTTCTACCACAAGTACGACAAGGCCATCGAGTATGCTAACCGTGCCCTTGGCAACAACGTTGCCGGCGTGCTGCGCGACATCTCAGCCTACGAGACGCTGGCTGGTGCCGCCGACATCTGCAACAGCTACATGCGCTCGTCGGAGCCTGCCAACCTGATGATTCTCAATGGTTATAGCATTGCCGGTCGAGCAGCCTATTCTACAACCTACCGTCGCTACGCTCAGGCCCGTGCCATCGTAGTCAATGAAACTGTCTGGGCACCCATGCCATGGGGTTCCGGCTCAAGCAACAACGCCTTGCGCATGGCCCGCATGCTCTACGGATCGAACTACGGTATCTACTACCCCAAGCAGGTTGAGCAGTTCGAAATCACTGACCAGGTGAACCAGACGGGTTACGCCCATATCGTGGAGTGCATCTTCACAACCGACGAGACCCTCCTGGTGCGTGCCGAGGCCTACGCCCTAAAGAAGGACTTTGCCAAGGCCATTGACGACATGAATCTCTGGATTGGCAATCACTGTGCACCTTCTGCAGGCTCAGCCGTGCGCCCGGCCCTGACCGAGGAGAACATCAAACAGTTTGTCGAAGGCGCCAAGTACGCTGCCCTCGTTCCGGCCAGCGACGTTGAACGTAGCTGGAAGAAGACCATCTCGCCCCAAGGCTTTACCGTTGATGCCGGTAGTCAGGAGAGCATCATCCAGATGATCCTGCAGATGCGACGCCTCGAGACCATCCATCAAGGTCTGCGCTGGCTCGACATCAAGCGTTACGGCATTTCCTTCAGCCACAACCTGGACGGCGAAGATGCCCTCATATTTAAGGCTGGCGACCTGCGCGGTGCCATACAGCTCCCGACCGACGTCATCGACGCCGGACTGCCCGCCAATCCACGTGAAGAAACCAAAAGCGAGTCTGACAACGAGACAAAAGAGTAAGAAACTATGAAATATCAGAAGATTTTTGCATTGCTGTTTGCCGGCACGCTGCTGACAGGCTGTGCCAGCGACGACCCCAGCTCGGAAAGCATCTTCGACACCACTGCTCCGCAACGTAGCGAGTTCGACCAGTGGCTGAAGGCCAACTTTACCGACGAGTATAACATTGATTTCATATACCGCTATCAGGATAGGGAGACCGACAACACCTACAACGTCGTGCCGCCTCAGATTGACAAGGCCAAGGCTCTGGCCATTCTGGTCAAGAACGTTTGGCTCGATGCCTATGCATCGGCCGTGAGCAAGGACTTCATCAAGACCTACAGCCCGCGCGTCTACCAGTTGGTTGGCTCGGGTGAGTACCGCACCAACGAAGAGATTGTGCTCGGTACGGCCGAGGGCGGTCTGAAGATTACCCTCTTCATGGTGAACCACCTGGACCTGAATAACCTCTACATCAATCAGGACGACCCCTTCAAGGAGCGTACCTTTGAGCCGCTGGACCTGAACTACTGGTTCTTCCACACCATGCACCATGAGTTCTGCCACATCCTGACCCAGACGAAGAACTACCCCACGGATTTCCAGGAAATCTCTGCCGGTAAGTACCATACAAGCGACTGGATCAACGTTGACGACGCTGAAGCCCCGCTCGAAGGATTCGTCACTGGCTACGCCAGCAGCGAGTACAACGAGGACTTCGCCGAAATCTATGCCACCTACGTCACCATGACCCCCGAAGGCTGGCAGAAGGTTCTCGACCAAGCCAAGAAGCTCATCGGCGAGGACTACGAGGTTGATGCCAACGGCAACTACGTCTACGAGAAGGACGAGGAAGGTAACCCCATTCCCCTGCTTGACAAGGATGGCAACTACATCTACGTGACCGACGAGAACGGCGACATCGTCTACGAGAAGGACGAGGATGGCAACTTCATCCTGGCCACCGACGAGGAGGGCTACCCCATCGTCATGCGCGACGAGGAAGGCAAGCCCATCAAGAAAGTCGACGACTTCGGCGACCCCGTCTATGGCTACGACCCCGAGACAGGCCAGCTTTACTATGTCTATGAGTACGAGAAGGTGCCCATGATAGAATATGTGAAGAAGTCGAAGAAGAACTATGATGATTCGGCCAGCAAGATTATCGAACAGAAGCTGGACATCATCAGGACCTATCTCAAGGAGAGCTGGAACATCGACATCGACGCTGTCCGTGCCGAGGTGCTCAAGCGTTCTGCTAACATTTCTAAAGGTATTGATATCAAGAACTATAAACTGAATGATTGATATGAGAAAGATTTTCCATACACTACTGGCTTCGCTGGCCGTAGTGGGTACATACACAGCCTGTACACCCGAGGTGGACGACGTCTTCGACAAGTCGTCAGCCGAGCGCGTGAAGGAGGCGCTGACCAAGAATCAGCAGATACTTGTGTCGGCTCCTAACGGATGGCGCATGGCCATGTACGGCAATAAGGATTTTGGTGGCTACAACGTGTTCCTCAAGTTTGCCGCTGACAACACCGTTGAGGTGGCCAGTGAGATGACTGTTGACACCGAAGCCGAGACGCAGGCTGAGATTGACAGCTCGGCCAATGTGCGCCAGACGTCGCACTACAAACTTGAGCAGAGCGGCGGCATCATACTCTCGTTCGACGAGTACAACCGTCTGTTCCACTATTTCTCCGACCCGGTTAACCCCGACGGCTTTGGCGCTCGCGGCAAAGGCTTCGAGGCAGACCTGGAGTATCGCATCTTGTCGGCCTCGGCTGACAGCGTGGTACTCTCCGGCAAGAAGCACGGCAACAAGCTCGTCATGCTGCCCGTAGCCGAAGGTACAAGCATCAGCAAGTACATGAAGGATGCTCTCAATGTAGAGGCCGAAATGTTCAATGCCAACTTCAAGATCACTGTCGACACTCTGGAGTTTCCCGCTCAGGTCTCCGGCCGCAACATGAAGATTGTCACCACTACCGAAACCGGTGACCGTCTGGACGTGAAGTGCCCGTTCGTCGTCACTACGCAGGGTTACGAATTCTATGAGCCGGTAACGCTTGGCGGCCACCAGCTGAAAGGCTTCAAGTACGCAGCCGGAAAGGATGAGTTCCTTGGTCTGAACGATGAGAGTTTCAAACTGTCGAAGGTTTACCCGCCCATCAACGAGCAGTTCGTCTCTACTGTCTGGTTCACCTCGTTCAGCAACCTTGGTGCCTTCGGACAGTCTAACTGGAATTACCTGAACACCAATCTGATGCCAATCATCAACGGGTCATATCCTGGTACGCTCGACTACTGCTACTTCGGAATTGAGGATGGCAAGTTTGGACTCTGGTATATTATCATCAACTACTGGGGACTCAACGGCTTCGACTACAAACTGATAGGCGAAGACGAAATCACGCTGACCTACAACAGCAAGAAGAACGACTACAACGCCGACACCTTCACAGGTTCTGGATTCCTCTATGCCGCAGCCTACATTGTTGCACCGTTCGGTTGCGACCAGCAAGGCAAGCCCGTCAGCCGTACGTTTAAGATTACCACTGACAACCAGAAGAACCCGACTTGGGTAGTGCTTACTGACAAGGACAATCCGGATAACACCATCCGTCTTGTAAAAGAAGAGATCTACGGCGACCTCTTCAATAAGTAATCCCATAGCATCGTTGATGCAAATTATACTAAAAACAGAGCCGCAACCCCTTGGGCATTGCGGCTCTGTTTTTTTTAATTAGCCGATTGTTTCACGCGCGCGTGAATAATTAAGGTATTGGAAGGAAAAACCACAATTTTGATGTACTTTTGTTAGCAAAAAGGGCAAAAACATAAATTTTTTTACTTTTTCTTCTTCTTTTTAAAAATTTTGTTTTATTTTTGCACCTTGAAAGACTAACATCTATTTATAAACAAACAAACAAAACGAGAGAGATTATGAAAAAAAGACTAACTGTGTTTTTGGCCTGCCTCTTCCTGAGCTTAGGAACGATGCTGGCCCAGACAAAAGTCAACGGTATCGTAGTATCTCAAGAGGACAACCAGCCGGTAGTCGGCGTGTCGGTCCTTGTTGTTGGTACTAACGTAGGAACCGTGACAGGTGCTGACGGTCGGTTCTCGCTGACCGTTCCTGAAGGTAGGTCTCAACTCCGCTTCACCTACGTAGGTATGGAGACGCTGGAGGTGAGTGCCCGTCCGCAGATGCGTATTGTATTGCGCAGTGGCGACACCAACCTCGACGAGATCGTGGTTACCGCCATGGGTATCTCGCGTCAGCAGAAGACGCTGGGTTACTCGGCTCAGACCCTTGACAACGAGGATCTGACCTTGGGTAAGCTCAATGATGTCACCTCGGCTCTCGCCGGTAAGGTAGCTGGTGTACAGATCAGTTCTAACTCATCCGACCCTGGTTCTGCCAACTCGGTCTTTATCCGCGGTATCAGTTCTATTAACGGTAACAACCAGCCACTCTACGTAGTGGACGGTGTGCCCCTCGTGAACTCCGTGACCACGCTGATGCAGCACACCATGTCAATGGGTGGTATTTCCAACCTGAACCCCAACGACATTGAGTCGATGACGGTGCTGAAGGGTGCAGCTGCTACTGCCATTTACGGTAGCCGCGCCGCCAACGGTGTCATCGTAATCACTACAAAAAGCGGTAAGAAGGGCGATGCACGCAACTTCACCATTTCATACGACGGTGGCGTTCAGGCTCGTACGGTCAGCATACTGCCTGAGTTCCAGAACAAGTATGGACAGGGATGGAACGGAACGCAGACCTTCATTGAGAACGGTTCGTGGGGTCCTGAAATGGACGGTTCCTACCAGACTTTTGGCCCCATCTGGGACTATCAGCAGTTGGCTCACAAGTACTCACCCGTTGAAGACAACGTGAAAGACTTCTTCAAGACTGGTATAAACACCAACCACAGCGTCTCACTGAGTGGCATGAGCGACGATACCAAGATGACTTATTACCTGAGCTACGGTTATACCTATGACAACGGTATCCTGCCTGGCGATAATGACACTTACAATCGTAATACCATTGCCTATCGTGGCAGCTATCAGGCTACTGACTGGTTCAAACTCTCATCGAATGTGAACTTTGCAACGGCCAGCACAAACACCGTCGGCTCGTTCCAGGGTGCTTCGTTCATTGACGGTATTCTCGAGTTCCCGCGCGACATGTCGCTTGTTGACCACAAGGATTTGAGCAATGCTTTCAACACCCCCGAGGCTTGGCTGACGCCTTACGGCATTACCAACCCCTACTGGGCTATTGAGAACAACTACAATCATAATGATACCAAGCAAGTGAACGGTAAGATTCAGGCTGACATCAATCCTATAAAGAATGTGACTCTGACCTATCGCTTCGGTTTCGACTATACCGACTACGATGTCAAGATGGGTGAGCCACGCATCAACCTTGACGATGCCAAGATTATCGACGACATGGGTTATCCCCCCTCGAGCATGAACCAGGACGGTTACGTTTGGTCGCGCTACCTGCGCCGCTACGAGCTCAACCACGACTTTCTGGTCAACTGGCACGACAAGTTCATTGACCAGAAGCTTGATGTGAACCTCAATGCTGGTGTGAATATGTGTGAGCGCTATCAGACCTATCAGACCAGCGAGACCGACAAGCTAACCTTTGAGACCGGCTTCTGGGACCTCTCGAATGGTGCCACGAAGACCACGCTTGCTGAGAGCCAGTGGAAGCGCCGTCTCGTAGGTCTCTTTGGCGACGTCACCTTCGGTTGGGACGAAATGCTCTATCTCGACCTGACGGCACGTAATGACTGGTCGTCAACCCTTCCCTTAGAGAAGAACAATTATTTTTATGCTGGTGCCACGCTGAGCTGGATCTTCACGAAGCTCATCCCCAAGAACAACATTCTGAACTTTGGTAAGGTGCGTCTGGCTTATGGTAAGACTGGTAACGATGCCAGCGTCTACCTGACCAGCGCCAAGTATGAGCAGGCTTTCTCGTATGGCTATTACAGCGGCTCGGGTATCAACTTCCCGCTCTCGGGTGTCAACGCTTTCCAGGCTACGAGCACCATCGGCAGTTCCAGCCTGAAGCCAGAGATGACCACTGAGTTTGAGGTGGGTACAAACCTCTCGTTCTTCGACAATCGAATCAACGTTGACTTCTCGTTCTACAACCGCGTGACCAAGGACCAGATCTTTGAGCTGCCTGTTGACCCCGCCACAGGTTATCAGCGCATGGTGACCAACTTTGGTGAGGTTCGCAACCGTGGTATTGAGTTGCTTGTCAACACGACTCCCGTCCGTACCAAGGACTTCCGCTGGGATTTGGGCTTCAACTTCTCAAAGAACGACAACAAGGTCCTCTCCATGCCCGAGGGACTTGATGGTGGTAAGACCACTATCCAACGCTTCTCGGCTGGTAGCGATGCTATCTACGCATACGCCGAAGAGGGTAAGCCCATGGGTGAATTCTACACCTATCTTCCCCAGTACACCAGCGACGGTAAGATTATCGTTGACGGTAATGGCCAGCCCGTGCTGAGCACGCAGGTGGAAGACACCGGCAAGAACTTCAACAACGATTGGACTGGCGGTGTTACCACAGCCATCTCTTATAAGGGTGTTTCACTGAGCGCTGCCCTCGATATCCGTAAGGGCGGTTATATGTTCTCACGTACGAAGAACCTGATGCAGTTCACTGGTAACGGCAACGTGACCACCTATAACGACCGTCGTCCGTTCATCATCCCCAACTCTGTTGTGGAGGTCGAAGAGGGTAAGTATGTAGAGAATACGACTCCTATCTATCTTAACAACAGCAGCTATCAGGACTGGTGCAACGATTACGGATTCAGCCAGGGTGGCGAGTTCTACCTGTTGGACCGTTCGTTCGTAAAGCTTCGTAACATTACGCTCAGCTACGCATTCCCGAAGGCCATTGCAAGCAAGCTCTACCTGAGCGACCTGACCCTCTCGCTGTTCTGCAACAACGTGTTCACTTGGACAGCCAGCGACAACTATTACATTGATCCTGAGACCAACTCTTACGGCAACGACCTGACCGGTCTGTTTGGCGAGCTTTACTCAAATCCCGCCTGCCGCACGTTCGGTTTCAACGTAGGTGTTAAATTCTAATTGAGAAGGAGGACAAACGTATGAAGAAATTAGCAATTATATCTGCAATCATCCTGGGACTGGGTACAACGTCATGCGACAGCTATCTGGACATCAACCAGGATCCTAACTCGCCGGCCGAGAAGGACGTTACCTCGTCTATGCTGCTGCCGGCAGCCGAAATGAACCTGGCCGACAGCTATGGCAACTACTTGCGCATTGTCGGCGGCTACCTTTCCGAGCACTATGCACAGTACTTTGGTACGAGCAACTACATTGACTACTCCCAGTTCCAGATGAAGGCCACACGTCCAAGCAGCTGCTACCAACAGTTGAACAGTCGTGCGCTGAAGAGTCTGGAGAGCATTCGCCAGAAGAGCGAGACTGCCGAGGACTGGGGTTCTTACCTGGCAGCTACGACACTGCGCGCCTTTATCTATCAGGCGCTGGTCGATGCTTTCGGCGAACTGCCTTATACTGAGGCCATGGATGCCAGCATCCCGCAGCCCAAGTACGATGAGGGTAATGTCATCTATGCCGGCATCCTGAAAGAACTGGACGACGCTCTGGCTAAGGTCAGCCCCACCGATGCCGTCGCTCAGAACTTCCTGTTCCCGGGCGAAAATGCCACGGCATGGATTCAGTTCGCCAAGGCTCTGAAGCTGAAAATCCTGACTCGTGAGAGTGGTGTGGTGAGCGAGGCTAACAGCCAGATTGCTGCTCTTGTCAGCGAGAACGATTTCCCTGCTGGCGATGTGGCTTTCGCAGGCTGCTGGGCCAACGAGCAGTATCAGGCCAACCCCTTCTACTCTGAGGAGCTGTCGCCCTGGAAGAGCCAGGATAACGTCATCGCCAACCTGGCCATCGTCGGAACGATGCAGACCTCTGCCTACACTGACCCCCGCCTGGCCGCATGGTTCAAGCCCAATGACAAGGGTGAATACACCGGCGGTATCTCTGGCACGAATTTCTCTACGTCGACAGCCTATAAGGCTGCTTACTGGTGTCGTCCTGCTGATACGTACAACACCCCCGTCCAGCTGCTGAGCCGTGCCGAAGTGGAGTTCTTCATTGCCGAGTACTATGCCAAGCAGAACAACGCTGCCCAGGCCCAGGCTCACTACAATGCTGCCATCGAGGCCAGCTTTGCTACAGCCGGCGTAAGCGGTGCTGAGGGCTACCTTGCCCAGCGTCCTTACAACCAGAGCAACTGGAAGGAGTGCATTGGTATCTCCAAGTGGATTGCCCTGGCAGGCATCAACGGCTACGAGGCTTGGTGCGAGATGCGCCGTCTGGACTATCCCGCCTTCAGCGAAACCAACGACAAGGCTTTCTACGATGGCGAGAAGGATTCTTCTTACGCCCCGGATAACTATAAGCCTGGTACGCTTTATACTCCCTATATGGTGGATGGCGGCGTAGGTCCCGGCAAGCTGTTGGAGCGCTGGCCCTATGCAGAGAGTTCTTCAGCTCGCAACTCTAATACTCCTAAATTCAAGGGCTTCCTCACACCCATATTCTGGGCTGCAAACTAAATGGTTCAACATTTAAAACAGAAGAGACAATGAAAAAGATATTCTATTTTGTAATGATGGCCTTGTCAGCAGTGACGCTGACGAGCTGCGGTGATGACGAGTCGGAAGGACTGACCGATGTCATCTACTATCCGCACCTGACCATCACTGGCGACGAGTTCTATATCTCGCCCATTGGCCAGGCTTATAACGATGAAGGCTGCAAGGCTACCTTGAATAGCGAGGACTTCACCTCCAACGTGCGCGTGACTGGTCTTGACGCTATTGACATCAACACTGCAGGACTCTACACCGTCACCTATACAGCTACCAGCCCCGACGGCTATACCATGTCTACCAGGCGTACAGTGGCTGTCTGCGACCCCACAATTACGACTGATATTACAGGTTCCTACACCACACAGGCAGGCACCTATCGTCTGAGACAGGGAGCAGAGGTTCCATACGTCGGCTTTACCTGCTCTTTCCGTAAGGCAGCTCCTGGCATCTTCTACTGCTCCGACATGCTCGCTGGTTACTACGACCAGCGTGCAGGATATGGTAAAAACTATGCCCTTGCAGGTTACGTACAGCTCCTGGCTGACGGTACGATAAAGGCTCTTAGCGGCAAAGTACCCGGCTGGAATGACTCTTACGATGATTTCGTTGATGGAAAGTATGATGCTGAGACTGGCACCATTTCCTTCGACTGCGTCTACGCTGGCATGGATTTCTTTGTTGTATTGCAATAAAACTATTAAAACAGATTTCAAAATGAAGAAAATAGCATATTTCATTTGCTCGCTCCTCGTTGGTGTGGCTCTAACCTCATGCGAGAAGGACGAGATAGGTGGAACAGAGACTGAGGCTACTGCCGGACAGTGGTACGTCACCGTCGACGGTGCCGATGAGAATGGCAATGTCGTCGAGAAATTTAAAGACCTCTATGGATTAGGGCGTGTACTGATGCTCACCACCAATACGGCTGCTAACACCCCCAACGAGATGATAGTAACCGACCTGAAAAACTTCTGGGACTTCAAGGTGAAGGTGAGCTGCGACCAGCAGGGTAAGACCTTCCAGACTAACACCAGCGAGAACAACAACCTGGTGCCTGACTACGAGGACATCAATGTCACCATCACAGGTGGCAAGATTATTCCGCAGGCAGGTCGTCAGAACAATGGATCGCCCGCAGACAGCATCGTGTTCTACGTGACGTTCAGCGATGATCTTACCGAAGAGGGGGTACCCACTCCCCAGGCCTATGGATTTGCCACATACAAGGTGAGTGGCATCCGCTACAGCGGACTTGTTGAGAACGACTAATTCCCAATCTAGGAATCTATAACTAATCGGGAGGCGTGCCCAGCGGCATCGCCTCCCGATTTTTCATTGTTTTCCATGATTATATATAGCACAATCATGAAAAAACCTGCACTACCTGCACTGAGCTTCATTATCAGCAAGTTACGGCCGAATTACCTGCGTCGAACCTGCACTGGAACCTGCACTTGACGATATTAGGCACTTCTTGTTCAAAACCCGCCGGGTTTCAGTCAAAAGGCACCGGTTTATTAGCAAAAGGCGCCGCCTTTCGGACGTTCCCACGGCTTGGAACATTTGTTCCACGCCGTGGGAACGCTCTTTTAGCGCCGCCAAAGCAGAGGACTCGAAGTGCTATTACAAATCAAGTGCAGGATCAGGTGCAGGTTTCAGTGCAGGAGCAAGAGACCGACATACCGCGTAACTGGCTGGCAGTCAATGGTCAGTGCAGGAAGTGCAGGATTTTTCAGGTGGTCAGGCGGGGATTGTCAGCATAGCCGCTTGAGCCATAGCTCCAGAAAGTGGTCGTAGACGCACCCCTTTAGGGGTCTTATTACGGAATTTCCGTTACGGAATTCCCGTTACGGAAATTCCGCAATGCAAAGATACGACAAAAAAGGGATATGGCCAAATATTTTTATCTTTTTTAATCGCTGGCATTTATAATGGGCTTACCGTTTCTGGCGGAAGAAGTCCTGCATCAGCTGGCTGCAGTCGGCGGTGAGGATGCCGCTAACGACGGTGGCTTTGGGGTGCAGGGCGCGGGGGGCATACTCGCGGTAGCCGCGCTTGGGGTCGTCGCAGCCGTAGACGATGCGGGACACTTGGGCCCAGCCCAAGGCTCCGGCGCACATGGGGCACGGCTCGACGGTGACGTAGAGGGTGCAGTCAGTCAGGTACTTGCCGCCGAGGGTGTTGGCAGCGGCTGTAATGGCCTGCATTTCGGCGTGGGCGGTGACGTCGTTGAGTGTCTCCGTCAGGTTGTGGGCACGGGCCACGACACGGTCTTTGCACACCACGACGCAGCCAATGGGTATTTCGCCCTCGTCGAAGGCCCGGCGGGCCTCGTCCAAGGCCATCCGCATGTACTTTTCGTCTTTTTCTTTCATTTTTTCGAGGTTTCGATATTTCGAGGTTTCGATGATTCGAGGTTTCGAGGTTTCGAGGTTATTTTATGTTTAGCGTCCCTTTGCAATTGGGGAAGCCGCTGCAGCTCCAGAACTCCCTGCCGGAATTGACGCCTTTCTGGGCCACGCGCTTGATCATAGGTTTTCCGCACAGCGGACATACGGGGGCGTTGGCCTGGACGCTTTGCTGCTGACGATAGGACAACCGTTCAGCGGTGAGACCTTCAGTGAAGCCTCCTTCAGCTTTGAAACTCTCCAACAGATGCTGTATCTGACGGCGAAGCATCATGATGAGCCGGTTGCAGAGAATCAACAGGCAGTTGGCGGCTACCAGTGAGTCGCCGGTGTTGAGCCAGTTGTCGAACTTATGCTTTTGCCTTAGTATATGGATGCTGCTGAGGTGCAGGACATCATCTTTATAGTCAGGAGCATCCAGCTGAACGCTGTTGACGGCATGATATTCTGCCGATTTCGTCGACCACGGCGTGTTTTCATATCGCAACAGCCAGTTGAGGTAATCGTTCGACAGTTCGGAAAGACTGGCTCGCGCCACATCAATCAGCTTCATCTCTGTTTCTCGCGACGTGGAATGGCGTGAACTCCCTTCGGCAATATTAGCCGGTACTGATCGCGCTGCCATGACCATCTGGTCGAAGAGTCGCCCACACGGATCGTTAGTGAGGTTCAGGTAGCGGACGCAGAAGTCCTGTGTAGCCAATTGAATCACATTGGCGAGTACCCATGTGTCGAGCCAGTAGTATTTGAGGATGTCGATTTCCATTGTTGTTCATTATTACGATGCAAAGATAGGAAATAATTCACAATTCACCATGCACAATTCACAATTATTTCGTAACTTTGCAACGTGGAATGGAAAATTGTGCATATCGACGAGACGGATTCCACCAATCGGTGGCTGAAGGCTCATGGTGAGGGCAATATGGTGGTCGTGACCGACTACCAAACGGCGGGGCGCGGCTGCGGCACTAACACGTGGGAGTCGGAGCGCGGCAAGAACCTGCTGTTCTCGATACTGACCCATCCGTATCAGGTGCCTGTCACGAAGCAGTTCCGCATCTCGATGGCTATCTCGCTGGCTATCTGTGAGGCCTTGGGGCAGCACATCGGCGACCTGAGCATTAAATGGCCCAACGACATCTATTGGCGGAACGGCAAGATCTGCGGCATCCTGATAGAGAACCGTATTCAGGGAAGCGTGATTAAGGACTGCATCATCGGAGTGGGACTGAATGTCAACCAGCGCCAGTTTAACAGTGATGCGCCAAATCCTGTGTCGATGTGGCAAATCTGTGAACACGAGACCGCCCGCGAGCAGTTGCTGAGCGACATTCTGCAGGCCTTCGACCGCCTGACAAGTCAGGACGTGCGCCAGCCATATCTCTCGATGCTGTATCGTCGGAAGGGCATCTATCCCTATGCCGACAAGGATGGTGCCTTCATGGCAGAGATCATGGACGTGGAAGACGACGGGCACCTGCTACTGCGCGACGACGACGGACAACAGCGGCGCTACGCCTTCAAGGAGGTCAGTTTCGTCTGAGAGGCGAAGGCCTCGAAGCCTCGAAACATCGAAACATCGAAACATCGAAACATCGAAATATCGAAACCTCGAAATAACGAAAAAAAAAGAAAAAAACTATGGCAAGATTTAAAAGAATTCTACTGAAGTTGTCGGGCGAGAGCCTGATGGGACAGCAAGGCCACGGCATTGACCCGGAGCGGCTGAGTGACTATGCAAGACAGATCAAGGAGGTGGCTGAGATGGGCGTGCAGATAGGCATCGTCATCGGCGGCGGCAACATCTTCCGCGGCCTGTCGGGCTCGAAGAAGGGCTTCGACCGCGTGAAGGGCGACCAGATGGGCATGTGCGCCACGGTCATCAACTCGCTGGCGCTGTCGTCGGCCCTCGATGCCATCGGCGTCAAGAACCGCGTGCTGACGGCCATCCGCATGGAGCCTATCGGCGAGTACTACACGAAGTGGCGCGCCATCGAGGCACTGGAGCGCGGCGAGGTTTGTATCTTCTCGGCCGGCACCGGCTCACCCTACTTCACCACCGACACGGGCAGCTCGCTGCGCGGCGTGGAGATTGAGGCCGACGTGATGTTAAAAGGTACGCGCGTAGACGGCATCTACACCGCCGACCCCGAGAAGGACCCGACAGCCACGAAGTTCGACGACATCACTTACCAGGAGGTCATTGAGCGCCGGCTGAAGGTGATGGATATGTCGGCCATCTGCATGTGTCAGGACAACAACCTGCCCATCTACGTCTTCAACATGGACGTGGTAGGCAACCTGAAGCGGGTGATGGAAGGCGAGCAGATAGGCACGCTGGTTCACAACTAAGCCTTGCGCCGCCAGCCTGTAACGACGGATAGCACGACGTACCAGGCAATGATGACGGCGATGCCGCTGACTTGGAGCAACAGGAGCAGGGGAATGCAGGTGAGCAGGAAAATGTACTTCACCTCGTTCCCCTTCCATCCCCACGTCTTGAACTTCAGGGCGAACATAGGAATCTCGCTCACCAGCAGGTAGCAGCTGACGGGGATGAGCACCAGAACAACGTACAGCCAAAACTCCGGAAGCTGGTAAGGCTCGAACCACGTCCGGAAGTTGAGGCTTACTATCAGCGAGCCCCAGAACAGGGCGTTGGCCGGAGTGGGCAGTCCGATGAAGCCTAAGGCCTGACGCTCGTCGAGATTGAACTTCGCCAGACGCAGGGCCGAGAAGGCGGCTATGACGAAGGCCAGGAAAGGCACAAACGGCAGGTGGATATGGAACGAGCTCAGGAAACTGAACACCATGGCCGACGGCGCGAAGCCGAAGGTGATGTCGTCGGCCAGCGAGTCGAGCTCCTTGCCAATGGGCGACGAGACGTGTAGCAGCCGCGCCGTCATGCCATCGAAGAAGTCGAACACCGCACCGATGACGATGAACAGCAGCGCCTCCATATAGCTGCCCTGAAAAGCAAAATAGGTGGCAATGCAGCCCGAAATCAGGTTCAGGCAGGTAATCGTGTTGGGTATGTGCTTCTTCATTTCAGCTTTGCTATCACGGTTTGATCACCCGTGGTCGGCTGGTCCATGGTGACACAGATTTTCGAGTTAAGTGGCAAGAACACATCGACGCGCGAGCCGAGCTTGATGAAGCCCAGATGCTGGTCGATATAGCAGTCTTCGTCGGCCTTGGCGTAGGTCACGATGCGGCGGGCCAGTGCACCAGCAATCTGCCGCACCAGGATGTCCTCGCCCTCAGGCGTCTCAATCATGATGTCGGCACGCTCGTTCTCCTCGCTGGCCTTGGGCAGCCATGCCTTGTGGTAGTTGCCGTCCCTGTGGTTGACGAACTTTACGCGGCCGTCGACCGGAATCCAGTTGGCATGGACGTTGAACGGACTCATGAATATCGAGACCATCAGCCGCTTGTCGTGGAAGTAGTCGTTCTCCTCAACCTCCTCGATGACCACTATCTTACCGTCGGCCGGCGCTACAACCGTGCGTTCCGAGTCGCCATTGAAGTAGCGAATGGGGCAGCGGTAGAAGTTCAGGGCTATCAGCCAGGCAAACGCCAAAACGCCACAGACGAATGGCATGACGATATGACAGGCGAGCGGACTGATAGCAGAGAGCCCATACCACAGACCGGTACAGACGGCAAAGATAGCGATGGCGCCATAGAGCAGTTCGCTCGTGCCTTCGCGATGGATTCTTATCTTTTTAAGCTTCTTGATTCTTTCTCCCATGGTTAGTCTTAAGCAATTGCAGTGCAAAGGTACGCAATAATTATGAATTATGCATTATAATTTGCTTTTTTTTACCATTTTCTGCTTTTTCGGTAGTTTTTTTACTACCTTTGCGGTCGAATTACAAAAAGATTATGCTGTTAGACATTGTATTGATTATAGTCGGCGTGGCCCTCGTGCTCTGGGGTGCCGACCGACTGACGGAGGGAGCATCGGGACTGGCCCGGCGTATGAACGTGCCCGAGATTGTGATTGGACTGACGATTGTGGCGGCGGGCACGTCGGCACCTGAGTTGTTCGTCAGCTTAGTGTCGGCCCTGAAGGGCACGCCCGACATGGCGCTGGGTAACGTCGTCGGCTCGAACATCTTCAACACGCTGCTCATCGTGGGCTGCGCGGCGATGGTGGCTCCGATGGTGATTGCGAAATCGACGGTGAAGAAGGATATTCCGTTTACAGTCATTGCCTCGGTGCTGCTGTTGGCGGCCTGCATGGACTTCCTGCCGACGGGCAACATCAGCGGTCATGAGCTCAGCCGCATGGACGGGCTGCTGCTGTTGGCGGGGTTCGCCGTGTTTATGGTTTATACGTTCAGGGTGGCTTTTTCAACGCCAACGTCAACGTCAACGGAAACTGCGGAGAGCATGGGCGTCTGGAAGGGCGTGCTGTTTGTGGTGATTGGACTGGCGTGCCTAATCTTCGGCAGTAACCTGTTTGTGGACTCAGCCACCGACGTGGCCCGCGAACTGAACATCAGCGAGGGCGTCATCGGTCTGACCATCGTGGCCGGTGGCACGTCTATGCCCGAACTGGCCACGAGCGTGGTGGCAGCTCGCAAGGGGCAGTCGGCCATCGCCATCGGCAACGTCATCGGTTCAAACGTCTTCAACATCCTGCTCATCCTCGGTCTGACGGCCACCATCAGTCCGATGGCGATACAGGGCATCACGCTGGTCGACCTGTCGGTGATGATGGTGAGCGTGCTGATGGTCTGGGGCTTCTCCTATACAAAATACACGGTCGCCCGTTGGGAGGGCGCCGTGCTTGTTTTGGTGTTCTTAGGCTATATGGCCTGGCTCTGGCAGTCTATCGCCTAACGACCTTGCGTGCCTTTCCGCCCTTGGTCTCGATGACGATGCCGCGCTTTCCCGTGGCTCGCTGACCGCCCAGCGTATAGGCAGCGCCAGCGTTCTCGTTATCGTTAAGGTTAACGTTAACGTTAGTATAGTCGCTATCGGTGATGGGCATCGTCATGCCTGCCCAGCTGTCGAGCTCGGTCATGTCGTCGAGCTTGTAGATGATGGCTTCGTAGGAGACAAGGGCTGGGCGCGTCGATACCACGCGGCACCAAGTGTCGCCCATCAGCACGTATGAATCGACGGGAGCCTTACCCGTAGCCTCGAAGAAGCCGCGCAGGTTGTTCTCGTTCTTGTAGTTGCTGGGCGACTTCACCTTCTCGCCATATTCGCTGAATATCAGCCGGTCGGCCTCTGCCAGGAAGATGACGGGCTTGCCGGCCTCGACGGTCGGGCCGCTGATTTCCTCCAAGCAGATTTTCGAGTGGTCCTTCAGAATACCGGCAATCTGGTAGAACTTGGCACCGGCGGGCACGTCGTAGGCATAAGGCAGACAGACGGTGCCCCACAGTCCGGTAGTGGTGGTCATCTTCTTCATCGGGTGATAGAGCAGACGGAAATCGGTCGCGCACCACCAGCCTTCGCGGCGGTCGCCGTTGTTGCCCGTCTCGCCGAAGGGGTGCCAGGCATTGTTGACTGCGCCCTCCTTAGAGCCTTGGAAACCGATGGTGACGGTGCCGCCGTCCTCGACATAGACGGGGGGCGTGGTCAGCGTCTGCCAGATGTTGCCGACGGTGGGCAGGTCCATGTAGTCGGCGGTGAGCGGCGGCGTGACGAGCGTCTCATTATTATAAATAAGGTAGCCGTGCTGGTCGGTCACGCAGTAGTGCTGCGTCGAGCCCTTGCACTCTAAGGCATAGAGGCCTTCGGGCAGCTTTTCTATTTTCTGGCGGATGGCCATCGTCTGCTTGGCGCCGACGGAGGCGTTGACGTTTGCCCACCAGGCATTCCAGCAGTTCTTGCCGCCGTAGGTGTTGGTGCGCTGGTCGCCGCCGGTGTAGGTGCCGACCTTCGTCTCCCAGCCCTTGTCGCTGGCGAACGAGGGCGACTGCGGCTGCACCTCAGCGTCGATGAAACGGTATTCGTCAACAGCCTCCTGAAGCTCCATACGATACTTGCGGTAAGCAGCCGCACTGTAGGGAATATTCTCCTCCAAGGCACGCAAATTAACTTCTGCAGCGGCAAGGGCGCTATAGATAGTGTTCAGCGAGTCGATGGCCGCACAATCGGTAAGTGCCTGCAGCAGTCCGGCGATGGCGGTCTTGCCCTGAGTCAGGGCTTCGTCGTCAGCCGTGGTAAGAGCGTCTAAGCGCTGCTGCAGTTCAGTGTTCAGCGCAGCCAGCTCGGGTGCGGCGTTGTAGGCCATGACAGCCTTTGCCTCTATGCGCAGTTTCTCCAAGCCGTCGGCCACAGCCTCGTTGCGGGTGGTGAAGAGCTGTCGCAGCTCCATCTTGTCGAACTGTGCTTTGGCCTGCAGCGTGTTGAAGGCGATGAGCACGTAGTTCTTGTCGCCGCTGTTGAAGGTCACCGACTGCATGTTCCAGTCGGAAGTGTTCTTCAGACGCGTCACGAGCGAGCCAGCCGACTTGTCGTCGGCACTAAGGTTCAGCTGCTGGTTGCTGCCGCCGTTGCGCGAGGCACAGCGGAAGATGTAGTCGGTATTGGGCTGCACGGCGACATAGCGCTTCAGCGACTGCACGGTGTTCATAGCCGCCGAGCCGTAGGTCTGCAGGTAGCTGCCACCGTCGATGCCGCCGACGTGCACCACCTGGAAGTAAGGCTGACCGATGGCGGCACCCGTGCCAGCCGTCCAGTCGAGCGTGCCGAGGTCGAAGTCGCCATTCGTCAGCAGGTTGCCGCCGACGTAGCGCGTCTCGCCTTCAGTGGTCTGCACGGCGTCGCCGGCATCCATGTCGTTATTTGTGTAGTAGCTTGTTCCGTTGAGGTCAATCAGGTGCAGGCGGTACTGGGCACCCTCGGGGGCATTCGCGTCCTTGTAGGTGTAGCTGGAGGCCTGCTCCTTCTGCTCGATGTCGGCCAGCAGTTCCCACTGTCCGCCCTTCAGCTTGCGCTCCAGTTGCATCAGCTGGTTGTACTCGCCGTTCTGGTCGCGCCACTTGACGGTGGCCGTGCCGTCGGCAACCGTCACCGAGAAGGCTGAGGGCGCATACTGACGCGGCGTGGTGGGCACGAAATCGTACCTGCCGTTGTAGCCCAAGCCGGAGTTCATCGAGGCATAGTATTCGCCGGCAGGCGTCAGCTTGCCGTCTTTGTAGAGTTTCGACGGGTCGCGCTCGCTGTTCCAATAGTAGTAGCGCTCCACGTAGTTCCAGTTGTTCAGGTTGGAGCAGATGCGCTGCAGGGCAGCCTTCACCTGGGCCTCGGTGGTTCCGCTGGCAAAGGAGCCGTTATTGCTCCACGAAGCGCCCCAGCACCACTCTGAAATCCATATCGGGCGCTTGTACTTATCGCTCCAGTTGTGGATGTTATTGAACTTGTTCTCAGGCCAGTAGCAATGCAGGTCAATGATGTCGCAACGCCATCCGCGCGCATCGATAGAGTCCAGAAATTCAGCCAGGAAGCCCGTTGCGTTGTCATAGTCGCTGCCGTCCCATGAGGCCGGCGAGCAGAGACGCAGGCCGGTGCGCATCATGTTCTCCCAGTTGCCAAGGATGGTAGCCAAGTCCTGCGGGTGGTCGTCGGACGAGTTGCGCGGCTCGTGGTTGTTCTTTGTGTGGGGCGACTGCGCGGTACCGACGATGGTGGCCGACGACGGCCAGTCCTCATAGATATGGTTGGGCACCCACTCATAGTCGGGCAGCAGACTGCCGTTGCCCTGCCCCCAGTCGTAGCAGCTCTGCACGTTGAGGGCAGAAAGTGCGGCGGTTTGCGTGTTGTTGGCCAGCTGTTTCTTTCCCGTGTCGTACCACTTAAAAACGCGATAGGACGAGATGCGCTGGTCGAGCACATCGGGCAGCGAAGCCATCTCAACATCCTTGTCGGCGGCAATGAAGCAGCGGCTGTAGCCGCGACCGCTGGGCAGTGTTGAGAAGGTGACCATATAGCCGCGCTTCAGCTTGAACGAGCGTATCTTGTTGTTCAGCTTGGCCGCTGTGAGGGTGTTCATGTAGCCGCCGCTGTTCTCTGTGCCGAAGTCATTGACAGCCGTGCCGCCGAAGTCGGGCTCCGAGTAGACGGTCAGCGGCTTGGCGCTGTTGCCGTAGGGCAGGATGATGGCACCACGGTTGTAGATCTTAACCTGGCAGTTGTTGTTGTTTGCAGCCTTGACACCATTAATCTTCACGTAGTTGGCCAGCATCTTGATGGCTGCCGAGGGCTTCACGGCGTTCAGGATGATCACGGCGTGGTCGGTGTTGACGATGTCGACGGATGCCCCTTCGGCGAAGGGCGTTGCTGACGAGATGATATAGTCCACATCTTCAGTCAGTGTTACTGCTTCCGTCACCTGCGTTACAGTGGTTCGCTTATTAGCAGCTACTGACATCGTGAAGGTCACTGATGCCAGCAGCAAAGTAGTTAGTATTCTTCTCATGTTTTCGTTATTGTTTCCGTTAGGGTTATCGTTAGCGTTATCGTTGCCGCTGTTCCTTCATCAGGTAGACCACGGTGGGCAGGTGGTCGCTATAGCCGTTGAGCCAGACACCGCCGGCATGCGTACGCAGGGTGTTGCCCTTGTAGCGGCCGTCCTTCTGGAAGAGGTAGTCGCGGCGGAATATCTGATGTCTTCTCAGTTTCAGCGTGTTGTAGTCGTTGGTCCCTTCCTGGTGCAGCAGGTTCTGGCTCAGGATAATCTGGTCGAACAGGTTCCACTTGCCGTCATACTGCAGGGTGCCCGTTCCCGAAGCCAGCACGTCCCACCACGGGTTGTAGAGACCGTTTTTCGGCACATCCTTAATCTTACGCTTGGCACCGAGGGCCACGGCCATCGACTTGTCCTGAGGGTCGTCGTTCATGTCGCCCATGATGATGATCTTGACATTGGGGTCTTCCCTTTGTATCCGCTCCTTCAGTTCACGGACCTGTCGGCCGCCTTCTTCACGATAGAACGACTCGGCACCGCGTGACGGCAGGTGGCAGACGATGATAGACACGTTCTCGCCAGCCAGCACACCGTTCACCAGGAGGAATCCACGGGTGGCACGTCCGGCGTCCTTGGCCTGTGTATATACATAAGGTACGAGCTCCTGGCTGCGCACGCGGAAGAGCGACGGGTTGTAAAGCAGGGCACAGTCAACGCCGCGCTGGTCGGGACCCTCGATGTGGACGAACTTGAAGTTCTTGGCCTTCAGCGGCGGCTGGTTGCAGAGGTCGGTCAGACATCTGGCATTCTCGACCTCGCTGACGCCGATGGCGGCACATCCCACTTCAGGCAGCCAGTCGGTGCCCATCTCGGAGAGCACGCGCGACATGTTCTTCA
This sequence comes from uncultured Prevotellaceae bacterium, assembly GCA_902800435.1. Next base: position 3,825 of record CADCEQ010000013.1, on the reverse strand, counting down.
GCTTGCTGTTATACTTCAGCTCTGTCCACTTGTTAGTGCCGTCGGGCAGATACTCATAGTCGTTCTTACCGGCGTCGTGCTCGGTGTCGAAGAGGTTCTCCAGATTATAGAACCCTATACCATAAACCGAATACCGCGTCTGGGCGCGGGTTGTGCTCGTTGCCAATAGCAGGACGAACACCAGGAATGTCATGCTTCTTTTCATAGTCGGTCAGTAATAAATCTGTGCAAAGATAATGTTTTTTTCGGAAATGGTGATACTTTTTCCGAAAAAGTTTTGTCGGCTCACGTTTTTTTCGTAACTTTGCCCTCAAAGAACGAGAAATATTACAATAACCGCAAAAACGACATCCTATGAGAAAGACGCTGAAATTAGTAGTGATGGGGTTATGCTGTACCACTGCCGCCGCGGCTCAGGAGCCTATTGACTCCGTAGTCCATGAGCTGCAGGACGAGACGGCTTTCACCTTCACTGAGGCGCAGTTGGAAGATGACGAGACGGCGACTCAGAACATCACGGTCATCTCTTCCAACCGGAATGTGTATGCCAACGAGGTGGGCTACCGGTTCAGTCCGGCCCGCTTCAAGTATCGTGCGTACAATGCCCAGTACACCGATATGTACATCAACGGCAACCTTGTGAACGACATTGAGCGAGGACAGTTTGGCTACTCCTTCGTGGGCGGACTGAACAACCAGACGCGCAACCGCGAGTCGTCGCTGCCCTTCGAGGACAACAACTACTCGATGAGTGCCCTCGGCGGCTCAGGCAACTACAACTTCCGCCCGTCGAGCTTCGCTACAGGACAGCGGGCCTCGCTTGCACTGGCCAACCGCAGCTACAACATGCGCGCCATGTACACCTACAACTCGGGCGTCATGGAGAACGGCTGGGCGCTGACCGGAAGCCTGACCTACCGCTGGGGTAACGGCATCGGTACCATCGAGGGAACGTCGTACAACTCGCTGAGCTACTTCCTCGGAGCCGAGAAAATCATCAACGACCAGCACTCCGTATCATTGGTCACCTGGGGCAATCCGACGCAGCGAGGTGCACAGCGCGGTGCCACCGACGAGATGTACTGGATAGCCGGCACCCACAACTACAACCCCAACTGGGGTTATCAGGACGGCAAGAAGCGCAACGCCCGCATCGTGAAGGACTTCTCGCCCGCCGCCCTGTTGACGTGGGACTGGAAGATTGACGACAACACGAAGCTCATCACCACGCTCCTCGGCCGCTATACCACGTACAGCAACAGCCGACTGGCCTACAACGGCGGTACGAACCCCGAGCCTGACTACTACTCGCTGATGCCGAGCTTCAACTTCAACGTCTGGAACTCCGAGGCCACGCTCTTCCGCGACGAAGCAGCCTACGAGAACTGGAAGGCCGCCTACGACTACCTGAGCGCCTCGGAAGACAACCGCCAGATCAACTGGGGCCGCCTCTACTACGCCAACAGTCTGATGGCCGCCGAGGGACAGGACGCCATGTACTACGTGCAGCGCTTCCACGACGACCAGCTGCAGTTCAACCTGGCCACGAACCTGCAGAAGCAGCTGACCACCAGCTCGGCACTGAACGCCGGACTGCAGCTGACATCGAACACGGGCATGCACTACCAGACGATGGACGACCTGCTGGGCAATGCCAAGTTCCATAACGTCAACACCTACGCCCTGAAGGACTTCGGCTCGCTGTCGCCGAAGGTCTTCTACGACATGAACGAAGGCACGTCGCCCAAGGAGGTAAAGGTCGGCGACACCTTCGGCTACGACTATAACATCCTCGTCAAGAAGGCACAGGCATGGGCTTCCTATTCGAAAGACCTGCGGTTCACCCACCTGTTCGTTTCGGGCCGCGTGGCTGGCACTACCATGCAGCGCGACGGTAAGATGCGCAACGGTATGGCTGCCGACAACAGCTACGGCAAGAGCGGCACGGCCAAGTTCCTCGATGGAGGCGGCAAGGCTGGTGCCAATATCAACATCGGTAAGGGACATGCCATCGCCCTCGGCATCGGCTACGAGTGGAAGACCCCCACTCCGCGTACATCCTTTGCTGCCGCACAGATCAACAACGACTTCGTGAAGGATCTGAAGCAGGAGAAAATCTTCTCGGGCGAGTTCGGCTACCAGTGGAAGAACGCCCTGCTGAGCCTCAGCCTGAATGCCTACTACGCCGAACTGAAGGATGTCACCGAGCAGAGCCTCTTCTACAGCGACATCGAGAGCTCGTTTGCCTACGTCTCGCTGTCGAACATCCAGAAGAAGTACTACGGTGTTGAGCTGGGAGCCAACGTCAGGGCTACCGAGTGGCTGAACGTCAAGTTGTTGGGCACCGTCAGCGACGCCAAGTACACCAACAATGCCGACATGCGCATGCTGCTCTCCAACAGCGGCACCTACGTCGACGAGCTTTGTATCATCGACGGCATGCGCGAGGGTAGCACCCCGCTGAACGCCTTCAGCATCGACCTGGCCTACCACAAGAACTTCTGGTATATCGACCTCATCGGCAACTACTACGACAATATATATATGTACTTCGCACCCATCTCGCGCCGCGAGACCGAGGTGCCCAAGAGCCTCGTCAACGGTGTGAAGACCTTCGACAGCCCCGACCAGAGCAAGGGCGACGGCGGCTTCATGCTCGACGCCTCTATCGGCAAGACGTTCCGCCTGAAGCAGGGCCGCCGCATCGGCTTCAACCTGATGCTGACCAACATCCTGAACAACATCAAGATCTGTACCGGCGGTATGGAGCAGAACCGACTTGACACCAAGCAGGAGGAGGAGCGCACCAACAATGCCTACCGCTTCCAGCAGAGTCCGCGTAAGTTCTATGCCAACGGCATCAACGGTATGCTGCTGATTAACTACCAATTCTAAAGAAAGGAGGAGCATTATGAAAACAACGATAAGCATTAGGCAGAAGGCACTTTTACCTTTTTACCTTTTAACTTTTTCACTTTTGTTCGCGGCCTGCCAGGACACCGAGTGGGATGTCTATACCCCCAACGGCGCAAGCCTCTACGGCAACAGCAGCATCGACGACAGCAACATTGTCACCATTGCCCAGCTGAAGCAGATGTATCCCAACGTCTTTGCCACCACCGACCAGAATGCGCTGGTTGACAAGGACCTGAAAATCAAGGGACGCGTGACGGCCAACGACATACGAGGCAACATCTACAAGCAGTTTATGATGCAGGACGAGACGGGCGCCATCATCGTCGCCGTCAACGAGAGCGGCATCAGCGGCTATCTGGCCGAAGGTCAGGAAATCATCGTCGACCTGAAGGGGCTCTACGTCGGCGGCTACTTCGGCACCGACGCCTGGGGCGACACGGCCTATCTCGGGGATTTCATCGTGCAGTTCTTCCATCTGCCCTGGATCGGCGCCCTGCTGGTGGCGCTCCTGCTCACGGGACTGGCCGCAGCCGTAGCTTCTTTCCGGCGCAGCGACGCGCTCCTGCCGCTGGCCCTGGTGCCTTCCCTCGCCTATGCCGTGCTGCTGTGCGACGCCAAGTGGACCATCGCGGGGCTTGCCGGCCTGACAGCCGCCGTTGCCATCGCCGCAGCCATCGAGGTAGTCGTATCTCCATGAACAAGGACGACATCCGGCTTCGCCTCATACAACACATCGCGCATCCCAAGGAGTACACGGGAAGTCACGTCGTACAGGTCCTGACCTTGTTTCATGATATTTAGGTCATGCTCCGGCGTCACATCGAAAATCCTCAATACCTGGTCCAGCATTTCCCGATGCTGCCCCGTCACGCAGACTTTTGTCTCGAATGTTTCCGGATGCTTTTGGAA
>CADCEQ010000012.1 GCA_902800435.1 uncultured Prevotellaceae bacterium | reverse complement strand
GATGGCATCGCCCAGGTCAACGGGAGCGTAGTCATATTCTTTCGCATCAGCGAAACCCTTTTCTTTCAGCTCAACGATACGAGCCATCAGGGGGTGGTTGAGATAGAACCCTATCTCGGGGTGGTCACTATAATAGTTTGCCATAATTATTACTTTTTTTCTTTTTTTATTGTGTTCCAAGTATAAGCGCCAATCATTGTGCCCCAGACAACGCTAATGACATAAATGATGGCAGGATCAAGGGCTCCTTTAGGCAGCTTATCTAAAAGATACATAGGAAGCACCAAGACGAGAGCGACAATAAACCAAAAGAATACTTTTTTCATTTACTTGCTGTTCTGCTTATAATACTTGATGAGCTTGGGAACGACCTCCTCAACGGTGCCAACGATGACGTAGTCGGCGATGCGGTTGATGGGCGCATCAGGATCACTGTTGATGCTGATGATGATACCAGAGTCCTGCATACCGGCGATGTGCTGAATCTGTCCAGAGATACCGCAGGCGATATACACCTTGGGATGAACGGTAACACCCGTCTGACCAATCTGACGGTCGTGGTCCAGCCAGCCTGCATCCACGGCAGCACGAGAGCCGCCAACCTCACCATGCAGCACTTTGGCAAGCTGGAAAAGCATGTCGAAGTTCTCCTTCGAGCCCATACCGTAACCACCGGCTACCACGATGGGCGCACCCTTCAGGTTGTGCTTGGCAGCCTCCACGTGGTGGTCGAGCACCTTGACGACAAAAGCTTCAGGGCTGACATACTTGCTCACCTCGGGATAAACCACCTCCTTCTTGCACTCACCCTCGTAGATAGCCTTTTGCATCACGCCAGAGCGGACGGTAGCCATCTGGGGACGGTGGTCGGGGTTCACGATGGTAGCCACGATGTTACCACCGAAGGCGGGACGAATCTGATAGAGCAACTGCTCATAGTGCTTGCCGCTTTTGGCGTCGTCGTACGGGCCAATCTCCAGCTCGGTGCAGTCAGCAGTCAGACCAGAGGTCAGCGATGATGACACACTGGGACCGAGGTCGCGGCCGATGACGGTAGCACCCATCAAACAGATCTGCGGCTGCTCCTCCTTGAAGAGGTTCACGAGGATATCGGTGTGGGGAGCCGAGGTGTAGGGGAACAGCTCGGGAGCGTCGAATACAAAAAGCTTGTCGACACCGTAGGGCAGAATCTGATCCTCCACCTTACCCTTGATGCCTGTACCAGCAACAACGGCGTGGAGCTCAACACCCAGTGTATTGGCGAGCTTGCGACCCTTGGTCAGCAGCTCCTGAGATACTTCCTGTACTTGAGTACCTTCTATTTCGCAATATACAAATACGTTGTTCATATCTCTTTATCCAATGATTTTCTCGTCCAACAATTCCTTAATCATTCCCTCTACATCAGCATCCGAAGCTGTCAGAGTCTTCGACTCCTTAGCCTGGAACACGATGTTCTTGATAGCCTTCACCTTTGTAGGCGAACCGGCCAGACCACACTGGTTCACGTCGCCGTTCACGTCGGCCACGCTCCACTGATTCAGATTCAGTTCGGGGCGCTCGTCGTACAGATAGTCGTAGGGTGTGCCTTCGGCAGGACGCTCCATCGGGCAGGTAGCGCGCTTGTACTTCATCACCAGCTTGGCGTTTTGGGGGCGACAGGGGGCAGCACTTCCGTTCACGGTAATCACTACGGGCAGCGGAGCCTCTACAGTCTCCACACCACCGTCGATCACGCGCTTGATGGTAGCCTTGCCATCCTTTACGCTGAGAACTTCCTCGGCGTAGGTTACCTGATTGAGCCCCAGCTTCTGAGCCACCTGAGGACCTACTTGAGCCGTATCACCATCGATAGCCTGACGACCACCGATAACAATATCCACGTCGCCAATCTTCTTGATGGCGGTAGCCAGAGCATAAGAAGTAGCGAGCGTATCGGCACCGGCAAAGAGTCGGTCTGTCAGCAGCCAACCGGTATCAGCGCCACGATAAAGTCCCTGACGGATAATCTCACCAGCACGTGGAGGACCCATCGTGAGGATTCCTACTGTAGAGCCTGGGTTCTGCTCCTTCAGGCGAAGGGCCTGTTCCAGGGCGTTCAAATCTTCGGGGTTGAAGATGGCGGGTAGGGCAGCACGGTTTACCGTTCCTTCAGCGGTCATGGCGTCCTTACCCACGTTACGGGTGTCTGGCACCTGTTTGGCCAGCACAACAATTTTTAATGCCATAAATATAATAATAATGTGTAACTTTCACAAAAGCGGGTGCAAAGGTACTACTTTTTGCGCACACAGCCAAACAAAATGCACAAAAACGACCGAAACGTGCACATTTCGGCCATTTTGTGCAATACTATAGGATAAGGAAAAGTCTTATCCTGCGGTGTTGAAGTATTCCTCCAGCTCCTTGGTGGCGCTGCCGTCGTGGTTGGGCAGGTCCTTGATGATGCGGCCTTTCTCCAGGAGCAGAATGCGTGTGGAGATTTCGGAGACGAAGCTCAGGTTGTGGCTCGAGATGATGACCGTGGTGCCAAGTTGCTCGTTCATCTGGCGGATGAGCTTGGCCACGGTAATCTGCGATGACGGGTCGAGGTAGTTGAACGGCTCGTCGAGGATGAGTACCTTGGGGTTGATGACCATCGCGCCGATGATGCCCGTCTTCTGGCGGTTGCCTTCCGAGAACTGGCGCAGATATTTCTTCGTGCCGAGAATCTCGTCGTGCATCAGCGGCTGGTACTCCTCCAGACGGCTGTTGAGCGTGTCCTTGTCGATGCCGTAGGCACGGGCAATGAAGGCGAAGTACTCCTCGGGCGTGTAGAAGTCGATGAGGAAGCGGCCGTCGATGAACGAGCCGGTAAACGACTTCCACGTCACGTCTTGGTCGACACGCTGGCCGTCGGTTTCCACCCAGCCGTCGGTGGCCTCGATGAGGTCGAGCATCAGTCGCATCAGCGTGGTCTTGCCGGCGCCGTTGTTGCCCACGAGGCCCACCAGTTCGCCCGGGCCGATGGTCAGCTCGGGGATGTCAAGCACGGTGTTCTTACCGTACTGCTTGACGAGGTTTTGTATCTTGATTTCCATATTCTTGTTATTGTCTGTAACGTTCGAAACACGTGTAGCGGCGGCGCTCGTAGGCGCGTGACAGCCAGCCGATGATGACGGGATAGAGAGCGAAGCCGACGATGCCCGTCAAGGCAAGCACGATGGCGCAGGTCTCAGGCGACAGCAGCCACGTGAAGAGGCAGTAGAGGGCAATGGGGATGATGACCACAAAGCCGTAGAGGTTGACCGAGAGCGAGGCTCCCTGATAGTTGAAGAAGGCCGACTGGAACAGTTCAATGCGCGACGAGATGAGGGCCGTGGGCATCAGCGACAGGTTGGCAAAGCCAGCCGTGAACAGCCACGTGGCCAACAGCAGCCACGGCGACAGGCCGGCCATCCAGATGAGCGGTGCCACCATCAGCGTGGGGATGATGTTGAGCAGGGCGTAGAAGCGGAACTTGTTGCCCAGGATTTCGCGGATGCTGACGGGCTTCGTCCACAGGCCGTCGAAGTAGTTGCCCTCGATGCCGAACACCCACTGGCCCAGCATCATCGACGGCGAGAAGATGGCGAACATCAGCATCATGTAGAAGAAGACGTTCAACCCGTTCACCTGCTGGGTGTAGCTGTTGAACACGAACACCAGCGGCAGGATGAGCGTCGCCACGCGCAGCCGCTTGGAGCGCAGTACGCTGATGTACTCCATCGAGAACAGCGACGAAGCACCGAGGAACAGGCGGTCGGCCCGCGCCTTCGACTCGTCGTAGCGGCGCAGCTCGCAGAGGTAGTTGTAGAACACGGCGACGGCTCCGGCACAGAGCAGCAGGAAAACAGCCACGTGGATGCCCCACGGCATGAAGATGGAGGTCAGCGAGTACATGAAGGCAATAATCTGCCAAATGAGCATCGCCACCAGCACCGGCCACTTATTGGTCCAGCCCTTGGCCCTGCAGAAGGCCGTGATGGCCACGCCGCCCACGAACGATACGCTCAGCAGCAGCAGGAACGAGGGAATCGCGAGTTTCCAGGGCAGGAACAGCACGCAGAACGGCAGCAGCAGTACGGGCAAGGCCCAGTTCCAGAACGAGAACAGGTTGGTCGTGAGCAGGAACCGGTTCCACGACCGCTCGGGTATGGGCTTGCTCTTCAGGTAGTGGTCCATCACCGTCTCGTCGTGCTTCATCAGCAGTTTGTTGATGAAGTCGGGGATGATGAGTCCTGCGGCAATAAAAGGAATAGCCACCTCCATGCCTTCAGCCGCCCCCGTCTCCTCGTAGATGACGTAGGTGACGGTGCAGCTGACAATCATAAACAGCGTAAAGAAGTACGCTTCGCCCAGAAAGCGGCCCCACTTGAAGTCGCGCCGTTTCTGGTCGGCCCAGAGTTTCAGAAGTAGTTTCAGCATAGTCGTTTACCAGGCGGGGTTGCCGCGTTTTAGGGTGATGGTGCCTTTGGTTTCATTGCCGCCGTTCTGGCGCAGGTAGTAGGTGCCGGTCAGCTCGTCTTGCTTGGTCAGGCGGAACTGGCAGTAGATGGCGGGATTCCTTCCCTCCTCCATGTCGCCGTTCTCCGAGATTATGAGTGTGCCGTCCCATGTGTAGACAAAGGCGTCGTACTCCGTGCTGCCGTAGATGGCACAGTCCTCTATCTGCGGACCGTCGGCGTCGTCTTCGACGATGTTGAACGTCAGCATGGGCTTGTCGCTGTCCTTGCACATCCACGAGCCCTCAATCTTCTTCGTCAGCTCTTTCTCCGTATAGGCGATGGCTTCCGAGAACTGTGAACCGTTCCACTCGAAGAAGTGCCAGAGCGCGTCCTCTCTCTCTTCGTTGGCCTCGCCGATGGTCAGGTCTGTGCCTTTCTTGGGCAGGCGGTACATCAGCTTCAGGTCGTCAGCCGAGGCGCGGAACTTGCTGACGGCGTTCTCCTCGGGTGTCATCGTCTCGGTCTTCGGGTCGTAGTCGTAGATGCAGAGAGCCTGCTTCTCGGGCAGGGAGCGGTTGTCGGGATTCGTCGACACGAGATTGATGATGAAGAGCCGGTGGCCGTTCTTCCGTTTCCAGACGGCAGCCTCCATACAGTCCTCATCGGTATCGCCGGCGCTGACGCTCACGTAGCCGTTGCCACGGTCGCACGCCATACCGCCGCCCGTATCCTCGTTGACATACTCGGTGAACTTCGGGTCCTTGGCCGACTCTAACAGGGTTGTCGTCACGTCTGTCGGCCACGCCTTGTTGAAGGCGCTCACCAGCGTGACGATGTCGGGCTTTTCGCCGCCGCCCTTCACGCTGACGGCGCCTCCCTTGGCCCATTGCTGAGCTATCTGCTCAGGGGTCAGCAGCTTGTCGGCCTCGGCCTGTGTGGCGCCGGTTTGTTCTGTACTCTGCTGTGCAGCGTCTCCGTCGGCCGTTGCCTGCGTCTTCTTGCAGCCTGTCAGCGCCAGTGCTGCCAACAGGTATAAAGCAGTCTTTTTCATACGTCTGTTATTTTGATTTCCTGAATTCAAACTTCCGCCACTGCGGTTCCAGCTTCACTCTGCCGGCCTTGTTGGCGTTAATGATGTGTATGCTCTCGTCTTTGGCACCGTAGCCCTTGATCTTCGGCGTGTAGCCTATCACGTTGCCTTCATCGTCTTCCTCGGGGGCATCGGTGACGAAGTAGCCTATGCTGCCATTCTGGAAGACGGCGTAGTAAGTGTTGTGCATGAAGTCTCTCGTCATGGCCACCACGTCCTTCTCCGTCCAGGGCGCATCCTGCTCAGGTGCCACGTGGAAGATTCCCTCCAGACTGTGCATCTCGTCGTTGACGCCCAGCGTCAGCATCTTGCCCTTGAACTCGCCGAAGGCTATCCAGTTGTTGTCCTCCTTCTTCATGCAGAGGACGGGGTAGCCGCTGTTGTCGAAGTCGACGATGTCCATCTCAGTAAAGCCCTTCTCGCTGGCCTTGTTCCACTCGTCCTCGTCGAAGTACTGGAACTCGAAGTCGCCAATCGTCATTTTCTCGAAGTGGTGCTCCATGCCGTCCCAGCTGTACACGCGGTCGACGTAGGCCTCGTCGGGGAAGAGGTAGTATTCGTGGATGACGAAGTCGGTGCCCTTCCTGGGCAGGCTCCAGCCGATTTCCAGATTCTTGAAGGGCTTCTTGTACTTGTCGATGGGGCTCTGTTCGGCCTTCATCGTTTGCGTCTGCGGGTCGTAGTCATACCAGCAGAGCAGATGCTGCACGGGGTCGTGCTGCTCGTAGAGGCTGACGGCGAAGATGCGGTGGCCGTTCGAGCGGCGCCACACGCAGCACGACATCTGGTCGACGTCGGTCAGCGCCGAGTATTCGGCATAGCCGTTGCCCGGGTCGATGATGATGGTCATCTCGTCCTCCTCGTCGCTCTCCAGTATCAGGGTCGAGCCGTTGCGCTTGGTACCCTTGGCGGGGTGGTCGTTCTGGTCGAGCACCTCGCCCACCACCCACGTGGGCAGTGCCTGGTGGAAAGCCTTGAGCAGCGTCACGACGTTGGGCGCCGCGCCGCCGCCCGCCACCTTGATGGCGGTCTTGCGCCAGCGGGCGTCGACCTCAGAGTTCGAGAGCGGCTCGGCGGCGCAGGCGGCAGTCATGGCGAGCGCGCAGACAAGGGTGAGCACAGTCCTGATGGTCTTCATCTGCAATCACCTATTTTAGTCCGGCCCACTTGCCGCGGATGCGCTTGCAGCCGGTATAGAGCGACGGACAGTTGAACACCTTATACAATTTGCTTTCGGGCTCGAGGATAATCTCCACCGAGCGCTGCTCCGTGTCCCAGCCCTTGCCCATCACGTAGAGGTACACCACCGTGCCCTCGCCCGAGAACTGCAGTTCCTGGTGCTTGTTCACGCTGGCCTTCATCTCGACGGTGTAGGGCAGCGAGGGCGCATAGCCGTTCTGCGGCGTGGCTCCCTTCAGCACGGCGGCGGGCAGGTAGCGCTGGCCGTAGCTGTCGTCGGCCTTGGCCTGCAGCTTGTCCTTCAGGCGTGGCAGCACGGAACTGACGTTCGTCGGGTAGTTGATGAGGCGGATGCAGCGCTCACCCTCCTGCGGGTTGCGGCCGTACATCTCCATCGCCATCACCATCAGGGCGGCGGTGCCGTGGGGCGTCGTGCCTAAGAACTGCTGGTAGAGCGCCTCAAACTCCTTGTAGTCCGAGGGCACGTTGGTGAACGTCACTGTTCCCGTGGCCGCACGGTCATACTTGTCGGCAGTCAGCGTTCCCTTCTGCGTGTAGCTGTGGCTGCCGTGTTTCCACGTACTCGCTTGGGCAAAAACCTGCTGGCAGCCGATGGCCACCAGCAGGACTATCATGAGTTTTTTCATCTCACTCTTCACTTTTCACTTTTCACTTTTCACTCCTCACTCCTCACTTCTCATTGAGCAGGTTCTACTTGCGGCTGCTGGCGGCGTCTGGCGGCCATCTCCTTCAGCTTGTCCTTGCCCTTGAAGGCGAACACCCAGATGAGGAATCCGGCCAGTGCCAGCAGACCGATGCCGAGCAGCGGACGGTAGAACAGCCAGGCCAGTGCGATGACGATGAGTGACCAGACGATGCCCACCACCGTGCAGACCACGCCGACGCCCCAGCCGAAGATGTTGGCGACGAACGGCACAACCTTGAGGATGGTCTCGAGGAAGCCGAAGATACCCTTCAGGCCAGCGATGACCAGCATGATGCCGATGATGCGGAGAATCCAGAGCCACGTGTTGTTGGCGGCGTGCTCCGACTCAAAGATCTCAGCCGAGTCCTGAACGCCCATGACGAGCGTCTGGAACGTCTTGCCGTTCTTGGCCTTGAACTTCGTGAACGTGTCGCCCTTCACCTTGGCGATGATGGTCACCTTGGCGGGCACGACCTTCTCAAATGTTACGCGGACGTCGCCCACCTGCGGAGAGGCCGGTGTACGGCCGATGTAGAGCACGTTGCCCTGCTGGTGAACGTAGTCGAGGTCAACCTTGTTGTCCTGAGGAATGCTGTCGCCGATGACCGTCTTAACAGAGTCGGGAACAATGGTCTCCACCACCTCTTTGATTGCCGATGTCACGGCCTTTCCGTTGATACGCAGGTCGACGTCTCGGCACGACTTATCCAACTGTTTCATCAGGTCGCCGTTCAGGTTGAGCACTACAGCCTCGCGGCTCGACATCGAGTGGAACAACGACTCGGGCAGCTTGTAGGCGCCGAACTTCACGTTCTCGGCCCACTGCTCGCCGTTCTCCACCTGTGCCAGCGTGAAGTTGCGTGTCTGATAGGCGGGGTCCTTGAACTGAGTGCTGTTAACTGGCGCGTAGGTCCACTCCGTGCTATAAGTATAAGTGGTGGTGGTCACCTCCTTGCCGCCCAGCTTGTCCTCGCTCTGGCTCTGGGCGTGCTCCACCCACTGGTAGTACTCCACGCGGCGCCGCAGGCCGATGGCCGTCTCGCTGAGGCCGAACTTGTCGTCGGTCAGCACGTCCTCGGTCGTGGCCAGTGCCGATGCGCACACCAGTTCACCCTCCATGGCCGGGTCGAGCTTGTTGGGATTCTCCATGTCGATGCATACCCTCTCGGCGTCGTTCAGCATCTTGTCGGTCTTCACGGCGCGACCTTCGTTCCACCACAGCAGGGCTGTAGCCAGGCAGAACATGATGAAGCCCGAGCCGATACTCTTGAACGAGTTTCCCACCCGAGTTCCGTAACCTGTTGTTGTTGTTTCTGTGTAAGCCATAATACTAATTTGTTTGTTGTTATTAATAATGTTTATGATTCGGTTGATGCAAATACGCCGCAAAGATAGTCATTTTTTTTCATTCCTGCGCCCTTTTCCCCGAAAAAAGTAACGCGAATCTTTTTTTTTGCCCCTTATTGTCACGCCGTCTCTCTGTCTCGTTAATTATTCTTTTGGAAAAATCAAATCTAATTATTTGGAATTTTTCCCGATCCCCCGCCTCTTCACAGCCGAAGGAACGGGGGGGCTTTTTTTTAGTCGGAGTAAACGCAGCGTCTGCCCGGAGCGGACGGAGGGTTTGGGCGGAGCAAAAAGGGCAGTTGGCGGCTTTGGGCGGAGGCGTGGACTGAACTTGCAGAAATGTTTGAGTTTTCTTGGTTTGTTAGAAACGATGTAAGTTGCTGTTTTACAGTCCGTTGGGCCAATGTTTTTGAGTTTTTGGATATTATCTTCTGAAAAAATGTTTTCTAAATTAAAATAAGGTTTTTCCAAGATTCTCTTGGTGGATTGCAGAAAAAGTCTTACCTTTGCAGTATCATTTACAAAACCAAAGGACAAACTACAATGAACAAGAAACTACTGCTGACAGCACTTATCGCTTTTCACTTCTCACTCTTCACTTCCCACGCCCAGGGCTTCGACAACCTGCCCGACCCGATAGAGGACGTGAACAAGGTGGTCGACAACACGCCCGACTCGATAGCCAAGGCCCTGATGTCACGCCCCAAGCCCGGCTCGACCCGCCAGGGCAGCAACCCCGTGATGTTCCTCGTCGGCAACTCGACGATGCGCAACGGTACCCTGGGCAACGGCAACAACGGACAGTGGGGCTGGGGCTACTACTTCCCCAAGTACTTCGACGCCAAGAAGATCAGCGTCGAGAACCAGGCCCTCGGCGGCATGTCCACCCGTACGTTCTACACCGACCTGTGGCCCGCCATCCGTCAGGCGCTGAAGCCCGGCGACTGGGTCATCGTCTCGATAGGCCATAACGACAACGGCGAGTTCTTCGACCAGCGGCGGGCGCGCGCCGTCATCCCCGGCGTCGACATGGACACCTGCTACGTCGGCTTCAACCAGCGCACGCAGCGGCAGGACACCGTCTACAGCTACGGCAGCTACCTGCGCCGCTACATCAGCGAAATCAGGGACAAGGGTGCCAACCCCATCCTGATGTCGCTGACGCCCCGCGACGCCTACGACGAGCGGACGGGCAAGATTGTGCGCAAGCCGCAGACGGAGTGGGCGGCCTACATCGCCGCCGTGGAGGGCGTGCCCTTCGTCGACCTGAACGAGCGTAGCGGCGCGAAGCTCGACTCCTACAGCCCGTGGAAGGAGAAGTACCACTTCCTGGGCGACAAGATACACACCTCGAAGTTCGGGGCTGAGATGAATGCCCGCTCGGCTGCCGAGGGACTATGGGAGAGCCATGCCCCGCAGCTCAGGCCGCTGCAGCAGATGATGCAGAACGTGCCGCTGGCCGTGAAGCCCGTGAAGCGAGAGAAGGGGAAGCCCGTGGTGTTCTTCACCGGCGACTCCACCGTGAAGAATGCCGACAAGGAGGACGACGGCATGTGGGGCTGGGCCTCACAGGCGCAGACCGTCTTCGACGAGTCGAAGATCACGCTCTTCAACGCGGCCCGTGCCGGCCGCTCCACGCGCAGCTTCCTGCGCGAAGGACTGTGGGACGAGGTCTACAACTCGCTGCAGCCCGGCGACTTCGTCACCATACAGTTCGGCCATAACGACATCTGCCCCATCACCGACCAGAAGGCGCGCGGCGTCATCCCCGGCAGTCAGGATACGCTCCACGTCTATAAGATGGACAACGGTACCTACGAGGTGGTCTACTCCTTCGGCTGGTATCTGAAGAAGTTCATCGACGACGTGCGCGAGAAGGGCGCCACGCCCATCCTCGTCTCGCTGACACCGCGCAACGAGTGGCCTGGTGGACGGGTGGAGCGCCGCGACGGGTCATACGGTAAGTGGTACCGCGAGGTAGTGGCTGAGACGGGCGTGGAGTTCGTCGACCTGCACAACATCAGCGCCGACTTCCTCGACAAGAAGTTCGCCGTGAAGCAGCTGCCGCAGGACAAGGAGAAGGCCAAGGCCAAGATTGCCGAGCTGAAGGAGAAGGCCGGAGCCAAGTACTTCAAGCAGGACCACACGCACACATCAAAACTGGGCGCCCAGATGAACGCCCAGTCGTTTGCCAAGGGACTCCGCCAGAACAAGAGCGAACTGGCGAAGTACCTGAAGAAGTGATGTTAATGCGTACCATTGCATTATGAAATGCTTCGTCAGGCAATTCCTGCTGTTGATGGTGGCAGTGCTATTTGCTCAATGCGGTCGATTTAGTTATCACCCAAAGTTGGTGCAGCTCGACTCTTTGGCAGATAGTAATGCTGACAGTGCTGTAAGCCTGATGCACCAGATAGAGCCGCTGATGGCGGAGGCTGACGAGCGCGACCGCCACTACTTCGAACTGCTCAGCATCAAGGTGGCCGACAAGGCTGACCTGCTACTGCCAACTGACACAGCTGCCTGGCAGCTGGTCGACTGGTATGAGCAGCACGGCGACAGTCGTTTGTTGCCGATGGCCTATTACTATGCCGCCCGCGTCTGTCGCACCCGCAACGACTCGCCACAAGCCCTTGACTACCTGCTGAAGGCTCACGACCTTCTCAGGGATGATGACAGCCAGCTGCATCTGAAAGCAGTGGTCAACAGCCAGATGGGGTATATCTTCTCGCAGCAGAAGCTCTACCATGATGCTATTAATTCGTTCAAAGATGCACTCACCAGTGATAAGATTGCAAATGACAGTGTCGGCCTTATCTTTGATTTAATGGAAATAGGATTTAACTTTGAGAATGTAAACAGCCGAGATTCCTCCATCGTTTTCTTGAAAGAAGCCGCTGACCTTGCGCAATCACAAAGGAATGAAAAGATGGTTAATATGTTGAAAGTCCAAATAGCTAATATGTATTATCATTTAGGCAAGTATTATCAAGCTCGGACGATGATAAAAGAAGCAATAGATTATAACGATTCGAAAAACCAAAGTGCAATCTACTCTGTTGCTGCGAACATATACAAGGCTGCAAATCTGAAAGACTCTGCTTTGTTTTGCTATCATATTTTGACCAATCTAACTTCTGTCTATGCTAAAAGAGCTGGATACAGGGGATTGTCAGAGCACTACTCGGCATATGGTAATCTTGGGAAAGCACACTTTTTTTTTAGCAAGTATAGAGAACTCTCAGATTCTATTGACAAAATAACCGCATCTAATGCAGTTGCCCAGATGCATTCACTTTACAATTATCAGCTTAGAGAAAGAGAGAATCAAGCACTGCGAAAGGCAAACGAGATAAAAAGCAGGATGATTTATACAGTTGTTATCGTCATCACCCTTCTAATACTTTTATGTATTATAGCATACTCCTATATTCGGCATAAAGACTTGGAATTGAAAGTCAAATTAGAACGTCGGCAAAGGGTGAAGGTCGCTATGGAACTTGCTGATATTCGGGAAAAAGATAAGAGTCAGCAGGAAATAATTCTTAGGGATTCGAGTGTTGTAAAGAGCATTATGAGAGTGCTCAATGACCCAAACGACGTAAACAAGGTACTTTCAGAAGAAATATGGGATGAATTAGAAAAAGGTGTGTTGGACATTTGTCCAAGCTTTAAAACACAGATAACAGATATATGTAAACTATCAGATTTCAAGTATCACGTCTGTCTATTGTTGAAAGCCAATCTCTCAATTGCTAATATTGCACAACTTACCCAACACAGCACTGAAGCTGTGACTTCAACGCGGCGCAGAATGGCCAAAAACGCTTTCGGACCTGAAAGCACTCCTCAGGACTGGGATCTTTTTATTGCTGCTATTTGATTTGGAGTGTCGCTGGTTATCAGGTTCTTGGAAAATGCACTTACTTTTGCACGCTCTAAAACGAACATATTTTCTTATCTTTGATGTACCTTTGCATCCGATTGCAATCGGAAACATTAAAGAAAAGGAAAATGAAAAGACTCTTGATTAAATTTGCTGTATTGTTATTCAGTCTTAATTGTACGGCAGCAACTATTCCGTTAGGTGACAATCCGCCTAATGAAGAAGGCCCAGAGCACAAGGCTCCCGCCCGTCTTCCCCTTGTCGACTATGACGACAATGAGTTAACAATCTGGTCTCCCTACATTATATATAATGTGGAGATTGTCATCAAGGATGTATACGGAAGTGTACTATACAGCGACGACCTCGACGAGCTGGATTACTCATACACCTTCAAGCTCGACGAAGAGGACTTCAACAGTATGTACAGTATCGAACTAATCTATGGCGACCACCATCTGTACGGCTATTTCGTGTCATGCGATTAGCATAATTCTCTCTCTGCTGCAAGGAGGTAGCAACTCCTTGCAACTAATTAAAGTTTATTAACTGGAAGAAGTGCAAGGATGCTAATCCTTTGCCGTTAAAAGAATAAGAAATAATGAAAACGATACAATTAAAAGGATTATAACATATATCTGACATATTTTCACCATAACTGGGATGGGGCATCAACTGTGTCGGCTGGTTAGCAAGCGGTTGCTTTGATTATACTCAGTTAACCACATCCCCATCAACAAGATAAGCAACCCCGTATTCATACGAATACGAAATAGAAATAATACAAATTATTTATCCAGACAATTAAACATGAACTGTAAAACAATTATTCAGAAACGAGGCCTGCTCCTGCTGATGGCGGGGACTGGCCTTGCGGCAGCCTTAACGAGCTGCGGAGACGATGATGAAATTAAGTTGGTGGAGAAGCCGAGTCGAGAACTGAGCACCAAACTGACCCTAAAGAACGAACAGGGGCAGGAGACGACAACGTTCAAGGAGGGTGAGAACATCTTTTTCTGTCTGACAACAAACTACAGTTGTACCTCTCCTAAATACAGTTACGTTACAAAGGTCTGGGACTTATTTGGCATCGTCCCAATAGAAAACGTTTTCGTACCCATGTCACTTGAAATGGTAAACGTCGCCACAGAGTTAGCTGGTGGCTATCTGGATGAAGACAGACCAGTGGCAATGGCCGTCTTCACTGCCGACGGTCAGTTTGTGGGCTATCCGATGGACATCATCTACAGTGGTCAACAACAGTTCCAGCCGGGCGACTCCATCTATTACGAATGTCCGTGGATGACTGTGGGAGATCAGACAGTGTACAGCAGCATTTTCGGAAAGGCCACACAACGTAAGCCTTTGTCTGCCGGGAAATACTATTCGTGCAACGTGACCTTGGATGAGACAACTTTGCCCCACTGCGTGTCGTACATCAAGAACAGAGTTGACTTCACGGTGAAAGCGCAATAGGACTAAAAACCTTTTGCTTTCTGACAACTTTTAAAACATGAACTGTTAAACAATCTTTCAGAAACGAGGCCTGCTCCTGCTGATGGCAGGGGTGGGCCTTGCATTAGCTCACGTCACAGATAGATAAAGCTCGTATCGACGGTTGGCATTTCAGCATAACTTATTTGTTGTGACTTAGCCCCCTGTTATGAGGTTTTTTCCCCCCTCCTAATTAGGAGGGGTTAGGGGAGGTCTGAACGCGCGAAAATTGACCAGCTTCAGACCCCTCCTAACCTCCCCTGACTCAGGGGAGGAATTGTGGTTACTACTTTTTCTTCTCAGGAGCCTTTTCACTTTTCGCTTCTCCGCTTTTCTCTTCCTTCACCTCGGTGGCCTTGTAGCCGAACTTGCCGAAGGCGTTGATGAGCGTCTCGGGCTTCGTCTTGTCGGCATCGTAGGTGATGGTGACGCGCTGAGCGTCGATGTTACACTCGATGGTCTTCACGCCTTTCTCGAAGCGGAGGTTGCCCTTGATCTTGGTCTCGCAGCCGTCGCAGTGCATCTGCGGCTGAGTGGTTACTACCAGTGTCTTGACGACTTTTGCCTGTGTGCCCAGTGCCATCAGCATCAGGGCGAATGTTACAAATGACTTTTTCATAATTCTTATTGTTTTACCTTTTTACTTTTTTACCTTTTTACCTTTTTACTTTTTTACCTTTTCACAGTTTCTTCCCGAAGTTCAGGCGGATGCCAGCATAGAACATACGACCGTGAACGGGACCCCACACCATCGTCGGGTCGAACTCGCTGCTCCAGGGGTCGGAGGCGTTGATGATGGGGTTGTCTTGGCGGTAGCCCGTCAGGTTCTCGCCGCCCACGTAGACGGAGAAGTGGCGGAACCAGCGCGTCACCTGAGCGTTCAGCTGTCCGTAAGCGGGGAAGCGCTTGTCCCAGCTGAGTGTGCCGTCGGCCTTCGTGTAAGGGTCGGGCATACGGCCGCCGCCGTTCAGCTGGAAGGTGGCGTCAAACTGCCACAGGCCGAGCGGCGTCTTGTAGCTGGCCGTCAGCAGTCCCTTGTACTTGCTCTGCAGCGGTTTTTCGCGTAGTTCGCCGCCGTAGGTGGTGCGGACGTCGTTCAGACGGTAGGCCGCCGTCAGCTCCAGTCCGTTGACAATGGGGTAGGAGGCGTCTATCTGAAACGTGTGCGAATAGGAGCGGCCGTCGAGATTGGTCAGACGGATCATCTGCGGATTGCTATCGTAGTCGATGACCATCTGCTGGCTGAAGTGCGTGTAGTAGTACTCGCCGTTGAGCTTCAGCAGCTTGTCGGCGATGGGGATGCTCACCGACGTCGAGATGCCGTAGTTCCAGGCGCGCTCCTGCTCCAGGTCGTCGACCACCAGCTGCCGCCCGCTGGCAAGCAGGAAGTTGTTCTCGGCCAGCGCGAAGGGCGTGCGGTAGCCCTTGCCTGCCGAGATGCGGACGGTGAAGTAGTTCGAGGGAGCGTACTTTACGTGCAGGCGGGGTGTGACGAACGTGCCGTAGTGTGAGCTGTGGTCAGCCCGCAGACCAGCCATCGCCACCAGTTTGTCTTCGATGTTCAGCGTGTACTGCAGGTAGGCGCCAGGCGTCGTCTCCCTCCACTTCGCCGACTCTTCACTTTTCACTCCTATCTTTTCACTTAAATAGTCGTGGTTCAGCGAAAGACCGGCCGAGAGGTTGTGCAGCTTGGTGAGGTTCGTCTCATACATCAGCTGCAGGTAGCCGTTCTTCTCGTCGACGTCGTAGGCCTTCAGCCCGTACTCGGCGTCGAGGTCGTGGAGTGAGCCGCTGGCCATCAGCGCGACGTTCGTGCCGTGGTCGGCGTCGAGGATGAAGGCGTGCTTCATGTAGGCTTCGTAGCGGCGGGTCTCAATACCTATCTTAAAAGGATTGTGGACGTTGGGCGCCGTGTGGCGGTTCTGCCCACCGTCGCGCTGCTCGTCGAGCACGCCGATGCCGCCGTGGAAGACATAGACCGGACCAAGGTAGTCCCAGCGGTTCTGCAGGTGTATCTGCCGCACGTTAGGCTGGTCGAGGAATCCGTCGTCGTTGTCGTCATGGTGCCCCCAGTCGTTCTCGTAGTGCCCCAGTATCTCGGTGTTCACCTGTCCCAAGTGGATGTTGCCGTCGGCATTAGCCTCTAATTTGCTCTTCGTGTTACCGTAGAGGTTGACGGTGACGCCCTCGTCGTCCTCGGGCTTCAGGTATTCCACATTGATCTGGCCGGTGATCGACTCGTAGCCGTTGCGCACGGAGGAGGCGCCCTTTGATACCATGATGCTCTTCATCCAGGGGCCAGGCGTGTAGCCCAACGAGTAGGAGGCCGAGGCGCCGCGGAAGTTGGGCAGGTTCTCGGTGAGCATCTGCACGTAGGTGCCCGACAGTCCCAACAACTTAATCTGCTTGGCGCCCGTGGCAGCGTCGCTGTAGTTCACGTCGACCGACGGGTTGGTAGTGAAGCTCTCGCCGAGGTTGCAGCAGGCCGCCTTCAGCAGTTCGTTGCTCGTGATGAGGGTGGCATTGTCGACGTTGCGCAGTTTGATGGTGCTTGAGCGGCGTTTCACCACCTGCACCTCTTTCAGTGTCTGGTCGTCGAGGGTTGCCACGCTGTCGTTCTGCGCCAGCACGCTGACGCGCGACACGGAACAAACGGCAAGCACTGCGACCAGCTTCTTGCTATAATTATTGTTCATTGATATGGTTTGTTCTTATTCATTTGTTAACTTACGCTTGTTAGCGGCAGGACACACTTGTCCCGCCCACTCTTTCCGAAGAATCGGCGTAAGGAGTCAAATGATAAGAACGCGGATGTGCGCTAGATAAGCCCGTGGGGGTATCGGCACTTTGTCAGGACAGAATACGTCCTGTGGAAGCACGGCACCGTCGGCCGTGGGTAAAACTAAACTACAGATGGTGAAAAGTAGGGGCTGGACGGCGACGAAATCCTGATGGAACACAGGAGCCTCGACCGATGCCGAGAGGTGCTTGACGGTGTACTTCATACAATGACGGTGCTCAACTGTGGGGCAGTCTGTTTCTGCGCAGTTGTCACCCATCGGCATCATCGTCTTGGCTTTGCCGGCCATCTCCGTCGTGCTGACAATGGAAATCTTGCCTGAATGCATACAACGCGACAACGTCACACCCACCGTCAGTTGTAACACCAACAGCGCAAGCACCAGGGCCGTCATCGATGTGCATATTTTCCTCGCCTTCATCGTCAGTAACGCTTTTCGGGTGCAAAGGTAAGAAAAAAACTGGAATTCTTTGGTGTTTTCCAGATTATTTTTTATCTTTGCACGAAAAAAAGAGGATGATAGACCGCGCTACAGTAGACAAAATCATCGACGCGGCGCAGATTGTCGACGTCGTCAGTGAGTTCGTGACGCTCCGTAAGAGCGGCGTGAACTACAAGGGCCTGTGCCCGTTCCACGACGACCGTAACCCGTCGTTCATGGTGTCGCCGGCCAAGAACATCTGCCACTGCTTCGTCTGCGGCAAGGGCGGTACGCCAGCGGGCTTCCTGATGGAGCACGAGCAGATAACCTACCCCGAGGCGCTGCGCTGGTTGGCCAAGAAGTATAACATCGAGATTGTCGAGAAGGAACTGACCGACGAGGAGCGGCAGCAGCAGAACGAGCGCGAGTCGATGTTCATTGTCAACGAGTGGGCGAAGGACTGGTTCCACAGCGTGCTGAAGAACGACCCCGACGGCATAGCCATCGGCAAGCAGTACTTCCGCAGCCGCGGCATCCGCGATGATATTATCGAGAAGTTCCAGCTGGGCTACTCACCGCAGAAGCGCGACGCCCTCTACACAGCAGCGACAGCCAAGGGCTACAAGAAGGAGTTCCTCGTGAAGACAGGGCTCTGCTTGGAGAATGAGCGGGGTGGGTACGACCGATACTCGGGTCGTGCCATCTTCCCTTGGCTGAACGTCTCGGGCAAGGTGGTCGCCTTCGGCGGCCGCGTGCTCGATTCGCGGACGAAGGGCGTGGCGCAGAAGTACGTCAACTCACCCGACTCCGACATCTACCACAAGGAGCGCGAACTCTACGGCATCTTCCAAGCCAAGAAGGCCATTGTGAAGGAAGACCGCGTCTTCATGGTCGAGGGCTATACCGACGTCATCGCCATGCACCAGGCAGGCATAGAGAATGTGGTGGCCAACTCGGGCACCGCCCTCAGCATCTACCAAATCAAGATGCTGCGGCGGTTTACCAACAACATCACGCTGCTCTACGACGGCGACGAGGCGGGCATCCATGCCGCCATGCGCGGAACCGACATGCTGCTGCAGGAGGGCATGAACGTGAAGGTGCTGCTGCTGCCCGACGGCGACGACCCCGACTCCTTTGCCCGCAAGCACTCTACCGACGAGCTGAAGCGCTATATCGAAGAGAACCAGCAGGACTTCATAGGCTTCAAGACCCGCCTCACCGTTGAAGGCGTCAGCGATCCCGTGAAGCGCTCCGAGGCCATCAGCGGCATCGTCAAGAGCATATCGGTCATCCCCGATGCCATCCTGCGCTCCACCTACCTCAGCGACCTGGCCTCGCGCCTCGGACTGAAAGAGCAGACGCTGATCTCGTCGATGAATGATTTGATCAGGAAAAGCCTCAACCCCAACCCCTCTCGCGAGGGAGAGGGGAGTGATTACTCTCAAGGCGAAAAATCAGCGGAAGTAGTATCTACTCCCCTCTCCTCTGCGAGAGGGGTCGGGGGTGAGGCTTTAGAACACCTCCTCATGCGCGAGGTCGTCCGCCACGGCGAGGAGATTATCTACGCCGACGTGGAAATGGACGATGGCAGCACCACCAACTTCAACGTGGCCCAGTACATTGCCTACGACCTGGGACAAGATGGGCTTACCTTCTCGAATCCACTCTACAACAAGATGCTGGCTGAGGCCGTGGCCCACAGCGGCGACGAGGGCTTCAAGGCCGAGAGCTACTTCATGAACCACCCCGACATCGAGGTAAGTCAGACAGCAGCCCGGCTGGCCGTCGACCGCCACCAACTCGGCGGACGTTTCGTGCTGAAACCCCGCGAGGGTTCACTGCGTCAGCGTATCGTCCATTTGATTATGGACTTCCGTATGGACATCGTCGGCCAGCGGCTGAAGGAAATCCAGATGGCCATGCGCCAGGCCACTGGCGACATGGAGCGCATCATGCAACTGATGGAGGAATACAAGGATACCCAGCAGCTACGCGACCTCCTTGCCCGCCGTCTCGGCAGCGACGTCGTGAGGTAGCTTTTAACAAAAACATCGAAGCATCGAAATATCGAAACATCGAAACATCGAGATAAAAGAAAAAGAATGTACTATATTCAGAAGAAAATAGAGATTTCGGCCTGCCACAGGCTCGACCTCGACTACGAAAGTAAGTGTACGCGCGTACACGGCCACAACTGGATCATCATCGTCTACTGCCGCTCCGAGCAGCTCGACCGCAACGGCATGGTCATCGACTTCAGCGAGATTAAGCGTCTCGTCAAGAAGCCGCTCGACCACCAGATTCTTAACGATGTGCTCGACTTCAACCCCACTGCCGAGAATCTTGCCCGCTGGGTGGTAGAGCGCGTGCCCTACTGCTATAAAGCCTCTGTCCAGGAGAGCGAGGGCAACATTGCCATCTACGAGAAAGACTGACTCTGGGTCAGTAATAATAGTTGCGGATTAACACGAATAACACGGCTGGGCAAAAAGGTTCCGTGTAAGTCTGTGCTAATCCGCAACTATAATAGTTACTTCATGATGAAGTTGATGTACATACCCGTCACATAGGCCATGTAGGGATTGCCGTCCATGTCGGGTGCATACATGCCAAATTCCTTCAGTTCGGTGGCAAAGCTCGTTGATTCGTAGTCGATGAGGTAGACGTCGAGCAGCATTGTGCCGGCCTCGTCGGCATCCTCGTCCTCAATGGTGCGCACGCCGATGTAAGCCACGTTCGACTCGCTGGTCGAGGCGGCGTCGAAGTTGCGGTTCACGCCCGTCACCTTCAGGATGGTCAGCTCAGCAACAGCACCAACACCCGTGTGCAGGCTGTAGGTGCCGGGCAGCTCCTCGTAGGTAGCCTCGCCGGTGAAGAAGTTCTTCAGCGTCGACTGCAGGGCGGGAGTCAGCTTGCCGTTCTCGAAGGTCAGCTGGTCGGCGGCGTTGAAGACGGGGAATGCGTCGCCGTAGGTGGCCATGCCGCCCCAGGTGGCATCCATTGCAGCCTTGTCGGTGACGAGCTTGCTCATGGTCCATGACTTCTCGTAGAACTTCTTGGCAGGAGCAGGCGTAACCTCGCCCACCTTCTCCATCAGGAAGTTGATGTACATACCAGCCATATAGGCCAGGTAGGGGTTGCCCTCCATGTCGGGGGCATACATGCCAAACTCCTTCAGCTCGGTAGCGAAGCTCGATGACTCGTAGTCGATAAGATAGACGTCGAGCAGCATCGTGCCGGCCTCGTCGGCATCCTCGTCCTCGATGGTGCGCACGCCGATGTAAGCCACGTTCGATTCACTGGTCGAGGCGGCGTCGAAGTTGCGGTTCACGCCCGTCACCTTCAGAATAGTCAGCTCAGCAATGGCACCGACACCCGTGTGCAGACTGTAGGTACCGGGCAGCTCCTCGTAGGTGGCGTTGCCGGTGAAGAAGTTCTTCAAAGTAGACTGCAGGGCGGGAGCAATCTGTCCGCCGCCGATGGTCAGCTGGTCGGCGGCATTAAAGGCGGGGAAGGCGTCGCCGTAGGTGGCCATGCCGCCCCAGGTGGCATCCATTGCAGCCTTATCAGTGACGAGCTTCTTCATCTTCCACACACCCTCGTAGGCAGCGCCTGCCTCAGTGGCGTCGTAAGCCTCGATGTAGTCGAGCTGCGAGGCGGGAATGTCGATGACCTCACCACCCTGTTTGTAAATCTTGATGCCCTGTGCGCTGGTGGTGGAGGCACAGAAGAAGGCAGCCACGAGGGCTACGCAGGAAAGTATAATCTTTTTCATTTCTTGACGATTTTAAATGATGACTTGTTGGTTTTGACGATGTAGATGCCAGCCTTGAGGCCGGTGGTTGAGAGAGAGACGCTGCCGTCCTGACCGACGCGGGCACTGAGTACCTGACGGCCACCCAGCGCGTAGACCTGAGCCAGACTGCCAGGCTCGGCACCGCTGATGGCAATTTCGCCCGGAGCAAGGCGGAACGACGGTTCGGCCACAGCCTTCACCTCCTCGACAGCCGTCGTGGTAGGTTCGGTCTCGCGGACGGTCACCTTCTTCAGCTCGCTCCATGTAAAGGCGGTCACTTGCTCGCCGTAACGCAGTTCGTAGCCATCGGCCACCGTCTTGATGACGGGCTTCTGGTCGGCACCGATGGCGATGGTCTCGCCAGCGGCGCTCTCTACGACGAGACACCACTTTGCGTCTGCGGCATTGGCAGTCAGAGCCGTTGCCAGCAGAAGCAGCAATGAGTAAAGTTTTTGCTTCATAGAGAATCTTGTTTTAAATTAATAATGTATCATGTTTTGCTATTTGGCATTCTGCTCATACTCGGCCTGCTGGGCAGCCACGACGGCGCTGTCCTCGGCAGTCATGGGTTCGGGGTCGGGGACACGGATGTGGGTTTTGTTGCCGGTGTTGATTTCCACTTCCTCCTCCACACGCTCGCAAGAGCTGACTGTCGTTGCAGCCAGTGCGGCTATCATTACGATATACAGTAGTCGGTTCATTGTCTCGATGTCTTAAAAATGTTTTCTTCTTTAGTAAATATCATCATAGCCAGGATTCTGGACCAGACCCGGCTGGAGCATGATGTCTACGATGTCGATGGGCCAGGTGTACATATATTTGCGCGTCCAGTACTTCATGCCCTGGTCGGCCACCCACCATTCGGGCCGTCCGTTGCGTTTCAGTTCAAACCAGCGGTCACCGTTCTCTAAGTAGAACTCCTTGCGGCGCTCGTTGAGAATGGCCTGAATGAGCGGCGTCAAGGGCTTGCCCATGGCATCCTCCTTGACAAGTGCTGTCGGGTCGACGGGCGGCAGGGTCAGATTGTTGTACATATACATGCCCGTGATGCGGTTACGGCGGAACTGGTTCAGCTCAATGAGCGCCGTGTCGGGCATATTCAGATGATAGGCACATTCCATCGAGATGAAAGCCATCTCAGCCGAACGCATGCCCGTGAAAATAAGCTTGCGGTTGGTGCGCTTGCGGTTGAAGAAGAGGTTGTTCTTACGACGGATGTCGTTGGTGCCCTCAGCAAAGAGATTCACATATCTGGCACTCAGCGGCCTGCGCTCCAGTGAGTTCATGCCACCGGTGAGTCCCAACGGCTGATAGGCTATGCGGTCGGCCATGAACAGGCGGTTGCCCACCAGTCCATACTGCGTGCTCATCATGTTCACATAGTCGTCGCCCGACAGCAGGGGGTGCTTGTCGAGTACCAGCCGGGCTTCGTCGCGAGCTTCCCGCCAGCGTCCGCACCAGTGGTAGAGGCGAGCCAGATAGCCGTGAAGCACATCATGGTTGAAGAGGTACATCTCGTTCTGTATGTCACAGTCCAAGGCCTTCCTGAGGTCGCTCTCCGCCTGGTCGATGGTCTCCTGAATAGTGGAGCGTAACGGCTTGGCTTCCATGTCGAACTCGGTGACGATGGGCACGCCCAGCTGGGCATCGTCGGCCAAGGGGGGCGCACAGAACTCGCGCAGCAGCTGATAGTAGCACACGCCACGGATGGCATAGGCCGTGCCGACAATGTCCTGTCCGTCGCGGCTGTCGCGGTCTTCCTGATATTCCCCTAAGATAATGTTGCAGTTGCGAACCGTCTCGTAGAGGCTTCTGTATCTTCCCTGCGCGCCGTCAATGAGAGCGCCTGCATATTTGGCCATGTGGTCGTTGTCGGCACCTAAGTTGGCCTCCATATTATCGGAAATCTCTTCATAGTTCATCGACTGTTGGAAACTGCCAACAACATCGCCTAAGTTACCGATGTCAATCTTATAGCACAAATCGTGTACCATGGCCGAGAAGTCTTCGGTTGACTTGGGAATGGTGCGGTCGTAGGGCTTGATGTCGAGATAGTCCTCACAGGAGCAGAAGACCCCCAACCAGCCTCCCCCTGTGAGGGGGAGGAGGAGATACCATGCTCGCAGGATTTTTTTGCAGATATTCTTTATCATAAAATGCTGTTTTTATTCTTATCATTCTAATTACTCCCCTCCCTCACAGGGAGGGGCTGGGGGTGGGTCTTAAAATCCAACATTAACTCCAAATGAAAAACTGCGGCTCATAGGATAGACAGCTCCCGGCGACTCAGGGTTCATACCCTTGTAGGCGGTAATGACCCAGAGGTTGTTGGCCGTGAAGCTGACACTCAGGTTGGTAGCGTAGATGCGGTGAACCCAGCTGTCGGGCAGGCTGTAGGTCATGGACAGCGACGAGATCTTCCAGTAGGAGGCATTCTCGTAGTAGGCACCGTCGTTAACCTTCGAATAGCTAATCTGCTGACGGTCCAGGTTGAGCGCCGCTCCGTGGGCATCAATCAGCCGAGGATAGCCGTCGGTCACGGGGTTGTCAGGCGTCCAGTGATAGGCGGCATCCTTCACCACATTGTTATGTGCGGTATAGATGTCGTAGCGTGTATTGGCCACATAGTTGTTAGTGGGGCGCATGATGCTGCTATAGGTACTGTGCGGACGGATGTAGTTCGTCTTCTTGGCACCTAACGAGAACGTCGAGTTGGCACTGAGCGACAGGCGTTTCCACGACACGCTGGTAGAGACTCCACCCGTCCATGGATAGCTGCCCATGCCGATGTAGACCAGATAGTTCTCCCAGTTGTAGGGGTCTGACTCGTCTGCGTCGCTTCTTTTCTGATAGGTGTAGAATCCCGTCGCGGGGTCAATGCCCTCCAGTTTGCCGCTGAAGACCATGCCGAGGGGATAGCCCACATGGATGTCGCCGTAGATGCCGCCCGTGGGCGACTCATACTTGGTCAGCACGTTCTGGTTGTAGGCAATGTTGCCATTCAGGCTCCAGCGCCAGTCCTTGGTCTTCACAGGCGTGCCGCTGAGCATCACTTCAAAGCCCTGGTTCACCTGCTCACTGGTGTTATAGCTCTGTTCTCTGAATCCAGTAGTGGAAGGAACCAAAACCCGAGTCACCAAATCGTAACCCTCGCGGCGATAGAAAGACAGGTTGACGTTGAGCCGGTTCTTGAGGAAGCCGATGTCAAGGCTGCCGTTGTAGTCGCGGGTTCGCTCCCAGCGCAGATGAGGGTTAGGCGGTGAACTGACATAGCCCATACGGTAAGCCTGGGTATCGCTGTTACGGAACGTTGACGAGTAGCCCATGATAAGCACCGGATAGACACTCTTGTTGACACCGCCGGTGACACCGGTTGACAGTCGGACAGTGGCATGGCTGACGATGTGCTTGATGTTTTGGAGCCACCGCTCCTCGTCCATGTTCCAGGCCAAGCCAAAGCTCCACGTCATGTTGAACTGCTCCTTGGAGCCAAAGTTGTTGGAGCCGTCGGATCGGGCAGTGACATTGGCCACGTAGCGGTTCATCAGCACGTAGTCCAAGGCACCATAGAACGAGGCCATGGCGTTCTCAATGCGGCTTTGCTGGCTCAACGAGTTGACAATCATCTGGTAGCTCTGCATATCCGTCTCGCTGAAGGTGCCTGAGGGACCTACTACTAACAGGGGCAGCGAATGGTTGCCAGTGACGGGGTCGTAGCCATAGACCTTGCGGGAGACTGACTTGGCGTAACTGTTGCTGACCTCTGAACCTACCAAGGCACTGATGCGATGAATCTCGTTAAATGTCTGTCCGTAGTTCAGCTGGGCACGCAGCTGCCAGTTGCGGTTAGAGGTGCTGGACTGGGTCATACTGCCGTAGATGCGCTGTGAGAGCATGTTGGAGCCTTCAAAGGGGCGGTCCTGCCAGGCGGTGTAAGTGTCCTGGTTCACCTCGTTGTCAGAAGCATCAGTCGTATAGCTGTAGGAGGCCAGTCCGTAGAGACGGAAGTGCTCGCCTAAGCGCCAGGTGATGTCACCGCGCAGGTTAACGCCTGAGCTGGTTGCCACCTGCTCGGTGCCGTCAATCTCGCGCATGACGTTGACTCCGTTAGGCGGCAGGACTGCCATGACGTCGCCATTGACCTTAGGCAGCGAAAAGAAAGTCTCGTCGCCCCGGTAGGAACCGTCGTCGTTGTAAGGTTTCTCGTATGGATTGGCAAAATAGGCATAGTCAAACATATCCAGCCCGCTGCCCGTTGCTGCCGCCAGACTCTTCAGATAGCTATACGAGACATCGAAGTTCAGCGAGACGGCCTTCGAGGGCGTGGCCGAAATCTTCGACATGAAGTTGGCACCGTCGGAAGATGACTTCTTGACAATACCCTTGTTAGTAGACATGCCCCCCGAGACGTAGTAGGTCATTTTATCCGTACCGCCGGAGAGGCTGACGCTCTGTGTCGTGCTGACGGTGTTGCGGAACAACTCCTGGAACCAGTCGGTGTTGGTCTGCTTCAGCTCGGCGATGTAGGCATCCTGCTCGGCGGTGCTCATACCGGCAAACCGGCCGTAGCCCGAGCGTATCTGGCCGATGATGCCGATACGGGGGAACCACGTGCCGCTCTCAAAGCCCTTCTTCGAGAACTCGTCCCAGATGCTCTGCTCATAGGCCAGCTTCTCTTCGGTGTTCATCAGGTTATGGTCGCGCGACGGGGCTGTCTGCACGGTAACGTTGCCGCTGTAGCTGACGTGGATGTTACCAGCCTGACCCTTCTTGGTGGTGATGACGATGACGCCCGACTGAGCCTGCGAACCGTAGATGGCAGCAGCGGCAGCGTCCTTCAGCACGGTGATGCTCTCAATGTTCTGCGGAGCAATGCCGGCCACGCCGTTGGCGTAGAGGGTGGAAAAGTCGCCCGAACGGATATACATGTTGCCCATCGCGGGGATGTTCTTCTGCAGGGGCACACCGTCGACCACCCACAGCGGCTCGTTGTTGCCGGTGATGGAGGCTGTACCACGGATGCGGATCTTGGCCGACTCGCCGGGGCGTCCGCTGACGGCCTGCACGTTGACGCCCGCCAGCTTGCCCTGCATGAGCATGTCGACGTTGGCCAGTGGCTGGTCCTTCAGCTCCTTGTCGGTGAGGATGCCTACGGAGCCAGTCGACTTGCGGATGTCGGTCTGCGAGTAGCCCGTGACGACCACCTGGTCGATGGTGGCGGTCTCGTTCTCCAAGGCGATGTCGCCCGTCATGGCACGGTTAACGCGGATGGTCTTGGACTTCATGCCGATATAGCTGATGGTGAGCGTGGCACCCTTGGCAGCCCAGAGCGACGCCTTGCCGTTGACGTCGCTGACGACGCCTAACTGCTTGTCGGAGGCCTTGATGGTGGCACCGGGCAGCGGTTCGCCGTTCTCGTCGACGATGGTGACGTCAATCTTCACCTGGGCGTCGCCGGCAGGGTTCTGGGCGAAGAGCTGTCCCGTCGGAGAAGCGATGGGGACGGCGGCTGTCAGCAGGAAGAGTAGCAGCAGTTTCTTCATATATTACTGATGTTTTACGATGTCAATGTCGAACGCCTCGGGTCGGACGAGGTGGTCGAGGAAATAGTAGCGGATGGCGTTCTGGTAGTAGGGACCGTAGAGGCCGTGCCCCTGTTCGGGGAACAGCATCATGTCGAAGCGCTTGCCGGCCTTCTGCAGAGCATCGGCCATGCGGACGGTGGAGGCCACAGGTACGTTCTCGTCGACCTCGCCGGTCATCAGCAGCAGGCGGCCTTTCAGGTTTCCGGCCAGCTCCATAGCCGTCGGAATCTCGCGGCCATAGCCTTGGTAGGTCTCGGCCCACCACTGGATGTAGGCGCGGTTGTCGTAGTTGCCCGAGGCAGCCACGCCGACCTTGTAGAAGTCGGGATAGGTGAGCATGGCGGTGACAGTCTCGAAACCGCCGCCGGAGTGGCCATAGATGCCCACGCGTGTGGTGTCGATGAAGCTGTACTGGCGGGCCAGCGTCTCGATGGTGTGGCGGTCGTCGGCCAGAGGGTAGTCGCGCAGGTTGCCGTAGCCGTAGCAGTAGAAGTCGCGGTCGCGAAGGGGCGACGAGCCTCGGGGCTGCACGTTGATGACGACGAAGCCCAGCTCGGCCAGCGACTGATTGCCGTTGTCGTCGACGGTGAAGCGGCGGGGTATCTGGTCGTCCTGCGGACCGGGATAGACGTTGGTGATGATGGGGAGTTTCTGGTGAAGGGTGAAGGGTGAAGGGTGAAGGGAGGATGGTGTGTACATAACGCCGTAGAGGTCGGTTACGCCGTCGGCGGCCTTGACGCTGACGAGCGTGGGCTTCACCCAACCGGCCTTCAGGTAGGCGGCCTCATCGGAGCGGAAGAACTCGTAATGCTTCTTGGGCGAATCGAGACTGACGACGTTGTAGACGGGTGGCATGTCCATGCGCGAGTACTGGTCGATGGCCCAGTGGCCGTTGCGCGAAAGCTGCAGCGAGTGCTCGCCGTTGCCGTAGCTGAGCAGTTGCTGGCCACGCCCGTTAAGACCTACCTTATAATAATAGGTATAGTGCGGGTCGCCGCCTTCCTGACCGTGGCCGATGAAGATGATCTGGCGCTGAAGGGTGTCGATCTTCTCAATGCGCCCGGCCACTAAGCGGTCGCCCTGGGTGACTCGGTTCAGCAGACGGCCGGTCTGGCCGTCGTAGAGGTAGTAGTTGCCGCGACCCGTGCGGTCGCTCCACCAGAGCACCTGACGACCGTGGTCGAGCAGATGGTAGTGGAACATATTGACGTTGACGTGAGGCCGGCACACCTCGCTTATGACGACGCTGACGTCGCCCGTCTGGGGGTTGATGCGGCAGAGCTCCAGCGTGTCGACGGAGCGGCTGCGGCGCACGAAGTACTGGCTGTCGCCCTCGCGGTCGAAGTCGAGCTGGATATGGTAGTCGGCATTAGGAGCGATGGGCAGCAGGCGGCCCTCCTGAGTGTCGGCATTGTACCAGTAGAGGCGGAAGCGGCGTATGGCGTTGCCATCGGGCAGAGGCATCTTCTTCTGCTCCAGCCGGGCGGGCTGCTCCATCTGGTGGACGAGGTTCAGATAGCCCACGGCTGTGTCGTCGTAGACCATGCAGAAGTAGGAGTGGCCGCGCCAGAAGCCCGAGGGCTGGCGCTCGCTGAGTTCGTCCTTGGCACTGCGGCCGCAGTAGGAGGCGTAGTCGCAGCCGTCGGTGGTCAGCTGCGTGACAGTGCCCGTCTGGTTGTTGCGGACGTGCAGGTTGTAACGGTCGCCGAGCATGGTGAAGGCCGAGTCGGCGGTGTGGTTCGAGGAGCCATAGCCGAAGCCCCTGCGGCCGCGGTCGTCTTCCTTGACGGGATGTTTCTTCAGGTAGGCATCGACGACGGCCTGGTCGTAGGCGGCAGTCTTGCCCGTGCGGGCATCTACCAAATATTTCTTGCCCTCGTGCCTATAGGTGACGAAGGGCGTGCCCTCAACAAAACTGGGCGAGGGCGACAGGTGGTAGGTATTGACATTCTTCTCGCTGACGGCCTCGGCACGGTACCAGCTCTCAGCCGACAGCAGCCGCTCGACAGCCTTCAGCATGTCGACCGTACCGCCACTAATGCTGCCCTTGGCGTCGTCCATGGGTCGGACGGTCTCCATCAGCAGGTCCTTGATCTGGGCGGCCTTCAGGTAGGGGAAGTAGCTGCGCAGCAGGGCGGCAATAGCCGTGACGACGGGAGCCGAGAGCGACGTGCCCTGCGACAGGCTGTACTTGTCGCCGGGGAAGACGGAGGCCATATACGTGCCTGGGGCGAAGAGATGGACTGTCTTGCAGCCGTAGTTCGACATCTTGGCACAATGGCTCTGTTCGTCGCTGGCGCCGATGCGGAGGAAGTTGGGCAGAAAACGGCCCATGCGGTCGACACCCGACGGATAAGAGGGGATGGTGTCGAGATTACAGCTGTTGTTGCCGGCGGCACAAATCACCAGCACGTCGCGGTCGGCAGCATAGCGGATGGCCTCGTTCACCATGCGCTCTTGCGGCGAGTAGTACTTGCCGAGGCTGATGTTGATGACGCGAGCACCGTTGTCGACGGCGTAGCGGATGCTCGAGGCTATGTCCTTGTCGTACTCGTCGCCATCGGGACTGGCGCGGACTATCATCAGGCGGGCCACGTCGGGGGCAATACCGTCGAAGCGGCGGTCCTGCCGGGCATTACCGGCAATGATACCGGCCACGAACGTGCCGTGCTCACAGCCCTCGATGGTCAGCGTCGGGTTGCCGTAGAAGCGGTCGTCGGCATCGTCCATGTTGTCGCCCATCAGCAGGCGCTTGTCCTGGTCGTGCTCAATGCCGTAAATATTCTTCTCCATCTCGGCCAGACGGGTCAGCGACAGCGAGTCGAGGTTGTCCTTCGACCTGTTGGCTATCTCGTAGTAGCGCAGGTAGTTGTCGATATTGGCCTTCTTGCGCATGCGAATATAGAAGTCGTACTCCTGCTTGTCGGCGGCGGAATCGCGACTGGCCGTGTTCTTGTATTTTGGATACAGGCGCTTGAACTGGCGGTACTCCTCGGTGCCGGCACTGGTCATGTTGAACTTTCCGTCGGCGGTGCCGAGAAAGTTCCAGCCGTGTACGTCGTCGGTATAGCCGTTCTGGTCGTTGTCGCGACCGTCGGCGCGCTCGCCGGGGTTCGTCCACAAGGCTCCCTTGAGGCTGACGACCGTCGTGTCGACACCAGAGTCGACGATGCCTACCACCACCGGTCCGGCGGGCTTCTTCCCGTTTTTCTTCAGCAGGTCGAGCGCAGCCTGCACATTGGCGCCTTGGCGCTCCGTCGTATAGTTCTTATGCCAGCCGGCAAAGTCTTTCAGCGACTCTGCCGACTGTGCCGCCCCCGGGAGTGCGGCTGTCAACATATAAAAAGCAATAAGTGATTTGGCCTTCATTTCTCTTGTTTCTTTTTTCAAGCTGCAAAGGTACGAAATATCCAGCAAACAGCAAAACAAAACACAGAATAATCATTCACTCTGCACTTGTGTGGCAGGCCAGTTGACGAGGAACAGTTGGTCAGTGGCACGGGTGAAGGCGGTGTATAGCCAGTGCAGATAGTCGGGGCCGAGCATGTCGTCGGTCATGTAGCCCTGGTCGATGTAGACATGACTCCACTGGCCGCCCTGTGCCTTGTGGCAGGTGACTGCGTAGGCAAACTTCACCTGCAGGGCGTTGTAGTAGCGGTCTTCTTTCAGCTTTTTCATGCGGTCGGCCTTGAACGGAACGTCGGCATAATCCTCCATCACGCGGTCGTAGAGCTGCTGTTGCTGCTCGCGGGTGAGCGACGGCGATTCGGAGGTGAGCGTATCAAGCAGGACCATCGCCGTGAGCTCGTAGTCGTCGTAGTCGGGGAACGACAGCGTCACTTCGGCGAAGTGGAAACCGTACTGCTCGTGGATATTGCGGATGCGCTGGACGACAGCGATGTCGCCGTTAGCCAAGAAGCTGATGTCTTTCGAACCTTCCGTCCAAAAGTAATTGTTCTTCACAATCATCAAGCGGTCGCCCCGACAGAGTTCCTCCTCGCGGTCGAGGACGGCGGCACGTATGCCCTGGTTGTAGATGTTGGCGCGCTTGTTGGAGCGGGTGATGGCGATGGTGTCGTCGATTCCTGCGCGGCTATAGCTGGAAGAAAGCTGTTCAATGAGCTCGTCGCCCGGCACCACCTTGATGTCGGTAAAGCCGTCGAAGCAGATGCGCGGGGCCTCCTTTATCCTTCCCTCGAAGGGCAGGTTCCTGATTCTCGTCGCGTTGAATAGGATGCCCGACTCCTGCGACTGCCGAAGCACTTGGTTGAGGGTGGCCTCGTAGACTGTCATGCTGTAGGCGCGGAGCATGTCGGCCGAGAGGGCGGGGCTCTCCGTCGCACCGACGGGCGGCAGCTGGGCGGGGTCGCCGATGAGCAGCATGCGACAGTTGTTGTCGGCGCCGTAGACAAACTCGATGAGGTCATCGAGCAGACTGCCCGAGCCGAACATACTCGCCTCGCCGTTGAGTGAGGAGCCGAGACTTATCATCGAGGCTTCGTCAATTATAAATAAGGTGTCGCGCTGCAGGTTAACGTTCAGGTTGAAGGCCGAGAGGTCGCCCGCAGTCCGTTGTCGGTAGATGCGGCGGTGGATGGTGTAGGCGGGGCTGCCGGCGTAGAGCGAGAATACCTTGGCGGCGCGCCCCGTGGGTGCGAGCAGAACAATCTTTTGTTTCATACTGTCGAGGGCGCGGACGATGGCTCCGGCGAGCGTGGTCTTTCCCGTGCCTGCCGAACCGCGCAAAATCATGGCTGCGCGGCTGTGGCGGTCGGCCATGAAGTCGGCAAACACGCCGACGGCCTGCTCCTGTTCAGCGGTAGGCGTGACGCCAAGTGACTGCCTAATGCGATATTTTATCTCGTCGATGACCATTATTCAGAATTTTTTCGTACCTTTGCGCCGCAAAGTTACGAAAAATAATTGAATGGAAGAAACAAACCGTATGATAAATAGCAGCCGGCGCATGTATATCCGCATCGGGCAGTACCACTTGTCGTTCTCGACCATCGACGCTGAGAACTCGGAGACGCCTGTGACCTATGAGCCTTACGTGGTGAAGAGCAATATGTCGATAGCTGCCAACCTGCGAGAGGCGCTGAAGGGTGCTGGGTTGAAGCAGATGGGCATCGTCAGGGCTTTGGTCATCCTCGACACACCTGTACTGCTGGTTCCCGTAGAAGTATTTGAGGAGCAGACGATGGCCGATATGTACTACCACTCCTTCCCTAAGAAGGAACAGGAGCAGGTGCTCTACAACGTACTGCCCGATCTGAACGCCGTTGCCGTCTTCTCAATCAACAAAGACCTGAAGTTGGTGCTCGACGACCACTTTGCCGACGTGAAATCGTTCCAGCAGAACCGGTTCAAGTTCTATAACCGGTTTGACACCCACCGCGAACAGGACGCCCTCTACTTCCTGCTCTACGTCTGGAAACAGTTGTCGCTGAAGAACGAGCACGACGAGTTGCACTTAGTGGGCAACGACTTCGCCAGCGACACGCAGGCAGACAATGATAAGCAGAAATGGCTGACCGACGAGTTGCGCCGCTACCTGCAGAACGTATACGTCATAAACCCGTCGGCAGAGTTCAACCGTGCCCCTGTGACCAGCATCAAGGGCATGCCGTTCGACCTGATGGCACTGTTTACGAAAGGACGATGAGGATTATTACAGGCATATACAAGGGACGCCACTTTGAGATCCCACGCTCGTTCAAGGCTAGGCCGACGACAGACTTTGCCAAGGAGAACATCTTCAACGTTTTGACGCGCTACATCGACTTCGACGGCGCCGTGGCCCTCGACCTCTTCTCGGGAACGGGCAGCATCACGCTCGAATTGCTCTCACGTGGCTGCAGCCGCGTGGTCAGCATTGAGCAGGACCGCGACCACCACCGGTTTATCAAGCAATGCGTTGAAAGCCTTAGCCCCAGCCAAGGCACAGTTCTTCCTATCCGCGGTGATGTGTTCCGTTTTCTCAGGAGTTGTAAGCAGCAGTTTGACTTTATCTTTGCCGACCCTCCCTACGCGCTCAAAGAACTACCAACAATTCCAGACCTTGTGCTTGGGAAAGGACTATTGAAAGAGGGTGGAGTATTCGTCTTCGAACATGGCAAAGACCATGACTTCTCCAGTCACCGTTTCTTCCGCGAGCACCGCTCGTACGGCAGCGTCAACTTCAGTATCTTTACATCAGCGGAGCAAGCATCCGAACAAGACTCTCAAACAGACGAACCATAAACTTCGGCTTCATGCGGTCGGACAGCGAAACGAGTTGAACCGACCGTTCCTCGTCGGCGAGGAAAACCTGCTTCATGCGCAGGGCAGCCTGCTCGCCGTAGAAGAAGGCGTTGGCTTCGAAGTTGTTCTCGAACGAGCGGAAGTCGACGTTCGTAGAACCGCAGGTGCTGATGCTGTCGTCGCAAACCATCAGTTTAGAATGCAGGAACCCACCCTTATAGAGGCTTACTTTCACGCCGGCCTCCACCGCCTCGCGCAGATAGCTGCGGCATGCCCAGTCAACAAACCGTGAATCGTTCTTCTCGGGCACCAGGACACGCACGTCGGTACCTGCCACGGCCACCGTCTTCAGGGCAAACAGCACCGGGTCGGTGGGCAGGAAATAGGGGGTTTCGATAAACACATACTTCCTGGCACCCATTATAATGCGCACGAAGCCCTGCATAATCTCCGGGTAGGGCACCACGGGACTGCTGGTGACGACTTGGAGCAGGGGTTTGGGTGATGGGTGATGGGTGGTGGATAAAGGGTTAAAATTAGGATAGTACTTGCGGTCGTTGAGCAGGCTTCGGTCTACGAAGTACCAGTCGATGAGGAAGGCGCGTTGCAGGGCGTAGACGCCGGGGCCCGTCACGCGAACCATCGTGTCGCGCCAGTTGTCGGAGACATAGCGCAGGGCGATGTTCATGCCGCCGATGAAGCCCGTCAGCCCGTCGATGACTATCATTTTGCGGTGGTTGCGGTAGTTTACCTTGCTCGTGAACGATGGGAAGCGCACGGGGAGGAACGGTACCGCCTCGATGCCCTCCTCACGCATATGTTCGAAGAAGCGGTGGCGCACCTTCCAGCAGCCCACGTCATCATAGATGAGCCGCACCTCCACACCCTCACGTGACTTGGCTATCAGGGCATCGGCCACGAGACGGCCCAACGGGTCTTCTTCGATGATGTAGACGTCGATGTGAATGTGACTGCGAGCGGAGGCAATGGCCTTGAGCAAGTCCGGGAAGAACTGGTAACCGTCAGTGTAGACCTCGACCTCGTCGGTCTGAAATGGCAGCGACAGGCTCTGACCTGTGAACAGGTCGATGACAGGCTTGTGCTCCTCTGGCAACCGCAGGTTCTGCTGTTCGACAAACCCCAGCATCGACCGTTTCGACAACTCGTCGAGCTGGCGCTGGTTGACGAGCCGCTCCTTGCGGGTGTTCAGCCCGAAGAAAAGGTAAAGGATGATACCGACGACGGGCACGAACCAGATCACTAGTGCCCACGCCATAGTCTTGGCAGGCTGGCGGTTGTCCATCACGACGTGAATCACCGTCAGCACAACGATGATGTAGTAGATGATGGCCAGTATAAGGTTCAGTGCATGCATCGATTTATTTGAAGTTGGCCAGTTTGTGGGTCTGTAGGGAGAGCCGCCACTGAGGGTGCTCCTTGATGTAGTCTATACACCGTTGTATGATGTGGGCGTTCCGCTCAGCGTCACCCATGTCGCAGGGCTGGAGGTAGAAGTGTGGTGAATGGTGAATGGTGAAGGGTAAAGGGAGATATGTTTCAGGGTCGGTGTTTTCGTCGAAGATGACCTTCAACTCATCAGGTATTCTCCCTTCACTTTTCACCAAGTACATTTCACCAACTTTTGGCGACACCGTCAACCAGTCGAGGTTTGTGGGAGCTGGCCGCGTGCCGTTGCTCTCCATCGCCACCTCGAAACCGCGCTGGTGCAGCAGGTCGACAAACGCCTCGTCGACCTGAAGCGTCGGCTCGCCGCCTGTAAGCACGGCGAAGCGGGCAGGGTATTGAGCCATTTCGGCCACGATGTCGTCGCCCGCCATCTCGCGGAACGAGTCGAACTCCGTGTCGCAGAACCCGCAGCGCAGGTTACAGCCTGCAAAGCGGACGAACACAGCCGCCCGTCCAGTATTATAGCCTTCTCCTTGAATCGAGTAGAATATGTCGTTGACTCTATACATGGTGTATCAGTATGAAGCGGTACAGGGAATGCCGGCGGCGATGACCTGGTCGCGGATGGCATCGAGCTGCTGGCGTGAGGCCTTGCGCAGCGAGCGGTCGGGAGTCTCACGGTCAACGGTGTAAATCATCACCTGTTGGGGCTTGATGTCGCTGACGGCCTGAAGCCATGGCTCC
Source organism: uncultured Prevotellaceae bacterium (assembly GCA_902800435.1). The sequence continues at coordinate 53,635 of CADCEQ010000012.1, read as the reverse complement.
ACGTAGTGTGGGGTGGTGTTGTCGAGGTCGGGACCGCAGAGGAACATGGTTTGGATGATGACGTGCCCATTGAAGGTCTTCAGCCGCTCAATGACGGCATTGACATCGTAGGCCCCGGTGGGGCGGTCGACACGGCTGATGAACTCTGGGTCTATGGTGTCGAGTTTCTGAATATTGTTGTCCACCAGCATCAGCGCGTCGTGGACGGCGGGGCGGTGAATCATGGTGGCATTCGACAGCACCGACACCTTGGCACTGGGGCAGAAGCGGTCGCGTAGCTGGATGGTATCGCCGATGATGGCGGCGAAGTCGGGGTGGCATGTGGGCTCGCCGTTGCCGGCAAAGGTCAGCACGTCGGGCCGCTGTCCTTGCTCGGCCATCTGGCGCAGCTTGTGTCCTAGGGCAAGACCTACATCCTGACGCGTAGGTAATGGCAGGGTAGGGCGGTTCTCACTGTTGAAGCCACACTCGCAGTAAATGCAGTCGAATGTACACACTTTGCCGTCGGCAGGCAGCAGGTTGATGCCTAACGACAGCCCTAATCGGCGGCTCTTGACGGGGCCGAATATAGGCGATGGATAAATGATTGTACTCATAGCAGGTGCAAAATTACGAAAAAAGTTTGTTTCCCCCAAAAAATATTTGTATCTTTGCAACCGATTTTAGATTTACGTACGTAAAGTAAATGAGAAAAAGGAATAAAACGACCCGGCACCGCCATGGTATGCAGGTTGTTACATTGTGTATCAGCACGACGATGGTGTTGATATTGCTTGGTATTGTGGTGCTCTCGGTGCTGACAGCCCATAACCTGTCGAACTACGTGAAGGAGAACCTGACGGTGACCGTCATGCTGGGCGACACGGTGACGGCGAACGACGCCCACCGGCTATGCCGTGACTTGTACCACCGTCCTTACGCCCGCAACATCGACTACGTGAGCAAGGAGCAGGCTCTGAAAGACCAGACCGAGGCCATGGGTAGTGACCCGTCGGAGTTTCTCGGCATGAATCCCTTTGTGGCCACTCTGGAGTTGCAGTTGAAGTCGGACTATGCCAACCGTGACTCGTTGGTGTGGATAGCCAAGGAACTGTCGGCGAATCCTAAGGTAAGCGATGTCGCCTATCAAGAAGATTTGATGGACAAGGTGAACAAGAACCTGCAGAAGGTGAGTCTGGTGCTGTTGATACTGGCCGTGTTGCTGACGTTCATTAGCTACTCGCTCATTAGCAACACGGTGCGCCTGAGAGTCTATTCCCAGCGCTTCTTGATTCACACCATGAAGTTGGTGGGTGCATCGTGGGGTTTCATCCGCCGCCCCTTCATGCGCGACGGTGTGGTGGTGGGCCTTTTGGCAGCTCTCCTGGCCTGCCTCGTCTTGGGCTTCGGCATCTGGTGGCTTTACAGGTACGAGCCGAACCTCACGGATATCATTACTTGGCAGGTGCTGGCCATCACTGGTGCAGCGGTGTTCCTGTTTGGACTGATTATCACGTCGCTTTGCTCGTATATTTCTGTGAACCGCTTCCTGCGGATGCGGGCGGGCGACCTTTATAAGATTTAAAGGTAAAACAGTAAAAAGGTAAAAAAGTAAAAAGATATGATGGACAAGAGAAACTTTGCATTTGGCCGCATGAATTTCATCCTGCTTGCCGTGGGCATGCTGGTGGTTATCATCGGCTTTATCCTGATGAGTGGCGGCAGTTCGTCGGAAGAAGCTTACAACCCCGACATCTTTAGTACGCGCCGCATCGTGGTGGCTCCCATTGTCTGCCTGTTAGGCTTTGTGTCGATGATCTACGCCGTGGTGCATAAGCCGAAGGACGAAGTGCAGAAGGAGGTAACTGAATGACCTGGATAGAGACTGTCATCATTGCCATCGTGGAGGGACTCACCGAGTTCCTGCCTGTCTCGTCGACGGGGCACATGATTATCACCCAGAACCTGCTGGGCATTGAGCAAGGCGATCCCTTCGTCCATGCCTTCACGTTCATCATCCAGTTTGGTGCCATCCTGTCTGTAGTTTGTCTCTACTGGAAGCGGTTCTTCAAGCTGGACAACACGCCAGCCCCTGAGGGCAGTTCGGCGTGGCAGAAACTTAAGCATAAGTACTACTTCTACTGGCTGCTCTTCGTTGGCGTGCTGCCGGCAGTCATCATCGGACTGCTGGCCAAGAAGTCGGGTGTGCTCGACTGGCTCCTCGACAGCGTCGAGGTAGTGGCCGTGATGCTGGTTGTCGGAGGTGTGTTCATGCTTTTCTGCGACAAGTTGTTCAACAAGGGCAGCGACGACAAGAAGGTCAACGAGAAACGGGCATTCAACATCGGCCTCTATCAGTGCATATCAGTTATTCCCGGTGTGTCGCGCTCGATGGCTACCATCGTGGGCGGCATGACGCAGGGACTGACGCGCAAGCGTGCTGCCGAGTTCTCGTTCTTCCTGGCTGTGCCAACGATGGCCGGTGCCACGCTGCTCGATCTGCTCGACCTCTTGAAGGAGGATACCGTCTGGGCCACGTCTCACAACATTATGATGCTGCTCTTAGGCTGTGCTGTGGCGTTCATCGTAGCGCTCTTAGCCATGAAGTGGTTCGTGGCCTTCCTCACCAAGTACGGCTTCAAGGCCTTTGGTATCTATCGCATCATTGTCGGCACCATCATCATCGTGCTGCTGCTGACAGGACACTCACTTGCAATGGTCGACTAAATGGACTTCAACGAAGGCGCATTCATATACATCAACAAGCCTTATGGCATGTCGTCGTTCGGCGCATTGGCCCACATCCGCTACCTCATCTCAAAGAAGATGCACGTCAAGCGGGTGAAGACGGGGCACGCTGGAACGCTCGACCCCTTGGCTACTGGCGTTCTGATACTCTGCACGGGCAAGGCCACGAAGCAGATAGAGACGCTCCAACTCCACGACAAGGAGTACACCGCCACTCTGCAGCTGGGGGCTACCACGCCGTCGTTCGACCGCGAGCATACAGTTGACATGACCTATCCCACACGCCACATCACCCGCGAGCTGATAGAGCGCGTGCTTGCCGACTTTGTCGGCGAGATTCAGCAGGTGCCGCCGATGTTCTCGGCCGTCATGGTCGATGGCCACCGTGCCTATAAGCTGGCCCGCAAGGGGGCCGACGTCGAACTGCAGGCCAAGCCCGTCCGCATCGACGAGTTGGAACTGACGGCCTTCGACCCTGAGAAGATGCAGATGAGCATCCGCGTGGTCTGCGGCAAGGGTACCTACATACGCTCACTGGCCCGCGACATCGGCTGCACCTTGGGCAGCGGTGCCTTCCTGACGGCCCTTTGCCGCACCCGTCTCGGCGATGTCCGCATCGAAGACTGCCAGACGTTCGACTCGTTCCCCCAGTGGCTCGACGAGGTCATAACGAAATAACGTGAAACGAAATAACGAAATAATAACATAGATGAAACTATCACAATTCAGATTCAGACTGCCCGAGGAGCAGGTGGCGCTGTTCCCGCCGCACCGCACCTTCAAGAATGAAGACGGCAATGAGGAGCGTATTTACAGCCGCGACCAGTCGCGCCTGATGGTGATTCACCGCAAGCGCCAGACCATCGATATGTACAAGAAGGATGCTGATGGTAACGACACCGACCAGTTTCTGATGTTCCGCGACCTCGTGGACTACTTCGACGAGGGCGATACCCTTGTCTTCAACGACACGAAGGTGTTCCCGGCCCGGCTCTTCGGAACCAAGGAGAAGACCGACGCCCAGATTGAGGTATTCCTGCTGCGTGAACTGAACGCTGAGCTGCGCCTGTGGGATGTGCTCGTAGAGCCGGCTCGTAAGATACGCATTGGCAATAAACTGTTCTTCGAGGAGGACGGACCGATGGTAGCTGAGGTCATCGACAACACTACTAGCCGTGGCCGCACGTTGCGTTTCCTCTACGACTGCGACCACGAGGAGTTCAAGCGCGAACTATTTGCCTTGGGGTCGGCACCGCTGCCACGTTACATCGTTGACCAGCGGGAGACAGTGCCTGAGGATATGGAGAACTTCCAGACCATTTATGCCAAGAACGAGGGGGCGGTGACGGCACCTGCCACCGGACTGCACTTCAGTCGCCAGCTGATGAAGATGATGGAGATAAGGGGTTTCAACTTCGCCTATCTGACCGTTCACTGTGGTCTGGGTTGCTTCGACAGCATTGAGGTGGAGGACCTGACGAAGCACAAGATGAGTTCTGAGCAAATGATTATCGACGAGGCTTGCTGCCAGCTGGTGAACGACACCAAGCAGGCTGGCCACCGCGTCTGCACAGTGGGTGTCAGCACGACCCGCGCCACGGAGACCGCCGTGGGTACCGACGGACTGTTGAAGCCTTTCGACGGCTGGACCAACAAGTTCATCTTCCCGCCATATGACTTCGGACTCGCCAATGCGATGATAGCTAACTTCTATCACCCAGAGTCGACGATGATGATGCTGACGGCGGCATTCGGGGGCTACGACATCGTCTACGAGGCTTACCAGCAGGCAGTCGAGAAGGGGTATCAGTTCGGATGCTTCGGCGACGCGCTGCTGATTCTCGACGACTAGACTGATGTGACGGTTAGACGGTTAGATTTTATTTTCAGAGATGCATAAGGTATATTTGGGGTTAGGAAGTAATCTGGGCAATCGACAGCAGAATATTGAAGATGCTGTACGACTTGTGCAGGAAAGGGTGGGACAGATCGTTCGCCAGTCCTCGCTCATGGAGTCCGAGCCGTGGGGCTTTGAGTCCTGCCATAACTTCCTCAATGCCGTTATCCTGTGCCAGACAACAAAGACGCCACATGAAGTGCTGACGCTGACCCAGCAGATAGAGCGCGACTTAGGCCGGAAAAAAAAGTCTACCCGTCTACGCGTCGAAAAGTCTACCCGTCTAACCGTCAGCCAAAAATCGTCTGACCGTCAGTACGCTGACAGACCCATCGACATCGACATCCTGCTCTACGACGACCTGACGGTCGACGAACCCGACCTGAAGATACCGCATCCACTGATGCACAAGCGCGACTTCGTGATGAAACCACTACGCGAGATATACCAACCAAACTAACATAGCTGACAATCCATAACTAATAACTCTAACAAAAATGAAGCGAACTACTTTACTAATTTTAAGCCTTGTCTCGTTCTGCGCTGTGAACGCCCAGAACAAGTACAAACAGTACACCGACAACCTGCCGTTCCAGATGGCAGAAGTGCAGGCCCCCGTCATTCCCGACCGTCGGGTGGAGTTGACAAACTTTGATGCCGTTGGTACGGGCGAGATGCTCTGCACGGAAGCCTTCGCCAAGGGTATCAGCTATCTGAAGCGCAATGGCGGCGGCCATCTTATCGTGCCCCGTGGCGTGTGGTTGACGGGCCCCATCGTGTTGGAGTCGAACATCGACCTGCACTTGGAGGCCGGTGCCGTTATCCAGTTTGCTGCCGACGAAGACCTCTACCCGCTTGTTAAAACCTCGTTCGAGGGACTTGACACCCGCCGTTGCCAGTCGCCGCTGAGTGCCAACGGCGCCACCAACATCTCGATTACCGGTCAGGGCGTCATCGATGGCAACGGCCAATACTGGCGTCCCGTCAAGCGGGCGAAAATGACCGATGCCCAGTGGAAGGAAGTCCTGGCGCGCCCCGGTGGCCGCGAGATGAAGAAGGACTACTGGGTGCCTTCCGAAGGCTACGAGAAAGGCGAAAAGGGCGCCAACATGAACGTGCCCGCTGCTACGACCGAAGAGGAGTGGCAGCAGGTGAAACGGTTCCTGCGCCCGGTGATGGTCAGTCTCGTGGGCTGCAAGAACGTGCTGCTTGAGGGCGTCATCTTCCAGAACTCACCGGCGTGGAACATTCATCCGCTGATGTGCGAGAATATTATTATTGATAATGTACTCGCGCGTAACCCAGCCTTCGCCCAGAACGGCGATGCCCTCGACCTGGAGTCGTGTACCAACGCCCTGATTGTCAATTCTAAGTTTGATGCTGGCGACGATGGCATCTGCATCAAGAGCGGCAAGGATGCCGACGGGCGCCGGCGCGGCGTGCCCTGCTCGAATGTCGTCGTCGACGGTTGCACCGTCTTTGCCGGACATGGCGGCTTCGTCGTGGGCTCTGAGATGAGCGGCGGCGTTAGGAATATCAGCGTCAGGAACTGCCAGTTCCTCGGCACCGACGTCGGTCTGCGCTTCAAGTCGACCCGTGGCCGTGGCGGCGTGGTCGAGAACATCTTCATCGACGGAATCTCGATGACCGACATCAAGACCTACGCCCTGACCTTCAACATGTACTACGGCGGCAAGTCGGTGGCCGAGGTGCTGGCCGAAGGCGGTCAGCAGCCGGAGGCGAAGCCCGTGCCCGTCACCGAGGAGACACCCGTCTTCCGCAACATCGACATTCGCAATGTCATCTGCCACGGTGCCGGCTATGCCATGGAGTTCAACGGACTGCCCGAGATGCCCATCGACCGCATCACCCTGCGCAATATCGACATCAGCGCCAAGCACGATGCGACGTTCCAGCATTGCCAGAACATTATCCGCGAAAATGTCCGTATCAAGGTGAAATAAAAAAGAAACGAGGAATGGCGACTTGTCCATTCCTCGTTCCTTTTTGTTGTTTACTTGCCAATCCTTCTGACCGGCTTGTCGGCTGCCAGCCCGCGTGTCTCGCGCGCCCAGTAGTAATCGTCATACCAGGCGTCATAGCCCCAGCGATAGCTGCTCCAGTTGGGCGACGATACGTGATAGAGGCTGAACTCCACGTCATTGTCATACTCGGAAATGTAGCCCGTGAACCGGTTGTCGCTCAGTCGGTAGTTGTAGATTTCCAATTCCGATCCCTCCTCAATGAAGTAGACCCTGATTCTGCCGTAGTTCACCGTCCAGCGTATGTGGTTGGCCACATAGTCCCACGGTGCCCTGGAGTAGTAGTCCACCCAGTAGCCGTCGCCGCTGGAGTAGCGGTAGGGGTCGCGCAGGAATGTGATTTCCGTAGCTGTGGCATAGTAGGTGTTGCCGTTGTAGAAAGTGTTCACATACATGTTTCCCTTCCATGTGCCCTCGAGGGTGTAGGCGATGGCATCGTCGTCATCCCAATCGCAGGAGGTGAAGGTCGTGCCGGCCATCATGGTCAGCAGCAAAGCCCAGAGTACGTATATTTTCTTCATAGCCGTAATGTTTTATTGTGTGAGTAACTAAGTTTTCTGGTGCAAAGATACAACATTTCTTTGAGATGGCAATGGGGAAAAACATAAAACCGCATAGGGATTTCCCTACGCGGCTTTTTTCCTTCTAACCTTTTTACCTTATTACTTTCTCAGACCAAGTTCCTTGATGATAGCGCGGTAGCGGTTGATGTCGTTGACATAGAGGTACTTCAGCAGCTTGCGGCGACGACCTACCATCATGGTCAGCGAGCGGGCGGTAGCGAAGTCCTTGTGGTTCTTCTTCAGGTGCTCCGTCAGGTGCTTGATGCGATAGGTGAACAGGGCAATCTGAGCCTCGGGAGAACCCGTGTCGGTTGCCGACTTGCCATACTGGCTGAAAATCTCTACTTTCTTTTCTTTGTCTAAGTACATGTTGTTGATGAATTGAATTTGTTAATACTAAACATCCTTCAAAAGTCCTTGCCGCCTTCATCACCGACGGGGGCTTCGTCAAATGCGGCTGCAAAGGTACTACTTTTTCTCCGTTCCTACAAGTTTTTTCCCTTTCTTTTTCCCTCTTTCGTTAATAATGCTTAATTTGCGGCTGTTCTTGTCAGCTTTTAGTCATAATGTAGGGATTTTTTATTAGCTTTGCAGGCAAATAAGTTCATTTTAATGTTTAACAATTAACTAAAGCAACTATGAAGAAATTGATTGTTATGGCAGTAGTCGCCTTAATGGCTACAATGAGTGCAAATGCTCAGGAGATGTTCTTGAAGCCCATGGTTGGTGGTACGCTTGCAACAGTTACAGGCGACTATACCGATGACGCAAAGATGAAACTCGGCCTAGTAGGTGGAGCAGAGTTTGGTTACCAGGTTGCAGACCCGTTTGCTGTCACTGTCGGTGCACTGGTTTCGATGCAGGGTGCAGGTCAGAAGGACACAGACTTTTACAGGGACGCTTCTACAACGTTGACCTATCTGAACATTCCCATCATGGCTAACTACTATGTTATTCCTGGTCTGGCTCTGAAAGCTGGTATTCAGCCTGGTTTCATGCTTTCTGCCAAGTCTAAGGGTGATGAACACGTTGGTGGTGGATGGGTAGAATATGACCATTCTGGCACTGATGGCTACAAGACGTTCGACCTTTCCATCCCCCTTGGCCTGTCGTATGAGTTTTCCGACTTTGTCGTCGATGCACGTTACAACCTTGGTCTCACAAACATCAATGACAATGACCATATTAAGCACAAGAACAGCGTCATCATGCTGACTTTGGGCTATAAGATTCCGTTCTAAACGGCGGCATTTATTACTTTTTTAAGCGTGAACCACTTGGTTTACGCTTTTTTTTCGTACCTTTGCAGCCGATTTCAAGAAAGTGACTTATGCAGGATATCAGAAACATCGCAATTATTGCACACGTTGACCACGGCAAGACGACGCTCGTGGACAAGATGATGCTGGCCGGAAACCTCTTCCGCGAGGGACAGAACCTCAGCAGCCAAGTACTCGACGCCAACGACCTCGAGCGTGAACGAGGCATCACCATTCTGTCGAAGAACGTCAGCATCAACTGGAAGGGCGTGAAGATCAACATCATCGACACCCCGGGACACTCCGACTTCGGCGGCGAGGTGGAGCGCGTGCTCAACATGGCCGACGGCTGTCTGCTGCTCGTCGACGCCTTCGAGGGTCCGATGCCGCAGACGCGCTTCGTGCTGCAAAAGGCCCTGCAGATTGGCCTGAAGCCCATCGTCGTGGTGAACAAGGTCGACAAGCCCAACTGCCGCCCCGAGGAGGTCTACGAGATGGTGTTCGACCTGATGTTCTCGCTCAATGCCACCGAGGACCAGCTCGACTTCCCCGTCGTCTACGGTTCGGCCAAGAACGGCTGGATGGGCGAAGACTACAACAAGCCCACCACCGACATTACCTATTTATTAGATAAGATTATCGAGGTGATTCCCGCCCCGAAGCAGTTGGAGGGTACGCCCCAGATGCTCATCACCTCGCTCGACTATAGCTCGTACACAGGCCGCATCGCCGTGGGCCGCGTCCATCGTGGCTCGCTCCGCGACGGTCAGCAGATAACCATTGCCCACCGCGACGGCTCGTTGGAGAAAACCAAGATCAAGGAGTTGCACACTTTCGATGGCATGGGTCACTCGCGCACCGACAAGGTTGACTGCGGTGACATCTGCGCCGTCATCGGTCTGGAGAAGTTCGAGATTGGCGACACCATCTGCGACCTGGAGAACCCGGAGCCGCTGCCGCCCATCGCCATCGACGAGCCTACGATGTCGATGCTCTTCACCATCAACGACTCGCCGTTCTTCGGCCGCGAGGGTAAGTTTGTCACCTCGCGCCATATCAACGACCGCCTGGAGCGCGAGCTCGAGAAGAACCTCGCCCTGCGCGTCGAGCAGTTTGAGGACTCCACCGACAAGTGGGTGGTCTCCGGCCGTGGTGTGCTCCATCTCTCGGTGCTCATCGAGACCATGCGCCGCGAGGGCTACGAGTTGCAGGTCGGCCAGCCGCAGGTCATCTATAAGGAGATTGACGGGCAGAAGTGCGAGCCTATCGAGGAACTCACCATCAACGTGCCCGAGGAGTTTGCCTCGAAAATGATCGACTTGGTGACGCGCCGCAAGGGCGAGATGACGTCGATGGAGTCGCAGGGCGAGCGCACGAATATTGAGTTCGACATCCCCTCGCGCGGCATCATCGGCCTGCGCACCAATGTGCTGACGGCCAGCCAGGGCGAGGCCATCATGGCCCACCGCTTCAAGGAGTACCAGCCTTACAAGGGTGAGATTGAGCGCCGTGTCAACGGTTCGATGATTGCCCTCGAGACGGGCACCGCCTACGCCTACGCCATCGACAAGCTGCAGGACCGAGGCAAATTCTTCATCGACCCCGGCGAGGAAGTCTACTTTGGCCAGGTCGTCGGCGAACACGTCCACGACAACGACCTCGTCATCAATGTCTGCAAGGCCAAGCAGCTGACCAACGTCCGTGCCTCGGGCACCGACGACAAGGCGCGCATCATCCCCAAGACCGTCATGTCGCTCGAGGAGTGCCTTGAGTACATCAAGGAAGACGAGCTGGTAGAGGTCACGCCGCAGTCCATGCGCATGCGCAAGATTATCCTCGACCACGATCAGCGCAAGAAGGCGGGCATTAGGGTAAAGTAAAGACAAAAATATCCTGCACTTCCTGCACTTAGTGCTTAGTTGGCTGATTGACAGTTGGTTATAGGGCTTGTTCCCTTTCGGAACCTGCACTTAGCCTGCACTTGAACCTGCACTTAGTTTGTCGCCTCGACTCATGTCGTTTGGCGGCTTCAAAAGCGTGTTCCCACGGCTTGGGACGTTTGTCCCAGGCTGTGGGACAAATATTCCACGCCGTGGAATAATTCCAAACCGCTGCTTTTTGCCCATAAACCGCCGCCTTTTTGTCGTAACCCGCCGCTTTTCATCAAGTGCAGGTTCAAGTGCAGGTTCAGTGCAGGTTCAGTGCAGGTTCAGGCAGTCCTAACCTGCTGATACTGAGGCTCAGTGCAGGAAGTGCAGGTTCTTTCTGGCTTATACCATATACATAGTGGCTTTTGCGGACTGATGCCGCTGCCTATCAAAACTGCTTTTTCCTTAAACAATGTTAATACGTAGCAGTCTTTTCGGCTTTTTCTTGTCATTATTGGTGAAAGACAGACAAGAAAATGCTATATTTGCAGGGTTATAACAGAATGACAAGGTTTGTGCTCACCGTCGCCGTGTGGCTGATTGCCATCGTCGCCTTTGCCCAGGCAGAGGCCGACGGTCAGCTCTATGCCGTGCTCATCAGTGGCGGTCGCAACCGCCTGACCAATCACGAGCGCTACTGGAACGACTGCGCCCTGCTCTACCGCACACTACGAGGGCGCTGCCATGTTCCTCGTGGCAACATTAGCGTACTCATAAGTGATGGCAGCAATCCTGCTGAAGATATGATCAAAGCCGACGGGTCAGGTTTCGCCTCGTCGCCTGTCGATTTGGATGGCGACGGCGAGCCGGATGTCAGTGGGGCGGCAACCCTTCAGATGGCCATCAAGACATTCCGTGATATAGCGCAGCACGCAGAGCACCATGACAAGCTGCTTGTTTTCTTGGTTGGTCATGGCAACCTGGATGACGTTACAGGCGAGGCGAGTCTTTCGCTTTGGGGTAACGACCAACTGAATGCGCAAATGCTATCCCTGCTTCTTGATATGGTCAAGGTCAGTCGCACTTGCGTTATCATGGGGCAGTGCAATGCAGGAGGTTTCATGGATGCTTTGCGGGCTGACGGCCTTGTTGTGTCGGCAGCCTGTAGTCGCAGCGAACAGTCGTGGTCCTGTCCAGACCGCCCTTATGATGAGTTTGTCTATCACTGGATCTGTGCTGTCAATGGGTCTGACGAGAGCGGTCAAGAGGTTGATGCTGACAGCGACCGTGACGGGTGGGTGTCATTGCGCGAGGCTTTTGACTATGCTCGCAGTCGTGACCGTCGTGTAGAGACACCAGAATACTACTCTTTGCCCGAAGAGCTTGGTCGTCAGTGGCTCTTGTCGCATACAGGCGGGACGCTCATTGCACCGATTATCAAAAGCACTGAAGCTGGCGGTGCCCGCTATACGATTGGCGGCAGCAGGCAGTCAGTCACCGCCCTTCGCGGCATCTACATAGAACAAGGCCGCAAGAGGGTGGCCGGCAGTAGGAAATAGGAATTTATGAACCCCATAATATAAAGGAAGGAAGATATGAAACGAATGTGTCTATTTTTGATGATGGCCATGACAGCCTTGACAGGCTGGTGTGCCAGTGCGTCGAGTGACCCTTCATCTCTGGTAGTCAGGAAAGTGGCATTAGATGGAAGCATGATGGCCCGAATGGTTCAGTTGCTGCACGTAGAAGTAACTAATCATGGCGAGCAAGACTATGGCGACTACTGGTTGCCCCTCAACTACCAGGACCCCTCTCTTCAGGAAGACTGGATACGGCCTGTCTGGGTCTCGATTCCTGCTGGTGAGACCAAAGAGATTGTCATGGAACTCTGCTTCATGCAGTCGGGACATTACGATTGTGAACTGTATCCAGTAGTGTTCAAGGGGAATCCGTCTGCCCCGTTGTTATCATTCGCCGCTGACATCAAGCCGTTTGTCGCTCCACGTGTGAAGTGCGATGTCGTACTGTATATGTCAGAGACGAACGACAAAGGAGTGACTGTCTATGGGGTGCCTGACAAGCTGCGGGTAGCCGGTCAGGTGACCATTAAGAATGAGGAGCCATACGCTATTCGTGACAACACTTTTTTTGCTGTGGGAGAAGATGGGCTGATGGATGCTGTCACCTTTTCCATGGAAACAGCCGAGGCGGGGTTCACCCATTATGAGCCGCTGTTCAATGAAACGATCCGGGAAATAGGGCCAAAAGCTTCGGTCACCTTTAATTTCAGCTATGACATCCCGTATGCTTTGCGTGACAATGCCAGCAATGAAATGCAGGTTCGACTGGCCTGGCAACCCATTGTGACGATTCCGTTGGTATATAAGGATGGCATAAACACCTACTGGACAGCCGACGGCCAGGTCCACCAGTTGCCGCAGGACGGCATGACGCTGAAGGTGCCTGCCGATGCTCTGGCCGTTGACCTGCGCGGCAACTATAGCATCAATGGCATCTTCACGATTGACGCCTCGGCGGCCAACCCCAACTGCCTCTACTATCTGAACTATATGGACTACGTGCCGAGAGGACTGGACAACAGCCGGCTGGTGATACGCGACTACGAACGGCGCGACTTCATGTTGAACGAAGACTTCGACTACTATTGTCCCATGCCGTTCACGGTGAAGAGCGCCCTCTTTACCTATACGCCGGAAAGCGTTCCGGGCGATGGCTACCGGTCGGGCACGCTCGTGCTGCCCTTCGACGCGCAGCGGGCGTGGCTGACGGCGGTCAATGGTGCGCCGGGGGAGGATGTCGGCTTCGACAGTCCCGAGCTGACCGTCAGCCGCTATCGGGGCAATGATGGCGACCTGCTGCTGTTTGAGCCCGTCAGTGACGACCATCTCAATGCCTACGAGCCTTATCTCATCAGTCGGGTGCTGCCGTCGCCAATCGCGTTCTATGCCGAGAACGTCACCATTCCGGCCACCCGGCCTGCCGTGGCCAAAGGTGCTGAGATAGACTTTGTCGGCTCAACACTGGCGCAGACCACGCCCGACGGCTTCTACCGCTGGAGCAGCTACGACCGCTATTTCTGTCAATTCGACACCGACGACTTGGAGAAGCCTTTCAGGGCACTGATGGTGGCTTCTTATGAAGAGCCTGATAAGACTGAAGTGCCTGCAATTTCCGGCTATCAGGTGCTCTATGTCGGGGGTGAACAAGCTACGGCTGTCGGGAGTGGCAGGCGGAGCAGTGCCGACACCCCGCAGACCGTCTACACGCTCAGCGGACAGCGACTGGGCAATGTGAGCAAGACAAGCCTGAAGCCCGGACTATATATAATAGGTGGACGGAAGACCATCATCAAATAAACCACGATGGGGGAACTGAGCGTTAAGCAAATAGTCGAGCGGTGCCAGCAGGGCGACCAGCAGGCCTTCGAGGTGCTCTACACCAAGATGTACGACCGGCTGCGCAGGGTCTGTCGGCACTACGTGACCGACGAGGCCACCGTCGATGACTTGCTGCACGATGCGTTCCTCTTGATTTTCAGCAAGATTGGCGACCTGAAGGACACGTCGAAGGCAGAGGCCTGGATGACGCGGGTAGTCCATAACCTGACGCAGACCTGGCTGCAGCGTCATAGGCAGGAGCCGATGGTGTCGCTCGATGCCCTGGAGCGCCCCTTGGAAGTGGTGGATCCCGTGCCTATGCCCATCACCTACGACGAGATTCTGCGCCTGGTCGATGCCCTGCCCCAGAGCTACCGCCGCGTGTTCCGCTTGTCGGTGCTTGAGGGTATGAGTCATCAGGAGATTGCCGCCCTGCTCGGCATCGAGCCTCACACGTCGTCGGCCCAGCTCTCGCGGGCCAAGCTGCTGTTGCGCCGGTGGCTGCGGCCTATGGTGCTGCTGCTCGTGGCGGCGCTGCTGCCGTTGGCGTGGCATTGGTTGAAAACAGAGCCTGCTGCAGATGGTTTGGAGACGGGGAAACAGGTGGATAACGGTGCAGCCGGGGAAGGGGTGAGTCTGTCATCTGGTTCAGAGAAGATACTGACCCCACCCCTGACCCCTCCCCTACAAGGGAGGGGAATGGGTGGCACCAGAGAAATCGCGAAAGCCGACGCTGCAACCGTGGAAGCCGCCGTTGTAGCCGCCGATACCGCAAGCACCACCATCGCTGCCGTCGTTGCCGACACCGCCGCCGCCGTAGCAGTCGCCGACACCTCCGTCCCAGACACCACCGCCTCAACCGTCAGTCCCACAGTCCCTGATGTTGGCTGTCGTGTGGCGGTGTCACACGCCTCCCCCTCCGAGTGGGCGATAGCCCTGGCCTATAGCGGCACGGGCAGCAGCGGCAACACGCAGCTGCCATACGCCGACCCGGATATGAACCCCTCCGTCTATGACTCCGTGGCCAACCACCGGCTGCCGCTCACCGTCGGGCTGACCGTCAGCCGCCATCTCGGCAAGCACTGGCAGGTGAGCCTCGGCCTGCAATACACGCGGCTGTCGTCGAGCCTGGCCTCGGGCAATACCTTTGCCCAGTTGCAGCAGGAGCAGCGCGTGCAGTATCTTGGTCTGCCGCTGCAGGCAGGATGGCGACAGCAGCTGTTGCCGAGGCTCAGTCTCAACGCCGCCGCCAACGTCACGCTCCAGCTGCCGCTGCGCTCCACCCTCGATAGCCGCTATGTGATAAACGGTTCAGTCGTAGAGGCTGGTCATGATCGCCTCCATCCCGGTCTGCAGTGGTCGGCGGGCGTGGGCCTCGGCCTGCAGTACGACGTGACGCCCGCCGTGGGCTTCTTCGTCGAGCCGAGTCTGCAGCACTACTTCCGCAATGGCAGCGGCGTCGAGACGTGGCAGACGGAGCACCCCTTCGTCGTGACCGTACCATTAGGCATAAGAATTACCATTAAATAGACAATTGACTATGAGAACGAAGACATTACTGACTGTGCTGCTGACAGCTCTGAGCGTCAGTGCCGCCGACCGTCGGCCCATGCTGGAGGAAGGCAAGACGTGGTGGTACACGTATCACCACTTTGAGGACGTGGACTACGAGAACCCTCACGAGACTTCTACGTGGCCGGTGGCCTATACGCTGAGAGGCGACACCGTCATCGACGGGTGGCGGTATCTGAGGATGTACCGCCAAGGCAATGGCACCAACAGCTACTATGGTGCCTTCCGCGAAGACGAAGAGGGCAGGGTGTGGCAGTACGACTATCTGGGCGACAAGAAGGACTTCCTGCTGTTTGACGTCAGTCTGCATTTCGGCAGCAACTCATTCCCCGAAGCGACGCCCATTGAGGAGACCATCCAGGTGAACAGACAGCTGTTTCGCCGTTTCCGCTATCAGAACGTGCGTCCCGACGGCAGCCTCTATACGTTGGGATTTGTAGCTGTCGAGGGTGTCGGATTCCAAGGGAAAGGGCTGGTACACTGGCTGTTTGAACCTGAGCCAGACTGCATCTGCGACTATGAGTCGTTTGAGTATGTGTCAGGCGACTACTATTTCAGCGCAACCGATTTCAATGCCCCCAAATACATTGAGCTGACACAGGACGAGCAGCGACTGGTGGAGCAGAACAACGACTTCGCCTTCCGACTGATGCGTGAGGTGAGCCGTGGCCAGGACCTCATTCTCTCACCACTGAGCATCACCTACGCCCTGGGGATGCTCAACAACGGCGCCGCCGGACAGACGCAGCAGGAAATCAGTACCGTCCTGGGCGGTGC
This sequence comes from uncultured Prevotellaceae bacterium, assembly GCA_902800435.1. The sequence goes on along the minus strand of CADCEQ010000012.1, from coordinate 37,532 downwards.
CGACGTCGGTTCGCCCGATGCCATCAACCAGTTCTGCCGCAAGATGATGACCGAAAGCGGCGCGCTCGACGGGACGACCAAGGTCTCGATAGCCAATACCATCTTCGTGAACCAGCCGTATCAGCTGAAACCCTCGTTCGTGGAGAAGGCCAACACCTACTACGATGCCCAGCCCGAGACGCGCGACTTCCACGACGGACTGACGATGGACGTCATCAACCAGTGGGCCAGCGACCACACGCAGCAGATGATCAAAAAGGTGCTCGACGAGTCGACGTTCAACCCCGGCAGCGTGAGTTACCTGCTGAATGCCATCTACTTCAAGGGCGTGTGGCAGAACAAGTTCGACGAAAAGAATACGATGGAGGAAGTCTTCGACCATGCTGGCTATACGAAAGAATTGACCACAGTCCCGATGATGCGCCAGATGGAGGAGTTCGCCTACGCTGAAGATGACGACTATCAGGCCGTCAGGCTGCCATACGGCAACGGGGCGTACGCGATGACCGTCCTGCTGCCCAAGCTGACAGGCTCGAAGCTTGTGAACACAGTGCCCCAGGTGCCGACAGCCGCACAGTTCGGGCTGCTGTGCCAGAAGATGAGTCCGGCGGCGGTTGACCTGAAGCTGCCGCGTTTCGAGACGAAGACCGATATGCTTTTAAATGATGTGATGTCGGCCTTGGGTATGCCTACCGCATTCTCGCTTAGAGCAGAGTTCCCGGAGATCTGCAACGTGCCAACCTTTATCGGACAGATGAAGCAGGTGGCAAAAATCAAGCTCGACGAGCAGGGCACGGAGGCTGCAGCCGTGACTGTCATTGATATAGCTACAGGAATGGAGCCGCAATATTTTAAGATGTTCCACGCTACGCGCCCGTTCCTTTATGTCATCAGCGAGCAATCGACGGGTGCCGTCTTCTTCGTCGGTGCGTTCACGTGCCACAATGGTCCCGTTGAGGGAGGGTTTGACGGCATCGACCAGCCCGAGCTTGGCGACCAGCCGGTGGCTGCCGACCAACTCTACAACCTGAACGGCCAACGCCTGCAGGCACCGCCCGCTAAGGGACTCTACATCGAGAACGGCCGCGTGGTTATGCGTCGGCAAACTGGCGGCCGTCGCTGAGGGTGACCTGCAGACGGGTGTACTCCGAGTGGAAGTCGTGCTGCAGGCGGTCGAGATAGCGGCGGCTCTCCCACTGGCACATCGGCAGGTCGTGGAGCAGGTAGTTGCCGCAGGTCTGCGGCTCCGTGGCAGGCACCTCCGTCTGCGTGAGAATCCACTCTAAGCACTCGATGGTCAGCTGGCGCATGTCCTCGACCGAGTATTGCCCTGTCATGATGATATACATGCCGGTAAGGCAGCCCATAGGCCCTACATACACCACGTCGTCCTTGACGCGGGAGTTGCGGAACCACGTAGCCATCAGGTGCTCCAGGCTGTGCATGGCGGCTGGTGCCACGGCAGGCTCCTTGTTGGGTTCGGTGATACGCAGGTCGTACGTGGTAAAACCTTTATCTTCGCGCGATATGTAGATGCCCGGCTTCAGGCGGGTGTGGTCGATGGTGAAACTTTGTATGACTTCCATAATACTGCTTGTTTAGAGTGAATTTCCCTTTTTTATTCTTTTTTCTATGGTTTCTGCGTGCAAAGGTACGAAAATTTTCGTACCTTTGCACGCAGAAACGTAAAAAACTTGCAAGTTATGACTACACTGAAGAAACTCGTGCCCGACATTGTGGCCGTATTGTTGTTTGCCGTCCTGGCCTTCGCCTATTTCTTTCCCGCCGACACGGAGGGGCGCATCCTCTACCGTCACGATGCCTCGGCAGGCGTGGGGGCCGGACAGGAACAGCAGGAGTATTATCAGCGCACGGGTGAGCGCACCCGCTGGACCAACGCCTTGTTCAGCGGTATGCCTACCTACCAGTCGGCGCCCTCGTACAATAGCACCAATCTGTTGGGAAAGGTCGTTGATGCCTACCACCTGTGGCTGCCCGAGAATGTCTGGTATGTGTTCGTCTACCTCTTGGGCTTCTACCTCCTGTTGCGTGCCTTCGATTTCCGCTGGTATCTGGCGGCGTTGGGCTCGGTGATGTGGGCTTTCAGCACGTATTTCCTCATTATCATTGCTGCCGGACATATCTGGAAGGTGTGGGCGCTGGCCTACCTGCCGCCGCTGATAGCGGGCATTGTGCTGGCCTATAGGGGTAAGTACCTGTGGGGACTGATTATGACGGCCCTCTTCACGGCCTTCGAGGTGTATGCCAACCACGTGCAGATGACGTACTACTATCTGTTTGTCATCTTCTTTATGATACTGGCCTACCTTATTGAAGCCATCCGCCAGAAGCAGATGGCTCGCTTCCTGAAGGCCACGGCCGTCTGCATAGTTGGCGGTCTGGTGGGCGTGTTGGTCAATGTCTCGAACCTCTACCACACGTGGCAGTATTCGAAGGAGTCGATGCGTGGCAAGAGTGAGCTGGTAAAGGAGAACAATGCCAACCAGACCTCGAGCGGACTGGAGCGCGACTATATCACCCAGTGGTCGTATGGCATCGGCGAGACCTGGACGCTCCTCGTACCCAATGTGAAGGGCGGTGCCTCGCAGCCGCTGGTGATGAACAAGACGGCGATGAAGCACGCCGACAACAACTACGTCGGCATCTACCAGCAGATAGGCCAGTACTGGGGCGAGCAGCCCGGCACGTCGGGGCCCGTCTATGTGGGTGCCTTCGTGCTCTTCCTCTTCGTGCTGGGCCTGTTTATCGTCAAGGGCCCGATGAAGTGGGCACTCCTGGCGGTAACGGTGCTGAGCATCATGCTGTCGTGGGGCAAGAACTTCATGGGGCTGACCGACCTGTTCATCGACTATATGCCGATGTACGCCAAGTTCCGTACCGTGGCCTCCATCCTCGTCATCGCCGAGTTTACCATTCCCCTGTTGGCCATGCTGGCACTGAAGGAAGTGGTAAGCGGAGAAGTGAAAACTGATAAGTTGCGTAAGGCCGTTGTCGCCTCGTTCGCCCTCACGGGCTGCGTAGCCCTGCTGTTCTGGGCGATGCCCGACGTGTTCTTTGGCAACTACGTCTCGTCGGGCGAGATGCAGGCCCTGTCGCAGTTCCCTGCTGACCAGCTCAACCCGCTGTTGGCCAACCTGTCGGAGATGCGCCGTGCCATGTTCACCAGCGACGCCATGCGCTCGTTCATTATTATTCTTATCGGCACCGTCTGCCTGGTGCTCTTCATGGCACGCAAGCTGAAGGCTGTCACCCTGGCCGGCCTGCTCCTGGCACTCTGTCTCATCGACCTCTGGATGGTGAACAAGCGCTACCTGAACGATGCGATGTTCGTGCCCAAGTACGAGCGCGAACAGGCGCAGCCCAAGACCGAGACCGACGAGATTATCCTTGCCGACAAGACGCTCGACTACCGCGTGCTGAACCTCGCCTCGAACACGTTCAACGAGAACGAGACATCCTACTACCATAAGTCCATCGGTGGCTACCACGCCGCCAAGCTACGCCGCTATCAGGAGCTCATCGAGGCGTACATCTCGCCCGAGATGCAGCAGACCTTTGCCGCTGTGGCTGAGGCTGCCGGCGACATGACGCTGGTGAAGGGCGACTCCGTCTATCCCGTGCTCAACATGCTCAACACCAAGTACTTCATCCTGCCGCTGCAGGACGGTAAGACCGTGCCCGTGGAGAATCCGTATAGATTCGGCAATGCTTGGTTTGTCAACTCGGTGAAGTTCGTCGACAATGCCAACCAGGAGCTCGACGCCCTCGGCAAGCTCGACCTGCGCCACGAAGCCGTGGCCGATGCCAAGTTCCGCGAACTGCTGAAGCCCGTTGCCGAGCAGGCTGCCGACTCGGCCGCCCTAGTCACCCTGAAAGCCTATGAGCCCAACCAGCTGACCTACGACGTGACGTCGGCCCGGGGTGGGGTAGTGGTGTTCTCCGAAATCTACTATCCTGGCTGGACTGCCACCGTCGACGAACAGCCGGTTGAGGTTGGCCGCGTTGACTACGTGCTGCGCGCCCTCACCGTCAGTCCCGGACAGCATAAGGTGGTGCTGTCGTTCTTCCCCAAGTCGCTCGACACCACCGAGACCATAGCTTATGCCTCTTTAGGCGTACTTGTGTTGCTCGTGCTGCTGGCACTGTTCCTGTCGTATCGCAAGATGAAGCCCGCACAGTAGCGCTATGAAGATACTGCTTTCGCTGCCACCCAACGTGGTGGACTGTTTCCACGATATTACCGGCCTGAGCCGCGACGAGTTTTTCTGTACCTGCGACCCTGTGGGCCACCGCCTCGGCAGTGGGGGCGGCACGGCGTGGCTGTTGCAGCAGGCCTGCGGCGATGACCAGTTCGACGACTGGCTGCCGAAGGACAAGCGCATCCTGGTACATGCCGGCGGACAGAGCCGTCGGCTCCCGTCGTATGCCGTCAGCGGAAAGATTCTGATGCCCGTCCCCGTTTTGCGCTGGGAGCGCGGACAGCGGTTGTCGCAGACGCTGATGGACCTGCAGCTGCCGCTCTACCGGCAGATGATGGCGATGGCGCCCGACACCATCCACACGATGGTGGTCAGCGGCGATGTCTGTGTGCGCGCCACGCAGCCCCTGCCGACCATCCCCGATGCCGACGTGGTGTGCTACGGTCTGTGGCTTCCCGCCTCGACGGCCAAGAACCATGGGGTGTTCGTCAGTAGCCGGACTACGCCGACCGTGCTGAAGCAGATGCTGCAGAAGCCTTCGGTGAAGACGCTCAACGAACTGCAGAAAGACCATTACTACCTGACCGATGTCGGCGTGTGGCTGTTGAGCGACCGGGCGGTGAAGGTGTTGATGAAAAAGACCCAGCAGACCCAGCAGACCCACCCCCAGCCCCTCCCTGAAGGGAGGGAAGTGGTTACTCCATACGATTTGTACGGTGAGTTTGGCTGCTCGCTTGGTACTGACCCGACGATTGATGATGCGGAGCTGCGGGAGCTGAGTGTGGCCATTCTGCCGTTGACGGGCGGCGAGTTCTATCATTTCGGCACGTCGCGCGAGATGATCTCGTCGACGCTCGCCCTGCAGAACTTGGTCAGCGACCAGCGCCAGATCATGCACCTCGACCGCAAGCCGCATCCCAACATCTTCGTGCAGAACGCCGTGACTGAGGTGACGTTCACCGAGGAGAATACCAATATCTGGATAGAAAACTCTCACGTGCCCAAGAGCTGGCACCTCAGTCGCGACAACGTCATCACCGGTGTGCCCCGCAACGATTGGGATATCACGCTTTCCCCCGGTGAGTGCATCGATGTCGTACCCGTTGGCGACAGCGACTACGAGGTGCGCCGCTACCGTATCGACGACCCTGTGGACAGCAATGCCGTAGCCGAGCGCGCCAACCTGCACCGTCTGTTTGCGCAGCGGCGCGACTTCCAGCGCGAGAACTGGCCCGCACTGGCCAAGAACTGGCAGCACTCCGTCTTCTATCAGCTCGATCTGGCCGATGCTGCCGAGCAGTTCCGCCAGGAACAGATTCCCCTGCCGCCGCCCCTGCCCGCCGATGCCCCGCTGATGACGCGCATCCACGATGCCATGTTCCGTGGCGACAGCGAGCTGGCGTTTGGGCTGTTGCGGGAAAGCCTCACCCCCAGCCCCTCTCCAAAGGGAGAGGGGAGTAAAATGCTTAACGGCAGTATCAGCAGCAGAGTAATCACTCCCCTCTCCCTTTGGAGAGGGGTCGGGGGTGAGGCTTTCCCCGACCAGATAGTCTGGGCCCGCTCCCCCGTGCGCATCGACATTGCCGGCGGGTGGACCGACACGCCGCCCTTCTGCCTGATGGAAGGTGGCAATGTCGTCAACCTTGCCATCGAGCTGAACGGCCAGCCGCCGCTGCAGTGCTATGTCAAGCCCTGCCGCGAGCCGCACGTCGTCCTGCGCTGCATCGACCCGGCGGCCACCGAGATTGTGGAGACCAACGAGCAGCTCTCCGACTACAAGAAGGTAGGCTCGCCCTTCTCCATCCCCAAGGCCGCCCTGAAGCTCGCCGGCTTTGGCAGTCCCGCCGCTGTCGCCCCCCCTCCCTCTGCTGTCGCCTCTCCCTCTGCTGTCGCCTCCCCCTCTCCTGCCGCTGTCGGCTGTGCTGCGGCGGTGCCGCAGTCCCCCTCGCTCCGCTCCCAGCTCGAAGCCTTCGGCTGCGGCATCGAGCTGACCCTGCTGTCGGCCGTTCCCGCCGGCAGCGGCCTCGGCACGTCGAGCATTCTGGCCGCCACCGTGCTCGGCGCCCTTAACGACTTCTGCCAGTTGGGCTGGGACAAGAACGAGATAGGCTACCGCACACTCATCCTCGAACAGATGCTCACCACCGGCGGCGGCTGGCAGGACCAGTTCGGCGGCGTGCTTGGTGGCGTCAAACTGCTGCAGACCACCAGCGGCTTCAATCAGAACCCCTCGGTGCGCTGGCTCCCCGACGGTCTCTATACGCAACCCGAGTACCAGCAGTGCCACCTATTATATTATACAGGCATTACGCGCACGGCCAAGAAGATACTGGCCGAGATTGTGCGCCGTATGTTCCTCAACGAGCACGACCAGCTGCTCCTGCTGCGGCAGATGAAGCAGCACACGATGGACATGTACGAGGCCATCCAGCGGCAGGACTTCAGGCAGATGGGACTGCTTGTGCGCAAGACGTGGCAGCAGAACCAGCTGCTCGACAGTGGCACCAACCCGCCCGAGGTGGCGGCGCTGACCGCCCTCGTCGACGACCTCTGCCTGGGCTACAAACTGCCCGGCGCCGGTGGCGGCGGCTTCCTCTATATGGTGGCCAAGGACCCCGAGGCTGCTGCCCGTATCAAGACCGTTCTCAACGAGAACCGCCTCGCCCCGAATGCCCGCTTCGTCGACATGACGCTCTCGAAGACGGGATTACAAATAAGCAGAAGCTGATGGAGTTTAGGACCATAGTTGATGTTCCGAAGGCTGCTTTCCAGATTGAGCCGCGCGAGGAAATGCTTTTCGTGGGCAGTTGCTTTGCCGACAGCATAGGCCACCGTTTTCAGGACGAGCAGTTCCGTGCCACCGTCAATCCCTACGGCACGATGTACAACCCCGCCTCCGTGCTGCACACCATTGAGCGCTACGATGGGAAGCCTCGTATCGTGTTTATCACCCTCGGCACCAACCACGTCTACCGTCTGAAGGAGACGGGCGAGATAGTCGATAACTGCCAGAAGCGCCCCGCCGCGCTCTTCCAGGAGGAGCAGCTGACGGTCGATGAGTGTGCCGACTACCTCTGCCGCGCCATCTGCCTGCTCCGCAGTCGCCGTCCTGATGTCCACGTCGTCCTCACCGTCAGTCCCATCCGCTACCGCAAGTACGGCTACCACGAGAGCCAGCTCTCAAAAGCCACCCTCCTGCTCGCAGCCGATATGATTTGCCACGGACAGCCACGGACTACACGGACTGTCCCCCTCCCCGACGAAGTCCCCCCTATTCCGTGCCCGTCCGTGTCCCGTATCAGTCCGTGCCCGTCCGTGGCCTGTATCAGTCCGTGCCCGTCCGTGTCCTGTGTAAGTCCGTGCCCGTCCGTGGCCTGTGCCCGTCCGTGCCCGTCCGTGGCCTGTGCCCGTCCGTGCCCGTCCGTGGCCTATTTTCCCGCCTACGAAATCGTGATGGACGAGTTGCGCGACTATCGCTTCTACGCCGACGACATGCTCCATCCGTCGTCGCAGGCTGTCGAGTACATCTGGGAGCGACTCGTCGACAGCTGTTTCTCGCCCCGCGCCAAGGAGTTTCTCCGCGAGTGGGCACCGCTGAAGGCCGCCCTTGCCCACCGTCCGTTCAACCCCGACAGCCCTGAGTATCGTCAGTTCATAGCTGAGACCCGCGCCAAGGTCGATGCTCTGCTCAACCGTTATCATTAGACTATGACTGTCGATGAAGTGTTTCGTCTGCGTAAACAGGGCAGAATAGAAGAGGCTTATGAGGCTATCCGCCAATTATATGCTGCGGATAAGGGCCCGTATACATCTCTCGCTATGTTCTGGACGGCAACGGATATACTGAAGAAACGTATAGAAGAAGGGAAGGCTGACGAGGCGAAGAAGATACTCCTGGCCCTTGAGCGAATGCTTCCCCGCGTTCCCGACGAGGAAGGATGGGTAAGAAGTGCTTTCGAGAAGTGTCAGGCGCTGATCAGCAAGGATGAGAAACGTCAGGAACAATCTGCAGAAGGACCAGAGCATCTCCAGTTGGGTATCTGGGGTGAGGAACTTGCTGCTGCCTACCTGCGAGAGAAGGGCTACGTTATTCTGGAGCGTGACTGGCATTCTGTTCACCGCGACATCGACATTATAGCACAGGACGGCGAAACCATCGTCTTTGTAGAAGTAAAGACCCGCCGCAACAGGGACTTCGGCGACCCTTTGCAGGCTATAGATGCCGAAAAGAGACATCATCTGAGGCTTGCTATGAATCACTACATCAAGTATCGAAAGATTGATAACCCCTGCCGTTTCGACGTTATTACGGTTGTGGGCGAGATGGGGTGCGGTATGCCGGAAATATCTCACATTGATGATTTCGATATATTCGGGTCGGCCACGCAGAGGTGGCACAAGAAGCGTAGAAGATAAAAAGTCTACAAGAAAAAGCATGAAACGTTTGGACGTCTCAAAGAAATGGCGTAACTTTGCATGCTGAAAAACAAAGAAGGATATGACTTATTCTATAGAAAAAATAGCTACATTGGTAGGCGCCCGCCGCTACGGCGACCACGACGCCAATGTGCGGTGGCTGCTGACCGACAGCCGCTCGCTGTGTTTTCCCGAGGAAACGCTCTTTTTCGCCCTGCGTACCAAGCGCAATGACGGCCATCGCTACATCGACGACCTCTACCGCCGCGGCGTCCGTTCGTTCGTGGTGGAGCAGGTGCCCGAGCATCCGCAGGCTGATGCCAACTACCTGAAGGTGCCCTCGTCGTTAGCCGCCCTGCAGCGGTTGGCCGAGCGCCATCGCGACGAGTTCTCGATCCCCGTGGTCGGCATCACTGGCAGCAATGGCAAGACGATGGTCAAGGAGTGGCTCTACCAGCTGCTGCTGCCGTCGCAGAAGATTGTGCGCTCGCCGCGCTCCTTCAATTCGCAGATAGGCGTGCCGCTGTCTGTCTGGCTCCTCAGCGAGCAGACCGAGGTGGCCATCTTCGAGGCGGGCATCAGTCAGCCGGGCGAGATGATGGCGCTCCACGACATCATCCAGCCCACCGTCGGCGTACTTACCTGCTTGGGCAGTGCCCATCAGGAGAACTTCCGCTCGCTCGAGGAGAAGTGCCTGGAGAAGCTGGAGCTGATGCACGACACCGAGGCCCTCGTCTATCCGATGGACGACAATACCGTGAGCCGCTGCATACGCCGCCTCGGCTACCGGGGCGAGCGCATCGGCTGGTCGCGCACCGACAGTCAGGCGCCCTTCTTCGTCAAGGAGATTACCCTGAATGCGCAGTCAGCCCATGTCACCTATATATATAAAGGTACGCAAGGCGAGTATACCATTCCCTTCATCGATGAGGCCAGTATCGACGACAGCATCATCTGCGCCGCTACGGCCCTGCACCTCGGACTGACCCCCGAGCAGATTGCCGGGCGCATGCCCGGTCTGGAGCCTGTGGCCATGCGCTTGGAGGTGAAGCAGGGGCAGCGCGGCTGTACCATCATCAACGACTCCTACAACAACGACATCAGCTCGCTGGCCATCGCCCTTGACTTCATGAACCGTCGCCAACAGCAGCCCATGGCCAGGAGAACCCTCATCCTGAGCGACATCTACCAGAGTGGCGAACAGCCCGACGAACTCTACCGTCAGGTGAACGACCTCTGCATGAAGCGCGGCGTCACCAAGCTCATCGGCATCGGCGATGCCATCTCCGCCCACTCCCACACCTTCCTTGTGGGCGAAAAATCCTTTTTCGCCACCACCGACGACTTCCTCGCCAGCCCCGTCTTCGCCCAGCTCCACGACGAGCTCATCCTGCTGAAGGGTGCGCGTCGCTTCGGCTTTGAGCGCATCACGGAGCAGCTGGAGCAGAAGGTCCACGAGACCATCCTCGAGGTGAACCTCAATGCCGTGGTCGACAACCTGAACTACTACCGCTCGTTCCTGAAGCCGGAAACGAAGATGGTGTGCATGGTCAAGGCCGACGCCTACGGTGCCGGCGCCGTCGAGGTTTCCAAGACGCTGCAGGATCACCGCGTCGACTACCTCGCCGTGGCCGTGGCCGACGAGGGCGTGACGCTGCGCAAGGCGGGCATCACGGCGAACATTATGGTGATGAACCCTGAGATGACGGCCTTCAAGACGATGTTCGACTACGACCTGGAGCCCGAGGTCTACTCCTTCCGCCTGCTCGACGCGCTGATCAAGGCCGCCCGCAAGGAGGGTATCACCGGCTGGCCTGTACACATCAAGCTCGACACGGGCATGCACCGCCTGGGCTTCAATGTCGGACCCACCCCCCGGCCCCTCCCTGTGAGGGAGGGGAGTGATTACCCTGCAGGCGAAAATGCAAATGAAGGAGTGTTCCCTGTAGGTGATAAAGCTGCTGAAGGAGTATCTACTCCCCTCCCTCACAGGGAGGGGCTGGGGGGTGGGTCTGAAATAGACCTTTTGATTGACCGTCTGAAGCATCAGCAGGCGGTGATTCCGCGCTCCGTCTTCAGCCACTTCGTGGGCAGCGACAGCGATTCGTTCGACGACTTCTCGGCCCGGCAGTTCCAGCTGTTCGACGAGGGCAGCCGTCATCTGCAGGCTGCCTTCAGCCACAAGATTCTGCGCCACATGGACAATTCAGCCGGCATTGAGCACTTCCCCCAGCGGCAGATGGACATGTGCCGGCTGGGCATTGGGCTATACGGCGTGAATCCGCGTAACAATGAGATGCTGAGTACCGTGAGCACGCTCAAGACCACCATCCTGCAGCTGCGCCATGTCAAGGCTGGCGACTCCGTAGGCTACAGCCGCCGCACCGTGCTCGACCGCGACTCGCTCATAGGGGCCATCCCCATCGGCTATGCCGACGGACTGAACCGCCACCTCGGAAACCGTCATGGCTACTGTCTGGTAAACGGCCAGCGGGCTGAGTATGTGGGGAATATCTGCATGGACGTGGCTATGATAGACTGTACCGGCATCGACTGCCACGAGGGCGACAGCGTCGAGATCTTCGGCAGCAGCCTGCCCGTCACCGTGCTCAGCGACCTGACTGACACCATTCCCTATGAGGTGCTCACGGGTGTGTCGGGGCGCGTCAAGAAAGTGTATTTCCAGGACTGACCGTCAGCGGACAACCTTCTTGCCGCCGACGATGTAGATACCGTGTCGCAGGGACTGCAGTGCCGTCCCTGCGGCACGTCCGTCTATAGTGTATACCGTCTCGCTGCGACGGCGGCCGGTCACCTCGGTGATGCCGTCGGCTACCGGCTGCTTCGGGGCGCGGTAGCTGAAGGCCATGGTGCCGCCGCTGTTCTGCCTGATGCTGAGAATGGCTACCTGCATCAGTTTTGTGCCGGCCGAGTTCTTGTGGTAGAGCGTGGCGGCGGGCTTCGAGGTTGCCGTCAGCGAGTCGCTGCGGTACCAGGGGTAGAGGTCGGAGGCCAGGTATTTATCGTCATTGTCGGCATGGAACATGGTCATGCGCGGGTGGTCGTTGCCGCAGGTCAGACCGTCCTTGATGGCGTCCTTGTCTGAGATGACGCTGTTGGGAATGTTGTTGTACCACACCTCCTCGTCGTAGTCAACGTGGGTGATGAGCAGTCCCTGGTCGGGGTAGTCGGCGTCCCAGCCCGTCTTCTGGCGGTTCTCTATCAGGTAGTACTCGTCGGGGTAGGCGTCGTTGTAGATGATGTAGGTGTTGCCGTGCTCGCTCATGGGCTTCAGACTGTCCACCGTCACGTCCTCGCTGCCAAGCACGATGGGCTGCTGCCAGCCGCAGGCCATCTTCTCGTAGGCTGTGTAGCCCACGGGGCAGAAGCCGTTGCCGCCGTAGCTGCCGCCCGCCATCACGTCGAAGTCGTCCATGCCGAACTCCCCGCTGTAATAGATGTCGTAGAAGTCGGGCAGCCCTAAGCAGTGTGAGAACTCGTGGCAGAACGTGCCGATGCCGTTGATGCGTCCCGACGACTTCAGCTCGTTGGCGCAGGCGTAGACGTCGATCTCTACGCCGTCCAAGGTCAGGGTCGCATCCTGAGCCTCTGTCAGTGTCCACATGTGTGGCCAGATGGTGCTCTCCTGGTTGGCGTCGGCCTCGCCCTTGCCGGCGTAGACCACGAACACCTCGTCGACAAAGCCGTCGCCGTCCCAGTCGTAGTCGGCATAGTTTACCTCCGGGTCGGCGGCCTTGCACATCTCGATGATCATCTCGTGCGGATAGAGGTCAAGACCGTCTGCGTCGTTCTTGCCGTAGTACTTGTAGTCTTTCTTCGTGGTGAACGGCCCCACCACGTCGAAGTTCAGCTCGAAGAGTCCTGCCGACTGGTCGCGGAAGTAGTCGGCGACGCTGCCCCGGAATCCCTCGTTGGTGGCATAGCCATGCGTGTTGAGGATGTCTCTGTATTTGTCGCGGTCGTGGGCATCGAGGAATTTCTTGTCAGTGAACTCGCACAGAATGACCAGCCCTTTCTTCTGTCCACGGTAGTTGGTCAGTATGTCCGAGTCGGTCGGCTTCTGCGTAGCCAGACGTGCGGCGGCTTTCTGGCGGGCGGTGTGTGTGCGCCAGCATCCCGGTCCGCGGTGTGCCGAGCCGGCCGTGGCCGTAGTGAGTATGAAAAGCAGCGCCAGGGCTGTCGTCAGTATTGTCTTTGTCATAAATTATAGTTATGAAAGCAAATATGAGGGCACAAAGTTACACAATTTCTTTTAATTTCTGTTGCTATTTAAAATTATTTTAGTACTTTTGCACCGTATTATACGCTAAAACAAACAAACTAATCGATAAAATGGAACAAGTATTCAGTTACATTATCAGTCTTGGGGCATCGGTCATGATGCCAATTCTGTTTACAATTATCGGTCTGTGTATTGGGCTGAAGTTCGGACGCTCGCTGAAGTCGGGCCTCTACGTAGGCGTCGGTTTTGTGGGCCTGGGCATCGTCACAGCCCTGCTGACCACTAATTTCGGCGGGCCGCTCAGCGACATCTCCCAGCTCTACGACCTCCAGCTGAAGGTCTTCGACATGGGCTGGCCCGCAGCTGCCGCCGTGGCCTACAACACCGCCGTCGGCGCACTCATCATCCCCATCTGCCTGGGCGTGAACTTCCTGCTGCTTATCACCGGCTGCACCCGGACGGTCAACATCGACCTGTGGAACTACTGGCACTTCGCCTTCATCGGCGCCGTCGCCTACTTCGTCATGGACCAGAGCCTGCTGTGGGGCTACTTCGCCGCCATCGTCTGCTACATCGTGACGCTGGTCATGGCCGACCTCACCGCCGACCGCTTCCAGGAGTACTATCCTGAGTGGCAGGGCATCAGCATTCCGCAGCCCTTCTGCCAGAGTTTCGTGCCCTTCGCCTTGGGCATCGGCAAGCTGCTCGACATGATTCCCGGCTTCGACCGCCTGAACATTGATGCCGACGGACTGAAGAAGAAGTTCGGCGTGCTCGGCGAGCCGCTTGTGCTCGGCGTCATCGTCGGTGCGCTCATCGGCGTGCTGGCTCAGATGGACATCAAGAAGGTGCTGTTCCTCGGCGTCACGATGGGTGCCGTCATGGAGCTGATTCCCCGCATCACCTCGCTCTTCATTGAGGGTCTGAAGCCCATCGCCGAGAAGACGCAGGAGGTGGTGAAGCGCAAGTTCAACGGCAAGAAGGTGTATATCGGCATGTCGCCCGCCGTGGTCATCGGCCACCCGACGACGCTCGTCGTCTCGCTGCTGCTCATCCCCGTGGCCCTGGGCCTGGCCGTCATCCTGCCCGGCAACCAGTTCCTGCCGCTGGCCTCGCTGGCTGGTATGTTCTACCTGTTCCCCGTGGTGCTGCCGTTTACGAAGGGTAATGTCGTCAAGACGTTCATCATCGGACTGGTAGCCCTGGCCATCGGTCTCTACTTCGTCACCGACATGGCGCCCGCCTTCACGCAGGCTGCCCACACCGTCTTCGAGCAGACGGGCGACAAGGCCGCCGACATTCCCGCAGGCTTCGAGGGTGGTGCCCTCGACTTCGCCTCCTCGCTCTTCGGCTGGGTCATCTACAAGTGTGTGGCTTACCTGAAGTGGATTGGTGCCGCTGTCCTCACTGCCATCACCATCGGCATGGTCATCTGGAACCGCATGCGCATCGTTAAAGAAGAAAAGAACAACAAATAAAAGCAAGACAATGAAAAAAACAATTCTAACCATTGCGGGGGCTTTGGCCCTCACGCTTTCTGCCCAGGCGCAGGAAGCCGACAGGTATGTGGGCGTTCAGCACGTGAAGTTCCAGACGGCCTGCCATCCCGAGGATGTGAAACACTACGACACGCCGCTGCTCCGCGACCGTTTCGTGATGGAGAAGGTGATGGCTGCCGACTCCATCCTGCTCACCTATTCCCACTACGACCGCTTCATCTTCGGTGGGGCGATGCCCGTCAACACCACGCTGACCTTAGAGAACTTCTGGGAGCTGGGCCTCGACGTCGACAACACCATCAAGGAGAAGTATTTTATGTACAACCGTGAGCTTGGCGTCGTCAACTGCGGCGCGGGCGACGGCGTGGTCATCGTCGACGGCAAGGAGTACGCCCTTTCACCCAAGGAGGCCCTCTACATCGGCCGCGGCCACATTGGCAAGGACAAGGATGTGAACAAGAAGGTGCAGTTCCGCTCGAAGGATGCCTCAAAGCCCGCTAAGTTCTACCTGAACTCGGCCACCGCCCACCAGCATTTCAAGACGCAATGGATAACTCTCGACGGCCGCAAGGGTTCGCTGAAGGCCGCCGTCTGGGGACCCGTCGGCTCGCTTGAGGAGTGCAACAACCGCACCGTCTACAAGCTCATCGTTAACGACGTGCTCGAGGAAGGCCCCTGCCAGCTGCAGCTCGGACTGACGCAGCTCAATCCCGGCGCCGCTTGGAACACGATGCCGCCCCACACCCACGGTCGCCGCATCGAGGCCTACTACTACTTCAACCTGCCTCAGGACCAGACCATCGCCCACATCATGGGACAGCCCGAGGAGAGCCGCGTCGTCTGGCTCCACAACGAGCAGGCCATCATGTCGCCCGAGTGGTCGATGCACGCCGCCGCCGGCACTTACTACTACACCTTCATCTGGGGCATGGCCGGCGAGAACCTTTACTATAACGACAAGGACAACATTCCCGTCATCGATATCAAATAGTAAATCGAAAATCTGTAAATCGTAAATATCTATGACACCCGTACAAACAACCAAAATGTCCAACTTCCGTTGGGTCATCTGTGCGCTGCTGTTCCTGGCAACCACTATCAACTACATGGACCGTCAGGTCCTGTCATTAACCTGGAAGGACTTCATTGCCCCCGACTTCCACTGGACCGACAGCCACTACGGCACTATCACCGGTATGTTCTCGCTGTTCTACGCCATCGCCAACCTCTTCGCCGGAAAGTTCATCGACTGGATGGGCACCAAGAAGGGTTACCTCATCGCCATCTTCGTCTGGTCGGTGGGTGCCTGTCTGCATGCCGCCTGCGGATGGACGGCCTTAGGTCTGGCCGGAGGCAGCATCACCGCCCTGACCACCATCTCAGTATGGCTCTTCCTGGCCTGCCGCATGATTCTCGCCGTCGGTGAGGCCGGCAACTTCCCCGCCGCCATCAAGGCCACGGCCGAGTACTTCCCCAAGAAGGACCGCGCCTTCTCGACCTCCATCTTCAACAGCGGCGCCTCCGTCGGTGCCCTCGCTGCCCCCGCCACCATTCCCCTGCTGGCACGTGCCTGGGGCTGGGAGATGGCTTTCATCATCATCGGTGCTCTCGGCTTCATCTGGATGGGCCTGTGGGCATGGCTCTACGACAAACCGGCCAAGAACCCGCGCGTGAACCAGGCTGAGCTGAACTACATCGAGCAGGACAACGACCTGGCCGAAGTTCAGAATCGCGATGCCGTGAAGGAGGAGAAGACCATCCCCTTCGCCAAGTGTTTCTCGTTCAAGCAGACGTGGGCCTTCCTCGTCGGTAAGTTCATGACCGACGGCGTCTGGTGGTTCTTCCTGTTCTGGGCACCTGCCTATTTCAGCGACCAGTATGGTTACACCAGCGACTCGACCATGGGCATCCTGCTCATCTTCACGCTCTATGCCATCGTCACCATCGTCTCCATCGGCGGCGGCTATCTACCCACCTACTTCGTCGAGAAGAAGGGCATGAACCCCTATCTGGGCCGTATGCGCGCCATGCTCATCTTCGCCTGTCTGCCGGTACTCGGACTCTTTGCGCAGCCCCTTGGAGCCTACAGCGCCTGGTGGCCTGCCATTCTCATCGGTCTGCTCGGTGCCGGACACCAGGCCTGGTCGGCCAACCTCTTCTCGACCATCGGTGACATGTTCCCGAAGTCGACCATCGGCACCATCGTCGGCCTGGGTACGATGGCCGGCGGTATCGGTTCGATGAGCATCAACTTCGGCTCGGGTAAGTTCTTCGACTGGGCAGCCGCCCAGGGTGCCAACTTCACCTTCTTCGGTTTCGAGGGCAAGCCCGCTGCCTACATGGTCGTCTTCTGCATCTGTGCCGTGGCCTACCTCATCGGCTGGTGCATCATGAAGACGCTCGTACCGAAGTACAAGCCCATCGTGGTGGAGTAAGACAGGGAGAAAACCCGCAGCAAACGGGGAGTAAGGACGCGGTAAACAGGGAGTAAAGCCCCGGCAAAAGGGTACTCGCCTACCGCTCCTTATATGCCGACCCTAAGCCCCGCATATAAAGCCCCCAGCCTCTGCATTTTCGGAGGCTGGGGGCTTTACTTATTTTCAAACCTTAGAAGTTGGGAGCCATGAGGATGGTGTGGGGCAGGAAGCCTTGGCGGACGAGGGCCTCGATAAGCGTCTTCGACATGGCTTCGTTGTCCTTGCGTGTGTAGCGGATGTCGGTGAACACCTGGGCGAGCGTCTCTTTGTGGTTGATGCGGACGAAGTTGCGGTTCTCCTCGAGCTGCTCCTTATAATTATAATAGGTGTCGATGTCAGCGCCCAGATAGTCGTTGTAGCGCTCCTGGTGGACAAAGCTTTCGAGGGGCAGACGGTCGGAGAGGGGAGGCTCCTCAGCGGGCCAGCCGACCGTCAGCGTGGCTATGGGCATCGTGAGCTTGGGCAGGTGGAGGGCGTCGATAATCTGCTGAGGCTGGTAGACAGTGGTGCCCAAGTAGCAGTAGCCCAGCCCCTCCTCGTCCATCAAGTTGCAGAGCGTCTGCGTGTAGAGCAGGGCGTCGGTGGCAGCGTTCAGGAACGACAGGAAGTTGTCGTAGCCCGGCTCGGCCTTCCGGCATTTGGCCCAGAAACTGGTGCGGTTGAAGTCGGCGCAGATGGTGAGCACCACGGGAGCCTCGGTCACCATCGGCTGGTTGAAATGGGCCGGAGCCAGCTGTTTTTTCATCTCGCGGGAGCGTGTGACGATGACGGAGTAGAGCTGCAGGTTGCCCATCGTCTGGGTGCGTGCGGCCTCTTCCATGAGGCGGTTCAGCAACTGTTCTTCTACTTCTCTGTCCGCATATTTGCGGATGGTGCGGCGTGTCAATAAGTTCTTCATTGCAATTATTTTCTGTTTTGAGCGCAAAGTTACGAACTTTTTCGTAAATTTGCAAACAAAAACGATATGAAGAACGTTCTTATGGCCTTTGGAGCCCTGTTGGCACAGCAGGCGATGGCTGCCGACGAGCGGCCTAACATCATCTTTATCCTGGCCGATGACATGGGCTATGGCGACCTGGCCTGCTACGGCAACCAGTACATCCAGACGCCGAACATCGACCGGCTGGCCCGCACCGGCACGTCGTTCACGCAGGCCTACGCCGGCAGCGGCATCAGTTCGCCGTCGCGCTGTTCGCTGATGACTGGCAAGAACTCGGGCAACACCCGCATCCGCGATAACCAGTGTTACGCCGGCGGACTGACGGGCCTGAAGATCAACCCCAAGGGCGACACCACCATCGTGCGCCGGGCCAATCTGCTGCCCGAGGATGTGACGTTAGGCACGGTGATGTCGAAGGCCGGTTACCGCACCTGTCTGGTCAACAAGTGGCACCTCGACGGCTACGACCCGCAGGCGGCTCCCAACCACCGCGGCTTCGACGAGTTCTACGGCTGGACCATTGCCACCGTCCACTCGAACTCGCCCTACTACTACCCGTACTACCGTCTGCACGGCGACTCGCTCATCAATATCAAGGAGAACGAGCACGACGCCCACGTGCGCCATAACACGGAAATCTCGACCGACGATGCCATACAGTTCATCCACCGTAATAAGGAGCGGCCGTTCTTCCTGTTCCTCGGCTACGACGCGCCCCACGAGCCGTATAACATCGACGACACGTCGTGGTACGACGAGCGCGGCGACTGGTCGGCGAACACCAAGCGCTATGCTGCCTTGGTGACCCACATGGACTACAATATCGGCCGGCTGCTCGGAACCCTCGACGCCCTCGGACTGCGCGAGAACACGCTCATCATCTTTGCCAGCGACAACGGGGCGGCGGTGATGGCTCCGCTGAAGGAGCTGAACTGCGGCGCCGGACTGAAGGGACGCAAGGGTCAGCTCTACGAGGGCGGCATCCGCGTGCCGCTCATCGTCAACCAGCCGGGGCGCGTGCCTGCCCGGCAGATCGACAACCTCGTCTACTTCCCCGACTTCATGCCGACCTTGGCACGGCTCGCGGGACATCCCGAGAACGTGCCCGGCTACACTAACGGCATGGATATCTCGCCGCTGTTCTACGGCGAGGACATCGACACCGACAGCCGCCCGCTCTACTGGGAGTTTCCCGGAAAGCAGCGCGCCATCCGTCATCAGGGCTGGAAGGTGGTGACGGTTAGGAAGGGCGCACCACTTGAACTCTACCGCATCAAGGACGATCCCTACGAGCAGCACGACTTGGCTGCCGACTACCCAGATGTTGTGAAAGAACTTGACAAGCTGATGCACCAATTGCGCTCGCCGTCGCCGAACTATCCGATAGAAGATGAGTAGTCTGACTGCTATGCCGTTTGGCCGTCCGATGTACGTGATGGCGAAGCCCGTGGGCGACCGCTGTAATCTGGCGTGCCAGTACTGCTACTATTTGGGGAAGGGTAGTGGGGCGGTGATGGACGACGCGCTGTTGGAGGAGTTTACGCGGCAGTATATCGAGGCGCAGACCGTGCCGCAGGTACTCTTTACATGGCATGGCGGTGAACCGTTGTTGAAGCCGATAGCATTTTATGAGAAGGCATTGAAGCTGCAGCAGAAATACGCCCGAGGCCGTCATATCGACAACTGCCTGCAGACCAACGGCACGCTGCTCAACGACGAGTGGTGCAGGTTTCTATCTAACAACCATTTCCTCGTAGGCATCAGCATCGACGGGCCGCAGGCACTGCACGATGCTTACCGTCAGACGCGGCGGGGTGGGGTATCATGGCACGACGTGATGCGCGGCATCAGCCTGTTGCAGCGTCACGGCGTGGAGTGGAACGCAATGGCCACGGTGAATGCCGCCAACGTGGAGCATCCAGTAGTGTTCTATGAATTTTTCCGACAAATCGGCTGCGAGTTTCTGCAGTTTACACCCATCATGGAACCCGACAAGCCCGACTGTTCCATTACCGCCGACCAATGGGGCCGTTTCCTCTGCAGCGTCTACGACGAGTGGGTGCGCCGCGATGTCGGGCGGCTCTTCGTTCAGTTGTTCGATGCCACTTTGGCCAACTGGTGCGGCGAGCCATCTGGTGTCTGTTCGATGTCTCCTACGTGCGGTCAGGCAGCCGTGATGGAGGCCGACGGTACCGTCTATTCGTGTGACCACTTCGTCCGTCCCGACCACCGCTTGGGAAACATCCGCCAGCAGCCCCTCGCCACCCTGATCTATAGCGACCGCCAGCGCCAGTTCGGCCAGCAGAAGCAGTCGTCGCTGCCCCGCCAGTGCCGCGAGTGCCGCTGGCTCTTCACCTGTCACGGTGAGTGCCCCAAGAACCGCCTGCTCACCGACTGCTACGGCAATCCGGGTCTCAACTACCTCTGCTCGGGCTATCGCCAGTTCTTCGCCCACGTCGCCGCCGACATGGACTTCATGAAGACCGAACTCGATGCTGGTCGCTCGCCAGCAAATATAATGAACGGGTAAGTGTGCCCGCGTTCCTTAAGAGTAGACAAAAGCCGGTAGTTTGGATAACTTTTCCCTGAAACATTTGGCCGTTTCATATTTTTTACCGATATTTGCAGGCAGAAAAGTAGGATATGGAAGATATTATCACAAATATGGAAAAAGAAGTGCCGGAATGGACAGCGGAAGAACCAGTAGGTGTTGCTTCCTATTCACCTCATGTGATTGAACAAGTACAAACTTTGCCTCAAGGCGTTCCGCAATCCTTCAGTGAGGCTATAGCTGACATTGACGAGGGAGAACGTGAGTTTGAACGTGGCGAAACCTACACTCACCGAGAAGTAATGCAAATGCTATGGGATAAAATCGATAGCTATGCAAGTTAAGTACAATGCCAAAGCTTTAAAGCATATTAGCAGTACGGTCAATTACTACCTCGAGCATTATGGAAAGCAGGCTACGTCAAATCTTGCTCATGAAATAGACGAAAAGGTAAAGACGTTGCTCAAATATCCGGAGATTGGTTTCCCTGAGCCGTTGCTGAGAGACCGATACATACTATATCGGGCAACTCATGTTGGACGTTATCATAAGTTGATTTACTATGTAAAGGGGAATACGTTGTGCATCGCAGCCTTTTGGGATATGCGAATGCATCCAGACAGATTAAAGAAAAAGATATAGACAAGATATGCACAACAACAGCCTACTGAGGTTATGGGTGGCTCTGCTGCTGATGGCGGTGAGGGGCGGATTGGCTGTGGCCGATACCGTCGACCGCACGAGCCTCATACAGAACCCGTCGTTTGAGACTGAGACGACGACGGGGTGGACTGTCAATAACATGAGCCGGCAGAACAATAGCGTGTTCTCGCTCAAGAAGGGCAGCTATTATGCTGAGTCGTGGGTGAGCATCGGACAGAAGATTGGCGATGCCTCGGTCACGCAGACGCTCAGGAACCTGCCCAAGGGCACTTATAAGCTGACGGCTTCGGCCCTGCACATCCAGCAGAGTGGCAGTGGCAGCACCACCAACAAAGGTGCTGCCCAGAAAGGTGTCTGCCTGTTTGCGGGTAGTTCCACGACCGAGGTGACGGCCATGCGGCAGTATGCCGTGACGTTTGCCGTCCTCGAAGAGAAAACCAATGTAGAAATCGGCTTGAAGGCCGAGGGCGCCACGGGCAACTACCTGTGCGTCGACAACTTCACGCTGCAATACACCGGCGAGGTGACTGCTGCCAGCTATGCCCAGGAGCTGCAGAACCTGATAGGGCAGGGGCAGGCACTCCTCGACAAGGGCATACAGAACGACGTGGCCGAGACGCTGACGGCAGCTCTCAGCACGGCGCAGAAGGCCCTGGAGGGCACGGGTACCGACGACGCAGGCAACACGCTCTACGACGAGGCCGCCCTGACCGAAGCCCTTGTGCAACTGCAGGCGGCGCTGAAGGACGGTCAGGCATCGCGCGCCCTGTACGACGCCTTGCAGGAGCGCATCGACTACGCCGGGAAGGTCATCGGCTGGTGGGAGGACGTGCCCCGCAAGGCCACGGCGCTGGCAAACCTGAAGGCCGGTCTTGAGAGTGCGCTACAAACGGTGGCCGACTACACGCTGACCAAGAGTCAGCTGACGACCGCCACCACCCAGCTGAAGAACCGCATTGCTGCCGTCGACAAGAAGATATACTGCAGCATCAACGCCTGCGGCACCGACGCCCAGCTGAAGAATGCCTCCAGCCAGTGGTGCTACGACCGCAGTCTGCAGTCGAAGCATTGGATACTGTTCTGGGAGGCCGGCTACGGCACGGGCGTTCCCGGCTCGGTGGCAACCATCCTGAGCACGGCCGACAAGATATTCGAGTTCTATGCCGACAGCCTGAAGTTCATCACCATCAATCAGGGCAAGTCGAAGTCGGACACCTACAAGATGATTATCCGTCTGCGCTACACCACCGAATGGGAGGCCAGCGGCAGCGGCATCGACAACATGATCGGTCTGCTGACGCTCTCGAATGGTGCCCACACCTCGCGCAGCGGCCAGACCGTGGCCCACGAGATAGGCCACTGTTTCCAGTACCAGACCCACTGCGACAACAACAACCAGAACGGCTGGATGTACAACTGGGGCCAGTCGACGCTGAACGTGTTCTGGGAGATGTGCGCCCAGTGGCAGGCCTATAAGTTCTACCCCACGATGCAGTTCGACAACGAATGGCTGACGAACACACTCAACGGCTTGCACCGCCATCCGCTGTGCGTCGACCTGCGCTACAACAACTACTTCATTCAGGACTACTTCTGCCATAAGCACGGCATGGACGTCGTGGCGCGGCTCTGGAACAAGTCGGTGAGTCCCGAGGACCCGCTGCAGGCCTATATGCGGCTCACGATGACCGGCAGCTCTGCCAAGAAGCTGGACCAGCTGAACGACGAGATGTGGGAGTACGGCGCACGGATGACCACCTTCGACCTCGACCCCATCCGCCAGCGCGGCAAGGCCACCATCAACAAGCGCGCCCAGACCGCCCTGACCAAGGACAGCGAGGGATACTGGTCGCCGACGGCTGCCAACTGCATTGAGAACTTCGGCAACAATGCCATCCGTCTGAACGTGCCCTCCGGCGGCAAGACCGTCTATGCCGAGTTCATTGGCGAGGCCGGCAAGGCGGGCTACACTGCCTTCAACAAGACGAAGGCCGGATGGAAGTATGGCTTCGTGGCCCTGCAGAAAGACGGCACCCGCGTCTATGGCGACATTGCCACGGCTACCTACGCCGACCCCGAGGGCGTCATTGCCTTCGACTGCCCGGCCAACTGCAGCTATCTTTGGCTCGTGGTGAGCGGTGCCCCCACCAGCTACTGGACGCGCGACTGGCTCAGCTGGTCGGAGGAGGGCCCTGCCGAGCAGTGGCCCTACCGCGTGAAACTCTACCAGACCAATGTCTATGGCAAGGCCAACAACAACGACTATCCGACCGCCATTCGCGACGTGGCTGACGAGGGCGCAGGCCGCCAGGCTCCTGATAATGTCTACTCGTTGTCGGGTCAGATTGTCAGGCACGGCACAACGTCGCTCGACGGACTGCCTCATGGCGTCTACATTGTCGGTGGCAAGAAGGTGATCAAGAAATGAGAATAAGCAAAAACTGAGACATTGTCGGTGGCAAGAAGGTGATCAAGAAATGAGAATAAGCAAAAACTGAGAATATGACAAAGGAACAGAATTTGAATGACGTGGCACGGGTACTGGCACGTATCAGCCAGAAAGGTGAGAATCCTGTGTCGGAAGAGACGGTCGCCGGTGTGCTCGGTCGCTGTTTGCAAGCGCTTAACCCCGAGGAGGCTGAGATGCTGATGCAGTTGTCGGCACAGGCCATCGAATACGCCGACGAGAACCACCACCCCGAGGTGACCGAGGTCAGGCCGCAAGTATTGGAGTGCGACGTGGTGCGTTTCCAGAACAACAAGGAGAAGTGGGTGGCCTTCGTCGGACTGCTCGACGGCCGGCCCTACGAGATTTTCACTGGCTTGCAGGACGACGAGGAGGGCATTGTGCTGCCCAAGACCGTGACCCACGGCAAGATTCTGAAGCAGATGAACCCCGACGGCACGAAGCGCTACGACTTCCAGTTCGAGAATAAGCGTGGCTACAAGACCACTGTCGAGGGACTCTCGGAGAAGTTCAACCCCGAGTACTGGAACTACGCCAAGCTCATCTCGGGTGTGCTGCGCTACCGTATGCCCATCGACCACGTCGTCAAGCTCGTGGCATCGCTGCAGTTGCAGAGCGAAAACATCAACACCTGGAAAATCGGCGTGGAGCGCGCCCTGAAGAAATATGCCGGCGGCGCTGCCGACGTAACAGATACTGGCGATGAAGCTGCAGACATACATCCGACTGGAGAAGCTGAGGTTTAGGGCGCTGCACGGCGTGCTGCCCCAGGAGCGCGAGGTTGGCGGCGACTTTACCGTCACCCTGCGCATCGGCTACCCGTGGCAGGCGGCGATGGACTCCGACGCCGTCGCCGACACGCTCGACTACGCCGCCGTCTACCGGCTTGTCCGCTGTGAGATGGCGGTGCCATCTCAACTGTTGGAGCATGTTGCCGGCCGCATAGCAAAAGCCCTGCTGCGCGACTTCCCGCAAATCACCTCCATCGATCTCTGGCTGACCAAGACGTGCCCGCCGATGGGGGCCGACAGCGAGGGTGCCGGCGTGGAGCTACACTTAATAAATGATAAAACTGAGCCGACATTATAGCTTTTTTAACGGAAAAGCCGTACCTTTGCACAAATGATATACAGAAGACTGACCGCCATCCTCGTGCTACTGCTGAGTCTCGCCCTGTCTGTGGACGGTGCTCAGAAGAAAAGTTTTACGCTGTGTATCGACGCCGGGCATGGCGGCGGTGACCCCGGGGCCAAGGGTAAGATTACGAAGGAGAAGACGCTCACGCTGCGCTACGCACTGGCCTTCGGTCGCATCATCGAGCAGAACTGTCCCGACGTGAAGGTCGTCTATACACGCAAGACCGACCGCTTCATCGAACTATGGCAGCGCGCCGAGATTGCCAACAAGGCCAAGGCCGACCTCTTCGTCTCCGTACACATCAACTCTCTGCCGAGAGGACACATCGCCCGCGGCTACCAGACCTACACACTGGGCCGCAGCCGTCGTGACGGCAACAAACAGGGCTATATTGAGAACTTGGAGGTGGCCAAGCGCGAGAATGCCGTCATCCTCTACGAGAAGGACTACCAGCAGCACTACGAGGGTTTCGACCCCAATTCGCCTGAGAGTAATATCCTCTTCGAACTGGTGCAGGACAAGAATTTGGAGAACAGTATTCAGCTGGCCAAGTTCATGCAGAAGAACATTTGTTCGGCCACGGGACGTCAGGACAAGGGCGTCTATCAGGACAACCTCGCCGTGCTGCGTCTGACGTCGATGCCTGCCTGCTTGATGGAGCTGGGCTTCATCTCTACCCCCGACGAGGAGCAGTACATGAACAGCGACCGTGCCCTGCAGCAGTACACGCGTGGTTTCTACAACGCTTTCGTAGCTTATAAGAATAAGGTGGCGCCCAACATCAAGGTGCCCTATAAGCCTGCCACCGAGCTGCCCGAACCAACTCCGCAAGAAAAGCCCGCTGAGAAGGTGAAGGAGCCTGCCGACAACACGCTCGCCCAGACACAACCGGCTCCGCAGCCGCTCTTGTCGCAGCCCGTGGCCGACGAGCAACCCGCTGAACCGGCAACTGCTGGCGATGCTCCCGTCTTCAAGGTTCAGATCCTGACCAGCGGCAGCTTGCTGAAGCCAGGCAACCGACTGCTGAAAGGCCGCACCGACGCAGCATACTATCGTGAGGGCGGCATCTATAAGTACACCGTTGGCGCGTCGACCAACTATCAGGAAATCTACCGTCTGCGCAAGGAGGTGCTCCCGAAGTTCCCCGAGGCCTTCATCATCGCCTTCCGTGGCGACAAGAAGATGGATGTCAACGAGGCCATCCGCGAATATAAGAACAATAAAGTAAAAAGGTAATAACGCGATATGAAATTCTTTACGAAGGAAGTCCAGATAGCTCTTGTGGCCATTGTCGGCCTTGTCCTGCTGTTCTTTGGTATGAAGTTCCTAAAGGGGCTGAGCATGTTCTCTGAGGGCAACACCTATATGGTTTTGTTCGATAATGTCAGCGGACTGTCAGCCACGAGTCCTGTCTATGTCAACGGCATGAAGGTTGGCACGGTGGAGTCCATCGACTGCGACTACTCCCGTCCCGACCAGATTGTGGCTGCCGTAGGGCTCGACGAGGAACTCGTGCTGCCGCAGGGCACGAAGGCCGAGATTGCCAGCGACCTGTTGGGCAACGTGAAGCTGGAGCTGAAGTTGGGCAATGTCGCAGACGGCAAGATGGCTGTCGGCGACACTATCATCGGGCAGACGGCTTCGGGACTGATGGACAAGGCGGCAACGATGGTGCCCCAGATAGAGAAGATGCTGCCCAAGCTCGACTCCATCCTGGCTTCGGTTAACACGCTGTTGGCCGACCCCACCATTTCCCGCTCCATGCATAACGTAGAGAATATCACCTCGGGGCTGACCACCACCACCCAGCAGCTGCACCAGCTCACCGCGAGCCTGAACCGCCAGTTGCCTGGCATCATGAGCAAGGCCGACGGCGTGATGGCCAATGCCGACACTCTGACGCGCAGCCTGACCACCATCGACGTTGCCTCGACGATGGCCAAGGTCGACCAGACCATGCGCAACGTGGAGCAAATGACAGCCCGTCTGAACAGCAACGAAGGCACCCTTGGACTGCTCATGCGCGACCCCGGACTGTATAACAATCTGAATGCGACGATGATGCATGCCGACTCGCTGATGATTGATTTAAAGGGTCATCCAAAACGCTATGTTCACTTCTCGATTTTCGGCAAAAAAGATAAGTAATTTTAATTTCGTCTAAATAAAAACTTTCTCGAAAGTCCGATTGGCGGAAGCGTAAGGCGCTGATAAATAGAAGGTTTAACTTTCGCAATAGGTCTGCTTCCTGAAAAAGTGTGAAACATCTTAAATGCCGCGAAGATAGTCAGTTACGCGGGAAACTTTTAGGTGTAGAAAAACACTGAATTTGCACAATTCAAAAAAAAAGGCGAACTTTGCACTCGAAATGAAAAAACCATAGGTTAGACCGAATCCTATTATTATTTAACTTAGAACGCCAGATGCAGAACAAACATAAGGCGCTTTGGGACAACTGCCTCCATCTGATACGGCAGAACGTCACTGAGCAGCAATACAAAACGTGGTTCGAGCCCATCGTCTTCGAGTCTTACTCGGAGAGCGACGCCACGCTGCTGTTGCAGGTTCCAAGCGCCTATTTCTGCGAATATCTGGAACAATACTACATCCGGCTGATGTACTGGGCGCTGACCAACAGCTTCAAGGCGAAGGTCAAGCTCAACTACCGCATCGTTACCGACAAAGCCCATAAGCTGACACAGGACGTGGAAGTGGATCAGCCCGCTGACATCGACGTGCCCGAGACTCGTGCCCGTGGCAATCAGTCGCCTACGGTGCTCGATGCTACGCCTCAGGACCTGAATCCGCAGCTTGACCTGCACAAGACCTTCCAGTCGTTCATTGAGGGCGACTCCAACAAGCTGCCGCGCACCGTCGGACTCTCCATTGCCGAGCATCCGGGTAAGACCACGTTCAACCCCTTCTTTATTTTCGGACCGTCAGGCTGTGGCAAGACCCACCTTATTAATGCTATAGGCGTGCGCTGCAAGGAGCTGTATCCGCGTAAGCGCGTGCTCTACGTCTCAGCCCGCCTGTTCCAGGTGCAGTTCACCGATGCCAGCCGCCGCAACACCGTCAACGACTTCATCAACTTCTACCAGACCATCGACATGCTGATTATCGACGACGTGCAGGAGTGGGCAACGGCAGAGCGTACTGTCGCCACCTTCTTCCACATCTTCGACCACTTGTTCCGTCTGGGCAAGCAGATTATCCTGGCCAGCGACCGTCCGCCCGTCGACCTTGACTGGCTGAAGGACCGTATGCTGACGCGCTTTTCGTGCGGACTCATCGCCGAGATGGAGAAGCCCAACGTGCAGCTTTGCATCGACATTCTCAATGCCAAGTGCCGGCGCGACGGTCTGAAGATTCCTGCCGACGTCATCCAGTTTATTGCCGAGACTGCCAACGGCAGCGTCCGCGACTTGGAGGGCGTGGTCAACTCGCTGATGGCCTATAGCATCGTCTACAACAGCAGCGTCGATATGCGACTGGCCGAGCGTGTCATTAAGCGCGCCGTCAAGGTCGACAACCACCCGCTTACCGTCGACGATATCTTGGAGAAGGTCTGCGGCCATTTCAACGTTCCCCAGCAGCAGGTCTTCAGTAAGAGCCGCAAGCGCGACTACGTCCTGGTGCGTCAGGTCTCGATGTATCTCGCCCAGAAGTACACCAAGATGCCCGCTTCGCGCATCGGTCAGCTCATTGGCGGCCGCGACCACTCGACGGTGCTTCACAGCTGTTCCGCCATTGAGGAACGGCTCCGTGTCGACAAGGCCTTCTCAGCCGAAATCAGCAGCATCGAGAACTCCTTCAAGCTGAAGGCGTAAATGTAATCTCACTAATTGTCAATCACAGGAATTATAATAGCAAAAACGGCAAGAGCGCCCCGTGAAGTTGCGGGGCGCTCATTTTTTACAGGCGGACGGTGACACCGGCGATGAGCCAGCGGCCGGGCTGGGGCACCAGTCCGTAGTCGCGGTAGCTGGTGTCCAGCAGGTTGTTGGCCTTCAGGTAGAGCTCGTAGGCGGGGTGTTGCCACGACAGGCGGGCATCGACGAGGGCATAGGGGCGGTAGTCGTTGACGTTCCCGTCGAAGTCGGTGTACTGTCCGGCACGGTCCTGGTAGCGGAGGGTTGCATCAAGGGTGAGACGTGAGGGGATTTGGCTGCGGCACCGCCGCAGCACAGCGGACTGGCGGAGCAGGGGGATGTGGATGTTGGCTACCAGTTTGTGGCGCAGATACTCCAAGGCGTACTGAGAGACGATGCCGGGCTCCAAGTCCTTCTCCTGATGGATGTAGCTGTAGCTAATAGACAATTGAGAATTGAGAATTGAGAGTTTGGCCGACGTCTCCAGTCCAACGCTGTTCAGGCGGGTGTGGTTGACGCTCTGCCATGCGGCTTCGTCGCCCTGACGGGTGTCCATGATCCAGTCAATCATGTTGCGGCCGTGGTGGTGCCATAGGGCAAGGTGAAGGGTGAAGGGTGACTGGTGAAGCGAGGCGCCCAGCTCCACGGCGCGCATCTCCTCGGGCTTTAGGTGAGGGTCGGCCTTGTAGCCTTGCAGTTTGTAGTACATCTCGGTGAACGAGGGCATACGCAGCGATGTGTTGTACGAGGCGTGCAGCTTCCAGTGGCTGCCGAGCCGCAGGCTGGCGTCGATGCCCGGATAGATGGTGGGGTTCATGTCGGCCCACGTGTTCTTTACCACGACGAAGCCTGCCGAGACGGTGAGGTTCTGGAGCAGCACGTTGTGCTCGGCATAGGCGCTGATATTGGTGCGGTTCAGGCCGAGAGTGTAGTCGCGGTCGGTGCCGTAGATGGCGTGGGGGCGGGTGAGCGGCTCGCCGAGGTTTCCGCTGACGAGGTTCTCATTGCGCAGCTCGGCGCCAAGGGCCGTGCGGCCTAACGACCAGTCGAAGTGGCTGTTGAGCTGTAGACCGAAGACGTCGGTGCGGTTGTAGTTAAAGGGCATGAGGTCGGGGCGGTTGCGGTAGCCTTCGTAGCGGTCTTGGTGCTGGTTCCAGTAGACGGTGGGGTGCAGTGATACTGCACCAGACTGGACAGAGGCTTGGAGGGCGGCGGTGAGCTTGGTGGTGTGCTCGTACTGGTCGTCGGCCTGCCATTTGGGCGAGGCGTAGGCGGTGCTGGAGCCCCAGCCCTTGTCGGCTATGCCGAAGTGCCAGTTCAGGCTGAGGGCGTTGGCGGCGTAGTGGCCTTGGTAGAAGGCTTTTGCGCCGCTGTAGTCGCTGTTCAGCGAGCCTGCCTTGCTTCGGCTGTAGCCGTCGGAGCGGGCGTAGGAGGCGGATGCAGACCCACCCCAGCCCTCCCTATAGGGAGGGAGCAGTATCCGTGCTGCGGCGTTGGCGTAACCGTGGGAGCCGCCCTCGGCGCGCAGGAGTAATAGCTCATCCCCTTCATGGGAGGCAGGGGAGGGGTCTTCTTTTGTTACAATATTGATGGCGCCGACGAGTGACGATGTGCCGTAGATGCGGGCGGCGGGGCCTTCGAGAACCTCGATGCGCTGGATGTCGCTGAAGTCGCAGGGCAGGTCGAGGGTGTTGTGGCCGGTCTGCGGGTCGCAGATATTGATGCCGTTGAGCAGGACGATGATTTGCTCCTGTGTGCCGCCTCGGACTGAGATGTCGGTCTGGGCGCCAATGGGACTGCGCTGGCGGACATCGACGCCTACGGCCAGTTTCAGCAAATCGTTAATACTTTGCACCGGGGCCTGCTGAATGTCGGCACGCTCCAGTACAGTGACCATTCTCGCAGCCTGACTACGCGTCAGGGGCGCTCGGCTTCCGGTGACGCTCACCTCGTCGAGCAGCAGCTCGCGTGGGGTGCTGACAGCCGCTGAGTCGGTGACGACGGGATGGGTGCTGACACTCTCGGCCGACGCATAAGTGAGCGTCGACACGGAGAGGACGGAGCAGACCACCTCGCGGCCTAAGCAGCTGAAGAGCGACCAGCCCTTGTTCCCGAACTGATGGAACACGAGCACGCGGCGCTTGTTGAACAGTGGTTTGTACATTTTTATGGATGATAAAAGAAATCGGCTGCAAAGGTACGAATAAAAATTAAACTTTCTGACGTTTTTAACGTCATAAATGTACTAAACTTTTGCAAAAGATGAGAATTCTATTACTACTGTCAGTCTTCCTGCTGGCCTGTGGTCACTTGCAGGCAGGCTCTCTTGACGATATCCGTCAGGCTCTTGAGGAGTCGTCGGTGTCACAAGTCCAGGAGAAAGTATATGTCCATACCGACAACCAGTGCTACTTCGTGGGCGACACGCTGTGGTATAAGGCCTACGTCGTGCGTGCCGACAACCTGCAGCCTACCGACATGAGCCGCATCCTGTATGTCGAGCTGCTGTCTCCAGACGGCGTGCTCGTGGAGCGCCAGCAGATTATCGTGGCGCCCGACAACTATACTTGCGGACAGTTCGTACTGACCGACTCGCTCTATTCTGGCTATTACGAGCTGCGTGCCTATACCCGCTGGATGCTGAACTTCAACGTGTCGCGGCATAAATATACGGTACAGGAGACGTGGAAGTTCTTCAACCGCCAAATGTGTGCCGACTACTACCGTCTGTGGGACGGGCTGTACTCGCGCGTGTTCCCTGTCTATAGCAAGCCCGAGACGGCTGGCGACTACGCTGCCCGCCGCATGTACCAGCGCCCCAAGACGCGCATCCAGAAGCCGAAGAAGGAGGAACTGTTCGTCACGTTCTATCCCGAGGGCGGCTCGCTGGTCGAGGGACTTGAGAGCCGCGTGGCCTTTGCCGTCGAGGACCAGCTGACGGAGGCCGTCGACATCAAGGGTACGCTGATGGAGGGCGACCGTCAGGTAGGCACCATCGCCACCACCCATCAAGGGCGCGGCACGTTCACCGTGACGCCCGGCGAGAAGCGCCTGAAAGCCCGGTTCCGTTGGCGCGGCAAGGACTACACGTTCCAGTTGCCCAAGGCCGAGAAGAGCGGGGTAGTGCTGCGACTCGACGAAGGCGGTCGTGCCACCATTGCCGCCCGGGGCCTGGCTCCGGACCGTGAGTACGGTGTCTCGGTGCTTTGTCGCGGTGTGCTGAAGCACTTCGCAGCCCTCGGACCGGTGAATGGCGGCAAGGTCAGCGTCCAGCTGCCTGTTGACGAACTGCCCGTCGGCGTGAACGACGTGACGGTGTTCGACGACGAGGGGCGCGTGCTGGCCGACAGACTGTTCTTCTGTAGGGGGAATGGGCTTTATGAGGAGGCGCCCATTGTACCGATAGAGCCCATTAAGCCCACGACGACTTACCAGCCTTATGAGCAAATCAGCGTCGGCGTGCAACTGACGCCGGCGACCACCTTCTCGATAGCTATCCGCGACACGGGCACCGACGAGCCCACCTACAACGACGGCAACGTGATGACCGACCTGTTGCTCTCAAGCGAGCTGCGCGGCTTTATTGCCAAGCCCGCCTACTACTTTGAGAAGGACGACAAGCAGCATCGCGACAACCTCGACCTGCTGATGATGGTGCAGGGCTGGCGTAAGTACAAGTGGCAGGAACTGAGTGACACGGCGCGCCAGATGCGCTACGAGCCTGAGCAGACGATGACCGTCAGCGGCAGCGTCTACAAGATGCTGAGCATCAACGATGTGGAGCTTGTCGAGATTCCGTCGTGGCAGAACGGCGTGGGCATGGTGGGGACAAAGTCACCCTCGCTGGCCAGTGATCAGGAAGACCCGTGGGCCGAGGAGAGTACCGACGAGAATCCCATCATTTCGAGCAATGAGGCGTGGGCTGATATTGGCGACCAGGTTGTCAGCTCGGTTGAGTTCGGCGGCATTGAGAACGCCAACGACCAGTTGGGCGTCAACCACGGCGGACTGAAGAAGGAGGTGCTGGTGGAGGCTGAGCTGCTGATGGGCAACGAGGTGGCCGGTGGCGTTCAGAAGACGCACGACGGCGGGCAGTTCTCGTTCCAGATACCGCCTTTCTACGGTGTTACTTACCTCACTCTGAAGGCCTATAAGGAGAAAGACTCGCTCGACAAGGCCATCGCCTCGCGCAAAGATGCCACCGTGTATCGTGAGGATGCCTTTGCCGACTTCTACGTGAAGCGCGACATGCCCTACCCCGTCTTCACCCATAAGTACAACTACTATGAGAACCACGCCCCCGAGTGGGATGTGACCATCGACGAGGATACGCTCTCCGAGCTGTCGATGGAGAACGACGTTCACATGCTGCAGAATGTCACCGTCAGCGGTCGCCGCCACGGGCGCCGCGCCGTCGACTGGAACAAGCCGGCCATCGTGCGCGATGCCTACGACCTCTACAATGATCTGACCGACTACGGCCTGTCGTTCGGTAAGTTCGACATGCGCCAGTTCCCGTTGCAGGTAGCGAAGTTCCTCTACGGCAACATGGGGCGCCCCGTACACTTCAACGTCGACGGGCGGCTGAACGGCCAGACCTACTGGCGCAACTACGACTTCACAGCCAATATGGAAGGTGACATGGCCGACGCCATACAGGCCAGCGAAAAGACCCGCGCGGCAGCAGCCGTCTTCAACAACCTGAAGCTGAGCCGGCTTCAGGACATCCGCGTGTTCAGCGACTATGAGCCGCGCAACGAGGACTCGACGATGGTGGTGAGCACCGTGCTGGCCGACGTTACGGTGGAGATGGTGCCTATACCAGACGACGGCAAGCAGGTAGTCTACCGTGACCGCCGCATCTACTTCCACGGCATGAACGAGCCCGCCGCGTTCTACCAGCCCGACTATAGCCGCCGCCAGACGGGCGAGGCCCCTGCCGACTACCGCCGCACGCTCTACTGGAACCCCAACGCCCGCAGCGACGAGGACGGCCGCTTCACGGCTACCTTCTACAACAACGGCAAGGAGACGCGCATAAAAATGAGCGCCGCCGGAGTTACCCCCGACGGACGCCTGTTGTATTCGAAGTAGGTTTTATTTCACCAATACTTTTCTGACTTTTCCGCCTTGGCGGATGATGTTCAGGCCGGGCTTCAGGGCGTCGAGGCGGCGGCCCTGGAGGTCGAAGATTTGCTTTTGTTGTTGCGAGTACGCAACACACGGGACCTGATTGGTGAGCTTGCCGGCGATGTAGTCGGGGAGGAAGTAGCCGAGGTGAGGGGGCTGGTTGTAGGCGTTGTTCTGCCAGCAAATGGCCATGCGATAGGTATGGTCGTGCATCAGCGTCGGCACGCGGTATTTTGTTCCCGTAGTCGTGGTGTAGATGTTCAGCGTGGCATTGTCGGTGGTGCTCCAGAGGATGAGCTCCTCGCGCCAGTCGCCGAAGATGTCGGCCGAGAGGCAGGGCGTCGCTTTCGTGCCGTTGCACGAGGCCGGACTGCCGAGGCTTCCTATCGGCGTGCTGCCGACGCCCAGTGCCGAACCGCCGTATTTCGAGATGGTGGTACCGTCGAGCAGCTCGTCCATCAGGTCGCCGTCCCAGTAGATGCGGAAGTTCATCGAGGGCTTCGTCGAGCCAGCCTGCTTGCCCGTCAGCGTGTTGAACGGGTTCTGGTTGCGCGAGGCGCTGTCGAAGCCGCCGTAGGCCGACCAGAACTCATAGCCCCGGGCGCCCAGAATGTCGGCAGCCAGTCCGCGCCCGTTGTCGGCGCCGCTCTGTCCGCCTTTCCAGATAATCTCGCCCGTAGCAGCATCGTGGAGGTCCCACGCGTACGTACCTTTCTCTTCATGAATATCGAACAGCTCCAGTCCGGGACGGTCAGGGTCGAGGTCGGCCAAGTGGATGGCATCGCCGTGACCGAAGCCCACGGCATAGAGCATCTTGCCGTCGTCGTCGAGGGCTGCCGAGCCCCAGATAATCTCGTCCTTGCCGTCGCCGTCGACATCGGCTATCGACATGTTGTGGTTGCCATTGGCATACATCGTGTAGCGGCCCAGACCGGAGGTGCAGATTGTTCCCTTGTAGGTCGACGTCTTGCGGTTGGCATCCATCACTTTGTACGTCGTCTTCGTGTCGCTCATGTGCAGCCAACGGTGCTTCAGTTCCGTGCCGTCGAAGTCGACCGCCCAAATGTAGGCGAAGGTATAGTAGCCTCGGCAGAAGATGCCGCTGGCGTGGCCCTCAGGACCGTCCAAGTAGGCGGTGGCGGCGAGGTAGCGCTCACCGCGGTTGCCGTAGCTGCCCTTGTCGGTCTTGCCCGAGCGGTCGTCCCAGTTGAAGGAGCCCTCAGCCTCGCTCAGCGTGGTGGTGGCATTGCGGTTGGGGATGTAGGCAATGGTGTGTACGGCCTCGCCCGTCAGTCCGTTGAACACCGTCAGGTATTCGTGACCGCCGTTGATGCGGCCGTCGCTGGTGCGCCATACCTTGGTGTTCGAGGCAGCCTTGATGGTGGCGTTGGTGGCGGCCTGGTTCACGTAGTTGTCCTTGCCGTCGAGCGAGCCCGGTGCCGTCTTGCACATCATCTCGGCCCTTCCGTCGCCGTCGTAGTCATAGACCTGGAACTGCGTGTAGTGGGCACCGGCTCGGATGTTCTTGCCCAGGTCGACGCGCCAGAGGAAGGTGCCGTCGAGCCGGTAGCAGTCGATGTAGACGTTGCCCGTGACGCCGCCCTGCGAGTTGTCCTTCGAGTTCGAGGGGTCCCACTTGACGAAAATCTCGTACTGCCCGTCGCCGTCGACATCGCCCACCGAGCAGTCGTTGGGCGAGTAGGAGTAGTCGCTGCCTGCCGGCGGCCGCTGCAGCTTCACGGTCAGGTAGTTCTTGTCCCAGGGCTTCACGGCGGCAGTGGTGTCGACAGGCACGCCGTCTACCAGCGTCACAATCTGGTAGCTGCTGCCGCCCTTGTTGTCCTTGTAGAAAGTCTCGTACCTGTTCTCGACAATCGTCTCGCCGTCGCACAGGATGTTGAACGTCGTCTTGCTCTCGTCGTCGGTGCCGAGGAACCGCCAGCTCAGCGTTCGGGTGGTGCCGATGGGGATGACGACAAGTCCGCGGTCCAGTCGTTCCATCTGGCTCACGGGCGTGATTTGTGCGCTGCCTCCAATCGCAGCAGCGGCCATTAGTGTTGTCAGTAAAGTTCGTCTCATGTTGTACCTTGATTTGTTGTTGTTTTTAGTAAAAGTCATATTTTGAAAGATAGGTGTCGTATTGCGTCTTGAAGGGATGGAAGGGAGCTGGCACTTTGGCTGCATCCCAACCTCCTTCCGCGGGGGAGGCTTTCAGATAGTAGCTTCGGAAGGTGGCGCTCACGGGCGGGTCGCCCTTCTGCCAGCCGGGGAAGTGGGTTTTGGCAAACTTCGGCCCCTGCCCGCTGACGGCAGCATTGACGGTGACGACGATGCCGCGGTCGGTCTGCTCGAAGTTCAGCGAGAGCGAGTCGCCGCTTATCAGTATGCCATTGCCCTCAGGGTCGGACAGGAAGGCCGCGTCGATGCCGCTGTGGTTGCCCTCGAAGTAGAGGTCGTCCTTGTGCTTCGCCCAGAAGCCGTAGCGGTTGGCCTGCTGGCGGCCGGGGTAGCTGGCAAAGGGACCATAGCCTATCCACTGCACGCGGTCGATGCTGGGATCGAGCAACCAGGCCAGTCCTAACTCCGAACGGAACACGTCGACGGTGTCGGGCGTCAGGGTGAAGCTGATTTCCTCGCCGCCGTCGATGGGACGACTCTTGATGTCGGCCTTCACTTGGCTGTTCGTGACGGGCAGCAGGTATTTCCCGGGCAGCCGGTTCTTCTGGGTGAGGCGCTCGGCCATCGTGGGCTTGCGGCCTGTGCGGATGGTCGTGTCCCTGACCATGACGGCTCCGCTGCCGTTGCCGGTCCAAGTCGGCTGTGGCTTGTGGAGAACGAACGACTGACGGAGGAAGGTGCGGCCCTGGGCATCCTCGGCGGCGAAGTGGAGGAGGGTGAGGGGACGGGGCTGCGATGGTATCGCAGCATAGGGGACAGGCAGCTGGTATGGGGAAGATGAGCGCGGGGGACAGTCGGGGGTGAAGTGGCCGCGGGCAATGGTGTCGCGGTCGGTGGTGAGTGCCCAGCGGAAGGTGACGTTGTCCTTCAGGTTGAGGAAGTCGTAGCGGTTGGTGAGGGTGAGGCGGGCTGCGATGGTATCGCAGCATACGGAACTGACGAAGGCGCGGGCGTAGTTGTGCTGCAGTTCGTAGTAGTTGGGCAGGGGTGTGCGGTCGGCGTAGAGCAGGCCGTCGGTGCCTTTGTTGCCGTACATCTCGAAGCCGCCGTCCTCAGACGTAAAGACGCGCTCTTCGTAGCCATAGCGGCTCTTGAGCCGTTCGCGGAACGGCATGCCTTGGTCGGCCCATTCCCAGACGGCGCCACCGGCAATGCCCGGCGTGCGCTCGATGACTTCCCACTGGCGGTCGTGGTCCTCGAAAGAGATGCCGAGCGTGTGGCAGTATTCGGTGAAGATGACGGGGCGGTCAAGATGCTGGTAGAACCCGCCTATCTGGCCCGTCGTGGGGTAGTGGGGCGCGTAGACGGGGGCGGCAGAGGGGAATGGCGATACGCCCTGCTCTGTAGAGGCTTTCTCCCAGAAGCGGCGGAAGTAGGAGCCTACCTGCGGGAAGCAGTAGGGCCGCGACGGGTCGAGCGCGCCGACGTAGTTGCCCACCTCGATGCAGGGCTGTGTCAGCGGATTCTCGTTGCCCACGCTCCATACGAGCACAGAGGGGTGCAGCTTGTCGCGCTTGACGGTGGCCAGGGCACGCTTCATCAGGATGTCCTGATAGCTGCGGTCAGAGAGGTGCTTGTCTCCATAGCCGAAGGGCACCTCGTCGACGAGATAGAAGCCCAGCGAGTCGGCCAGCTCGTAGAAGCGCGGTTCGCGCGGATAGTGCGACAGTCGCAGGAAGTTGACCGATGCCTCCTTCATCAGTCGCATGTCCTTCAGGGTAAGAGAGTCGGCGATGACC
>CADCEQ010000011.1 GCA_902800435.1 uncultured Prevotellaceae bacterium | reverse complement strand
AAGGCCATCCGTAAAATGGAGCCAGCATGGACTCAGGTTACTCAGGGAAAATTTTCCCTCAGTTCTTACCAAGACGCTACGGGGCGCACACTGCCCTGTTACCAGCTGACGAAAACCGAGTGCCTCTACATCGCCACGAAGTTCAACGACGAGGCGCGGGCACGGCTGGTGCTGCGCTGGGAGGAGCTGGAAAGGGGAAGACTCACCCCCGTCCCCTCTCCGGCCGGAGAGGGGGGGACGGAACTGATGACGCTGACGCAGCAGAGACAGGTGCTGAGGCTGGCCGACCAGATCATCGGCGAGGGGCTACGGATGATGAACGAGGCGGCCGAGGACACGCTGACGGCGACGCAGGTGGCGAAGACGTTCAACATGACGGTCTTTGACTTCAACGCCGTGCTGCGCGACATGGGCATTCTCTACCGCCGCCACGGGCGCTGGAACATCTCTGACGACCTGGCGGGCCGCGACCTGTGTCGCACGCGTACCTTTGTCAGTTACACGCTGAAGGGTGAGCGCCGCGTCAAGTCGTACCTGACGTGGACGCTGCAGGGCCTGCGGTTCCTGAACGGGAAGCTGGGGTATCCGAATTTTTGAGGGTCAAATTCCCCTCCTGAGTCAGGAAAGGCTACGGGTAGGCGAGCTTGCTCGGGAATGGGGCCAGGGGGAGGTCTGAAGAAGCGAATCGTTCATTGTTCAGACGTTTCTTGACCTTGTTCAGACCCCTCCTAACCTCCCCTGACTCAGGGGAGGAATCCGGCGCAGAAATTCCCCTCCTGAGTTAGGAGGGGCGAGGGGAGGTCTGAAGAAGCGAATGGTTCATTGTTCAGACGTTTCTTGACCTTGTTCAGACCCCTCCTAACCTCCCCTGACTCAGGGGAGTGACTCAGGGGAGGAATCCGGTCCGCTCTTTCCCCTCCTGAGTTAGGAGGGGCGAGGGGAGGTCTGAAGAAGCGAATGGTCCATTGTTCAGACGTTTCTTGACCTTGTTCAGACCCCTCCTAACCTCCCCTGACTCAGGGGAGGAATCTGAACCGCAGACATTCCCCTTCTAAAAGGGGGAAATTGGGAATTGACTATCGAAAAAAGGAAAGGAAATAATTGAAACTATGGAAACAAGAATTTTGAGAGTGGTACGCCAGGGCGAGGCCTTCAGCGTACAGAGTAAGAACAGCGAGACGGGCAGCATCGGGAAGTGCAACATCGTGCTTCGCGAACTGGGCGGCTCGAAGTATGAACAGGAGTATGTGTGCGCCATGCTAGGCAACCTGGCGGCGTGCAGGTTCGCCGAGGGCGACATTGTGGCAGCCACGATGCGCTTCTCGACTCACGAGTATCAGGGACAGACGTTCCAGGAGATTCTGATTACTGACATTACGAAACTGAGAGGATGATGATTATGATGACAACTGAGATTTTACTGATTCAACTGATGGCGATGGAGGGACTGAGGCTGGAGGCCTACAGGGACGCGGCGGGGGTGCCGACCATCGGCTACGGACACACACGGGGCGTTAGGATGGGCGACCGCATCACGCACTTCTGGGCCAGGGAACTGCTGAAGCAGGACATCGGCGAGGTGGAGCGGCAGGTGAAGCTGCTCGGTGTGGCCCGCACGGAGGGACAGCTCGACGCGCTGGTGTCGTTTGCCTTCAACCTGGGCATCGGCAGGCTGCGCAGCTCGACGCTGCTGAAGGTGATTCGCGGCGGGGGCAGCCGGCAGCAGATTCGCCGCGAGTTCCGCCGCTGGGTTTATGCCGGCGGCCGGCGGCTGAAGGGGCTTGAGCGTCGCCGCGCATGGGAGGCGAAGAGGTTTTTTGAATAATTAATGAGATGAGTGTACACTATGTTTATAAGGGGAACGGCGGCGCTAAGGTGATGCGCCCCGTTCTGACGAGAGAGGAGTATCTGAGTCTGCGAAACGGCGGCGAGCAGAAGCAGCTGGTGGCCGCCATACGCGGCGGGGACGAGGGCTCGAAGCACCGGCTGGTGCAGATGAACTACTCGTGTCTGCCCAACGACGACGGCTCGCTGAAGGGCAGCAAGCGGATGAGCACGACGGTGGGCATGGACATCGACCACCTGACGGCCGGGGAGATGGGCGCGGTGAAGGAGCGCATACTCAGCAGGAAGGCCGAGCTGGGGCTGCTGATGCTGGAGGAGAGTGCCCGTGGCGGCGGCTACCACCTGGTGTTCCGGCGCCGGCCGGAGCTGTCGCAGGAGGAGAACCTGAAGTGGGCAAGCGAGCTGCTGAACGTGACCTACGATGCCCAGGCGAAGGACATCACGCGGGTGTTCTTCACCACGACGGAAGCCGAGCTGATTTATCTGGACGATGCAATCTTCGAGATGACCCCCTCTAACTCCCCCTGTTTAGGGGGAGAACACAAACCAATCACTCCCCCTAAACAGGGGGAGACGGTGGGGGTCTTTCCCACCGACTATCACGGCATCCCCTTCAAGGACATCATCGCGAAGTACTGGGAGGTGAACAACCGCGGCTTTGAGCCTACCAAGGGCGACCGCGACACGCTGACCTACCAGCTGGCCTGCGACCTGCGCCACATCTGCGGCCGCTCGTTTGAGTGGCTCGACCAGGTGATTCCCTGCTACGACGGATTTCCGATAGAAGAGAAGCGGGCGAAGATAAGGAGCGCCCTGGCGTCGGAGTTCAACGGATTCCCCATTCGCCTGCGCAACACGCTCAACAGCCTCAGCCCCGACCCCATTCCGAAGGGCGAGGGGAGTGAATGTACGGGTGGCGACTTGGAGGACGAGCAGCTGTCGGCTCGCAGTTCCCAGCTGTCGGCGCGGAAGCTGCCGATGGGCGTTCGCGACAGTATCGAGGCCGTGGGGCCGCAGCAGGCGATGCCGGTTGTAACGGCCATCTGCCCCTGCATCGGCACGCTGGCTACGGGCGTGACGCTCGACGTGCACGGCCAGAAGAAGGGGCTGAACCTGATTGCCTATATCGCCGGCGACTTTGCTTCGGGCAAGGGCGGCATCGACCCGGTGGTGGATGCCTGGATGAGCGAAGTGCAGGCGCTCGACAAGATGTACCAGATGCAGGAGGACGAATGGCGCGCCAAGAAGCGGGCGGCGAAGAACAAGAAGGAGCAGCCCGAGGAGCCGAAGCTGCCCGTGCGCTGTCTGACGCTGAACAACACCGTTGCCAACCTGGCCGAGCGGCTGGCCAATACGGAGGGCAAGCACGCCTTCTCGTTCACGCCCGAAGCCGATACGGTGGCGCAGAAGTGGCGGTCGGCTATGAGCGACTTCTCGATCATGCTGCGCCAGAGCTACGACGGCACCAAGTATGAGCGTGAGGCGCGCAGTGCCGACGCGGTGAACGTGCACATCGAGCGGCTGTTGTGGAACGTCACGATGTGCGGCACTCCCGATGCGCTCTACCGCGTGGTCTCGAACTACACTGACGGATTCCAGAGCCGTATAGCCGTAGCCCGCACGCCCGACAACACCTTCTCGCCACTGGACGACAAGCCGCCTGTGCTGACCGGCCGCCAGCGCGAGCGCATCCAGCAGATAGCCCACCTGCTGCCGCTGATGTATGGCGAGGTGGTGCTGCCGAAGCTCGAGGCGAGGGGCCGCCAGTGGGTGGAGCGCATCCGCCTGGAGACGATGAAGAACGACGACCGCACACGTGCCCGCCAGCGCTTCCGCGTCTGCGTCACGGCCCAGCGGATGACCTGCTGCCTGATGCTCTGCAAGGTGTGCGAGGGGCTGATTCAGAAGCACGGGCTGAGCGGTGCCGAGAGCAGGCTGAAGCAGCAGCCCGACCTGTGGAAGGAGCTCCTGCTGAAGGCGCAGACGCCCACGATGCTCGAGGCCTACGACGTGATAGCCGACTCGCTGCTGGAGAACGCGCTCTACTTCTTCCGCGACCGCATAGAGAACGCCTTCCAGAGTCGCGACTATGCGGGCGGACTGAGCGGCGAGCGACAGAAGCGCGGCAAGAACGACTCCATCGCAAGCAGGGGCTGGTAGTGCTGGAGGAGGACGGGAACTATCGGAAATTGTAACGCGGTCATTTGGTCAAGGTCATTTTGGTCATTTTCGATTTCTGATAAACTATGATTACAATCGCTAACAACCAAGAATGCTTCGTGCAGCTCTGGCGCATGCTGGAGCGCACGAGGCAGCTCCTCCGGGGGCAATGCAAGCGTTTCTGCATCCGCAACGTGCTGAAGGCGTGGTTCCCGGCTGAGGCCACCGACGACTTCGTCTGGCAGGTCTGCCACCTCTCCGAGCAGGAAGGCTGGAACGAGCTGCCTCTGCCCAGTGTCAGTCCGCGCAGGCACCGCGAACTCCTGCGGGCCGTCGTTGCCGTCAAGACGGGCATCAGTTTCTGGAAAGTCCGTCTGAAAGCCCTCGACGCAGCCTACAGCACAGCATTCCCTGACAGTACACCGATTAACGTCAGTAAAAGAAGAAGATCCGTGTAAACCAGCGTTTTTCCGTGCCAAAAAGAATCCGATGTCGGGAAAAATGAGTAACTTTGCACGCGGAATCAGTAAGATGGACGACAGACGCTACCTGCTGGGCCTCATCAGCGAGGGGGAACACCAGCAGCAGGACTTCAAGTATAAGGTGACCGACGCGCAGAAGCTGGCCCGGTCAGTCTCGGCCTTTGCCAATACCGACGGGGGCAGGCTGCTCATCGGCGTGCGCGACGACGGCCACCTGAGCGGCGTGCGGTCGGAGGAGGAAATCTACATGATGCACCAGGCGGCGTACAGGTTCTGCCGGCCTGAGGCGAGCATCAAGTTTGACACGTATCACGCCGAGGGCCGCACCATCGTCGTGGCCACCGTTCCGCCATCGGCGCGCAAGCCCGTGTGTGCCATTGACGACGAGGGGCGCCAGCGGGCCTACATCCGCATTGCCGACGAGAACATCGTGGCCTCGCCCGTCCATCTGGCCATCTGGCGCGAGCAGCAGGCCGAGCGCGGCACGATGATGACGTATACCGACGAGGTGCGCCAGCTGATGGACACGATGCAGGGACGCCTGTCGCTCAGCCAGGTGGTGCGCCGCTCGGGACTCGGCCGGCGGCAGGTGGTCGGACTGCTTGCCAGGCTCATCCGCTTCGGCGTTGCGAGGTGTG
This sequence comes from uncultured Prevotellaceae bacterium, assembly GCA_902800435.1. The sequence goes on along the minus strand of CADCEQ010000011.1, from coordinate 94,065 downwards.
ATTATGCCGACGGACAGTTCGTTTTCAGCCTCGTGGGGTAGGCTTTGAGGGCCGTGAAAGGGAAAATCGGGCCGAAAAGGAAAAATATTTTAAGAATTATTTTGCCAATTCGCTGATTTATTGTACCTTTGCATCCGATTTTCTAAAAAGCAGTTGATGAAGAATGACAAAATGAAGCAACAGTACCGCGTAAACGAGCAGATACGCGTACGTGAAGTCCGCATCGTCGGTGACAACGGCTCGACCGTGGTTCCTACCCGCGACGCGCTCAATATGGCCCGTGAGCAGGGCGTCGATCTCGTTGAGATTTCGCCTAACGCCAACCCGCCCGTCTGTCGTCTCATCGACTACTCGAAGTTCCTCTACCAGCAGAAGAAGCGTGCCAAGGAGATGAAAGCCAAGCAGGCCAAGGTGGAGGTGAAGGAAATCCGTTTCGGACCGCAGACCGACGAGCACGACTACCAGTTCAAGCTGAAGCACGCACGCGAGTTCCTGCAAGAAGGAAATAAGGTTCGCGCGTATGTCTTCTTCCGCGGGCGCTCCATCCTGTTCAAGGAGCAGGGCGAGGTGTTGCTGCTCAGGTTTGCCAACGACCTCGAAGACTACGGCAAGGTAGAGTCCATGCCGTCGCTCGAAGGCAAGAAGATGTTCCTGTACCTCGCCCCGAAGAAGGCCGGCGAGAAGAAGAAGAGCCAGCAGGCACGCGACCGCGAGGCCGCCGCTGCCGACCAGAAGGAGCAGGCCGCCCAGCAGCAGCCCAAGCCTGAGGCCGACGCCGAGGCTCCCGCCAACGGCGGACTCTTTGCCAACGCGAAGATTTCGGCCGAGGCTCTGAAGAAGCTTACGGAGACCGACGGAGAATAAATCGAAAATAGCAAGGTGGCGCGCCCGGTATATGCGTAGTCGCCGATTATTCAATAACAATTTAAAAGTATTAAAAAAATGCCAAAAGTAAAGACAAATTCCGGCGCCAAGAAGAGATTCTCGTTCACCGGTACAGGTAAGGTCAAGAGACACCACGCTTACCACAGCCACATTCTGACGAAGAAAACCAAGAAGCAGAAGCGCAACCTCTGCGGTTCAACGCTTGTTGACGTTAGCAACATGAAGCAGGTTCGCGACCTGTTGTGTCTCCGTTAATTCACCTATTGTCGAACATTTAAAAAGAAGTAAGAAACTATGCCAAGATCAGTAAATCACGTTGCATCAAGAGCAAAGCGTAAGAGAATTTTGAAGCTCACCCGCGGCTACTTCGGAGCCCGCAAGAATGTTTGGACAGTAGCCAAGAACACCTGGGAGAAGGGTCTGACATACGCCTACCGCGACCGTCGTAACAAGAAGCGCGTATTCCGCAGCCTGTGGATTCAGCGTATCAACGCCGCCGCACGCATCAACGGTCTGAGCTACTCGCAGCTCATGGGCGCCCTCTCGAAGGCCGGCATCGAGATTAACCGCAAGGTGCTCGCCGACCTCGCCATGAACAACCCCGAGGCTTTCAAGGCCATCGTTGAGAAGGTGAAGTAAACCAAGTACAACTGCAGAAAATAAAAGGAGCCGCTCGTGAAAGCGGCTCCTTTTCATTTCCCCTCTGCCAGCTGCATCAGGTATTGTCCGTAGCCATTCTTGAGCATTGGCTTGGCCAGCTCCCTCAGGTTCTCTTTCGTTATCCAGCCCTTCTTGTAGGCAATCTCCTCGAGGCACGCCACCTTCAGCCCCTGGCGCTTCTCAATGACCTCGATAAACGTCGAAGCCTCGGCCAGCGAGTCGTGCGTGCCCGTGTCGAGCCAGGCAAAGCCCCGCTGAAGCGTCTGCACCTTCAGCTTCTGCTGGGCCAGGTACTCCTGGTTGACGGTCGTAATCTCCAGTTCGCCGCGCGCGCTCGGCTTGATGTTCTTCGCAATCTCCACCACCGAGTTGGGGTAGAAGTAGAGTCCCACCACGGCGTAGTTCGACTTCGGGTGCTCGGGCTTCTCCTCGATTGAGAGGCAGTTGCCGTCCTTGTCGAACTCAGCCACGCCGTAGCGCTCGGGGTCGTTCACGTAGTAGCCGAAGACCGTGGCCAGTCCCTTCTGCTCGGCGTTCTCCACGCTCTGGCGCAGCAGTCCGCTGAAGCCCGAGCCGTAGAATATGTTGTCGCCCAGAACGAGGCATGCGCAGTCCTGGCCGATGAACTCCTCGCCGATGATGAACGCCTGGGCCAGTCCGTCGGGCGACGGCTGCTCGGCATACTCGAAGTGTACGCCCAGTTCCTCGCCGGTGCCCAGCAGGCGGCGGAAGCCCGGCAGGTCGTGCGGCGTCGAGATGATGAGTATCTCGCGTATGCCCGCCAGCATCAGGGCCGACACGGGGTAGTAGATCATGGGTTTGTCGAAGATGGGAATCAGCTGCTTCGAGATTCCCTTCGTGATGGGGTAGAGGCGTGTGCCGCTGCCGCCAGCCAGTACGATTCCTTTCATAGTCGTCTTTCTCTTTGTTTGTAATGTGCGTGCAAAAATACTCAAATTAGCCGAGACTGCCAAATAATTTACATAATTATTTGCAATCTCAGATTTTTTTGCTTACCTTTGCAGCAAAATCTTAACAGTAAACCTACGTTACTTATGAAGAGGCTTTTCCACGTGCTGCTTTTAGGCTTGATGGCCATAACGGCCCATGCGCAATTATCGTCGAATCCCGACAAGTTCCTGGGTAATATTACGACATACGGCAGCGTGGACGATGGCAGCAGTGCGCCGTTCTACCAGCTGTGGAACCAGATAACGCCGGAGAACGAGTCGAAGTGGGACGCCATTGAGGGAAACCGCGGTACGTTTACGTTCGGGGGAGCCGACAGATCAGCCAATTATGCCAAGCAGCATGGGTTCATCTTCAAGTACCACACGCTGATTTGGGGCGGACAGTACCCGAGATGGATGGACAATCTCTCGACGAGCGAACAGTATGAGGAAATCGTCAAGTATTTCGACGCCGTCAAGCAGCACTATCCCAACCTGGAAATCATCGACGTGGTGAACGAAGCCATCGCCGGCCATGCTCCCGCCCCTTACCGCGCTGCCCTGGGCGGCGAGGGCAAGACGGGCTACGACTGGATTATCAAGGCCTTCGAGATGGCCCACGAGCGTTGGCCGGACGCCATCCTCGTCTATAATGACTTCAACACGTTCCGCTGGCAGAAGTCGGAGTTCATCGACCTCGTCCGCACCATCCGTGATGCTGGCGCGCCTGTCGATGCCTACGGCTGCCAGAGCCATGACCTGACCGATATGAGCGTCAATGATTTCAAGGCGGCTATGGACGAGATTCAGAATGCTCTGAAGATGCCGATGTACTCGACGGAGTATGACATCGGTACCAACGACGACAACCTGCAGGCTCAACGCTATCAGGAGCAGATTCCCTATATGTGGGAGAAGGACTACTGTGCCGGCATCACGCTCTGGGGCTACATCTACGGCAAGACCTGGACGGGCAAGGAGGAAGAGGGCACGAAGGGCAACTCGGGCATTATCCGCGATGGCCAGGACCGCCCCGCCATGAAGTGGCTGCGGCAATATATGGCCAGCGACAAGGCCAAGCAGGCCAAGAGCCCCTTCCCGGGCATGAAGAAAGAGGCATCGGTCTACGTGAAGCCTCAGACGCTGAGCGCCACGATCAACGAGCCGCTCTCGGTTACCGTCAACGCTCGGCTGCGGACGAAGACCATCGCGTCGGTCAAGCTCTATGTGAAGAACCAACTCTACGCCACGCTTACCGAGGCACCTTTTTCTATAACGTACACGCCCGCGCAAGCCGGCAAGTACGACCTGAAGGCTGTCGTCGAGGCTACCGACGGCTCGACGTACGAACGCCTGTCGTCGTTTACGGCCTACAAGCCACGCGCGCCCTTTAAGGGCGTCATCGACCTGCCCGGCACCATCGAGGGCGAGAACTTCGACTCGGGAGCCGAGGGCATGGCCTATCATGATAGCGACTCGCAGAATCAGGGTAGCGGCAAGTCGTATCGCGAAGATGCAGGAAGCGTCGACATTGAAAGCTTCAGCGGCGGCTATGCCATCGGCTGGACTCACGCCGGCGAATGGCTGGAATATACCGTCAACGTGAAGGAGGCCGGCCTGTATGAGTTTGATGCCTATGTCGCATCGCAGGATGGCGGCGGCTCGTTCTCACTGGCCCTGAGTGGAGCCGACGGACTGACCGACCTGACGGGCGAGATTTCAGTTCTCAAGACCGGCAACTGGGGCACCTACAACGTCCAGAGCGGACGGTTCATCAAGCAGCTGGCCGAAGGTCAGCAAGTGCTGCGCTTCATCGTCAGGAGCGGCGATCTCCTGTTCAATGTCGACAAGATTGTGCTGCGCCATATCGACGAAAGCGACCTGCGCAAGCCATTTAAGAACGTCAGTCTGCCCGGCACACTTCAGTTCGAGGACTTCGACTGGGGCCTCGAGGGCCTTTCATTCCACGACTCCGACGACAAGAACGATGGCACGTCAAGCTATCGTGCTGACGGTCAGGGCGTCGATTTGGTTGAGGGTAACGGCAACTATGCCATTGGTTATACGACTGCCGACGAGTGGCTGGAGTATACTGTCGACGTGAAGGAGGCTGGCATGTATTCGTTCGAAGCCACCGTCTCGTCGGGTGCCGACAACTCGGGCTTCAGCCTGTGGCTCAACGAAAACGGTACTCTGACAGCCTTAGCTAATAAGGTAGCTGTACCTAACACTGGCAGCTGGGACGACTATACCACCGTCACGGGCGAGCTGCTCATTCCGCTCGAGAAGGGCAACCGTATTATCCGCATGACCATCACCAATCCTTACTGCAACCTCGACAAGATTGCCTTTACGGTGAAGAGTCTGCCGGGCGACATACATGTTGACGGCAATGTCGATGAGCAGGACGTTGCCGACCTGACCGACATCGTCATGAACGGCAGCAAAACTGAAGAGCCCGTCGACCTGGGCCACACGCCATATCGCGAGATGGAACTGCCCGGCACCATCGAGGCCGAGGACTTCGACTCCGGCGGCGAGGGCATCTCCTACCATGATGAAGAGGAGGAGGACAAGGGCAATGTCGGCTATCGCAGTGACAATGGCGGCGTCGACGTCGTGGGCGGCGCGCCAGACGGCACTTGTGCCATCGGCTATACGCCAGCCGGCGAATGGCTGGAGTATACCGTCGACGTGAAGCGTGAGGGCATCTACGCCTTTGAGGCTATCGTATCGTCGGGAAACGACAATTCGTCGTTCAGTCTGTCGCTGCATACCAATGATGGCTTGACAGCCTTGACTGACGCTGTCCCTGTGACAAGTGGAGGCAAAGATGACTGGAACACTTACACCACCTCTGAGGGCCAACTGCTCATCCCGTTGCAGGCGGGCCGTCAGGTCATCCGCATGACCATAACCGGCGGCTGGTGTAACATCGACAAAATCAGATTCACCCACGTAAAGGGCACGGCGAGTGCCGACCTGAACAACGACGGCGTGGTTAATATCGTCGACGTTACCAGGCTGATTGACATGATCAAGAACAAGAAACAGTAATCACAATAAATAGCAATGAGTTTTTTAAGCAAACTATTCGGAAAGAAGGAGGAAGAACAGAAGGTTGGCGGAATGGAGGACTTCATGACCCTCATCCGCGTGTATTTCCAGGCGGTCATGGCTGCCGACCTTCATATCACAAACTTGGCGGCCCTGCCCGACCTGCGCCTGTTCAAGGCCACGCTGAAGGTGCCTACCGTTAACAACCGGCTCGGCGTCGGCGAGAAGCAACGCGTAACGAAGATGATGAAGGAGATGTACGGCATGGACGAGTCGTTCACCAAGGAGATCGACCAGAGCATCCGCCGCCGTTGCAAGGGCATGCAGGACGTTCAGACGTATATGTATCAGTTCCAGGGCTTTACGCAGGACATGATGATGCTCGTCACGAACCTGATGAAGTATAAGCTCCGCATTCCCGGCATCTTCAAGAAGACCATCTACTCGCTGACCGAGAAGACCGTGGGCGACATCTTCAACAAGAACGACTTTACCGACGCGAGCGTGCTGCAGACCGTGGTCAATGTGCGCAAGTACAACCAGAAACTGGGCTTCTCGCAGAAGTGGATTACCGACTTCGTCTACCGCGTGGTCATGCTCGCCAAGAAGGAAAAACGGCCTTCGGACGACGCCACGAAGTGAACAACTTCTTAAATATTATTAAATAACTGGCGCAAAAGCAGGTCATTACGCAAAAAATGCCTACTTTTGTAGAATAAAAGTTCAGTCATGACAAAGAACGAGCAAACTCTAACCACGTTTGAGACCCGCGTACGGCAAATGATTCTCCGTTTTCAGGAACTGAAGAAGGAGAATGCCGAGCTGTACCAGATGGTCGAGAAGAACGAGCAGGACATCAAGGCCCTGCAGGGACAGTTGGCCCAGGCTTCGAATGACTATAACGCGCTGAAGATGGCCAGGATGATTGAGATAACCGACAGCGACCTGCAGGGCGCCAAGGACCGGTTGTCGAAGCTCATCAGGGAAGTCAACAAGTGTATATCAATGCTGCAGGGCGAGAAGGCGTAGGTCCGTCAGCCCAGTAAAAAGCTAAAAGCCGACGACAATGGCAGAAGTAAACAAAGAGAAACTACATATCAGGTTGCATGTCTACGACGAGGAAATCGAGGTTACCGTTAACCGCGACGACGAGGCGTACTACCGTGCAGCCGCCAAGCTGATCACCGACCGCTACAATGCGTATGCGCGTGCATACAAGGGGCGGAAGAGTGACCACACCATAGCGCTGATGTCGCTCATCGACATCGCCTTGATGTATCAGCGTGAGCATGGCAAGAACGACACCACGCCCTATAATGATATTCTCTCGCGTCTGACTTCTGAAATTGAAAGTGCGCTGAAGTGAAGACCACAGTGAGAGAGTATTAACTTTATTATAGATTTAATTATGGTTTATGTAATTGTTGCCGTAGCCGCCCTGATTGTGGGTGGTGTTTGCGGATACATGATTTTCCGTTATGTACTTAAGGGAAAATACAACGAAATGGTTGAGGCTGCCGGGAAGGAGGCCGAAGTAATCAAGGAGAAGAAGCTGCTCGAGGTGAAGGAGAAGTTCCTGAACAAGAAGAGTGAACTCGAGAAGGAGGTGCAGCAGCGCAACCAGCACTTCCAGCAGAGCGAGAACAAGCTGAAGCAGCGCGAGATCTCGCTCAACCAGCGCCAGGAGGAACTGGGCCGCCGCAAGAACGACCTCGACAACCAGCAGCAGCGCATCGACAACGAGAAGAAGCTGCTCTCAGTCAAGCAGGACGAGCTGGAGAAGATGCAGCTGAAGGAGCGCGAGAAGCTCGAGGAACTCTCGGGACTGAGCGCCGAGGAGGCCCGCAACCGACTGGTGGAAAGCCTGAAGGACGAAGCCCGTACCGACGCCCAGGCCTACATCAACGAGATTATGGACGAGGCCAAACTCAATGCCAATGCCCAGGCCAAGAAAATCGTGATTCAGACCATTCAGCGCGTGGCTACTGAGACTGCCGTCGAGAACTCTGTCTCGGTATTCCACATCGAGAACGACGACGTGAAAGGTCGCGTCATCGGTCGTGAAGGTCGTAACATCCGCGCCCTGGAGGCTGCCTGCGGCGTTGAAATTGTCGTCGACGACACGCCCGAGGCCATCGTCATCAGCGGCTTCGACCCCGTTCGCCGCGAGACCTGCCGCCTGGCCCTGCACCAGCTGGTCAGCGACGGCCGTATCCACCCCGCCCGCATCGAGGAGGTTGTTACCAAAGTGAAGAAGCAGCTTGACAACGAGATTATCGAAACCGGCAAGCGCACGGCCATCGACCTCGGTATCCACGGTCTGCACCCCGAACTCATCCGCATCATCGGTAAGATGAAATACCGCTCCAGCTACGGTCAGAACCTGCTGCAGCACGCCCGCGAGACGGCTAACCTCTGTGCCGTGATGGCTGCCGAGCTGGGACTGAACCCGAAGAAGGCCAAGCGCGCCGGACTGCTGCACGACATTGGCAAGGTGCCCGACGAGGAGAGCGAGATGCCCCACGCACTCTATGGTGCCAAGCTGGCTGAGCAGTTCAAGGAGAAGCCCGACATCTGCAATGCCATCGGCGCCCACCACGACGAGATGGAGATGCAGACGTTGCTGGCTCCCATCGTACAGGTGTGCGACGCCATCAGCGGTGCCCGTCCTGGTGCCCGCCGCGAAATCGTCGAGGCTTACATCAAGCGTCTGAACGACCTTGAGGCCATCGCCATGAGCTATCCCGGCGTCACCAAGACCTACGCCATTCAGGCTGGCCGTGAGCTGCGCGTCATCGTTGGTGCCGACAAGATGTCGGATGCCGAGACCGAAGCCCTCAGCGGACAGATTGCCTCGAAGATTCAGAACGAGATGACCTATCCCGGACAGGTAAAGATTACCGTTATCCGCGAGACCCGTAGCGTAGCTTACGCCAAGTAAAGCGCTTAATTAGCGGAAGAAGGAAAATACAAACGAAAAGAACGAGTACGCCGGCTGTCATCGAGATGGTCGGCGTACTCTCATTTTGGGGGTTGGAGAACGTACATTGGTACTCCATCATTTTGTCGATATAGGCATCGACGGCAGGCCAGTTCTCAGCCTCCATCTCCTGTTGCAGGCGTGGGAAAACCTCGCGGATGTACTTCTGGTGCTCCTGGCCGAGCGCGTCGGGTAACGCGTCGGCCGGAGCATACCAGATGACGTTGCCGTTCTGCTCACGATGAGGGAAGAGCCGCAACGACTGCCAGTTATCCTGATAGAAAACGAAAGAGGTAAACTGCTGTTCGACCGTCAGACTGTCGTTAGGCGTAAGAATCCGCCGGGCATGATAGCCCAGCGGATAGATGCCTGTCTCGTCGCTGATGAACAGCCGGCAGAAATGGGCGGCTTGCGCTTGTGGTATGGTGTTCATCAGATGCTTTCAATAAACTTGACGATGGCGTCGCGGTCGGCCTTCGGCAGGTTATAGAACTTCTCAGTAGCCCGATAGCCATCGGACTTCTTCGAGTAGCCGTGCCACATGATGGCCTCGACAACAGTACGTGCACGGCAGTCGTGCAGACGGTCGTCGGCACCCGTCAGCTGACGGCTCAGGCCGCGGCCCCAAAGCGGGGTGGTGCGGCACCAGCCGGTACGGATGTCGTTGACCATGAAGAGTCGATGCTGCACCATGTCGGTATATGGCCAGATGGTTTGGTTGGGGAACTTGGGCAGCATCTGCGAGGCGTCTTTGCCGATGCTCTGGGCATAGGCCTTGGTGCTGGCGTCGACCCACATATTGTCCTGACCGGTTTTCCACGACGGACGATGGCATTGGGCGCAGCCAATCTCCGTGAACAGCTGCTTGCCGCGCTTTACGTCGGCGTTGCTGAGGTTGCGGGCAGCCGGGACGGCCAGTCCGCGATGCCATACCATGAACTGGTAGTACTGACGGTCGCTCATCTCGTCCTTGCCGTTGTAGGGCGCTCCCTTATAAAGATAGGTGTCGAAGGTCTCCTTCTTGGCGATTGACGAGCAGCTCAGGATCTCGTTGATGCGCTGGCTGATGCCCTCGCTGGTTCCGTCGGCATAGTAGGGGTGCAGGATGCTGGCCTCCGAGGCACCGTGCTCCTTGATGTAGCTGATGACCTCCTGGTCCTCGCTCTGAGCTTTTGCCCAGGCGGGCGTGGAGTAGAGCCAATGGCGGTCGGAACGGGTGACGTTGGTGATGTTCCAGATGGCGTTGGCGCCGGCGCCGTCTTGTAGCGAGCCGCGCGTCATGGCATAGGTGAAGCGCTTCAGCGGACCGTGGCTACCACGGAAGCTGCCCGTGTCGTTGTAGGGTGCCGAGTAGTAGGCCGAGGCCTTGAATGTGTTGGCTTCCTTGTCCCACATGGCGGGGTTCAGCTCGACATAAGGAGCCTCGGCAGCCCATTGGCGCTCAATTTCCTCGTCGTCGATAGCATCCAAGAGTCCTGTGCCGTAGACGCCGATGGTCGACTCCAGGCGCACGTCGTAGTTCTCGGGCTTCGGATTGGTGTTGAAGGCCGACTGCGGAATGCGCACTTCGGGGTAGATGAGTGCATACTTCTCGCCGTCGGGGAATGTCATCGAGAGTCCGCTCTCCATTTCGTTGACATCCTTCCACTCTATCATGATCTGTTTTTCGTCGATAGGAGCCTTGAAGGGCGTCATGGCCTGCGTCTGGGGCATGCCCGTCACCTCGCTGATGTAGGCGTTGTTGTCGGGGTGGTAGATAACCAGCAGGTAACCGTTGCCAATCGTGTTGGCGCGGTATTCCGTCTGGCGCTTGCCGTGACCGTAGGCCGGGTGGCAGGCGATGCAGGAGTTGCGTACCCAAGCCGGTCCCAGGCCCTTGCGCGGAGCCTGCTCGAAGGTGTAGAGATGCTCGAAGAAGTCCTCGCCCGTATTGAAGTCCTCCTCCATGCCTGCGACGTTGCTGACGGCGGGAGCGGGGGCTGAGTAGCTGGCATTCTCGGTTGTGCCCAACTGTCCGCCGGGAAACCACTCGTCGGCGGTAAATACGTCGTTGGCCTTGCCGAACACTTCCTCTGCGGGGGTCAGTCCGCCGAGGTCTTGCTTGTTCTCATCATCATCAGAACATGCTGACAGCAAAGGAGCTGCCAGCATGGTCACGATGGATAGTCGTGATAGTTTGTTCATCATAGTAAATATTTGTTATTCTTCAGATGTAGATTCCCAGTTTTCGGGGTCGTCGAAGTTCTTGCCCCACACCACTCCGCAGTACTTCACGAAGGGCGACGGCATGTTCGAGATGCCGGCAATACTTGCCACATAGGCACCCTCGACGGCAGCGTTAACGTTGGCCTTGCCGACGCTGGCAAAGAACGTGTGGAAGGAGTATTGGTTGGCCGTCTTGTCGGTAGAGCCGAGCCACACGTTGCGGATGGAACGGATGTTGTCGCGGAAGTCGGCGATGGAGTTGTAGCTGTAGGGCGACTCCACGTAGGCGATGTCACCTGCCGAGAAGGGGTTGGCTATCTTGGCCGTACCAACCTCGTTGCCTATGGCTACGCACGAGCCCTCGTCGTTGCTCAGAATCTGGGCGATGGCAGCTTGCAGGGTGGGGAAGGTGCTCTTCGAACCGCTGATGCCGGCACGTGTCAGATTGTCACCGTAGCTCAGTCCGTTCTCCGTCTGATAGCCCAGTCCGGCAGCCTTTACCACGCTGGCGCGGTTCTGGTTCTTCTCGCCCTCCCAGGCCACCTGCAGCTGGAAGCAGCGCTCCTTCAGCAGACGGCATACCTGCTGGGCGTACTTCAGCTCGTCGGCGCCGCTGATGCTCTCAAAGTTCGTGTAGGTGTCGTTGCCCTGCAACTCGCTGACCTTGCGGTTCTGGCCGTTGCGGAAAAGAATGAACTCCAAGGCGTGGAAGCCGAGGATGGTCGACTCGTCCTCAATCTCAGCCGTCATGCCGCCCTTGAAGTAGTCGAGCAACTCGGCGCGGTCAAGGGGCCATGAGTCGATGGTGGGGTCGATGCTGAAGTCGGAGGCTGCGCCGCCGAGGAAGGCCTCCGAGCGCTCCCAGTTCATGCGGGCGTCCTTGAAGTCGGCGCAGGCCTTGTCAATCTGTGCCTGGGTAATGGTTTGTACGGTCAGTCCGTTGAGCGTCTTCTCAAGGTCCTCTACGTCGTCGGCCAGCTTGGTGTAGGTGGGCACGATGACGTTCGATACCAGATTTTCGAGCACCTTGCGCAGGTAGGCTTCCTGGGCTTCGGTCAGTTTCGACGTGGCGATGGTTGTGTTGGCCTTCGTCAGTTCGCTGACCAGAACGCCGCAAGCGTCGATGGCCGTATTGCCAAACACCTTGCTCTTGTAGCTGGCCTCCGTGGTGTTTGCGGCATAGTTGTCGTTATCGACCACGGGTGCTACGGTTACGATGTTAAACTCAGTTGTGTTCTCGTCTTTGTCATCGTCGCTGCTGCACGATGCGAGTGTCAGCGCCCCCAGGAGGATGGCAGCCGGCAGATAGAAAAACTTTCTCATAATACCTTATTATATTTATTACTTAATTGTTTCTTACTTAAAGAAGCCTTCGTAGGCTACGCTGACGTTTACCGACGGCTCGTCGTTGTAGATTGTCTTCAGCAGGCGCGTGGAGTACTCAGCCTTGACGGCTATCTGCTTGATGGGGTGGTAGTTCACACCAAAGGCCATCCGCTTGACGTCCGTGTAGTTGTAGGCGGTGCCCTTGGTCTGGCTGGCATACGGATTGTATGCCTCGTAACGGCCGAAGACGTAGAGCTGCTTCTGACGGTCGCGCAGGCTCTTGATCTGCGAGAACACGTCGTAGCCAGCCTCGATACCCACGGCATAAGCGTTTTTCGAGACAAAGGCCGAGTGCTTGTAGGGCGACTTGGAGTTGAGACGGTTGTAGACGTACTTCAGCTGGGCGGCATCGCCGAGGTAGCCGTAGTCAGCCTGTCCGCGGACAATCCAGTTGTGGCCCTTGTAGGTGAAGTCGAAGGCGCCAATCACGACCTGTCCCTTGTACTCAGCATCCACCCCGGCGGCATTGTTCGGATAGCTGTTGCCTATCGAGTGTCCATAGTAGCCGCTCAGACCGATACGCAGCCCAGGTAACGTGTAGTTGTCCAATCGCAGGGCCACGCCGTACTTGTTGGCCACGTCGAACTCTAAGGGCGACTTCGGCCCATTTTTGATCCAATTGACGTTGGTGAAGTTGTCGGCGTTCAGTCCGGCCACGAATTGTGCCTCGTAGCGGAAGTCGCCCGAACGGCCCCAAAGCGAGACGCCCGTCTGGTGCCACGTCGAGGGCATGATGGTGTTCTCGCCTTCCGGACGGTAGACGGTAAAGTAGTTTAGTGGCTCGTGGTGGGCATTGTTCAAACCCACAGGCACCACGATGTGGCCTACGCGCAGGTTTAGGGCTTTGGAGAACGACTTCTGCAGCCAGAACTGCTCCAACTCCACCTCGCCGCCTTTTTCAACCTCCTGTTCCCATTCACCGCCTTCCTCGTCTTCCTTCTCGTAGGCCAAGCCGTTGCCGCCGTGTTCGAACTCAATCTCAGTACCGAATGTCCAGCCCTGACCGAAGTCGTAGCCTAAGTAGATAACGGCGTGGGGAATGTCGAAACGCCCGTGAGAAGGGTCATCCTTGTGCTCTTCAGGTTGCGAATAGCGGCTTACGTGGTCGCTATAGAAATTGCGGCTGAAATTGATTTCGCCGTAGCCTCCAACTGACAGGCGCCTGCCGTTTGAGTGCTGCAAGACGCTGTCGGCGGCACTCTCTTGTGCCAGTGTTGCCGTTGCCATGTCCAGCATGGCGAGTAGTACATACAACTTATTCATATTTGTCTTTTTTCTGAAAATCGAGTGCAAAGGTATGTAGACTTTTTTTGTTATGCAATACCTAAAAACGATGATTTCGCTTGAAAATACCTACTTTTGATTATTGCGTATGTCACGGGAAATCAGTAATTTTGCACCCGATAATTAGTAATAGGTATGAAGAATCAGAAACAATACGAGGCCGACGACAAGATGATCACCCTCATACGCGACAACTATGACCTGCTGCAGGCTCTTGGCAGCTTTGGCATCTCGCTCGGCTTCGGCGACAAGACCGTTCGCGAGACCTGCGACGACAATGGGGTCGACACGTATACATTCCTGGCTGTTGTCAACTTCACCATCAATGGGTATGGCGAATTCGAAAACGACGGACAGTTAGACGTGCGCACGTTGGTGCACTATCTTGACGCCAGCCACAAGTACTATCTTGACTTCCAGCTTCCCTTCATCCGCAAAGAACTTGAGGAGAGCCTCAGTCCGTCAGACTCGCTGGCTCAGCTCATCCTGCGCTTCTATGACGAATACGCCCACGAGATACGCCGGCACATGACCTATGAACAACGTACGCTCTTCCCATACGTCCAGCAATTGCTCGATGGGAAGACGCCAACCGAATATAGCATCGAGACATTCTCGAAGCATCACAAGGAGGCCGACAAGAAGCTGCGCGAACTCAAGCTGCTCATTATCAAGTACCTGCCGCAGGACGGACTCCATAACAACAAGCTGACAGCCACACTTCACGACATCTACGACAACGAGGAGTGGCTGCGCCAGCACGCTATGGTCGAGGACCGCATCTTCGTGCCCGCCATCCGTCGCCTCGAGCAGCTGTCGCGCCAGAACGACGTTGCCCGCAACATTAGCGGCATGGTCATCGGCGCCTCCCAGAACGCCGACGCGCTCTCGGATCGTGAGAAGGAAGTGATTGTGAGTCTGGTGCAAGGCATGTCGAACAAAGAGATTGCCGACCACCTCTTTATATCCGTCAATACCGTTATTACGCATAGACGCAATATAGCCCGTAAGCTTCAGATACATTCACCTGCGGGCCTGACTATCTATGCTATTATCAATGGATTGGTGGATATTTCTTCTGTTAAGCTCTAAATCTTGTTGATATCTACGTAGCCGTGCATGACGGCATAGATGGTAAGTGCCGAGACCGACTTGAAGCCGAGCTTGTCCATGATGTTCTTCCGATGGGTAATGACCGTTGAGAGGCCGATGTTGAGCCGGTCGGCTATCTCCTTGTTGATATACCCCTGGACGATGAGCGACATGACCTCGATTTCGCGGTCGCTGAGCACCTTTCGCTGCAGCACATCGGGCATGGGAGGCAGGTTGTGACCACTGGGGTGTGCATGCTGCTGGAGCATGAGGAGCGAGCGCACCAGCTGCTGTTCGGGCACGTTGATGCAGAGGCTGTGGAACTCGCTGAGTTGCGAGGTGGTGTCGAGGCTAAGCGTCAGTACGATGGTCTTCTGCCGGCGGGCTGAGAAGAAAGCACGGTTCTCGAGTACGATGTTCATGGCCGTGAAGTAGTGGAAGTAGTCGTCGGGCTGGCTGGCTTCGAGCTCAGCAAACGAGCCGAAGGTGTCGACCATCATGATGGGCATGACGTTCAGCAGCATCTGTTTCAGTCCGACGGCTGCCAGCGTATTGGGGTCGATAATCGCTACTTTCGGTCTTCTGTTCATCTCCTCAACTCCTCCCATCAAAGTTCCAGCCTTGCGCCTTGAGCTCAAATTCCTGATTGTCGCGGCTGACGAGTATGTGACCGTACTTCTGGTCGGTAATGTAGCCGATGAGGTGGACGTCCTCAATGGCTTCGACTTTCTCGCGGTCGCCGATAGGAACGGCGAACACCAGTTCGTAGTCCTCGCCGCCGTTGAGGGCGCAGGTGGTGACGTTCATGTTCAGCTCCTCGGCCATGACGGCAGTCTGGTAGTCGATGGGCAGGTTCTTCTCGAAGATGCGGCAGCCGACGCCCGACTGCTTGCAGATGTGCCGCAGCTCGCTGCTGAGGCCGTCGCTGACGTCCATCATGGCCGTCGGACGGATACCCGCCTCGCGCAACTTCCGGATGATGTCGCCACGGGCCTCGGCCTGCAGCTGGCGCTGCAGCAGATACTCTTTGCCGCTGAAGTCGGGCTGGAAGTTGGGCAGCTGTCTGCCGCTTTTCTTGGCATCGTCCACCATCTGGTAGTAGACGGCTTTCTCGCGCTCCAGGAGCTGCAGTCCCATGTAGGCGGCGCCGAGGTCGCCTGAGACGCAGACGAGGTCGGTGTCGCGGGCGCCGTTGCGGTAGACGATGTCCTCCTTGCGCGCCTCGCCGATGCAGGTAATGCTGATGGCCAGGCCCGTGTAGCTGGAGGTGGTATCGCCGCCGACGATGTCGACGTTCCATTTCTCGCAGGCCAGCCGTATGCCGCTGAAGAGCAGTTCGATGTCCTCGACGCTGAAGCGCTTGCTGATGGCCAACGAGACGGTCAGCTGTCGCGGGGTGCCGTTCATGGCGAAGACGTCGCTGATGTTGACCATTGCGGCCTTGTAGCCGAGGTGCTGCAGGTCGATGTAGGTGAGGTCGAAGTGCACGCCCTCCATCAGCAGGTCGGTGGTGACGAGTACCTCGCGGTCGGGGTATGACAGCACGGCGCAGTCGTCGCCGATGCCGTAGTGTGTCGATTCGTTCTTTGGCTTGAGGTCATGGGTGAGCCGGTCTATGAGTCCGAACTCTCCTATCTTTGCTATTTCCATTGTGGTTTGTCTTGATGCTTGTCAGTAACTCTTGAAGCTGATGGTGCGGGGCTTGTCGGCGCTTGGGGCGGTGGCGCTGGCCTTCGGCTTGTGCTCTTCCTTGGGCTTCCCCAGAATGCTCTTCCTGGAATTCTTCGTGATGTAGCCGATGATGTTCTGGTTGAACGATTCCTCTTGATCAGACATGAATTTGATGCGCACAGGCTGTACGTAGAGGCTGCGCCTGACCTCGTCGCTCAGTCCCTCGGCAACCATCAGTCGTGTGGCGTCCTTCTCGGTAGTGACGATGCACTTGGGCGATGGCATTGCCTCGAATGCCTCGTTGAGCCGCCTGATGTCCGTGCGGCGGAACTTGTGGTGGTCGGGGAATACCAGCGGCGTGATGCTCATAGCCTCCGGCTTCAGGTCTTCTAACAGCTGGCGGGGCGAGGCGATGCCCGTCAGCAGGAGCACGTTCTGCTCAGCCAGTCTTGACATAGTGCCTGCCGATGCTTCTTTGAAGACGGGTCGCAGCTGGTCGTACTCGAGCGTCGAGAAGTAGAGGTGCTGGTATGGGAACAGGCCCATGGCGCGGGTGATAACGCGGAACTCCATTGGCTTCAGTTCCTTCGGGCACTTCGTGACGATGACGATGTCGGCGCGGTTCTTGCCCTTCAGCGGCTCTCGCAGCCGGCCGGCCGGCAGCAGCTTGTCGTAGATGATGAGGCGGTGGTAGTCGACCAGCAGGATATTGATGCCGGGCTTTACGTAGCGGTGCTGGAAGGCGTCGTCGAGCAGTATGACGTCGATGGCCTTGCCGTCGGCCTCCTCGCTGGTCAGCCGTTCGATGCCTCGTGTGCGCTTCTTGTCGACGGCAATCGTGACATCCGGAAACTTCTGCTTCATCTGGAACGGCTCGTCGCCTATCTGCTCCATTGGCGTGTCCTTGCCGGCAAGCACGAAACCGCTGCTCTTGCGCTTGTAGCCTCGGCTCAGTACGGCCACGCGCACCTTGTCCTGCAGCAGGCGGACGAGGTATTCCACGTGGGGCGTCTTGCCGGTGCCGCCGACGGTGATGTTGCCCACCGAGATGACGGGTGTCTTATAGGCACGGCTCTTCAGAATACCCACCTCGAAGAGGAAGTTCCTGAAGTTTGCGCCCAAGCCGTAGAACCAGCTAAGCGGCAGCAGCCATTCGTTGATTTTGATGAAGTCGCCTTCCAAGATTTGCGGGGATTACGTGGTGTCGATTTCTCGATATTTCGATGATTCGATGTTTCGAAGTTTCGATGTTTGTGATTCAGAAGTTCAGCAGGTAAGGCAGTCGGGCCTGCAGGCGGTTGCGCTGCATGTCGCGGCGGGCGTTGAGCACGGGCTGATAGAACTCGCCGAGCACCTCGCGCAGTTCTCCGTCGAGGTAGGTGCCCTTCTTCTCGCTCATGTCCATCAGCTGCTGGTACCAGGGTGCGGGCTCGGGATAGCTCTTCTTGTGATACTCGTCGAGCTTGGCCAGTTCGGCTGCCTTCTTAACGGCGTCGTCGAGCGAGCCGAGCTTGTCGACGAGCTTGATGGGCAGGGCGTCGGTGGCAAGCCACACGCGGCCCTGGGCTATCTCGTGAACAGCGTCGCGGGTCATCTTGCGCCCGTCGGCCACAAGGTTGAGGAACGTCTCATAGCCGCGGTCGACGTAGGTCTGCATGAACTTGATTTCCTGGGCGTTGTCCTTGGTGAGTACTAGGTTTTCCTCGAAGTCGGTGTACTTGTTGGTTTTGGTGCCGTCGAAGGTGACGCCGAGCTTGCCTGTCACCAGCTCAGAGACGTTGGGTACAAGGCCGAAGATGCCGATGCTGCCCGTGATGGTGGTGGGCTCGGCAAAGATGTAGTCGCCGTAGGCACTGATCATGTAGCCGCCCGAGGCTGCCAGACCACCCATTGAGACGACTACGGGCTTCTTGGTCTTGAGCTGGGTGATGGCGTGGGCAATCTGCTCTGAGGCAACGGCGCTGCCGCCGGGTGAGTTGACGCGCAGGACGACGGCCTTCACGTTATCGTCGCTGGCCAGTTTGTTCAGGTCGTCGACGGTCTCCTTGCCGATGATGTTATGCTCGGTGGAGAAGAGGCTGGTCTGCTGGTCGATGATTTCGCCGTAGGCGTAGTAGACGGCCACCTCGTCGCCCTTGTCGCTCTCCTTGTCGGGCAGTGCAATCATGTCGGCGAGCAGCAGTTGGTTGATGTCGTCGTCGGTGCCCAGCATGCCCTTGATGGTGGCCTTTACCGTCTCAGGATAGCGGAGCGCGTCGATGAGTCCACTCTTCAGGTAGTCGTCGGGTGCGGCGAAGGCCAGGATGCTGTCGTTCACCAGCTGGTCCATCTGCTCAGCCTTCAGTTTCGTGCGGCTCTCGGCCATGTCGCTGAGCATATGCTTCCAAATGCCCCCTTGGTAGGCCTCTGTCTGCTCGCGGTTCTCGGGGCTCATGTCCTTGCGTATGACGCTCTCGACGGCGCTCTTGTACTTACCCACGCGCACGGCCTGGTACTTCACGCCGATCTTCTCGTAGAGGCCGGTCATGAACTCGCGCTTGCCGCCGATACCCTTCAGCTCGATCATGCCCGTCTTGTTGAGTATGACGCTGTCGGCCACCGAGGCCACATAATAGCCCGACTGTGTATAGTTGTCGGCATAAGCGATAATCCACTTGCCGCTCTTCTTGAAGTCCTTCAGGGCGTCGCGCACCTGCTGGGCTGTAGCAGGTGAGTCAAACTCGGAGAGTCCGCCTTCTAAATAAATACCCTTGATGTCTTCATGCTCCTTGGCCTTCTTGATGCTGGCCAGGATGTCGTCCAGTCCCATGACGCTCATGTCGCCCTGTGCCATCAGGAAGTCGAGCGGCGTGCCGCCCTCGCTGCGCTCCTGGATGGCGCCGTTCATCTTCAGCACGAAGACGGAGTTGCTCTTGACTGATGGCGTTGCCGTACCCGAGGCAGCCATACCTGCCAGCGACAGCAGGAAGAAAATACCTGCAATGAAAGTAAAAATGACAAGGCCACAAATAGTGGCCAGAGTGTACTTCAAAAAGCTTTTCATAATGTTCGCGTATAAATTATGGCACAAAGTTACGACTTTTTTTGTAATTAGCATCAAATTATCAAAATAATTTGCTATTTTTGCACACAAAAACTATAACTAAAACAAAGAAGACGATGAAAATCAGCAAAATTCTGCCGTTATTGCTCACGTTGGTGTGTCTCACGGCAACAGGAAAAAAGAAGGTGACAAACCCGCAAATGTGGCCCGACGGCACGCCTGTCGGCGAGTGGTTCAGCGACACATCGCGCGTCGACCTCGCAGGGCTGAAGCGCTATGTGGTGACCGACTATGGCGTCGACGGCTACAGCAGCGAAGTGCAGACCGGGCGGCTGCAGGCCGTCATCGACCGCTGCGCCTCCGAGGGTGGGGGAGTGGTCGTCATTCCGCGCGGAACTTTCGTCAGCGGCTCGCTCTTCTTCAAGCCCAAGACCCACCTGAAGATTGAGGAGGGCGGCGAGCTGCAGGGCAGTACGCGCATCAAGCACTTCCCCGTGGTCAAGACCCGCATGGAGGGACAGACGCTCGACTACTTTGCCGCCCTGGTCAATGCCGACGGCTGCGACGGCTTCACGATTACCGGCCCGGGCACCATCAACGGCAACGGCCAGCCCTACTGGGAGGAGTTCTGGATTCGCCGCAAGTACAACCGCAACTGCACCAACCTCGAAGCCATGCGCCCGCGCAACGTGTACATATCTAATAGCAAGAATGTCACCGTGCAGGACGTGAAGATTATCAACTCGCCCTTCTGGACCAACCATCTTTACCGCTGCGAGAACGTGCGCTATCTTGGCTGCTTTATCTATGCCCCGACTGAGAACGTCACGCCCGTTGACCCCAAGCGCGGTGCTCCTTCAAGCGATGCCATCGACCTCGACGTCTGCAAGAACGTGCTCATTCACGGATGCTATATGCACGTCAACGACGATGCCGTCGTGCTGAAGGGCGGTAAGGGCACATGGGCCGACAAGGACGCGAACAACGGCCCCTGCTCGAACATCATCATCGAGGACTGCACCTACGGCAAGGTTCACGGCTGCCTGACCCTCGGCTCAGAGTCGCTCCACGACCGCAACGTCATCTTGCGCCGCTGTCATGTCGGGTCGGCTACCCGCGTGCTCTGGCTCAAGATGCGCCCCGACACGCCCCAGCACTATGAATACGTCACCGTCGAGGACATCACCGGCCAGTGCGGCTCGTTCCTCGTTGTCCGCCCCTGGACGCAGTTCTTCAAGCCTGAGGACCGTGAGGACATGCCCCTGTCGCAATGCAACGACATCACGATCCGTAACATCCAGATGACCACCAAGAACTTCTTCGACGTCGGTAAATCTGAGAAGTACAAACTGACGGGTTTCACGTTCGAGAACATTAGTGTGCAGGATGAAAAGCAAGCCTTTGATCCCTCGTTGATTGATAACTGTATCACGAAGAACGTGAATATCCAGTAAAGACCTGAACTTATTAGAAAAACTCTTTGTGCCAAAATGTCAGTTGCGACGTTTTGGCACGGTTTTCGCATAGAGAAGGGCAGAAATGTTAAACAATTAATAAACATAACGTATTATGAACATTAAACCATTAGCAGACCGCGTGTTGGTATTGCCCGCACCGGCAGAAGAGAAGATTGGCGGCATCATCATTCCTGATACCGCAAAGGAGAAGCCCTTGCACGGAACCATTAAGGCCGTAGGACAGGGTACGAAGGACGAACAGATGATCCTGAAGGAAGGCGACGAAGTGCTTTACGGTAAGTACTCAGGCACCGAGCTGGAGTTCGAGGGCACGAAGTACCTGATGATGCGTCAGTCGGACGTGCTGGCTGTCATTGAGAAATAATCTCGAAACATCGAATTATCGAAACATCGTATTAAAAAAAAGAAAAGAACCATGGCAAAGGATATTAAATTCAATATTGAGGCTCGCGACCTGCTGAAGCAGGGTGTCGACCAGTTGGCTAACGCCGTTAAAGTGACGCTTGGTCCGAAGGGACGCAACGTAGTGATTGAGAAGAAGTTTGGTGCTCCGCAGATTACCAAGGACGGTGTGACCGTCGCTAAGGAAATCGAGCTGGAGGACAAGTTTGAGAACACTGGCGCACAGCTCGTGAAGAGCGTGGCCTCGAAGACGGGCGACGACGCCGGCGACGGTACCACCACCGCCACCATCCTGGCTCAGGCTATCGTAGCCGAGGGACTGAAGAACGTCACCGCCGGTGCCAACCCGATGGACCTGAAGCGCGGTATCGACAAGGCTGTGAAGGCCGTTACCGACCACATCGCCAAGAGTGCCGAGCAGGTGGGCGACAACTACGACAAGATTGAGCAGGTGGCCACTGTCAGCGCCAACAACGACAAGGAGATTGGCGAGCTGCTGGCCGAGGCTATGCGCAAGGTTAGCAAGGACGGCGTCATCACCATCGAGGAGTCGAAGAGCCGCGACACCCACATCGGTGTCGTCGAGGGTATGCAGTTCGACCGCGGCTATCTGTCGGCCTACTTCATCACCGACTCTGAGAAGATGGAGTGCGTGATGGAGAATCCCTACATCCTCATCTACGACAAGAAGATTTCCAACATCAAGGACTTCCTGCCCATCCTGCAGCCTGCTGCTGAGAGCGGCCGTCCGCTGCTGGTGATTGCCGAGGACGTTGACTCTGAGGCTCTGACCACGCTGGTTGTCAACCGTCTGCGTGGCGGTCTGAAGATCTGTGCCGTCAAGGCTCCTGGCTTCGGCGACCGTCGCAAGGCCATGCTCGAGGATATCGCTACGCTGACCGGCGGTGTCGTCATCAGCGAGGAGAAGGGTCTGAAGCTGGAGCAGGCTACACTCGAGATGCTGGGTACGTGTGACAAGGTGACAGTGTCGAAGGACAATACCACCATCGTCAACGGTGCAGGTGACAAGCAGCTCATCAAGGACCGCATCGCCCAGATTAAGAAGGAGATTGATATTACCACCAGCTCTTACGACAAGGAGAAGCTGCAGGAGCGTCTGGCCAAGCTGGCCGGTGGCGTGGCAGTGCTCTATGTCGGTGCCAACAGCGAGGTGGAGATGAAGGAGAAGAAGGACCGCGTCGACGACGCCCTCTGCGCTACCCGTGCAGCCATCGAGGAAGGTGTTGTGGCCGGTGGCGGAACCACCTACATCCGCGCTCAGGAGGCCCTGGCTGGTCTGAAGGGCGACAATGCCGACGAGCAGACTGGTATCAATATTATCTGCCGCGCCATTGAGGAGCCGCTGCGCCAGATTGCCGTCAACGGCGGTCAGGAGGGTGCCGTGGTTGTCCAGAAGGTTCGCGAGGGCAAGGGTGACTTCGGCTTCAATGCCCGCACCGATGTCTACGAGGATCTGCGCGAGGCTGGTGTCATCGACCCTGCCAAGGTGGCTCGTGTGGCTCTGGAGAATGCAGCCTCGATTGCCGGCATGTTCCTCACTACCGAGTGCCTCATCGTCGACAAACCCGAGAAAGAACCCGCTATGCCGATGGGCGGAGCACCCGGAATGGGCGGCATGATGTAAATTGAAAAGCTTTTGAGACGTGCGGATTTGCAGGATTCGTAAGAATGCTGTAACTTTGCACCCCGAAAAGGAAAGATATTTTTGATTTGTTTTAGTAGATTAGTTTTTAAGTAGTTTGTTTTTGAAAAACGGGACGTCGTGACGACGTCCCGTTTTTTGTTTCCAATCGTTTGCGCGTTTCAAGAATTATTCGTACCTTTGCAAGCGTATGCGAAAACTATATCTACTATCAGCAGTCCTGACAGCCATCGTCGCCTTCGGACAGAAGCAGAAGGTGGGCGACTTCATTGAGTCGACATCCTATAACCTCGACAAGATTGGGGTCGAGCGTAGTCAGCAGTATTTTCCCAAGGGCGGCGCCTTCGTCTGCGAAAACGGTACCAACCGCTTCACCCGTGCCCTCTACGGCAGTCCGACCGATTGGCGGTTAGAGACCAGCGACCGCCCGGTGTTTGCCGTGGTAAAGAAGAATTACCATCGTAACATCAGCTTCACGCTGGAGATGGACGGCCTGTCCGTCGCCCTTGATTCTGCAGCGCATTGTGACGCCTGCTATGAGGCTGGGCAGCGAACCTACCGGCTGAGCGATCCTCGATGGGGTGGGGCAGAGCTGTTTATCGAGGTGGTGGCGTGTCCCGACCGCGAGGCAGCCATCTGGCGTTTCTACGGTCCGCAGTTCATGGGCCGTGCCACGATTCACGGACGGGTGGCTGACATTGCCATTCCGAAACTTCACCGTAATGGCGACATAGGGGCCGACAAGCCCGGATGCTTCGAGGCCAAGGGACCTGTGTTGCAGGAGGTGACGCTGCCATTAGATGCCGGGACGGGGTTCATTGAGGTTGACCTGAACCAGTTGCGGGTGCCTGAGCGTCAGACTGCTGGTGCCGAGTATCTGGCAGCGGCTAACCATTTCCGTCAGCTGGCCAGCCGCATCAGCTTCGAAACCCCCGACCCCTATATCAATACCTTGGGAGGAGCGCTGGCCCTGGCTGCCGACGGCGACTGGGACGGCAAGACGTGGCTCCACGGCTGCATCGGCTGGCGCATGCCGCTGGCGGGCTGGCGGGCTGCCTACGTCGGCGACGTTCTCGGCTGGAACGACCGTCAGGTGAGCCACTTCGACGCTTACGCCAAGAG
Source organism: uncultured Prevotellaceae bacterium (assembly GCA_902800435.1). The sequence goes on along the minus strand of CADCEQ010000011.1, from coordinate 70,187 downwards.
TCAGGTGACTGACGTTGAGCCGACCATCCCCCATCCCTCTCAGGACTCAGCGCTGAACCTGGCGCGTGCCGAGAAGCGGTGGGGCACACAGATGTACTCCGACGGCTACATCTGCCGTAATCCTGAGCGCAACGACCAGATGCACCACTACGACATGAACCTGAACTACATCGACGAGCTGCTTTGGCACTTCCAGTACGATGCCGATACGGCCTATATGCGCCGTATGTGGCCCGTCATCACGCGCCACCTGGCCTGGGAGAAGCGCAACTACGACCCCGACGGCGACCACCTCTACGATGCCTACTGCTGCATCTGGGCTTCGGATGCCTTATATTATAATGGTGGGGCGGTCACTCATAGCTCGGCCTACAACTACCGGGGCAACAAACTGGCTGCCCGCATCGCCGAAATCATCGGTGAGAATCCGCAATCTTACCGCGACGAGGCCGAGGCTATCCTGAAAGCCATGAATCGGCGGCTTTGGTTGAACGGTCGTGGTGTTTGGGCTGAGTATCAGGATGCTATGGGCTTGAAACGACTGCACGAAAGTCCCGCCGTTTGGTCGGTCTATACACCTGTCGACTGCGGTGCCTGTTCGCCCGGCCAAGCCTACGACGCCACCGAATGGGTGAGCCAGAACATCCCGCATATTCCTGTCGAGAAGACGGGTTATAGTACCATTGCAACCTCTAACTGGCTGCCCTACTCGTGGAGCATCAACAACGTGGCGGCGGCTGAGGTGATGCACACGGCGTTGGCTTTCTTTGAGGCTGGCCGGGCCAAGGAGGGCTTCAGTCTGCTGAAGGCCAACATCCTCGACCAGATGTACTATGGGCAGTGTCCGGGAAACTTCGGACAGATCAGCCGCTACGATGCGGCCCGCGGTGAGTGCTACCGCGACTTTGGCGACTGCATCGGCATCAGCAGCCGCACGCTGCTGCAGGGCCTTTTCGGCATTGTTCCACAGGCGCTCTATGGCGAGTGCGTGCTTCGTCCTTGCCTGCCGTTGGAGTGGGACAGCGTGACCGTCACCACGCCCTATCTCTCCTATACGATGAAGCGGCGCGACGGTCAGGACATCTACGAGATTACCCAGAACTTCAGCCGTCCGCTGAAGATTGTCTACCGCCAGTACAGACCGAAGACGGGTATGCTGGAAGTCGAGGGAACGACGGCCACGAAGCAGGCCCTTGTCGTGCCTACCGACTATAGCAGTCTGCACTATCGGTTGGCCGACGTCGTGACCCAGGAGATGATGGAGCGTTTCCTGCAGGAGAGAAAGGCAAGCGAGGAAGAGGCGGCCAACCGGATTGTACGCTTAGGTCTTGCTGAACCGTCCACCGACGGGAAATGCCGCCCCCAGGCGATTGACAAGTACTTCAATGCCCGCGTCGACGACATCTTCAGGCAGCAGTACCTGTCGCCCCGTCCTCAGACTACGACCCTGCAGATTCCCACGCAGGGCATCGGCGAGTGGTGCCACCCGCAGCTGACCGCCGATATCAACGACTCGGTCTTCCGCTCGTTGATCGTGAACGGCAGGATGGTTGTCGCCAATGTACCGTTCCGTACGCCGGAGCAAGGACGCAACATCATCTACACCTCGCTCTGGGACAACTACCCCGATGCTGTCACCGTGCCGCTGAAGGGGCGCGCCGCTGTGGCCCATCTGCTGATGGCCGGCTCGACGAACCACATGCAGAGCCGTATTGACAATGGTCTTGTCGTCGTCACCTATCAGGACAACTCGACTGACACTCTGACACTACGCAACCCTGACAACTGGTGCCCGATAGAGCAGGACTACTATGTCGACGGCAAGGCATTTTCAACCACCGATCCGCGGCCATACCGCATTTGTCTCGGCAAGGCTACTGACGACGGGCGGCCCATCGTCAGCCGCGACCTCGGACAGGTTCTCGGCATCCGCGAGGTCTATGGCCGGGAGATTCCCGGTGGCGCCGCCCAGCTGCTGCGTATGCCCCTCAACCCCGCCAAGAAACTGCGTTCGCTGACGCTTCGGACGCTCTCCAACGACGTGGTGATAGGCTTGATGGGCGTAACGTTACAATAGAAAAATCGCTTTTTATTTGCTTATGTCTTTTCTTATTCGTACCTTTGCACTCGCAACAGGTGCACTGCCATTGGTGCTTAAAAGGGAACCGGGTGGAAGTCCCGGACAGTCCCGCTGCTGTGAGTCGCCCTTGGACGGCGCGAACACCGATAGTCACTGGCCGCTGTAGGCTGGGAAGACGTTCGCGCCCGGCGATGAGTCAGAAGACCTGCCTGTGTGCTACCATACTTCAGCAGAACTCTGGGGATAGGCTGTGGAAGTGAAAAGTGTGAAGTGAAGAGTAAGAAGTGCTTGGTTTGGGTAATGGCTTGCTGTGTGAGTCACGTCGTCGTGGCACAAGGCAGACTGGACTCCGTACAACGTGTGCGAGAGGTGGTCGTCGTGTCGCGACCTGCCCTCCGCGAGGTGGTGCCCAGTCAGAAGCTGAACGGCGCGCTGTTGGAGCAGCTCAACACCCACAGCGTGGCCGACGCCCTGCGCTACTTCTCGGGCATCCAGCTAAAGGACTACGGCGGGGTAGGGGGCATCAAGACGGTCAACATCCGCTCGATGGGCACCCACCACTTAGGCATCAGCTACGACGGCGTGCAGTTGGGCAACGCCCAGAACGGCCAGATAGACCTCGGCCAGTTCTCGCTCGACAACGTCGAGGAGATTACGCTCTACAACGGTCAGAAGAGTGCCATCTTCCAGCCCGCCAGCGACTTCGGCAATGCCGGAGCCATCTATATCCGCACCCGCCGGCCTGAGTTTGCCGACGGCAAGCGCTACAATCTGAAGTTCAAGACGCAGTACGGCTCCAGCGATATGTTCCGCCTCTCTACGTTGTGGGAGCAGCAGTTCTCCGACAAGGTCAGCTCGTCGCTCAGCGCTGAGTTCCTGACGGCCAGCGGCAAGTACAAGTTCCGCTACGAGCGGCGCTATCCCAATGGTGAGACGGCCTGGGACACCACCGCCGTGCGACAGAATGGCGACATCCACGCTGAGCGCGTCGAGGCCAACCTCCACGGAAGGCTCCCGCAGGGTGGCTGGCAGCTGAAGGGCTATCTCTACAACTCCGCCCGTGGCATTCCCGGGGCCATCGTCAACAACGTATGGCGGCGTGGTGAGCGGCAGCAGGACCTGAACACCTTCGTCCAGGCCGACTTCAACAAGAACATTGGCGAAGGGTTCAGCACGCGCTGGCTGGCCAAGTATGCCTACTACGACACCCACTACGTGAACCGCGACACCACCCAGCTGCCCGTCGACAACCGCTACCGCCAGCAGGAGTTCTACGCCTCGACCGCCAACGTCTTAGAGCTGTTGCCGGGCTGGAGTGCCTCACTGAGCTACGACCTGAAGTGGAACAAGCTCAATGCCGACATCTGGAACTTCGCCCGTCCTACGCGCCTGTCGAATCTTGTCAGCCTGGCCACCGCCGTCGACTACCGTCACCTGAAGGCGCAGGCCTCGCTGTTGGCAACCTTCATCAACGACCGCACCCACCGCGAGCAATACAGCACCAGCCGTTCGCTGTCGCGGCTCACGCCCGCCGTCTTCGTCAACATATATCCCTTCCGCGGCACGTTCTTCTCATTCCGTGCCTACGTCAAGAAGAGCTTCCGTATGCCCACGTTCAACGACCTCTACTACACCGATATGGGCAACGCCAACCTCGTGCCCGAGAGTGCTTTGCAGTACGACGCGGGCTTCGCCCTGAACAAGCACTTCGAGCGGGGCATCATCCGGCATGCCGCCATGCACTTCGACGCCTATTATAATACGGTACACGACAAGATAGTGGCCTATCCCAAAGGCCAGCAGTTCCGCTGGACGATGCTCAACCTGGGCCGCGTCCACATCAAGGGCATCGACGTCGAGGCTGAGGCCGATGTCAGTGCGGGTCGCGATTTCGTCGCGACCATCCGCGCCCAGTACACCTACCAGGACGCCCGCGACGTCACCGACCCCACCACTTCTTACTATCGCCACCAGATACCCTACATTCCTTGGCACTCCGGCTCGGCCATCGTCGGCCTGAACTACCGCCAGTGGACGCTCAACTACTCGTTCATCTATGCCGGCGAGCGTTACGATGAGCAGGAGAACATACTCTACAACCACATGGAGCCGTGGTACACCAGCGACCTGAGCCTTGTCTACAGCTTCCATTGGCAGAAGATGCTCTGGAAGGCCCAGTTAGACGTGAACAACATCCTCGACCAGGACTACGAAGTCATCGTGAACTACCCTATGCCGGGGCGCAACTATGCCCTGACCCTTAACGTTACGATATGAAAGAAAGAAAGCCCACCCAAGCCCTCCCCAAGGGAGGGATGTTGAATTACTTGAAGAAGTTTCAGGTAATCAAACACCCCCTCCTTTGGAGGGGCTTGGGGAGGCTTTCTGTTCTACTCCTTCTGTTGTCTTCCTGCCGTGACGACGTGATGGTGGTGCCGATGGAGAATATCGACACCGGCGGCAAGGCTGTCAGAAGTGAGATCGTCGGGATGTACCTGCTCAACGAGGGCAATATGGGCAGCAACAAGTCGACACTCGACTACCTCGACCTCTCAGGCAGCGACTCCACCGTCCACTACCTGCGCAACATCTACAGCGAGCGCAACCCCAGCACGGTGATGTCGCTCGGCGACGTGGGCAACGACTGCCAGATCTACGGTTCGCGGCTGTGGCTGGTCATCAACTGCTCCAACAAGGTGGAGGTGGCGCGGGCCAGTGATGCCGTCCGCATCGGTCAGGTGAACATCCCCAACTGCCGCTATGTCACCTTCAAAGATGGCTATGCATACGTCTCGTCCTATGTCGGCGGCGTCCGAAATCCCGGCAGCAGTCCGTTAGGCAGTGTCTACAAGGTCGATACGCTCACGCTCCAGAAGGTGGACTCCTGCACGGTGGGCTTCCAGCCCGAGGAGATGGCCATCGTCGGCGACCGTCTCTATGTGGCCAACAGCGGCGGCTATCAGGGCATGACGGGCCAGGGCTATGAGTCGACGGTCAGCGTGGTCGACCTGCCGACGATGCGCGAGGTCAGTAAGATTGAGGTTGCCCCCAATCTGCACCACCTGAAGCTCGACGGCCACGGCCGGCTGTGGGTCACGTCGCGCGGCAACTACACCGACCTCGACTCGCGCCTCTACTGGCTGGAGTCTGATGCCAGCGGCGAGATGCGTGTCGGCGGCGTGATTGGCCAGCCCGTCAGCGACCTGTGCATCGTCGGCGACTCGCTCTACTTCTACGGCAGTCAGTGGAGTGAGCTGACGATGACGAACACCGTCACCTACGGCATCGTCAACGTGCGTACCCGCCAGTTGGTCAGCACCTCGCTCTCCGATGCCCCCGAGGTGAAGAAGATACGCATGCCCTACGGCATCATCGTCAATCCGATAGACCGCGACTTCTACCTGATGGACGCCAAGAACTACGTATCCAGCGGCGAACTGCTGCACTTCCTGCCCGACGGCACCTTCGACTGGAAGGTGCGGACGGGCGACATACCCGCTCACGCCGCCTTCCTTTTTAAAACAGAAAAGAAATGAACAAAACGATAACACTTCTATTGGCAGTTTCGACAGCTGTTGCCGTTTGGGGTCAGCGGATGGACAACGTGACCACCCACTCGAAGTATATCCAGGCCGTCGACGAATACCGTCCCGCCCCCGGCCAGTACGTCAACGACATTCCCGAGTACGAGCCGGGCGACACCGAGGCCGACATGGTGCGCAAGTGTACGGAGCGCCTGGCAGCCAACGAGCGCGGCATGGTTGCCTTGGGAGCCTATGGCGGCTATATCACCTTCCACTTCGACCACTCCATTGCCAACATCGAGGGGCAGCGCGACTTCGCCATCTGGGGCAATGCCTATCAGGAGGAGCTCGGACTCTTCCCCGGCGGCGGCACCGGCGAGGCTGGCATCGTGATGGTGTCGCAGGACGTGAACGGCAACGGACTGCCCGACGACCCGTGGTACGAAATCAAGGGCAGCTGCGACGACGACAGCCTCGGGATGGTGGACTACGACTACGACATTACCTACCACCGCAACCCAATGGGCAAGATTCCATGGACCGACAACCGGGGAGGCAGCGGCGAACTCGACCGCTGGGACCGCTATCATCCGCAGGAGTACTACCCCGAGTGGCTCCCCGACGGTCTGACCTTCCGGGGCACGCGCCTGCCCCGCAACGGCTTCGACTTCACCGGCAGCGTGCCCGCCAGTTACAGCCAGTACTTCTGGGTGCTTTATTTCTTCGGCTGGGGCTATGCTGACAACCAGCCCAACACGCTCGACGACCGCGTGACGCCTAACATCGACGGCTGCGGCATCGACATCGCGTGGGCTGTCGACGATCAGCGCCAGCCCGTCAGTCTCGACTTCGTCGACTTCGTCCGCGTCTATACCGGCATCAACCAGAAGTGCGGCTGGCTCTTGGAGACATCGACCGAAATCCTCGGCGCCGAAGACCTCCACCTCGACGCCTCGCTCCAGGCCATCCGCCAAGCCGCGACCTCAGTACCCTCTCTTCACCCTTCGCCCTTCACCCTTCACCAAATCCACGACCTCCAAGGCCGCCTCGCCCCTAACCCCACCAAGGGCCTATACATCAGGAACCGACAGAAATACATCATTAAATAATCATTATTCCTTATTAAAAACAAAACATTATGAAAACAAACAAGATTTTCGGGCTTGCAGCCCTCGTCTGCGGTTTTACCGCTTCACTTACTTCGTGTGACAATCAGGACAATGCCGTCGTTGCCGACAGCACAGTGACCATCTCCTTCGAGAACCAGCAGCTCAATGCCGACGGATTCTGGATTGGCGATGCCGAAGGCAACAGCTACTCCTACGAAGACGACTGGGGCGGCAAGACCACCACGTTCACCGACAACGCCTATCAGGAGGGACCGGTCAGGTTCCCCGTCACCTACAACCTCTACGAGTCGGCTTACGGCACCTCTGACTTCTGGTCGGGCATCGCCATCTCCAACCGTACCGAGACCTCGTTCAGCGCCCTCACGTTGACCCCCGACCAGTACAACAACGTCGCCGGCAAGGCCCACTCCGGCCAGAACTTTGCCGTCATCACCACCTACGGCGAGACGATTGACCTCGGCGAGGGCGTCGTGGTCAAGAGCCTTTTCTACACCAACAGCGCCTATACCGTCAGCTCCATCGTGAATGGCGACAACTACGCCGGTGCTCCCTTCACCGCCGCAGACTGGCTGAAGTGTACGCTGAACGTCACCAAGGCCGACGGCACCACCGCTGATGTCGACATCGACCTGGCCAAGGATGGTACCTACGTGGCAGACTGGCAGCTGCTCGACCTCAGCTCATTAGGCAAGATCACGAAGATTGGCTTCACCTTCACCGGTTCGCGCAGCAACGACTACGGTGTGCTGACGCCTGCCTACATCTGCATCGACGACGTCACCGTCGAGAAGTGATGAAGCAGCTGTTGATCATACTTGCGGCATTGTCGCTCTACGCCTGCGGCGGAGGCAGGACGGCCTCCTCGCCACAGGCGGAGGGCGACACCGTGCCCTTCAAGTATGCCCGCCTGCTCACCGTCGTCCGCTACGGCGGCTACACCGTAGCCACCATCAAGAACCCCTGGAGCCCGGGAAAAGCTCTCCACCGCTACGTCCTCGTCCCCAATGGTTCGCTGTGCAGCGGCGCCGCCGCTGCCCCTGCAGAGAAGGGAACCCTCCTCCGCACCCCGCTGAGCCGTTCGATGATTTTCACCACCGTCCACTGTGCCATGCTCCAGTCCTTAGGCCGTGAAGACTGCATAACGGGCGTGGCCGACCTGAAGTACATCAAGATTCCCTGGGTGCATCAGCAGGTGGCCGCAGGCAGGATTGTCGACGTCGGCGAGGGCATGAGTCCTGTCATCGAGAAGATTATCGACCGTCGTCCCGATGCCATCCTGCTGTCGCCCTTTGAGAACAGCGGCGGCTATGGCAAGCTCGAGGACATCGATATTCCCATCGTCGAGTGTGCCGAGTATATGGAGGAGTCGCCGCTGGCACGTGCTGAGTGGCTGCGCTTCTACGGTATGCTCTTCGGCTGCGAGCACGAGGCCGACAGTCTCTTTGCCGTTGTCGACAGCTCCTATCAGGCGCTGAGCCGTCAGGCCCGGGAGGCGAAGGATCAGCCCACCGTGATCATCGACAAGGTGACGGGTAGCGTCTGGTATGTTCCTGGTGGGCGTAGCACCATCGGGCGAATGATTGCCGATGCCGGCGGCCGTTACCTCTGGGCCGACGACACGCACAGCGGTTCTGTATCCCTGCCCTTTGAGGCCGTTCTCGAGCGGGCCGGCGAGGCCGACGTGTGGCTCTTCCGCTATTCCGCCGACCACGACATCACCTACGGCGAACTGGCTGCCGAGCATCACGGCTATCCGCAGTTCAAGGCCTTCCGCCGTCGCGCTGCCTACGGCTGCAACGTCGAGCTTTCGCTCTTCTACGAGGAGTCGCCCTTCCGCCCCGACTGGCTCCTCAGCGATTTCATCCAGATTCTGCATCCCGACATAACAAATCTGCCGCCGCTCCGTTATTACCAAAAAGTGGGGAATCCAGTAATAAATAGAAAAAAGTCAATTGTCAAATCGTAAATCTCTCTGGTGCTGCCTGTTACTGGCCGTCCTGACGGTTGCCCTGTTCGCCCTTAACCTGTTGGTGGGGTCGGTCAGGATTCCTGCTGCCGACGTCGTCTCTATCCTCTTCGGACATCCGGCAGCTGAAGTTTCCGCCGCCTGGCAATATATCGTCCTCCAGTCGCGGCTGCCGCAGGCCATGACTGCCGTGCTCTGCGGCGGCGCACTGGCCGTCAGCGGACTGCTGCTGCAGACGGCGTTCCGCAATCCCCTGGCCGGTCCCGGTATCTTCGGCGTCAACAGCGGCGCCGGACTGGGCGTGGCACTCGTCATGCTGCTCTTTGGCGGCAGCCTCTCCGTGGGCAGTCTCCAGCTGTCGGGCTTCGTGGCCGTCCTTGCTGCGGCGTTTATCGGGGCAATGGCCGTCATCGCCCTCATCTTCTTTTTCTCGACGCTGGTGCGCAGCAACGTCATGCTGCTCATCGTCGGCATCATGATTGGCTACATCGCCAACTCGGCCATCTCGCTGCTCAACTTTTTCGCCACCGACGAGGGCGTCAAGTCGTATATAGTCTGGGGAATGGGCAGCTTCGGCGGCGTCTCGATGGCTAATATGCCCGTCTTTGCTGGCGTCACCGTCCTGGGCCTCGTCGGAGCCGTCCTGCTCATCAAGCCCCTCAATGCCTTGATGCTCGGCGAGGGCTATGCCGCCAACCTCGGCATCAACGTGCTGCGTGTGCGCAACTGGCTTCTCATCGTCACCGGCCTGCTCTCAGCCGTCACCACCGCCTTCTGCGGTCCCGTGGCCTTCATCGGACTGGCCGTGCCCCACATCGTCCGTCTGCTCATCGTTACCGACAACCACCGCATCCTGATGCCTGCCACCATTCTGATGGGAGCCGTCGTCGGTCTGACGTGCAACCTCGTCTGCTTCCTTCCCGGTGAGTCGGGTGTCATCCCGCTGAACGCCGTCACCCCCCTCATCGGCGCCCCCGTCATCATCTACGTCATTGTAAAGGAGCGGAAATGACCACCCTGTAACCTCAAAGTATTATGAAAAAACAGATTATCATAGCAGGCTTAGGACCTGGCGGCAAGGAAGACATAACGCCCGCCGTGATTGACGCCGTTCGTCGGGCTGACGCCATCGTCGGCTATAAGTATTACTTCCGATTTGTCGAGGACTATCTGAAAGCCGACTGCACGTGTATCGATACCGGTATGCGCCACGAGCGCGAGCGGGCAGAGCAGGCTTTCAATCTGGCCGAGACGGGTAAGACCGTCGTCGTCATCTCGTCGGGCGATGCCGGCATCTACGGTATGACACCGCTCATCTACGAGATGAAGGCTGCCCGCCGGTCGGATATTGAGATTGTCTCGCTGCCGGGCATTTCGGCTTTCCAGAAGGCGGCCTCGCTGCTTGGCGCACCAACGGGCCACGACACGTGCATCATCTCGCTCTCCGACCTGATGACGCCCTGGGAACTGATAGAGCGGCGCATCAAGGCGGCGGCAGCGGCCGATTTCGTGACTGCCGTCTACAACCCGAAGTCGCACGACCGCTACTGGCAGTTGTACCGTTTGCAGGAGCTGTTCCTCCAGGAGCGTAGCGAACTGACGCCTGTCGGCTATGTGCGTCAAGCAGGACGTGAGGAGCAGGAGGTGAAGGTGACGACCCTTGGAGCCTTTGACCCTGAGGACGTAGATATGTTCACCGTCATCATCATTGGCAACTCACAGTCGTATATAAACTCTCCAAATGGCGAGGGGCGTAAGCTGATTATTACGCCTCGTGGGTATTATCGCGATGAAGCGAACGAAGGCAATAAGATTGGTCAGAACATTATGATAGAATCCTTCCGCACCATTCTTGGAGAATTGAAGGGTGACTATGCCTTAGACCATCAATGGGCCCTGCTCCACGCCATCCATACCACCGCCGACTTCGATATGGAGAACATCCTCCATACTGACCCAGGGGCTGTGGAGCTATTATATAATAAGGTGAAGGACGGCACGCTGACGACCATCGTGACCGACGTGACGATGGTCGTCAGCGGCATCCGCAAGGGCGCCCTCCAGCGCTTGGGCATCGAGGCCAAATGTTATTTGAGCGACCCTCGCGTGGCTGAGATGGCTGACGCACAGGGGATTACACGCACTCAGGCCGGCATCCGTCTCGCCGTCGAGGAACACCCTGATGCCCTCTTCGCCTTCGGCAACGCTCCTACGGCGCTGATGGAGCTCTGCGACCTCATCCGCAAAGGCAAAGCCCATCCGGCAGGCATCATCGCCGCCCCCGTAGGTTTCGTCCACGTCCGCGAGTCGAAGCACATGGTGAAGCCATTCCGCGACATTCCCAAGATCATCGTTGAGGGGCGCAAGGGCGGCTCCAACCTCGCCGCCACTCTCTGCAACGCCATCCTGACCTTCGACGATGCCGCACAACTAAAGCCTGGCCGTGATCTATGATGTTCATCGTTATTGGAATCAGCGACAACCCACAGCCGTTTTTCCCGCCTGAAGTGCTGGACGTTATCAAGAACGGCAAGGTGTTTTCTGGCGGCAAGCGCCATCACGACATCGTGGCACCGCTACTGCCGAAGGACGCCGAGTGGATTGACATTACCGTCCCCCTCGATGCCGTCTTCGAGCAGTATGGCTCCCTCTGTAGGGCAGACTCCCCCTCTACGGGAGGGGGTGGGGGGAGGCTCATCATCTTCGCCTCCGGCGACCCACTGTTCTTCGGCTTTGCCAACACCATTCGCAGCCGGATGCCTGATGCCGATATCACGGTCTATCCGTCGTTCAACTCGCTCCAGATGCTGGCCCACCGACTGCTGATGCCCTATCACGACATGCACATCGTCTCGCTGACTGGCCGCCCCTGGCCGGCTTTCGACCGCGCCCTCATTGAGCGGACTTCCAAAATCGGCGTGCTCACCGACCGCCAGCACACCCCTGCCGCCATCGCCTGGCACATGCTCGACTACGGCTACACCAACTATCTGATGCACATTGGCGAGCACCTCGGCAATCCCGACGAAGAAACAGTCTCCACATTATCCCTCGAAGCCGCTGCCCAGCGCACCTTCGCCTCCCCCAACTGTCTCATCCTCACCTCTTGTTCGCTATGCAGTGGCGGTGCCACTGCCAAACCCTTCGGCCTCCCCGACGCCAGCTTCGCCCTCCTCGACGGCCGGGAGAAGATGATCACCAAGATGCCCATCCGCCTGCTCACCCTCCAAGCCCTCGACCTGCCCCGTCGTCACGTCTTCTGGGACATCGGCTTCTGCACGGGTAGCGTCTCCATCGAGGCCCGTCTGCTGTTCCCCCATCTCGAAATCCACGCCTTCGAAATACGCCCCGAGTGCGAGGCCATCATCCACGAAAACGCCCGCCGCTTCGGTGCCCCGGGTATCCTACAAACTCCCCTCCCTACAACCCTCCCCGACGCCGTCTTCATCGGCGGACACGGCGGCCGCCTGAAGGAAATCATGTCGAAGGTGCTCACGATGCTCGCCCCCGGTGGCGTCATCGTCTTCAACAGCGTCAGCAGCCCCCATGTCCCAGCCGACAGCCGCCTGCTTTGGGACGAGGCCTGCGCCGCCCTCTCGCTCAGCCAGGATCCACCGCTCCATGTCCAGCTCAACGACCATAATCCCATCGATATATTGAAAGCTTTCCGCTGAGTCAAACGAGGAAAATGGGGGCAGGCCGACCTAGGGGAGTGGCTGATTGTTGCGAGGCGGCTCCTCACGTAACTCAACTGGCTCCTCGCGTTTATGAGGAGGCTCTTGAGAGCGAAAACCTTAATGTCACAGTCACATTGTCACATTTACTAAAATGCATTTTTTGCTGTTTCCCTTGGTAGTCTCTAAGTAATTTGCTAACTTTGCACACGATACAAATGCGACCTATGAAGTATTACTGCTTAAACAATACCGACATCATTGTCCTTAGCCTCTTTGTTTGCCTCTTTTGTGGTTGTAGGCAAAGAGAGGAGGCCAAACCACAGGCACAAGTTGAGCAAGCTGTGCCAGCACCACAGCACGAGATGCAGCCTGTGTACTCTCCACCTGTTACCCCCAGTCCTGTTACTCCTCTTCCTGCTACAACTGTCAATGAGACAAAGCCGTCACAAGAACCGTCAACACCTCCCGTCGTGGAAAAACCGGCATCCCCTAAAGTGACCATATCCCGCTATTACGAGGAGGGCTACGAAGCCGGCTATGACAACGGTGAAGACGACGCCGTGATGGACAACGGCTGGGGTGGCCAGTACGACGACGCCTGCCGCTACAAGGGAAAGAAGCGGAAGGAATATCAGTTAGGCTACGAAGAAGGCTACGAAGCCGGCTATTATGACAACAAGGATAGTGACGAGTAAAAGTTTGATGATTATGGCAAAACAAAAGACAATAACAGTGAAGGATGCAAACATCCGGACGATGACAAAAGATGGCATTGACTATATCTGCATCACCGATATCGCTAAACAGAAAAATGAGACTGATCCAGCAGGTGTGATTGCCAACTGGATGCGTAACCGCAACACCATTGAGTATCTTGGATTGTGGGAGACACTCTACAATCCGAATTTTAACCCCCTCGAATTCGAGGGGTTTAGAACTCAGGCAGGTCTGAATGCGTTTACCCTCTCACCCACTCAATGGATTGAGGCTACTAATGCTATTGGACTTATTTCTCAGGCAGGCCGTTATGGTGGGACCTATGCCAGGTCAGACATTGCCTTTAAATTTGCAAATTGGGTATCTGTGGAATTCGAACTCTACTTGGTCATGGAGTTCCAACGTCTGAAAGCTAAGGAGCAGGAACTGATAGGCTGGACGGCCAAGCGTGAACTCTCGAAGATTAACTACCGCATACATACCGATGCCATCAAGCGCCATCTGATTCCAGAGGAGGTAACCCCTGCACAGTCAAGCATTATTTACGCTGAGGAGGCCGATGTGCTAAATGTTGCGATGTTTGGAATGACTGCCAAGCAATGGCGCGAGGCGAATCCCGACCTCAAAGGCAATATCCGCGACTATGCAACGATTAACGAACTCATCTGCCTCTCGAATATGGAGAATATAAATGCTGTTTTAATTGATGACGGCGTACCTCAGGGCGAACGACTCGTCAAACTGAATCAGATAGCCATCCAGCAGATGCAAGTGCTGGAGGGCAACGAGGGTAGGATACTGCTGAAATAGCAGGATTAAAGTCCTTATTCAATAATTTGACTACCAATACCAATGAAGAAAATAGCGATTATACAGATTAGTGAAGCAAGGAAAGACGTTGCTGGCACGATTAAGAGGCAGTTGCGGGGGACGGTGATTCAGCGTACTGATGTCGGCAAGCGTTGGAACGACTTCGACGGCTTTGTGTTCATCGGGGCAATGGGTATCTGCGTGCGCACCATTGCGCCGTATGTCAACGACAAGCACGAAGACCCTGCCGTGGTGTGTATCGACAGTTTCGGAAGGAACGCCGTTTCCGTGCTTTCTGGTCACATCGGAGGGGCCAACGACTTGGCGCAGACCATTGCGGATGTGCTGGGCGCCAGACCAGTCATCACCACGCAGAGCGACAATGCGGGACTCTGGGCGCTCGACACCTTTGAGAAACGCTTCGACTGGCCCGTAGCCAGCGACATCGACGACATGAACGACTGCATCTTTGCTTTCGTCAACCGTCAGCCGACGGCCCTGCTCATCGAGGCCCGCGACGAGGGAACGGACTACTTGGAGGCGACAAAGCCAGAGCACGTGACCATCATCCGTGACATCGCCGAGGCCGACCCCCGGAAGTTCCGCCTGCTCATCATCGTCTCGCCCTACAACCGCAGGGCTCCATACGGCATGCTTGAACTCCACTTCGTGCCGATGGTGGGAACGATAGGCTTCGGGCTGGCGCATCACCCCGAGGACTATGAGAGCATCTACGACGAGATAGACGAGGCTTTTGCCCATCGAGGCGTGCTGCCTTGTGCCCACCGCTACTGCACCATCGACGTGAAGCAGGACGAGGAGTTCGTGGAGATGCTCGAAGACGAATACGACGAGGAGGTGGTGTTCTTTACGGCAGAGGAACTGGCAAAGGTGGAGGTGCCTAATCCGAGTAAGACCGTCGAAAAGCACGTCGGCACGCCCAGCGTCTGCGAGGCGGCGGCCATCCTTGGCTCCAACCATGGTCAGCTCATCATCCCCAAGGTGAAGGGTAAGAACTGGACGGCCGCCCTCGCCATCGACCATAAGTACCTGCGCTCTCATAAAGGGCATATCGAGATTGTCGGTGCCGGCCCTGGCGACCCTGACCTGATCAGCGTGCGTGGCAGGAAGATGCTGGAGCAGGCCGACCTTATATTATATGCCGGTTCGCTGGTGCCCAAGGCGCTGACCGACTGCCACAAGCCGGGAGCCGTCGTGCGCTCGTCGGCCGACATGACCCTCGAGGAGCAGTGCCAGCTGATGAAGGAGCACTACGACCGCGGCCACTTCATCGTCCGTCTGCATACTGGCGACCCCTGCATCTTCGGTGCCATTCAGGAGCAGATGGCCTTCTTCGACGCGAACGGCATGGACTATCACATCACGCCGGGCATCTCGTCGTTTCTCGCCGCCGCCGCCGAACTGCAGAGCCAGTTCACGATCCCTGAGCGCTGCCAGACAATCATCCTGACACGTGGCGAAGGCCGGACGCCCATGCCCGAGAAAGAGCAGCTCCACCTGCTGGCCCGCAGCCAGTCGACGATGTGCATCTTCCTCTCGGCGGCCATCGTCGACGACGTGCAGCGCGAACTCTTGCAGGAATATCCTGAGGATACGCCCGTCGCCGCCTGCTACCACCTGACGTGGCCCGACCAGAAGATCTATCGCGGCCAGCTGAAAGACCTTGCCAGGATTGTTCACGACAACAACCTGACGCTCACCACGATGATTGTCGTCGGCGAGGCTATCAACAACCGTCAGGGCCTCTCCGAGCTCTATTCCAAATACTTCACCCACCTCTTCCGTCAAGGCGACCCCTCATGATACTGGTATTCGGAGGAACGACAGAGGGCCGCAGGGCCGTCGAGGTGCTCGAGGAGGCAGGCTCGCCCTTCTTCTATAGCACGAAGACGGGCGAACAGGAGGTCGCGATGCAGCACGGGCAGCGCATAGACGGTGCACTCGACCGCGCCGCCATCGTGGCGTTCTGTCGTGAGCACGACATCCGCCTGATTGTAGATGCCGCCCATCCGTTCGCTTCGCAGTTGCATGGCAATATTGCCGAAGCGGGACTTCCCGTGGTGCGCTACGAGCGAATCTATCCGCCTCGCGACCCCGACATTACGTGGATTGATGAATACAGCGAACTGTCTTCCCTTCTCCCCTCCTCTCGGGAGGGGCTGGGGGTGGGCTTTACACTTTTCGCCACCACTGGCGTTCAGAGCATCAGCCGCCTCAAACCGCTTGAGGCGAAGGGAGTCCGTGTCGTCTACCGCATCCTCCGCCGTGAGAGCAGCATCCGACTGGCCCATGAGCAGGGAGCCACCGATGGACAGCTGTGCTTCTATCCTGACAGTGTGAAGGCCGACGCCATACTGATGAAGGAAAGCGGACTGACGGGCGGCTTCCAGGAGAAGGTGGATGAAGCACGCCGGCTGGGCATGAAGATCATCGCACTGAAGCACCCCGTCATGCCAGCCTCATTCCACACGGTCAATGGCCCTTACGGGCTCCGTCGCACCGTGGAGCATCTGCTGCCCGAGTTCTTTCCGCTGCACAGTGGACTGACCACCGGCACCTGTGCTACGGCGGCAGCGGTGGCTGCCGTGCGGAAGTTGCTGTATGGGGAAATGCCCGAAGAAGTGCCGGTCATCCTGCCCAATGGCGAGACCATCAACGTGGCCGTAGGCTATGGTGAGGGCTACGCCTACTGCATCAAGGAGGCTGGCGACGATCCCGACGTGACCAACGGCATTGAGGTGAGGGCCCACCTCCGTCCCCTCCCCAAGGCCGGGGGGGCTATAGTCATCGAGGGGGGCGAGGGAGTCGGCCGATTCACGCTGCCTGGCTTCGACTATGCGCCGGGCGAACCTGCCATCAACCGTGGTCCCCGCGAGATGATCGAGAAGAACCTCATGCCGCTCCTTATGGACTCTCAGCTCCCCTCCCTTGGGGAGGGGGTGGGGGTGGGCTTCTCCGTCCCCCATGGTGAGGAGATTGCCCGCCGCACCTTCAATCCCCGTCTCGGCATCGAGGGTGGTATCTCCATCATTGGTGTCAGCGGCATCGTGAAGCCCTTCAGCGAAGAGGCCTTCATCGACTCCATCCGCAAATGTATGACGGTGGCAAAGGCTTCGGGCTTTGAGCGTGTGGTCATCAACAGCGGCGGCAAGAGTGAGCGCTTTGTGAAGACACTCTATCCCGACCTGCCCCAGCAAGCGTTCGTCGAGTATGGCAACTACATCGGCGAGACGCTGAAGATGGCCCATGAACTCGGTTTCACGTCGGTTACGCTCGGCGTGATGCTGGGCAAGGCCGTGAAGTTAGCCGAGGGGCATCTGGATACCCACAGCCGCAAGGCCGTGATGAACAAGGCATTCGTCGGGCAGATGCTCAGCGAGGCCGGCTGCGTCATCGACCTTAGCCACATCACGCTGGCACGTGAACTGTGGGAGAAACTGCCTGCCGACAAGCTGAACGCATTTGCCGCCACCATCATCCGCCATTGCTCAACCTATTGTAATCCTCTCTTACCCAACGGCACACTCACCATCCTGCTGATTGACGACAATGGCACAATCTATAAACAGTAGACAGACATGAAATACAAAGACCTTTTCGTCGACTTCGACGACACGCTCTATGACACC
This sequence comes from uncultured Prevotellaceae bacterium, assembly GCA_902800435.1. The sequence goes on along the minus strand of CADCEQ010000011.1, from coordinate 52,633 downwards.
CACGGCAACTCGGTTATTGCCCTGCGAGAGACTTTCGAAGCGTTCAGTCTTGAACGCTGGTTCCCTGACCCACAGACATTCTACGATGCCTATTGGCTGGCAAACATCGACCTCTGGACGCGCTATTCGAGAGGCGAAATCACGCGCGACTACCTGATAGTGGAGCGCTTCCGCCGTCCGCTCAGCGAGGGCAGGGGGCTGGAGATAACTGAAGCCCTTTGTCTGGAAATGAGTGACCGTTTCCTTGAATTCTGCGCCACGAAGTCGGGCGTCGTCGAAGGTGCTCACGAACTGATGGACTACCTGAAGGGCAGGGGCTACCGGATGCACATGACGAGTAACGGTTTTCACGAGGTGCAGTACAAGAAACTGGCTGCCTCAGGCCTCCGCAACTACTTCGACACCATCATCCTCAGCGAAGATGCCGGTGCCAACAAACCCTCGAAAGCCTTCTTCGACTATGCCCTCGCCAAGAGCGGTGCCTCGGTTGACACCACCATGATGATAGGCGACAACCTTCAGACCGACATCATCGGAGCCCGCGACATGGGGCTGAATACCATTCTTTTCAACAGATGGGACGTACAGCCGTCAGACATTCCCACCCATACGGTGGCGGCTTTGCGTGAGATTATGCAGATACTGTAGCGTGCTATTCGCCAATGTCGTTCTTCCGTCGGCCAAAGAGTACTGCCGCAATCACGGGAGCGCCGACAAGTGCCGTCACCGAATTGACGGGCAGCGCCCCCTCGAAGCCCGGCATACGGGCAACAAAGTTGCAGAGCAGCGCCAGGACGGCTCCACTGAGGGCCGTGGCAGGCATCAGGACGCGATGGTCGGACGTGCGGAAGACGGCACGCGCCAAGTGGGGCACAGCCAGGCCGATGAACATGATGGGACCGCAATAGGCCGTGACGATAGCCACCAGGACGCCGCTGGAGATGATGACCAGCATCCGCGCCCGGCGGATGTTAAGGCCGAGGTTGGCGGCATACCGCTCGCCCAGCAGCATCAGGTTCATGGGCTTCACCAGAAGGCAGGCCAGGGGCAGCAGCACGCACATCAGACAGACGAAGAGCAGCATCTCGTCGCCACTCACCCGTGAGAACGAGCCTAAGCCCCAGACGACGAACGACTTCACGTCCTCCTCAGGCGACAGGTATTTCAGCACGCCGATGATGGCGTTGGCCAGGTAGCCGATCATCACGCCTATTATCAATAAGGTGACGTTACCCTTTACCCGCCCAGACACCCAGAGAATGAGCAGCATTACGGCCAGGGCGCCGACAATGGCCGCCACGCTCATGGCCGCTTCGCCTAAGTAGCCAAGACGGCTGAGGGCCACTCCGCCCAGGCGGCCAGAGAGCAGCACGACAAAGGCCACGCCGAGGGCAGAGCCATTGCTGATGCCGAGCACCGAGGGTCCTGCCAGCGGATTGCGGAAGACGGTCTGCATCTGCAGTCCGCTGACCGCCAGTCCGGCTCCTGCCACAATGGCCGTCAGAGCCTGCGGCAGGCGCGACTGCAGCACGATGTTCGTCGCCACTTCATCAGCCTCGCCACCGGTAAGGATGGTCAGAATCTCAGCAATGGGTATCCTTACCGTGCCCAGCAGCAGGTTGACCACCAGCAGTACGGCCAGGGCGGCAGTCAGAATGATAAACTTCCAATAGCTCTTCATAGCTTACGGTAGTACTTCCCCTCGTAGTCGGGTTCCACCAGTTCGGGGTGGAAGATGGCGACAAAGTCCTTCAGCAGCACGTCGGGCTCCACAGGCGTTATCTCGTAGTAAGGCTGCTTGCGCATATTGCAGTAGACGACCTTCCGCTCCTTGAAGGCCTTGAAGAGGGCATTGCGCTGCTCCGAGGCTTTCAGCGCCTCGTAGCTGAACTCGCTGGGGAAGCTGTTGAGGATGCGCCAGTAGTCGGCATTGGCCGCGAGGGCATACATCTTCTCAAACTCCAGGTTCTCGCCGCTCGTCTCGTCGTCGTTGATGACATACTCGGCACCTGCGTCGCGGAAAATCTGTGCCAGGTAGTTCTTGCCGCCAACGGCGTGCCACGTGCCGTAGTGCATCTCGCCGCTGAAAACCGTTGGGCGCTGGTCAACATGCTGCGTCTTCTCCTTCAGCCCGTTGTAGCGCTTTTCGATTCCATCGAAAAGTGTATTGGCCTCCTTCTCCCTGCCAATGAACATTCCGACCAGTTTCACCCACTCGGCCTGTCCCAATGGGTCGGTCTCCTGATAGCCCAGGTGGGGCACGAGCGTGATGCCCGTCTCGCTGATGGCGTCGTAGCCGCCGCGCTTCGAGGGTGATATGAAGATGACGTCAGGGTTGGCGGCGAGAATGAGCTCCGTGTCGAACTCACCCTCCATGCCGATCTTGACGATGCGGCCGTCCTTCACTCTTTCGAGTATGTCTTGGTTGAAGAGGTTCTTCGTGCCCGTGATGCCTTTCACCACGTCGTGGGCAGCGAGCACGGTGAAGTTCGACAGCTGAAGCGCGGTCATGCAGATGGTGCTCTTGATGGGCACCCGCACCTTCGTGTAGCCGTCGGGCACTCTGACGTCGTCGGTGCCGACGAGTGCGAAGTGGTCTTTCTTGCCAATATCGACCAGTCGCATGCCGAGGGAATCACGCACGCTGAAGCCTGTGGCGTACTTGACGCTGATGCTGACGGCGGAGTCGGCCGTTGCTTCGTTGCCAGACGTCTGCTGTCTGGCGCTCTTTCCTGAACAGGCGCCGAGGACTGCGGCTACGAGCAGGTAAAAGGCTATTCTTTTCATCTTCTTGGTCATTATTTCGTTTCAGCTTGCAAAGTTACAATTATTTTTTGTACTTTTGCAAGCAAAATCCAATAATTATGCAGACAGACATTGATCAGACAAGATGGTATGACCGGATATGGGCATCGTTCATATTCTTCACGCGGCTGCCTTTCTGGCGACTCCATGAGCCGCCGAGGGAGTGCTTTAAGGCGGTCGTCGAGCACTGGCCGCTGGTGGGCTGGCTGACGGGTGGACTGATGGCGCTGACGCTCTGGGGCGTCAGCCAGTATATGCCTTACCCAATTGCCGTGCTGGCGGCCATCGTCGTGCGGCTGCTTGTTACCGGCGCCCTTCATGAAGACGGGCTCGCCGACTTCCTCGACGGCTTTGGCGGTGGCAACGACCGTGAGCGGATTCTGGCCATTATGAAAGACTCGCACATCGGCACCTATGGTGTCATCGGTCTCGTCATTTATTTCCTGTTGCTCGCCGCAGCCCTCTGCTCGATGACGCCGACGGTGGCCGCCGTCACCATTTTTGCCGCCGACCCCTTTGCCAAGATGGTTGCCTCAGAGCTGGTGATGATGATGCCCTACGCCCGGCGTGAGGATGAGGCTAAGGCCAGGATGGTCTATCGGAAAATTGACGTGAAGGCAGGCATCAGCCTGGCCGTGCATGGTCTGCTGCCGATTGCGGGCTTTATCTGGCTGACGGGCATCACCTGGGAACTGCTGTTCTTCATTCCCTGTATTGTGATGTACTTCCTCTATCTGCTTATCTGGCGCAGAATCCGGGGGTATACCGGCGACTGCTGCGGAGCGGTCTGTCTGCTTGTTGAGCTGACGGTCATCCTCGTCGTCTGTTCGCAGAACATATCAATTCCCGAATTATGAAGCGCGTCATACTCATCACCGGCGGACAACGTTCAGGCAAGAGCACCCAAGCCGAGCAGCTGGCACTCTCGCTCAGCCCGAATCCCGTCTATCTCGCCACGGCTCACATCTGGGACGACGAATTCCGCGAGCGGGTGCGCCGCCATCAGGAGCGGCGCGGGCCGCAGTGGACGAACATCGAGGAGGAGCGCGTGCTGAGCCGTCACGACCTGACGGGGCGCGTCGTCGTCATCGACTGCGTCACGCTCTGGCTGACGAACTTCTTCTACGCCAACGACTCTGATGTGGAGAAGTCGCTCCAGTCAGCCAGGCGCGAGTTCGATGCTTTCACTGCCCACGATGCCACCTATATCTTCGTCACCAACGAGATAGGGCTGGGCGGTGTCAGCGACAATGCCCTCCAGCGTAAGTTCACCGACCTGGAAGGCTGGATGAACCAGTACATCGCACAAAGGGCCGACGAGGTCATTCTGATGGTGAGTGGCATCGCGGTAAAGATCAAGTAAAATGAAACAGTTTGACATACAGCCTACAGACAAGCGACTGCAGGCAGAGATACAAAACAAGATAGACAACCTGAACAAGCCCAAAGGCTCGTTAGGGCGCCTGGAAGAACTGGCCATGCAGGTGTGCCTCATCCAGCAGTCGCTGGAACCGTCGTTGGCACATCCTTGTCACTTGCTTCTCGGCGGTGACCACGGCATTGAGCGCGAGGGCGTCAGTGTGTCGCCGCGTGAGGTGACGTGGCAGCAGATGCTGAACTTCACCCGTGGCGGCGGCGGTGTTAACATGTTCTGCCGTCAGCATGGCTTCAAGCTGCGCATCGTCGATGTGGGTGTCGATTACGACTTCACGGGCGTCCCCGGCATCATCGACCGCAAGATTGCCCGCGGCACCCGCAACTTCCTCTACGAGCCCGCTATGACCGACGTCGAGTTCGACCGCGCCTTGCTCGTGGGCGTCGACTTGGTCGACGCCTGTACCGCCGAGGGCTGCCGCATTGTGAGCATCGGCGAGATGGGCATCGGCAACACCTCGCCCTCCAGCATCTGGATGCACCTTTTCGGCCATATTCCCCTGAAAGACTGTATAGGTGCAGGGGCAGGACTTGACAAGCCTGGTATTCAGCACAAATACGATGTACTTTCTCGTGCGATAGAGCGGTATCACGGCGATCCGCTCCGCTACTTCGGCGGTTTCGAGATGATTGCAGCCATCGGGGCCATGCTCCGTGCTGCCGAGCAACACCTTATTATATTAGTCGACGGCTTCATTATGACTGCCTGCGCCATCGCAGCCATCCGACTTTATCCCGCCTCTCAGGATTATATGGTCTTCACCCATCAGGGTGACGAGAGCGGTCATAAGAGGATGCTTGATATTGTAGACGCCAAACCCCTGCTCAGTCTTGGCCTGCGCCTCGGCGAAGGCACGGGTGCCCTTTGTGCCTTCCCCATCATCGACTCCGCCGTGCGTATGATGAACGAGATGAACAACTTCGCGTCGGCGAAGATTACCAAATACTTCTGAGGGCAACCAACAGCACCATCATCATCACCTCAGCCGTCCGGTTTATGCGGACGGCTGTTTTCATATCGTCAGTTGTCAGCTGACGGTCGTTGGTGCCGATGTAGGGCTTCGGGAAGAGCTGACCGAAGTAGTAGTGCGGGCCGCCGAAGCGGCAGTTGAGTATTCCGGCCAGTGCCGCTTCCGGGTAGCCGCTGTTGGGCGAGGCGTGGTTACGGCCGTTCTTCCAGACGAACGTCGCGAGCTGCGGTTTCCCCGCAGCCACCACCATCAGCAGGGCGGTGAGTCGGGCGGGAATGTAGTTGGCAATGTCGTCGATATGGGCTGCCCAGCAGCCGAACTGTCGGTAGCGTTCGGTCTTGTAGCCAATCATCGAGTCGAGCGTGTTCACCATCTTGTAGGCCAGCATACCCGGAACACCGAGCAGCGCCAGCCAGAAGAGTGGGGCGATGACGCCGTCGCTGAGGTTTTCGGCCAGCGTCTCGAGGGCAGCCGTCCGCACTTCCTGGGCAGAGAGTTCGGAAGTGTCGCGCCCGACGATGCGCGCCACCTGTCGCCGTCCTTCGTCGAGTGAGCGGTCGAGGGCAATGAATACGTCGCGTACTTCGCGGATGAGCGTCGTTCCGGCGAGGCAGTAGAAGACGATGAGCGTGTCGAGGAGAAGCCTCGCCTCTATGGGGATGAAACGTCGCAGGAGCCAGATGCCGAAGAACACGGCGGCAATCAGCGCGACAGCCGTGACAGCGCCCTTCGCCCGTCGGTGGCTGCCCTTGTTCAGGCGACGCTCACAGAAGGCAATGGCCTTGCCGAACCACACGATGGGGTGCGGCAGCCACTGGGGGTCGCCCAGTGCGAGGTCGAGCAGCCAGCCTGCGAGCAAGGGTAGTACGGCCAATAACCAGTCATTCATAACGGCTGCAAAATTACAAAAAATCCTTGGCTTTCTACCGTACCTATGCAAAAAAACTTCAGATGCAAACCATTTGCAAACCGAATGCAAACAACAATCGTTGCTTGTGTGCAGGGAATTGCTTAACTTTGCATGCAAAAACAAGAGCAATGAAACAAATACTATTATGGATGGCTTTGTGCCTTGTACTTGGGTGCAACTATAAGAACGTCGACGACCAGTACCTCCTTCAGGGCGCCTGGACGCTCTGGCTGGTGGAATATCCGTATGAACTTCCTAATGATACGCTGTCAGAACAAGAGGGAACGGCCCTCCAACTTTACGACGGCGACAGCATGATGTACCAGTGCTGCCTGACCAGGACGGAGTCGGGACTGGTGGTAAGGCCCGGCTCGCAGCGCACCATAACCCTGATTGACAAGGGCGGCGGCGAACACGTATATATAGAAGGTGACGACCCGCGACCGCTGATTGTTAAGGACGACTCGACGATGGTCATCCAGCGCAATGGCGTGCTCTATACCTATCGCCGTGCAGATTACGTTGCTGAGGAATGGGGCACGGAAATCAGAAACATCGTCGTAGCAGACTCCAGAAGGGACAACTCAGAAGAAAGGGCAAGCTACGTGTTCTCGGCTAAGGAGCGCCAGCAGGCTAACTATATACAGTGGCTCATGGCAACCATTGCAATTGTCATCGTCCTTGCTGCGTCGAGCAATATCGTCGCCCGCCGACGTCGTAGGCAGCTGCAACTCCAGCTTCAGCAGATTCAGGAGGTGCGGCAGGAGCGTCCGCAAACCGTCAGACAGGCTATTGAGTCGGTAGAGACGGCCTACTTCGCTTCCGACCGTTACGAGGCATTGCAGCGCCGCATCGCTACCGGGCAGCGGCTAAAGGATGACGACTGGCAGGAGATAGAGGGCCAGGTCAGAAAAGTATATCCGGGCTTTATCAGTCAGCTGCGCGGGCTGCATAGCATGTCGGAACTCGAATACCAGACATGTCTGCTCATCAAACTTCGCATCGCGCCGAAGGACATCTCCGCCGTGCTGGCACGCGACATGAGTACCATCAGCACCGTGCGCAGCCGACTCTACAAGAAGGTGTTCGGACGGAAGGGCGGCGCCCGCGAGTGGGACGAATTCATTCTTTCCATCGGTGCCTGAACTAATTGCAAAGCGAATGCAAATCAGATGCAAACTCAGATGCTTGGAGCAAGAGCAGAAAGTGCTTACCTTTGCAGCGTCAATTCAACAAATGTCTAACCAAACAAAAAACGTAAAACTTATGAAGAAGGTAATGTTAGTAATGGCAGTGGCACTCATGAGTGCGCTGCAGGCAAGTGCCCAGAATGGACGGAACAGCGAGAGCCATCCGAGTTCACTCGGAAATGGCCGAGTCGTGACGGACAAAGACAAAGTCAACGCGAAAGTTGATGATAAAGAAATCGTCGGCGTGTGGTTCATGGAGTCGATGCAGTGGGAGGGCGAGAAGAAAGTGATGTGCGGCAAGCAGACCGGTTACATCCAGTTCAAGTACTATGGTGCCGACGGTGAGTATGCCTGCGCCGAGATTGCCCTGACCAAGGAGGGTAAGTGCGTGGTGATACCTCACGAGTACGGCACCTACTACCTCAAGGACGGCTGGTACATGGAGATGGGGCGCGAACCTATCAAGGACGCCGTCATCCTGACTGACAAATACACCTACAAGGGAACGTGGAAGAAGCGTCACGACATCTGGAAGAAGCAGAAGGCGATACCCGAAAAACTGCGCAAATACATCGTCGACTGCTGTCGGATGAAGGACACGCCTGCCGACATCCAGCAGCTCATCAAGCAGACGATGTTTCAATAGATATCATAAAGCTTTAAGTAAAGTTAGTATATACAAAACGAGTAGTACCCGGGACGATTCTGGAGGCCGCAGCGATGCTCCCTCCAGAACTCTTACTTACACAGCTCCGTAATATATCTGTCAAGGTCGGTGCCGCTACCGTCCTTGCCCGTCAGCTTGGTATAGAGGCGGCGGCGCAGGTTGCTGACGTTGCTCTTGGTGCAGACCATGAGGACCGACATCTGCAAAGGGCTGCACTTGATGACAATGAGACTGACGACGTGGCGCTCCTGTTCGGATAGCGTTTGGTCGGGCTGGTGCTCAGCATACTGCTGCTGGAGGGTGGCGAATAGCTGGGGATGCTGACGGTCAATCTCGCTGCGGAGAGCCTGCCACTCCTCGGCCGTCGGGTGGGCATCTTGCGAGGAGAGATCATGAAAGCGGCGGGCGATGTCGGTGTCGAGGATGCTGGGGCGTGCCTGTTGCTTCAGCAAACGGAGCATCTCGGCATACTCTCGGTTCTGCTCCAGCGTCTCGCGGTGTTCACGCCTTAGCTTATAGAGGTAGTATGCAGCAAAACCGACGACCGCTAATAGCAGCAATAGCCCGCAAGCGAGCAAGGTTCGTTCATGTTCCAGCTCCAGCTCATGGTTGATGAGCACATTGCGCTGGCGGTACTCGTCCTCATTCTCCAAGAAGCGGTCTTTCTTCACGTCCATATAGCCCTCAACGTATTTGGAGTCGAACTTGGCGCGCAGTTCATAATCTGGGTCGCGGTCGGGAAACTTGTTGTAGAGGTTCATCAGCCTTTCGTAGCCCTGCAAGTGGACATAGTTCCACGGATGGTCGAGCTTCATGTAGTAATAGTGGGCGGAGTCGAAATCATCCAATCGCAGATGGTAGTCGCCCCGCAACTCCCAGTGCTGTATGGCGGCATACGATCCCACATGCTCCAAATCTTCGCGGGTGTACTGCTCATAGCGTTGCATCCAAAGCTTCATCGAGTCGGGCAGATAGGCATCCTTGCGGTCGTCGTTCAAGAGATAGGATAAATAGGGAACGAAGGCATCGACGGCCCAGTCTTTCCGTCCCCGCTGCCACAGCTCACTGAAAGCCTGGTAGGCGGTGGGCATGAAGTGCTCATCTCTGTTCTCTGTCAATGCCACGTTTGCCTCCCGCCCCATACACCTATAATATAATAATGTGTCACCCGCCTGCTGTGCCAATTCCATGCCTCGCCGGGCTGTTTGCTTTGCTAACTCATCGTCAAAGGAGAACTGTTGGTTGATGCTCCACTCATAGCATATCTCGGCCAAGGCGCGCGGGTCGAAGTCTGCACTCAGTGAGTCCACGCAGTCGGCGGCCATCTCGTAGGCGAAGCCCTCGTACATCAGTGCCCCGTGGCGGCGGTACATCTTCGCCATCATGCGCCACGCCTGCTGCAGTTCGCGAGGTGAACCATGTCGCTCCATATAGAAGAGCACGGCACGGGCGTCGGAATCGTTAGGCATCACTTCGTAATTGTCCGTGGCCTCCAACAGGTCTTCCATCATTTTCACCTGTCGCTCATGCTCCGATTGGCAGGAAGTCAGCATCGCCATCAACAGGCAAAGAATTGTAGCTGTTTGTCTCATAACAGCTGCAAAATTACGAAAAATCCCTGGAAACTGCTTGTAAACTGGGTTTACAAATCACTTGTAAACCGTTTGTAAACCGAAAAATGCTGGAACTATCACCCTTTCCCTCTACTTTTGCAGCGTATTAACCCTATAAACATTTATCGACATGCAAAAGATTATAGTGACAATGATGGCCTTTGCGCTGACGGTGCCGACGCAGGTGCAGGCGCAAGACGACGGACTTGCCGACTTGAAGGCAGCGATGATTGCGGCCAAGATCCATCAAGACAGCATCGACACGTCGAGCCTCGTGGCGGTGTACGACTACGAGTGCCACACGCAGGATGCCGACGGAAAACCAGTGACAGACCGCATGAAGCTGTGCCTGCTGGTGGGACAGCATTGCACGCGCTGCTTCCCCTACCGCAAGTTCCGCAAGGAACGAGAATGGGCGGAAGGCAAGGAGCGGGCAGCCACCGATTTCATAGGATTAAAAGCGAGGGAATACTTGGGAGGCTACGACTTCTTCAGCGAAGAAGAACTGCCGCTGCTGCGGTCGGAGTCGTACTGCATGATGCCCGAGGTGTGGACGAACTACCCTGACGGGAAGACAACCGTTCGCGATGCCATTCCTCCTTCTATCTACGAGACGCAGGAGGTAAGGAGGCCCATCGACTGGAAGCTCACCGATAATACCGTGACCATCAGTGGCTACCTGTGCAAGACCGCCACCTGCCAACTGCACGGACGGCGGTGGACAGTGCGCTACTGTGAGGACATCCCCACCACGGCAGGTCCGTGGAAGCTCTGCGGACTGCCCGGCTTGGTTGTCGAGGCAGAAGCCGACGGCATCCACCGCTTCACGCTCACTGACCTTCAGCACGCTGCTGCGCCCATCTACTACGAGACCAGTGCCATCACCTCGAAGACTTCCGAAGAAAAGCTCATCAAGAACCGCAACAAAACCTTCGGCAACAGGCAATACCTGAAGAATCCGCATTACTACATCACCGACCTCCACTTTGCCGACACCGCCTACGACAACGAGGGCATGCTCATCAACGGAGTGTACGTGAATGACAAGGCGCATGTGTATCAGCCGTTAGAATTGGAATAGAACTATGAAAAAGATTTTAGCAACCATGATGGCCCTCGCGCTGACGATAGCAGCGCAGGCACAGATGCTTACACGAGACAACGAAAAGCTTGATACTTTGTGCCAGACAAAGTTTACGGCAGTGTATCAGTATTCCATCAACACATCCGATGCGGAAAAACATCCTGTCACCGACTCCATCCGTCTGGCCTTGCAGGTGGGCGATGGCGTGTGGAAGACATGGACTTACGAACGCTATCTGTTTCAGCAGCAAAGAGACATGGAGATAGGCGAAGACCACTTCTGGTTCATGCATAATGAGGCGCTGATGCATATCGCCACGACTACGGTTGGCTATCCGGAAGGCAAGACCATTACGCTCGAATCGATTCCGCCACTTCAGTATGAGGTAACTGAAGATACAGAAACGCCAACATGGAACATGGTGGAAGGAAGCGATTCTGTTTGCGGCTATCTGTGCCAAAAAGCGAATGGAAAGTTTCGTGGCAAGACATGGAATGTACTTTATGCCGAGGACATTCCTACCGTTGCCGGTCCTTGGAAATTGCAGGGATTACCAGGCTTGATAACATACGCTGCAGATGATGAGGGTATCCATACGTTCAAGCTGATTGGCATTTATCAGGAAACAGTACCCATCACATATTCTGCAGGCTCGGTGGTCTCGGAGTTCGTCATACAAGAGCGACGTATGAGAAATACTGTGGTACCATTCGAGAAAACAACAAGAGAGAAAATGCAGAAACAGAAGAATACCGTGTTTGTCAATCGCTTATACCTTACTAATCCTATGTTTTATATGACTGGGCCAAAAACGATCTTTCATACTTACGGAAAAAGTGAAAACGAAAACTATCAGTTTGTAGGAGGATTGTATGTGCCGGAGAAGGGACATAAGTATCAACCACTTGAATTGAAATAATGATAATGAAGCGACTCCTCTACATTATAATATTTATAGCGCTGGCGGCGTCGGCATCAGCACAGGTAAAGGTGACAGGACGGGTGATTGACCTGCAGAACAAGCCAGTGAGCGATGTGATTGTGAAACTGGTGAGCGGCAGCAAGACGCTGGCGTTCACCAGCACGAATGTGAAGGGCGAGTATTCGCTGGAGGTAAAGAGTACGCCCAGCGGAGAGTTGGCGCTACAGTTCACCCACATCAGCTATGAGAAGGAGTCAAGCCCCCTCCCCGCCTCCCCCAGTAGGGGAGGTGTTATTAAGAAGGACATGGTGCTGACACCCAAAGCCATTTCGCTGAAGGAGGTGACGGTAAAGCCCGACCCGCTGCGGCAACGGGGTGACACGCTTTCATACAACCTCGCATCATTTCTCAGGAAAGGTGATGTGACGCTCGAAGACGGACTGAAGAATCTGCCAGGCATCAGCGTCTCGGATAATGGTGCCATCAGCTATATGGGCAAGGACATTTCGAACTTCTATATCGGCGGTCTCGACATGCTGGGAGGCCGCTACAATCTTGCCACGAAGAATATCCCTGCCGAATATGCCACTCAGGTGGACATCATGAAGCACCACAAGCATCGCAAAATAGATGCTGACGAAGAGAGCGATGCCGTGGCTATCAATGTGAAACTGAGCAAAAAGGCACAGTTCAAGCCATTTGGACAACCAGAGCTTGGCGTTGGCGTGAGGGAGAGCAAGGTCTTGTACGCAGCGGGTGCTACTGGCATGATGTTTACCGATAACTTCCAGTTGCTTACTTCTGCGAAATATAGCAACAGCGGCAACTTTGGTCTCTACGATATGGTCAACCACTCTGGCGGCGGCAGTTTCGGTTCGCTGGCTACCGACAAGCTCCCTGCGTGGGGACAGGCCGTCAGCGGTGTGGGCGAATCGGTCTATCGCACAAATGGCTATGGCAGCCTCAATGCCATTCAGAAGATTGACAGTGTGCGACAGGTCAGGGTCAATGCAGATTACACCTACGAGCGCATGAACAGCTGTGCCAGTTCTGAGGCTTTCTACTTTGCAGGAGGTGATAACATCCATATCTCCGAGTCGGTCAGTCCGCTTGCCAAGGCTCATCGCCCTATGCTCAGCGTGAAGTTTGAGAACAATGCCAGCAATCATTATTTCTCTGACACTTTCAGCGCAAAGGCACAATTCTTTGCTGTGCAAAGCGACATAGTCGAGTGTCTCACGAACGAAAGTCCCACCCAGGCCAAGTTGAACAGTCAGCACAGGGATGCTACTTCAATCAATCTGCACAACAACTTTTGGGGAACCATTCGTATGGCTGGGAAGAAATTGTCGTTTACAAGCAATGTCGATTTCATCCGCACACCCGAGGTGTTGATGCTGATGAATGATATTTCGCAGAGAGGTCAGAGTACTCAGCTCAACACGCGCCATAGCACTTCACTACAGGTAAAACTTGGAAGCAAATGGAAGATAGACATGCCCATCGATCTCACTGCAAACTATAACTTCATTGAGACGGAACTCATAAAGCCAGGCTTTGCTGACCAAAACCAGCGAATGAGCGGATGGAAGCTCGTGCCAAGCGTCAACCCTTCCACCTCATGGACATCGGCAAATAAGAAGCTCTATTCATCGATGGGACTCAATATGAAGATTTTGAACCTGAACTATCTTTCAAAATACGATAACAAACGCACTACAATGTCTGAGGTGTTTGCAGAACCACATGTTTCTCTTCGCTACACTTTCAACGCAACATCTGAACTGAACTTTAGCAGTGGGTTCAGCAACGCTGCCGGCGACATCATGGATCTTCTTAACACGCCTGTTCAGACGAGTTATCGCAGCACTTCCGCAGCATCGGGAGTGATAGTCAAGAGCCAGTCGTGGAGCACCGACCTTCGATACACCAAGCAAGTGCCATTCAGCTACTTTACCTTTGGAGCAAATGCCAGTTACAGTCAAGGCAAACGCAATGTGCTCTCATCTCGCACAGTGAGCCAGACGGCAACAGAGAGTACGTCTATATTCCGTGACAGCCATTCGCGGTCAGCAAGTGGAGGTATCAATGCGTCGAAGAACATACTGTCCATTTTCACGAAGCTCTCTGCCAATACCAATGTGTCGTGGGGTAGCAGTGAGTATATGATGCAGAACAGTCTTGTCACCTCTTACCATACGGGCTACAGCGTGCGTCTGCAAGCTGACGTTACGCCAGTTCCGTGGCTTGAGACAAACATCAGGGGCGACTATGGAAAGAACTTCATGCGCACCACATCCTCACGCCAGTCGTCCGACAATCTCCGCTGTACTGGTTCGGTTGCAGTCTTCCCGATACCAGCCATTGAGATACGCAGCACATGTAACTATATGCACAACATGGTAGAGCCTGGCAAGTACAAGGATGCCTCCATGCTCTCAGCATCAATTCAGTATAAGGCAAAGCGAGTAGTATGGAAACTCACAGGAGAAAATCTCCTCGATGTGCGCCAATACACGCGTACCTCATTCGTCGATACCGACCGCTTCGTGCATACCACGAACCTCGTAGGTCGCACCGTCATGCTCCGCGCCACGTTTAAACTGTAATGAATATGAAGTAATCGACAAAGTCGCTTGGATTGTCAGGTTACTTTCCTGCACTTCCTGCACTGACTACTGATTATAAGGCAGTTAGGCAGGATTTTTCGTTGTTTTTCCTGCACTGGTTCAGGCTTTTTCCTGCACTGAAGCGGCTGGGCGGGAAAAGGCGGTGTAAACTTATTTCAAAAAGCCAGTCAGTAATTTCGTCGGGGCTTGAAAATCTGATTTTCCTGGCAGGAAAAACTCCTTTTCAAGGCTCGAAAGACTGTGAAAGGGCCGACATACCCAGACGGAACGCAGAGCCTGCCGTGAGAGTCAGTGCAGGTTCTGAGCAGGTTTCAGTGCAGGATTTAGAAGCCTCAGAGGCTCGTAAGCGACTGAAAGTCAGTGGTCAGTGCAGGAAGTGCAGCTTTAGTAAGCTGTACTATTACATCTTATCCAGCAATCCGGCCACGGCCTCTATGTCTAATGGGAAGTCGAGCACTGTGTGCAACTTGCCGTCGCGCCCGAAGACGATGTTGGTGGGGAAGCCCTGAACGCCAAGGTATTCCTCGACGGCCTTCTGCTGATGCTCGGGCAGGTTGTAGTGCACCACATTCTTGCCAGCTACTTGATACTCCTTGACGACGTTCTTCCAGCCTTGGTCGCTGCTGCGGTTGGCAAGATAGAGATAGACGACGTCGTAGTCTTTCAGCTGCTCGTATTCTTCCTGGCAGTGTGAGAGCTGGGCCTTGCAGGGGCCGCACCACGTGCCCCACACGTCGACGAGGATGACACGGCCTCTGTACGGCTCGATGATCTTCTGGAATATCGCTTCGCCGTCGCTCATGCCCTTCACGATGTCGTTCGACTTGAAACAGTCTTCGTTGTCCAGCATGAAATGGGTCAGCTGCTCATACTTGTCGCTCAAGGCTCGCACGGTGCTCAGTGCGGCCGGCGCATGGATATGCGCTTCGGCAAAGGCGAGAAGAGACTTGTCGAGCGGCTTGCAGTCGCCTCTTAATAAGTGGCAGAAATAGCGGCTGAGGAAGATGTCCTGCGTGGTCTGGCTCCATCCCTGCGCGTTCATCTCGGGCAGCAGATAGGCCAGGTCGCGCTGCGTGAACTTGGTGTTGGCATAATCATGATAGCCCTCGCGACTGATTATCTCGTTGACGACAGCCACGAAGTCGTTCTGCTCGAACTCAGCGTTGATGGCTTGCCTCAGACTATCGGGGGCACTCTTTAACTTCTCATCATAGGCAGGGAAAGCGGCGTCATACTGCGTGACGGCCTCCCGTTCCTTGGCCGAGAGGCTGACGATGCCGTCCTTCTCAGCCTGGTTCACGATCCATTTCAGCGTGTAGTCAATCTTGCTCCGGGCCTTCTTCTGCAGCTGCTCACTATAGTTGTTGAAGAAGTAGGTGAAGGTGTAGGCTTCCAGCGTGTACGGCTCAGCGAGTTTCTGCCAGTACTCCTCTTCGACGGCCTTCATGTAAGCCTCTGGTAATTCATAGTTAGGTGCCATGAACTTGGCTCGCATTAAGTTCGAAATACCGTTGGTGAATATGCTGTTGCGGTAGTACGTGCGATACCTTTCAGACAGCGTGGGATGTTCGTGGCACACAATGTCCAGTTCCCTCATCGCCGCTTTTGTCTGCGTCCTGACACTGTCGAGAATGGCCGTGAAGTCGCCGATGGCTTCCAACTGGTTCGACCCGTATCCGTTCATTCGGATATGGTGAGCCCTGACCTCGTTCTGCAGTCGGGCGTTCCTGCCCATAAAAAGCACCTTGCCCTGCAGTTCGTCGATGGTGAGGAAATACGTTTCGTTAGGCTCTGCCACAATGCTCACGTTCTTTCTGCCGCAATCCAGAAGGAATGACGTGGTGTTTACTATCGGCATCCGCAGCGTGAAATGGCCAACGCTGTCTATCGGAGCCGTAAACGTCAGCTCCTCGTCGGTCAGGATGTTGGCCATCATCTCCACGGTCACCTTCTTGCCGTTCTTCGCTTCCTGGCCGAGCATCTTTCCTATCCTGCTGAAGATGCCCGGCAGACGGTTCACTATCCATCCTTCGATGGTCACGCTGTCGTCTGCGGCATAGTGGCTGTCGGCAATCGTGTCGCAGGGGTCTTTCTTTGGGTAGTCGGGCAGGCACCAGCCATCAATGAGACTGCAGTCATACTGCTTGCCACCGATGGTGACGGTTCGTTTGCCGTCCTGCTCCGTGCCGAAGCTGATGTCGAGTTTGTCCAAGCCATCATTGGCCTGAAGGGTGTACGCCCCGTCGCTTTCGTCCTTCGAAGCGATGTCCCACGCCCTGCAGTCGTAGAACAGCTTGTCCTCCGTCAGCCCTATCAGCCACTCGCCCGTCTTGTCGTCGCGCCAATAGGTGTCCGTGATGCCGTCGCCGCTGCAGGCGCAGAGGACAAAGGTCAGCACCGATAAAAAGATGGTGATAATCGTCTGTTTCATTCAGCTTGTTACTACTTCTTGGGCTTGATGGTAATCACGCGGTTGTAGGCCTCAGGCTTCACGCGGTACTCATCGAGCACGTAGATGCAGGTACAGCCGACGCCGGTGGTGGCGTAGTCGAGGTTCAGAGTGTAGCGGTCCTGCTGTGGCTGCAGCTGGTAGGTGAACTGGCTCTTCGTCAGGTTGTCGGTCGTAAACTGGTAGGCGTTGAAGTTGAAGTGCTCGTTCATCGAAATTTGCACGCCGCGGCCCTCCTTGTCGAGCAGCTGCACGTAGCGGTTGTCGGTGCGCAGGGCGTGGTCCTGCGGGAAGAGGTAAGGCTCGTACATGTCCTTGACGGTCTTCGTCCAGACGCCCACCTGATAGCCCGTCTTGCGGTCGGGATAGTTCTCTTCGGGGCCACGGCCGTACCAGGTGATGCGGTCGAAGTCGTTGGTCACGGAGGTGGTGAAGCCGATGCGCGGCAGAAGCTCCGGCAGACGGCCCTGCGGACTCAGGTGGTTCTCAATCTTGACCGTACCATCGTCATAGAAATGATAGGTGTAGTCGAGCATAAAGCCAGCCAGCTGAACGCCGGAGATGTAGAGGTCGAGCTGGCCGTAGGAAGAAGCGCCGACCTGCACCAGCTGGCTGACGCGGACGGTGGTCTCATACTCATTGCGGTTCAGCCGTACCTCGGCCGGCCGGATGCGCAGCTGCTGCACACCCTTCGAGTACCACAGCGTGGCCACCTGGTTGCCGTAGCCCTCGGCATAGCCGCCGTTGACGCGGAAGGCGTCCCACGAGTCGAACTCGTTGGCAATCGGTGCACGCCAGAGGTTGAACTCTACGGGAGACTTCAGCACCTGCTTGCCGCCGACCTCAATCTGCTCCAGATTGCCCGTCTGCTTACTGATGACGTAGCCGAAGCCAGAGCCGCTGATGGTGATTTGCTGGTCGTCCTCATGAACGTTGAACTTTGAACGTTGAGCGTTGAACGTTTCTGGGGCGGGGATATTCCACGACGTGAGTTCCAACTGGTCCCAGGCCACCTCATGGCCGGCCTTGGCCCACACCTCATCCTTCTTTATCGTCGAGGTTATCGTCACGCGGTATTCCTTGCCAGGCACAATGGCGGGCTTGTGGTAGGGTATGCGCACCACTTGCGACTGCTGGGGGGCAGCGTTGAACTGGATGTCGCCCTCTTCAATAACGTCGCCGTCGGCCATCAGTTTCCAGTGGGAGGCATACTGCGAGAGGTCGGTGAAGTAGAGACGGTTGGTGACCTCGGCGTCGCCCGTCTCGGCATTGAGCAGACGGATGCTCAGGGGCTGCGTGGTCCACTTCATCTGCTTCATCTCCGGCTGTGGGGTGCGGTCGGGCCAGATGCTGCCGTAGGTGCGCATGTTGCCGCCGATGGTGTAGAAGGTGCCGGTGTCGCCATTGCCGTCGAAGGTGAGGTAGAGGACGGCGTCCTCGGGGCGGCCCTGCTCGTTGCTGTCGAGGCAGCGGTTGTAGATGGCCACGTTGTCCATCTCGGCGTCAGCCGTGAAAGTGGTCATCGGGTCGATGGCGTGGTTGCCGGCAATGCGGCCGATATTGATGGGGTAGGGGAAGTTGCTCAGCACGCCGCGCTCGCCGCCGCCACCGCCGCCACGTCCGGGCCGGCGCTGGCCCGGCTGCTCCTGGGCAGCGGTCTTCTCTGAGCCTTTCAGCTGGCCGTCGATGTAGAGGCGCATCTCCTTGCCGTCCCACGAGGCAACGACGTGGTGCCAGTTGCCAATCCAGTCGGCAGGCAGGTCGACGTCGAGTGTATGCTTCACGCCGGAGTGCAGGTAGAACTGTAGCTTGTCGTTGCCGCGCTGCACGACGCCGAACTGCGTGTTGCCCTTCGTCACGTAGGGTGCACCCTCGTACATGCCGCAGAGCTTGCCAGGCTTCACGTCGAAGCTGATGGTCAAGGCCTTGCTTGAGAGCTCCACGTTATTGGCACGGTACACCTCTACCCACTCGTCGTGGCCGCTGAGACGGAGCGTACCCTTCACGACCTTGGCATTACCCATCAGATGGGCAGGCGTGTCGTAGGGCGAGCTGTCCTTCAGCGGACGTATATGCTCGGTGATACCGGGGCTGACGAAATCCCAGAGGGCACCGCCCATCAGTCGCGGATGACGACGGATGACGGCCCAGAACTCGTCCATGCCGCCGCCGGCATTACCGGCAACCGACAGGTACTCGTCCATGAACGACGGGCGCGGGTCCTCCGTCTCGGGCACCATGGCCGTGTTCATCTCCAGCTCGTAGGGCGTCGGGTAGCGCGGCCCGATAATCTCCTCGCCGGGGTGGGCGTAGGCATTGCCGCCATACATGAAGTAGCGCGTGGGGTCGAGTCGCTTACCCTCCTTCACCACCTCGGTAATCAGCGGACCTTCGCCGCTCTCGTTACCCGCACTCCAGAAGAGTACGCAGGGGTGGTTGCGGTCGCGCAGCACCAGCTTCTGTACGCGCTCTAAGTACATCTCGCGGAAGCGCTGGTCGTTCGAGATGTATTCCGTGGCGTGGGCCTCGGTGCCCGCCTCGTCGATGATGTAGAGGCCGTACTCGTCGGCCAGCTCTATGTATTTGTTCACGGGGGGATAGTGCGACGTGCGCACGGCGTTGAAGTTGTGCTGCTTCAGAATCTCCATGTCGCGGCGGATGGTCTCCTCGTTCATGGCGTGTCCCAGTTCGGGGTGCTGCATGTGGGTGTTGGTGGCGTTCACCTTGATGGGTTTGCCGTTCAGGTATAACGTCTGGTGTCGGATCTCCGTCTCCTTAAATCCCATCTTGCTCATGATGGTCTGCATCACCGTGCCCTGCTCGTTGAGCAGTTCCAGTTTCAGACTGTAGAGTACAGGTGTCTCGCTGGTCCACTTGTCGGGGTTGGCAATGAGCGACGACAGCTCAACCGACTTCTTGCCCTTGCCGTTCATCGTGAAGCGGTCGGTGGTCAGTTGCTTCACCTGACGGCCCTTCGCGTCGGTCAGCGTGGTGCGCACGGCGTAGTTGCCACTGGCATCCTCGTATTTCTTCACGTCGACAGCCACCTTCATCGTGGCATCGCGGTACTGGTCGTCGAGGTCGGTGGTGACATACCAGTCGAACAGCCGCGTCTTGGGCGTGGCGTAGAGCGTCACGTCGTCGAAGATGCCGGCCAGTCGCCAGTAGTCCTGGCCCTCAAGGTAGTAGCCGTCGGAGTATTTCAGCACGCAGACGGCCAGCGTGTTCTTGCCCGGCTTCACATAGGGCGTCACGTCATACTCAGCCGGCTCCTGTCCGCCCTCGTTGTAGCCCACCTGCTGGCCGTTCAGCCAGACGAACGAGGCACTCTGCACCTTCTCCAAGCGCAGGAATACCTGCTGTCCCTGCCACTTGGCGGGCAGGGTAAACGTCTTGCGGTAAGCGCCCGTGGGGTTATACTCGCGAGGCACGAAGGGCGGATTGGCCTTGAAGGGTGCCGGCACGTTGCGGAACTGCGCGTCGCCGTAGCCTGCCATCTCCCAGTTCAGCGGCACCTGTATGGTGTTCCACTTGCTGTCCTTGAAGTTGGGCTGGAAGAACTGCTGCGGAACCTCCTCGGGTGTGTTGGCAAACAGGAAGCGCCACGGGCCGTTCAGCAACAGGTGGTCGTCGGCCAGATAGTAGGCATGGCCCTCCTCCTGGCCTTCTTCGAAGACCGCGGTATTCTCAACGTAATCATAAATGTGCTCCAGATACTGGGCGTTTGCCTGCAGTGAACAGGCAGCTGACAAACAAAGGAAAAAGCCTTTGGCATGCGAAAAGATTGTCTGCATAGTTGTTTGGTTTACGGATTTCGCTGCGAAATTACAAAAAAACTCCCAAATAGCAGCGATTTAGGAGAATTATTTGGTTATTTTTAGGATTTTACTTATGGTACACGTATTCCCTGATGGCAGCCACCAGTTCGTCGTTGAACTCCGGCGCTTGAGTAGAGATGCGGAAATGGCAGGGCTTGAGGCCCTTGAAGTTGGAGGCATCGCGAATGAGGAAGTCGTGACGGTCCAGCAGATACGCCTTCAGTTCGGCTGCCGAACTCTGCTTGATGGAGCAGAGCATGAAGTTGGTGCAGGTGGGATAGACGTGAATGCCGAAGATGCCGCGAAGGCGATTCCTGAGGTAGTAAGTCTCAGCAAAGAGTGTACTCATCAGCTCGTGGTAATACGGAATCCCGTTGTCGAGCAGCCAATGGCCCGCCTCGATGGCCAGGGCATTGACCGCCCACGGCCGGCTGTTGGCACGCAGACGGTCGATGACGGCCGGCGGGGCGATGACGTAGCCCAGTCGCAGGCCGGGAATGGCAAAGCGCTTCGTCATGGAGTGGATGACGATGACGTTCTCCAGCGCAATGGCTTCCTGGGCGGTGAGCAGCGTTTTGTAGGTGTAGTCCTCGTACGACTGGTCGATGACGAGCCAGTGGTGGCGGCGCGACAGCACCTTGACGGTGTCGGCAGTCCTCACCTCGCCGGTGGGGTTGTTGGGATTGCAGAGCCAGCGCACGGCGCCACCCTTTGGTGCCTCTTCGTAGCCGAACATCCGGCAGGCGTCGGCATACTCGCTGAACGTGGGGTGGCCCGTGGCAAACGTCCGTTCGTGGCGCAGGGTCTGGGCTATCAGGTAGATGGCGTCAGTAGCGCCGTTGGTGACGAGCACCTCCTCCGGGCTGACGCCTCGCTCGGCCGCAATCTTCACCTCTAACGAGCGTGCCTCAGGCTCAGGGTAGTGGCCGATGACGTCCAGTCGGGTGGCCAGATACTGGCGCAGCGGTCCAGTGTCTATCAGTGGCGATATGTTGCTGCTGAAGTTGCAGCGCAGGTCGCCGTGCAGGTAAATGTCGTCGCCGTGTCCTTCAATCATGATCGGTGAGTATTTCGTAGATTCTGGGGACGTCGACATACTGGCGCACGTGCTGGGCCAGCTTGTCGTATTGCTCTTCTTTGAAGTCGGCGTGAGTTTTTTGGGGGGCTGCAACGGTGTTGCAGCATAGGTGACAGGTGGAGAGGAGGTGGCTGATGACGGGAGGGTTGTCGAGGAAGCCGTGGATGTAGGTGCCGATGCAGTGGTCGGTCTGAAGGATTGCCTCACTGGTGTCGCTGATGCCCTGGTGTATCTCGTAACCCTGGCACTGCTGGCCGTTGAACATGAAGGTGACCTGCTGCGTCGTCTTCTCGGCGGTCATCGTGGTGTGGATGGGCAGCAGGCCGAGGCCGGGCAGGGTAGGGATGTCGCCCTCGATGCCGTCAGGGTCGTTGATGGTCTGGCCGAGCATCTGATAGCCCCCGCAGATTCCAATCACCATCTTACCCTCGCGATGAGCCCGCTGGATGGCCTGAGCGCAGCCGTTACGGCGCAGTTCCATCAGGTCGTCGAGCGTCGACTTGGTGCCGGGAAGGATGATGACGTCTGCCTGCTGGATGTCGGAAGTGTTGTTGGTATAGAAGAGGTTGACGCGAGGGTCGCGCTCCAGCGTGTCAAAGTCGGTATAGTTGCTGATGTGTCGTAACAGCACCACAGCGACATTCACCTTCCCCTGCGCCAGTTGGCGTCGTTTCTGTTCAAGCGCAACGCTGTCTTCTTCGTCGATAAAGATGTCTTTGTAATAAGGCACGACGCCGAGCACAGGCACGCCGCAGACGTCCTCCAGCATCCGGCGACCGTCGTCGAAGAGGCGCAGGTCGCCGCGAAACTTGTTGATGATGATGCCCTTGATGAGCCGGCGGTCGTCGGGTGTCTGCAACATGATGCTGCCATAGACGGAGGCGAAGACGCCGCCCCGGTCGATGTCGGCCACCAGTATGACGTCGGCCTTGGCGTGGCGCGCCATCGGGAGGTTCACGAGGTCGGTGCCGCGCAGGTTGAGCTCCGAGATGCTGCCGGCTCCCTCCATCACGATGGGGTTGTAGCGCGCGGCGAGGCGGTCGAAGGCGTCGCAGACCTCCTTGCGGAAGTCTATTTCCGAGGCTCCCCTGCGCCAGTAGTCATACGCACTCTTGCTGCCGATGGGTTTGCCGTTGAGCACCACCTGGCTGGTATGGTCCGACTGCGGCTTCAGCAGCAGGGGGTTCATGTCGGTGTGGCAGGGAATACCCGCTGCCTCAGCCTGTACGGCCTGAGCACGGCCAATCTCGAACCCTTCAGGCGTGGCGTACGAGTTCAAGGCCATGTTCTGTGCCTTGAAGGGCGCCGGCTGATAACCGTCCTGCCTGAAGATGCGGCAGAAGGCGGCGGCAATGACACTCTTGCCGACGTCGCTGCCTGTACCGGCAAACATGATGGGATGAAGGGATTTGCGATTTTCCAATTTTCGATTTTCGATTTAGATGTGATAGAGGTGGGTGTAGCTGGCCAGGATATTCTTGTAGCGGAGCACGGGCGTGGGTACCGGCTCGCCCTTGGCATTAAAGACCTGGACGATGCTCTTCGGCACTTCGCCCAAGAACTGGGTGTAGTGGAACTCATGGCCCCGATACTCCCTGCCGTCGAGCGTGAACCGGCGGTAGCCTAACGACAGCCGGCGGTCGGCACGGCGGGCGGTGATCTGATAGGGCAGCACGCCGCACATGGGGAATTCGCCGTCGTCGGTGACGATGCTCCGGCAGAGGTACATCATTCCGCCGCACTCTGCGACGATGCGGCCTCCCTGTTCGGCATAGTCCCTGATGTTATGGCGGCAGGCCTCGTTGGCCAAAAGCGCTTCGAGGTGTTTCTCGGGATAGCCGCCGGGCAGGTAGAGCAGTCCGACGCCGCTGAGGTCGGGCACGTCCTGCTCCGGGTCGAAGAACCGGACGTCGGCGAGGCGGTCGATGTTCTCTTGATAGATGAAGGAGAACGACTCCCGGTTTCTGGCTATCAGCGTGTGAGCAGCTTTTTCCATGCTATGTTTTCGTCAATCAGTCGTACCAGCTTCTGACTCTCGGGCAGCACCGAATAGTCCAGTCCCAAATAGCGCGAGCCTTGCTCGATGTCGGCCGACTTGGGCAGACAGCCGAGGCAGCTGACCTGCAGCTCGTCGCACACCTCGCTGAGCATCCGCTTGTGGCGTTCCGATCCCACCTTATTAAATATGACGCCCGCGAAGCGTATGTCATTCCTGAAGCCGATGAAGCCTGAGAGCAGGGCCGCCGTCGAGTAGGCCGCCGACCTGGCATCGACCACCAGCACCACCGGAATGTCGAGAATGCGGGCAATCTCGTACGTCGAACCGCGGTCGCGGTCGTAGCCGTCGAACAGCCCCATCATGCCCTCGACGATGCACACGTCGGTATCGGCGCCGTAGCGGCTGTAGAGCTCAACGACGTGCTCGGGCGTGGCCATGAACGTGTCGAGGTTGATGCTCGGCCGGCCGCACACCGCCTCGTGGAACTTGGTGTCGATATAGTCGGGCCCGCACTTGAACGGCTGCACCCTGTAGCTCTTCTGCGTGAGCAGGGCCATCAGTCCGCGCGCAACGGTTGTTTTACCGCTGCCGCTCATCGGTGCCGCTATGAGGAATTGACATTTCATGCTGCAAAAGTACAAAATATTTCCGAAAACAGTTGTTTATTCACAAAATATTCGTACCTTTGCACGCAGTTATTGGCAATCTGGCGGCTGACGCTGCCACGATGCAAGGGAATCCGGTGAGAGTCCGGAACTGTACCTGCAGCTGTAATCCCCGTTCGAGAGGCCTGCTTGTATAACGCCACTGGGATGTTTCCCGGGAAGGTAAAGCAGGCTGGGGAAAGTCAGAAGACCTGCCTTTAAGACACGAAGTACGACCGTACAGGAACATACGGTTCGGAAAAAGGAAACTGTTTATGAAACGGAGACAGAAACTGGCCCTTGGCCTTTGGCTGTTTGCTGTTGGTGCGCAGGCTCAGACCGTATGGCGCTCCGACAGTCTGCAGGAGGTGGTGGTGACAGGTACCGGCACGCAGCATCTGCTGAAGGATGCCCCCGTGCAGACCGAGGTCATCAGCCGCCGCCAGCTGCAGCAGTATGCGGGCAAGAGCATCGAGGACATCCTGACGGGACTGACCGCCTCGCTTGACTTCAGCGAGAGCGACATGAGCTCGCGCCTGCAGCTGAACGGCCTGGGCAACTCGTACGTGCTGATACTCATCGACGGGCGCCGGCTCCACGGCGACAACGGCGGCGAGAACGACCTCTCGCTCATCGACCCTCACAACATTGAGCGCATCGAGATTGTGAAGGGCGCATCGAGTGCGCTCTACGGCAGCGATGCCATTGCCGGCGTCATCAACATCATCACCCGCAAGCACACTGCGCAGGGGCTGATGCTCGAGAACACCACGCGCATAGGCTCCTACGGCGACATACGCCAGCACGACGGCATAGCCCTGAACTACGGCCGCCTGTCGAGCTACACCAACTTCCAGCTGCAGCACAGCGACGGCTGGCAGAACACCTCGGAGGAGGCGCCGCAGCAGACGGAGTATCACATCACCGACTCCCGCAACAAGACCGTGAACCGCCACACCAACTGGCAGCTGGCCGAGCGGCTCATCTACCAGCTGACGCCCGATGTCGAGCTGTATGCCGACGGCACCCTCTACTGGAAGCGCATCTACCGCCCCAGCGGCCACCATCCCGGCGTCGACGTGAAGACGTGGGACCTGCAGTACGACAATTCGTCGGTCTCGGCAGGCGGTAAATGGAAACTGAACGCCACCGACGTCATTACCCTTGACGCCGACTGGAAGCGCCACGCCTACAACTACGTCTACACTGACACCACGCTGACCGACGGCTACGTGAAGGGCCGCTTCACCAACTACTATCCCTACTTCCCCGGCGACGTGGAGCTGCAGAGCGACCAGCGGCTGACCAACGTCTCGCTGAAGGGCGTTTTCAGCCTGCCGTGGGACCAGCGGCTGAGTGCCGGCATCGACTACCGCTACGACTGGCTGAAGGCGCCGATGCGCGTGGCGGGCGGCAAGGCAACCGACAACACTGAGGCTCTCTACGTGCAGGACGAGCTCGAAATGCTCAACCCCCTGTCGCTCACCGCCGGCCTGCGGCTGACGCGCAACGAGGGCTTCGGCCTGCGCCTGACGCCCAAGCTCTCGGCCATGCTGAAAGTCGGCGACCTGCGCCTGCGGGCCACCTGGAGCCAGGGCTATAAGACACCCACGCCCAAGGAGCTGCACTACCAGTACATCAGGAACATGAACGGCGTTTATCTCTACCTGGGCAACACCGGCCTGAAGGCGCAGCACTCCAACTACTTCGGCCTGAGCGGCGAATACACCGTCGGCCGCCTGACGCTGACCGTTGCCCCCTATTATAATAAGGTGAATGACATGATAACCCTCGTCATCATTCCCGCCAAGCAGGCTCCCGCCGAGCTGATTGCGAAGTACGACCCCATCAAGGTGCGCCAGTATCAAAACATGGAGGACGCCAAGACCTACGGCGTCGACGTCACCCTGCGCTATCAGGCCCCGCACTTCACGGCGGGCGGCTCCTACAGCTACCTCGACACCGAGGCCAACCAGTATGACGCGGAGAACGACGTGATGCAGCGCGTAGTCATCGACGGCATGGCCCACCACAAGGCCAACGTCTACGCCACCTGGAGCCGCGACTTCACGCCCCGCTACCAGTTCGGCGTCGGCGTCTACGGCCGTCTCTCATCGAAGCGCTACTATCAGATCGACGGCGACGGCAGTGGCTATCAGCTCTGGCGCCTGACCACCTCCCACCAGCTGGGCAGCAGCTGCCGTCTGGAGGCTGGCGTCGACAACATCTTCAACTACTGCGACCGCACGCCCCACGGGCTGCACCTCGGTACGACCACGCCGGGCCGCACCGTCTACGCCTCGCTCACCGTGCGCTTCAACCAAGGCCGGAAACTCACAAACAAGTATAAGTCAAACTTAAATTCAAACAACAATGAAACAGATTAAGCTACTTTTGCTGGCCATGACAGCCGTCATCGCCAGTGCCGCCTTCACCGCCTGCAGCGATGATGACGACAACACCAACATCGAAAACAACGCCCCGGCACTGTCGAACTACGAGAAGTACCAGCAGGCCGTCAACAAGACCGTGAACGCCCAGAAGAAGAGCGACAAGGTCATCCTGCTCGTGGCCTTCGGCTCGACGTGGGAGCAGGCCTACGACACCTTCGACAAGGTGGTCAGCGACTACAAGGCCGCCTTCCCTGCCTGGGACGTCTATCTCTCGTTCTCAAGCGCCATCTGCATCAACAACGCCCGTGCCGGCGAGAACGTTGCACCTAAGGACTACTACGACCCCGAGCACTGGCTCACGGCCATCGGCATGGCAGGCTACTCGCAGGTTGTCGTGCAGTCGCTTCAGGTCATTCCCGGCGAGGAGTTCCGCCGCGTGCGCGACAGCTATGTCAAGGACTTCATGAACAACCGCAACGGCGACTTCACCGAGAGCTACATGCATCGCCTCGACCGTAATGTCGTGGTAGGCACGCCCCTGATGGCCGAGGTCGACGACACCTACAAGCTGGCCCAGACGCTGAGCGCCGAGCCCGACGTGAAGGCTGCCGCAGAGCGCGGCATCGTCGCCTTCATGGGCCACGGCAACCCCGAGGGCTACGACTACTACGGCGGCAACGTGCGCTACCTGCAGCTTGAGAGCAACCTGCGCGTCATCAGCCCCAACTACTACGTGGGCACCGTCGACATGGACGGCACCTATGCTGAGGACGTCCTGGACCACATCGGTGGCGGCAACTTCCAGTATGTCGTCGGCGACATGCCCGTCGGCGCCATCTATCCCAAGAACACCTCGAAGAAGGCGCAGCTCTTCGTGCTGATGTCGATTGCCGGCGACCACGCCCACAACGACATGGCCGACGACGAGGACGAGGAGAGCTGGTACTCGCTCTTCAACAAGGCCGGCATCGACACCGAGGCCTATGAGACCAACTTCACCGAGGCCTGCTGGCGCGGCTACAAGCGTGGCGGCGACTACATTCCCGGTCTGGCTGAGCGCTCGGCCGTGCGCCAGCTGTGGATGAACCACACCCGCGAGGCCATTGCCAAGCTGGGCACCGAAGAGGCTCTCTCGACGCCGACCACCGCAACAGAAGAATGATGTTTTTACGTGTATTATTATATAAGTTTACCTGCGGAGATGCTGTCGTGAGACAGCATCTCCTTGCTACTCTGCTGCTCCTTGGCAGCCTCTCGCTACAGGCGCAGGTGCACCGCATGGTGAGGGCCGACAGCGTTGACCGCTCTTACAACCTGAACCCCGTCGTCGTCACCGGCTCCGGCCATCACCAGCGCCTGAAGTCGACCGCCACGCCCGTCCACGTGCTTGCCGCACAGGAAATCCGCGAACAGGGCATCACCACCTTCGACGAAGCCCTGCAGCGCATGCTGCCCCAGGTATCGATGGCACCCAACAGTATGGGCTCGCAGCTGCGACTCAACGGCCTGGGCAACAAGTACATCCTCGTACTCGTCAACGGTCAGAAGCTCACCGGCGACATTGCCAACAACACCGACCTGCAGCGCATCAACATGGCGCGCGTCAAGCGCATCGAGATTCTCGACGGCGCCGCCTCGTCGCTCTACGGCAGCGATGCCATTGCCGGCGTCATCAACATCATCACCGACCAGCCCACACCGGCCAACGGCATCTCAGTGGCAAACGCCACCACCGTCGCCGCTCACGGCAAGCTCACCGAGAGTGCCACGCTCGACATCAATACCCACGGCTTCGGCTCCTACACGTCGTTCACGCACGACCGCGCCGACAGCTACCGCAACAACAGCCTTGAGTATGTCAAGGGCAGCGACACCGAGACGCAGCCCTCGCAGGCCCCGCTCTTCACCGGCTACCGCTCCAGCCTGCTCGCCCAGAAGTTCACCTACAGCCCCAATACCCAGCTGGCCCTGAACGCCGGCCTCGACTACTCCTACAAAATCACCGACCGCCCGAACACCGCCCCCGGCGGACTGCCCGTTGGCGGCACCGACTACGAGATGCGCTACAAGGGACTGCGCTGGAGCCTGGGCTCCGTCTACAAGATGACCAGCCGCAACAGCCTGCAGGCCAGCTTCACCGTCGACCGCTTCCGCTACGGCAAGGAGTACGACGTAGAGACGAAGACCAACGCCGTAGGCGACTACGTGCAGTCGAAGAAGCAGCGCACGATGGAGGGAGAGCTCAAGGCCATACTCGGACTGACGCAGGCCTCGACCACCATCATCGGCGCCGACTGGCGCAGCGACCGCCTGAACGCCACGTCGGGCGACATCAGCAGTCAGGTGTACACCCTCGCCGCCTATGCCCAGCACGAGATGAAGCTCTTCAGCAGCCTGACGGCAACCCTGGGTCTGCGACTGACGCATCACGAGACCTTTCACGAGCACCTGACACCCAAGGCCACGCTCATGTACAGCCTCGGCCACGTCAACCTCCGTGCCACCTGGTCGACGGGCTTCCGCACCCCCGGCCTCGACGAGCTCTACTACCACTACTTCTCCGTCAACCGCGGCAAGCCCCAGATCAGCTTCGGCAACCGTGACCTGACGCCCGAGAAGAGCCACTACCTCGCCCTCAATGCCGAGTATCGCAGCGACGTGATAGCCGTCAGCCTGACCGGCTACGTCAACCGCATCAGCGACATGGTGGTCAAGCAGAACATCAGCGTCGACGATGCCACCCGCCAGATGCTGCTCGCCGAGTTTCCCGAGATGACCAGCGAGCAGGCCGGCAAGATGGTCAGCTACGCCCGCTACCAGAACAGCGACAAGGGCGACGTCAAGGGCGTACAGCTCAACGCCTCGGCCAATCTGCTGCCGGGCTTCAACCTCTCGGCCAACTACGCCTACACCTATGCCCGCACGAAGTCGGCCGACGAGTGGACCGTCCTTGAGCGCAGCATACGCCACACCGCCACCGTTGCCGCCAACTACCGCTACTCGTGGCGCCGCTGCCGGCTGAACCTCAACCTCAACGGCCGCCTGCAGTCGAAGACCTATTACCCAGGCTACGAGGACGCTCCGGGCTACGGCCTGTGGAATTTCAACGCCTCGCTCCGACTCCCGCTCACGCCACTGACGCTTGAGCCGTCGGTCGGCGTCGACAACCTTTTCAACCGTGTCGACCGCCGCATCGACTCCAGCCTCCGCAAGTACGCCCTCTACAGTCCCGGCCGCATGCTCGTCGTCGGTCTGAAAATGAAACTTTACTAAAAAATCGTTCCCTCCCTCTTTTTTTCCATTAAAAAAGAGTACCTTTGCAACGTTCTACGCTGAAATATGGAGAAACTGATTGCATTATATAAGGAGTGGAGCGGCAACGTGCCCGCCACGACCGAGAAACTGCCCGGGGCAGGGAGCAACCGCGAGTATTACCGATTCCGCGCCGCCGACGGCTCGAGCGTCATAGGCTGCATAGGCACCAGCCGCGACGAGAACCACGCCTTCGTCTACCTGGCGCGCCACTTCACCCGCCGCAAGCTGCCCGTGCCCCGCGTGCTCGCCGTCAGCAGCGACGAGCTGCGCTACCTGCAGACCGACCTCGGCAACGTCTCGCTCTTCGACGCCATACGCGGCGGTCGCGAGGCCGGCGGGCGCTACACCCTGGCCGAGCAGCAGCTGCTGAGGCAGACCATCCGCGAGCTGCCCAACATACAGATACGCGGCGCACGCGAGCTCGACTTCTCGAACTGCTACCCGCAGCCCGCCTTCGACCAGGACTCCGTGCTCTTCGACCTCAACTACTTCAAGTACTGTTTCCTGAAGGCCACCGAGCTCGACTTCCATGAGCTGAAGCTCGAGGCCGACTTCCGCCTCATGGCCAAGGACCTCACCCAGGCCGGCGACGAGCAGTGCTTCCTCTACCGCGACTTCCAGGCACGCAACGTGATGCTCTGCCAATCACCATCACCCAACACCCAACAACCATTCTTCATCGACTTCCAGGGCGGCCGGCGCGGCCCTTACTACTACGACCTCGCCTCGTTCCTCTGGCAGGCGTCGGCACGCTATCCCCACAAGCTGCGGCGCGAGCTCGTCTACGAGTACTACAACGCCTTGAAGCAGTTCACCGAGGTGCCGTCAAGCCATCACTTCGTGGCCCGCCTGCGCCTCTTCGTACTCTTCCGCCTGCTTCAGGTGCTCGGCGCCTACGGCTTCCGCGGCTACTTCGAGCGCAAGCAGCACTTCATCGACTCCATACCGCCAGCCATCCAGAACCTGCGCGAGCTGTTGGCCTCGGCACAGCTGCCTTACCCACACCTCGTCGACATTCTGCAGCGCCTCTGCGCCCTGCCGCAGTTTCAGCTGGTCGAGGCCACTGCCTCGCGTGCCGACGGCTACAAGACCACCGAGCACAACCCCTACAAGGCGCACCCCCTCGACGGCCCGGCCACCTTCTCGAAGTACGACGCACAGGGACCACTCGTGGTCAAGGTCTACAGCTTCAGCTACCGCAAGGGCATTCCCGACGACGAGTCGGGCAACGGCGGCGGCTACGTCTTCGACTGCCGCTCCACCCACAACCCCGGTCGCTATGAGCCCTATAAAAAGTTGACGGGCCTCGACGAGCCCGTCATCCGTTTCCTCGAGGACGATGGCGAGATACTCACCTTCCTCGAATCGGTCTATCGTTTGGCCGATGCCCACGTGCGGCGCTACATCCAGCGCGGCTTCACCAGCCTCATGTTCTGCTTCGGCTGCACCGGCGGCCAGCACCGCTCAGTCTACTCTGCCCAGCATCTGGCCGAGCACATCCACCGCAAGTTCGGCATCGAGGTGCGCATCGTCCACCGCGAGCAGGGCATCACCCAGACCTTGCGCTGAGCCTACTCCCACTCAATCGTGCCCGTGGGCTTCGGCGTCAGGTCGTAGAGCACGCGGTTCACGCCCGGCACCTCTGTCACGATGCGCTGCGTGATGTGGTGCAGCAGCGGGTAGGGGATTTCCTCAATCGTGGCCGTCATGGCGTCGCGCGTGTTCACCGCACGGATGATGACCGGCCAGTCCCAGCTGCGCTTGTTGTCCTTCACGCCCGTCGACTTGTAGTCGGGCACCACGGTGAAGTACTGCCACACCTTGCCCTCCAGTCCGTTCTTTGCAAACTCCTCGCGCAGGATGGCGTCGCTCTCGCGCAGTGCCTCCAGACGGTCGCGCGTGATGGCACCCGTGCAGCGCACGCCCAGGCCGGGGCCGGGGAACGGCTGGCGATACACCATGTTGTCGGGCAGTCCCAGCTGCTTGCCCACCACGCGTACCTCGTCCTTGAACAGCAGCTTGATGGGCTCTACCAGCTCAAACTGCATGTCCTCGGGCAGACCGCCCACGTTGTGGTGCGACTTCACGGGCCCTGACTCCACAATGTCGGGATAGATCGTGCCCTGGGCCAGGAAGCTGATGCCCTCCTGCTTGCGGGCCTCCTCCTCGAACACGCGGATGAACTCAGCGCCGATGATCTTGCGCTTCTGCTCAGGGTCGGCCACGCCGGCCAGCTTGTCGAGGAAGCGGTCGGTGGCGTCGACATACACCAGATTGGCGTTCAGCTCGTCGCGGAACACGCGCACCACCTGCTCGGGCTCTCCCTTGCGCAGCAGTCCGTGGTTTACGTGAACCGACACCAGCTGGCGGCCCACGGCCTTGATCAGCAGGGCAGCCACCACCGAGGAGTCTACGCCGCCCGACAGGGCCAGCAGCACCTTCTTGTCACCAATCTGAGCACGCAGCTCCTTGATTTGCTCGTCAATGTATTGTTGGGCCAGGGCGGGAGTCGTGATGCGCTCCATGTCAGCCGGCCGCACGTTACCTGTAGTCATAATCTTTTTTCGTTTTAGTGAATAATACGTTGGTAATTGGGTTGCAAAGTTACATCTTTTTTCTGACATACGCCAACTTCAGCACCATTTTTATACGCAACGCGCGAAAAAAACACGCGCCGCCTCGTAATCATGAGGTGGCTCCTCGCGACAGCGAGGGGGCGCCTGGAGAATGTCACAAGTCACATGTCACATTTTTGGTGAATTGCCGGAATCCCCTGTATTTATCGGGGAAGCGCGCGGAGAATGTCACATGTCACAAGTCACATTTTTGGTTTTCAATTTTGAGAAGCGAAAAGATTAAGAATTATATTATACTATAATATAATATAATTCTTATATTATTATTACTATTCTCTTTTACTCTTTTACTCATTCACCTCCTTACTCCTCCGCTCCTTACTCAACTTGCGATAGTTAAGTTACCATATCCTCCCTTTCAGTAAACAACCAAAGACTGCCAACGAAAACAGCAAAAAACGCGGTTTTTTTGGTAAAAATGTGATTTGTGACTTGCGACTTTTCTTCGCTTTCCCTGTCTTTATCGGAGAAAGCGGCGATTTCAAAAATGTGACATTTGATGTGACTTTCGCGTACACCTTCCTCCCACACATCATTTTCCCTCCCGAGTTAGGAGAGGAATTGCCTTGTCCTTTTGGTAAAAGGCCGTGTTATTCCGTGTCAAAAGAATTCGTGTCTTCGTGTTCAGTTAATGTGCTCATTTATGACGGCAGCAGAGCCTGACGGGGCCGATAATGCCCGAAGGGACCAGCTCGTCGGTGGGCTGGGCGAGGGGATGCGTCGGCTGCATTAGGCGCTCGGAGGACGGTCTCGCTGCATCGCCTACAAGTCGGTTCCACAGGCTGTTGGCGACGCGGATTTCAACCACGTTCGTGCCTTTTCTGACGTAGGGGCTGATGTCGAGCGTCAGCGGCGAACACCAGACGGCGCCCGCTGGCTGGCCGTTGACGACGATCTCGGCGGCTCCTCCCAGCTGGCTGAAGCTGATGCTGAACACGTCAGCCTGACGGCGCTCGGGCAGGGTGAAGGTGTTGCGGTAGACGGCGGTGCCCGAATAGTAGCGGATGCGGCGGTCGCTGCTCGTCGCCCAGTCGGTCAGCTGTCCGAAGACGACGGGTGCTGCCGGACCACCGAGGGCTGGGCTGAACTGTGCCGTCCATGCTCCGTCCCACGTGAGGGACTGTTCGGGGTGAGTGGTGGCAGGCATGACGGTCATGCGCGGCTGCTGCGACAGGACGATGAAGAACGACTCGCGCGGCGCCATCTGAAGGTCGATGGCCGTGCGGCCGGCGTCGGTTGTGAATGCGAGCGGCTGGCGGCTGCCTGTGACGGGATTCCACAACTCGGCGCTGGCTGCGCTGACGCTGAAACGGAAGCGGTCGGTCACGGGCTCGTCGCTGTGGTTGTTGAGGAAATAGATGTCCTCGGAGGCTGTTCGGCGGTGGCAGAAATACAGGCGGCCGGCATGGGGCGCATCAACGTCTGGACGCAGGCCGTGGCGCGTGAGGAAGCCGGCAAGATTCTCGCCACCCTGTGGGTCGTAGACGGCAATGTCCTGACTGCGCCACTGGTCGACGCGCCGCTGCACCTCGGGCGTCAGCTGACCGTCGGGCGGCAGCACGAGCAGGCAGTAGCCGGTGCCGTCGGGCAGCTGGAGCCGACCGCCGCGGACGGTCAGACGGTGGAGCAGCGCGTCGGTGCCCATCGCGTCGAAGTCGTAGCCCGGGGGCAATGGGGGCAGGCGGTGGCTGAGTGTGCGGATGGGGACGTCGTCGCCCAGATAGACGGCCACATCGCAGACGGGGCGGCCCTGACGGAGTACCCACGAGCAGCGGGCCTGATAGTCCCAGAACGCGCGGCTGAGCGGCCACAGCGTGTTCAGGCGGTTCAGGGCGTACTGTCGGCCGCCGGCGGTGTTGATGTGCTTTCCGGCAGCGTCGGCCTGGTAGGCTGAGGCGCAGACCACCAGCTCGTTGATGCCGAAGGCGTAGGCGGCGTCGGCGAGGTTCTTGATGTCGGCCAGCGAGTGTTTGTAGGTGATGTCGGTGTAGGCCTCGCCCGAGGCTATCTGCTTGCCGTAGACGTGGGCGGCGCTGGAGCAGTCCTTGATGTCGTAGTTGCCTTCGGTCTGATAGCCCCAGAACTCGCCCTGCGGCTTGTCCAAGAGTTTCTTTACCTCGATGGCATCGCCTGTCATGCTGAGCGCGCCGCCGATGGCCTGGGCGGTGAGCGTGAGGCCCTCGGCGCGGCAGAGGCGGTTGAACTCGCCGTAGTAGCGGTCGGTGACGAGGTCGCTGACGGTGCGGCGCAGGTCGCTCAGGAGTGATGGGCTGTCGCCCACAATGAGGCCGCAGGCGACGGTGGGCAGATAGGGACGCAGGTCGTATCCGCGCAGTAGGCGGAACTCCTGCTCCATGCGCAGTGTCCAGTTCTGCGGTCCGGCCTCGTGGCTGTCCATGCAGATGCCCTGGAGGGCGCCGCCGTTGGCGCGTATGCTGTCGATGAGGGGCTTGGTGTAGCTCTGCCAATGGAGTCGGGCTCCCTCGACTGAGAGCTTGTCGCACTCGAGCCCCAGTGCCTCGGCGCGGCCGTGCTTGGTGCGGCCACCCGTCGTGACTGATACGAAGCGCATGACGAGCCAGTCGCCCTTCGGCGCGTCGGGCCACGAGAGTGTGCCGTCGGGCGCCATGCGGTCGGTCAGGTCGACGATGTCGCTGGCCGAGAGTATTTCCTCCTTATTATATGCTGGCGTGGCATCGCCGTCGATGAAGTCGGACACGAGGCTGGCCTTCGCCTCCCAGAAGTCAACGCAGGCACGTGCCGAGACGACGACGTTGGCCAAGGGTACATTGCGGCCGTTGAGCGTGATGCGGAAGTAGCGCCCCCGGGTGGTGGGGAATGCGACGGTCTGCTGTTTGACGCCGCCCAAGGTCTGATAGCGGGGACGCAGGTTGCAGACGTGGCGGTAGTGGATGCCGTCGTCAGACACTTCGAGCACGCCGATGTCGGGCAGTTCGCGGAAGCCGCAGCCGTAGAACCGCGTCGTGTCGGGCTGGTCCAGCGGCCTGTGGGTGGGCGGCACCTGCATCGCCGATGTGCGCGCCTTGCCCTGCGCCTTGGCCTCGTAGGTGATGCTGCGGGCGGTGAACGGCGTGCCGAAGTCGAACACGAGCACGGAGTCGGGCTGCCCCGACGGCTGGATGTTCAGCAGGCGGGAGTCGGCCAACAGGTCTCTTTTATAGGGCACGGCCAGCACCGCCACGTCGTGGTGCCAGTCGCGCGGACAAGGGGGCAGGGGCAGCTGGACGGTCTGGCCTTTGCTTATGAGCGTCTCGGACATCGCCAGCCGCTGCATGCTGCAGTCGGGCGTGATCCATCGTCCGCCTGCCACATAGCCGTTGCCGATGTTGGCCTCGAACGACAGCCCCAGGCGCCGCGCCTCCTGCGAGGCAAAGATGAGCGACTGCCACCAATGGGCATCGAACACGCGGTCGGCACCCTCGCCCTTGCCGTGTACCTGGTCGTAGTAGACCACGCCCCCGACTCCTTGCTGCCTGAACGCCTCGAGGTCGGCGGTGATGCCCTCGCGGGTGGTCTCCGTCTCGCCGAAGAACCACCACACCTTGGTGCGCGCCGTGTCCTGCGGGTGGTCGAAACCGTAGGCAAGCGTTGACTGCGCCATGCATGGAATGCAGGCAGACAAGAGGAAAAGGAATGTGACGGCCCGTCTCATAGAATAAGGTAGATTACTCGTTTGTGGGTGCAAATATACAAACATTCTGGCAATTATTTTGGAGGAATCGCTTTTTTTTCGTACTTTTGCGCTGTCAAAACAGAAAAGTCAGGGGAAATGAAGCAGGCGATGATATTAGCGGCGGGACTGGGAACCCGTCTGAAACCGCTGACCGACAGCATGCCCAAGGCGCTGGTCAGGGTGGGGGGGCAGCCCCTGCTCTGGCACGTGGTGATGAAGCTGCGGGCGGCTGGCTATGAGCGCGTCGTGGTGAACGTACACCACTTTGCACAGCAGATTGTGGACTACCTGGCCGCGAACGACAACTTCGGCATCGACATCCGCATATCGGACGAGACGGAGCTGCTGCTCGAGACGGGCGGCGCCCTGAAGAAGGCGCAGGCACTGTTCGACCCCGACGAGCCGGTACTGATTCACAACGTAGACATTCTCGACAACGTGGACTTCGACTGGCTGCGCCGCCGCCATCTGGACGACGAGGACGCCGTGCTGCTGGTGAGCCGCCGCACGACGCAGCGCTACCTGATGTTCGACAACGCCATGCGCCTGATGGGGTGGAAGAACACGGCCACGGGCGAGGTGAAGTCGCCCTACGAGTATGTCAGGCGCACCGGACTGTCGCAGCACGGCGAGCCGCTCAACGTGTTTGCCTTCTCGGGCATCCACTCGCTGTCGCCGAGGCTGTTCCCGCTGATGGAGCGGTTCCCCGACCGCTTCAGCATCATGGACTTCTACCTGTCGGTCTGTCACCGCTCCCGCGTTGTGGGTCTGCTGAAGGACGACCTGCGGATACTCGACGTAGGCAAGCTCGACACGCTGGACCAGGCAAACGAATTTATCAAACAACTTTAGAATATGCAAAAGATCATCATTCTGGACTTTGGCTCGCAGACGACGCAGCTCATTGGCCGCCGTGTGCGCGAGCTGGACACCTTCTGCGAGATTCTGCCCTACAACAAGTTCCCGAAGGACGACCCGACGGTCATCGGCGTCATACTGAGCGGCTCGCCCTACTCGGTTCATGACCCCGAAGCGTTCAAGGTCGACCTGTCGCAGTTTGTGGGCCGTCTGCCGGTGCTGGGCATCTGCTACGGCGCGCAGTTCATTTCACACACGCTGGGCGGCCGCGTCGAGAAGGCCGACAGCCGCGAGTACGGGCGTGCCAACCTCGAGACCATCAACCTCTACAATCCGCTCTTCAAAGGCTTCGACAGAGGTTCTCAGGTCTGGATGAGTCACGGCGACACCATCACCGCCATCCCCGAGGGCTTTGAGGTGATTGGTTCGACACATGATGTGAGAAACGCAGCCTTTGCCTCTACCTCTCAACCAGTGTGGGCTGTGCAGTTTCATCCTGAGGTGTTCCATAGCCTTCAGGGTACCCTTCTCCTGAAGAACTTTGTGGTTGATATCTGCGGTTCTCGTCAGGAGTGGAGCGCAGCCTCGTTCGTAGACTCCACCGTTGCCGAGCTGAAGGAGACGTTAGGGCAGGATAGGGTGATCTTAGGTCTGAGCGGCGGTGTCGACTCCTCAGTGGCAGCCGTGCTGCTGAACCGAGCCATCGGCGACCGTCTCACCTGTATCTTCGTCGACCACGGCATGCTGCGCAAGAACGAGTTCCAGCAGGTGATGGAGGACTACAAGGTGCTGGGACTGAACGTCATCGGCGTCGATGCCTCGGAGAAGTTCTTCGCCGACCTCGCCGGTGTCACCGAGCCTGAGCAGAAGCGCAAGATCATCGGCCGCGACTTCGTCGAGGTGTTCAATGCCGAAGCCAAGAAGATTACTGATGCCAAGTGGCTGGCCCAAGGCACCATCTACCCCGACCGCATCGAGAGCCTGAACATCACGGGCAAGGTCATCAAGAGCCATCACAACGTCGGCGGACTGCCCAAGGAGATGAACCTCCAGCTCTGCGAGCCGCTGAAGTGGCTCTTTAAGGACGAGGTGCGCCGCGTTGGGCGCCAGCTTG
Source organism: uncultured Prevotellaceae bacterium (assembly GCA_902800435.1). The sequence goes on along the minus strand of CADCEQ010000011.1, from coordinate 14,409 downwards.
GTATGCCCGAGCATCTCATTACCCGTCATCCCTTCCCGGGCCCCGGCTTGGCCGTCCGCATCCTTGGCGACATCACGCCCGAGAAGGTGCGCATACTGCAGGATGCCGACGACATCTACATCCGCGGACTGCGCGAGTATGTCGACACCGACGGCGAGACGCTTTATAATAAGGTGTGGCAGGCAGGCGTCATTCTGCTCTCCACTGTCCGCTCGGTGGGCGTGATGGGCGACGAGCGCACCTATGAGCACCCCGTGGCCCTGCGTGCCGTTACCTCGACCGACGCCATGACTGCCGACTGGGCCCATCTGCCCTACGACTTCATGGCCCGCGTCTCGAACGAGATCATCAACAAGGTGCGCGGCGTCAACCGCGTCTGCTACGACATCTCCTCGAAGCCGCCCGCAACGATTGAGTGGGAGTAAAACATATTAAAATCAGCCTATGATATCCAGGAATTCATCAAGAGCAAACTGTTAGAGTTTAAGGGAATGTGAATTTATTTAATAAAAGGAGAAGACGATGAAAGCAAAAGTTTGGGTTTTGGCGATAATGGCTGCACTGCTTATGGCCTCATGCGGCACGAAGCAGGGAGCAATCGACCAGTTGGAGAGTTTCTCGTACGAGTTGCGCGACAACAGCCGCTACTACAACGTTGAGGACTGGGAAAAGGCTGGCAACAAGTTCCTGAAAATCAGGAAGGAAGTGCATAAGTATGAATTTGACTACACACCCGAGGAGAAGGCCAAGATAGGTCAGCTGGAGGGACAGTGTGCCACCTATATGGCAAAGGGTGTCAAGGATGGCGTGTTCGACAAACTGAAGAACGTGGCCAACGAGATTGAAGGTGTGCTGAAAGGCATCATCGACGGAATGATGAAATAAACAAACGACAAGGGGAATGAGAATTATTGCAATGATCGTGGCACTCGTGATGTCGGCAATGGCCGCCAGTGCCGATCCGATAACCAGAGAGCAGGCCCAGAAGAAGGCTGAGAACTTCGTGAAAGGACAGACCATTACGGCGGTGACCAACCAGCGCCGGCTGGCTCCTCGCCGTATGGGCGCGCCGGCAAGGTCGACGTCGGAGTACTATGTGTTTAATAAAGGTACGGGCGAGGGCTATGTCATTGTGTCGGGTGACGACCGCACGGAGCCTATCCTCGGCTACTGCGACCAGGGAGAGTTCGACTACGATAAGCTGCCGCCACAGCTGCAGGGACTGCTCGACGACTACGCTCGCCAGATAGATGAGTTGCAGAAGGGTGGGAGAGTGGTCATTGGCGATGCTGTGCCCACGCACCCCAAGGTGCCCGAGCTGATGAAGAGCAAGTGGAGCCAGGGCTACCCCTACAACCTGACGTGTCCCGAGTACTTCTCGCTGGGCCGCTCGGTAACGGGTTGCGTTGCTACGGCCATTGCCCAGATACTGTACTACCATCGCGAGAAGTCGGTGTCGGAGACGACGGCTGCCATGCCGGCCTACGACACCTGGACGGAGCATCCCACCTATGGCAAGCTCCACGTGGAGGGCATTCCCGAGGGCTCGCCCATCGACTGGGAGAACATGAAAGACGAATATGGCTCGGCCACCGAGAAGCAGCGCAAGGCCGTGGCCGACCTGATGCACTACTGCGGCGTGGCGGTGAAGATGGACTACACCAACTCGTCGTCGGGTGCTCAGTCGCATGATGCCTATTTGGCCTTCGGCAAGTACTTCGGCTACGGCTCATCGGTGCGCTACGTCAGCTACCAGACAGTGACCAGCGACACGGAGTGGGACCGCATCGTCTATGCCGAGATTGCCGCCGGACGTCCCGTCTACGTCAGCGGTTCGAATGATGAGGCTGGTCACGCCTTTGTGGCCGACGGCTACGACGGCAACCTGAAATACCACATCAACTGGGGCTGGGGCGGCACGAGCGACGGCTACTACCTGCTGACTCAGCTGACGCCCGGACAGCAGGGCATCGGCGGCTCGAACGACGGCTATAACGGCTATCGCGAAATCATCGTCGGCATTGAGCCCGAGAACTATGGCGAAAAGCCCATGTCGTTTGCCGATGCCGCTGTGAAGAAACTCTGTCTCGACAACTTCGACAGCAACGGCGACGGCCAGCTGACCTACGGCGAGGCAGCCGACGTGAAGGACATCGGCACTGTGTTCAAGGGCTCGGCCATCAAGACATTCAAGGAACTCTACTACTTTACCAGCCTGACGGCGCTGCCCGACGAGGCCTTTATGGACTGCGCCACGCTGACCACGCTGCGACTGCCGAAGAACGTCAGCAGCATTGGTGCACGGGCGCTGGAGGGCTGCGCCAAGTTGGGACAGCTCGACCTGCCCAACCACGTCAGTAGTATCGGTGCTGCAGCCTTCAAGGGCTGTCAGGCACTGAAGACGCTGGCGCTGCCCGATGCGCTGACCGCCATCGAGGACAACACCTTCCAGGGCAGCGGTCTGACTTCGGTCGTACTGCCCATTGGCGTCGGCAGTATCGGTCAAAGTGCCTATGCCGACTGCGCCAACTTGACCAGCTTCGTGCTGAAGACCTTCCAGCCATCAGCCATACAGATTAGCCCGTCGGCCTTCGAGGACACTGACCTTCAGAAGGCCACGCTCAGCTGTCTGCAGGGCACGAAGTCGCAACTGGCAGCGATGGACGTATGGCGCAACTTCGGCACCATCGTCGAACAGCGTGAACTGTCGGAGGGTAAGTTCGCTCCGCTGGAGGCAGGCAAGAAGTACTACCTCTACCACGTCGGCACAGGCCAGTATCTGACCAAGGGCGAGGCGTGGGGCACGCAGGCCATCGTGGGCGATAGTCCCATGCGCTTCGTGGTGAACCATACCACATCGATGCCTGAGGGCGTCTACTACCTGACCTCCGAGGACACGGGCCGTAGCGGTAACCTGCTGTTCCGCACGTCGACGGACAACAATGTCGGCAGCGGCGTGAAGGCTGCGTTTGTCGATGGTACCCTCTCAGCCAACAGAGCCAATGCCTATTGGAGCATCACCGCTGTCGACGGCGACGTGTACACCATACAGATTCCCGAGGGGTCAACGGGCCATACGGAGGGACAGTTCTGGGGCGTGCAGACCGACCATGCGTCGAATGCAGCGTCGCCTACCTACGGTGTCTACTCCGACATCGACTACGCTACCTATGCGGCCAACTGCCAGTGGCGCTTCGTGCTCTACGACGAGACGAGTGTACAGCGCTATGAGGCTGCCCAGACACTGGCCACGCTGCTCGACATAGCCAAGAGTCGCAGGCTGAAGGTTGCCCAGGAGCAGGCCGTCTACGACAATCTGGAGAGCAGCCTTGAGGATCTGGGCACCGCTCAGCGTTCACTACGCAAAAAGCTGAAACTCATCGACTTTGCCGACGACACGGCCCGCGAAACCTTCATCTCGGCCTGGGACATCGACAGCGACGGCGAGCTCTCACTGCTCGAGGCTTCGAAGGTTGTCGACTTCAACGTGACGTTCCAGAACAACAAGACGCTGAAGAGCCTCGACGAACTGCAGTACCTGACCACTGTCCCCGACATCTACGGCAACACCTTCGAGGGATGTACCAACTTAGAGTCGGTCACGCTGCCTGGCAGCATTGTCCACATCTACTATCGCGCGTTCCGCAACTGCCAGAAGCTCAAGGCCATCACCATCCCCGAAATGGTCAACACCATCGGCGAGACGTGCTTCTACGGTTGTAAGGCCCTGCGCGAGGTGACAGTCTGTAGCCCTGATCCTTCGTTCATCGCTTTGGGCAACAACGTCTTCGGCGGCGTCACGCTGTCGGAGTGTACGCTCTACGTGCCTTTCGGCTCGAAAGAGCTCTACGAACAGGCCGACGTCTGGAAGAACTTCGGCAAGATTGTCGAGGTGCGCATGCGTACCCAGCCTGAGAAGTCGTCAATCGTTGCGGATAAGACAGGGTACATATATAATATAGGTACGCGTAAGTTCCTCACCATGGGCGAGGCCTACGGCACCCAGTCGGTGGTGGCTCCGCAGGGCATGAAGTATCAGCTGAAGCGCACCAAGAGCATGCCCGACGGACTGTACTATCTCTACTCGAACAGCAAGGTAGTGTTCCGCACGAATACCGATACGAAGGTGGGCGAAGGCGTGAAAGCATGCTTCGGCGACGGCTCTGTTTCGGCCAAGGCTTACTGGCAGCTTGACTCGGTGGCCCCCGGCGTGTACACGCTGCAGGTGCCGGCCAACGATGCCAGCTATGCCGAAGGCGAATACTTGGGCATTGACGAGAACCACACTTCGAGTGCAGCCAGTCCCACCTACGGCATCTATTGGGACGTGAAGGGCACGGGTGCCAACTGCCAGTGGGCTTTCATCGTCGAAGATGACCTGGCTGCTGCCGAGGCTATGGACGATGTGGCTGCCCATCTCAAGAAGGCGCTTGACGCTGCCGAGGCAAAGCAGATTGACGTGGCTTCCGAGCAGGCCGTCTATGACAACCGCCAGAGCACGCTTGACGAGATGAAGCAGGCCCTGGCTTCCGTGCGCGAGAAGCTGCACTACATCACTTTTGCCGATGACAAAGTACGTACCATCTGTACTGATCTCTGGGACGCTGACGGCGACGGCGAACTGTCGTTCGAAGAGGCGGCTGCCGTCACCGATATTGGCGAGAGCTTCATGGGCGCTTCGGGCGTCAAGAGTCTGGAGGAGCTGCGCTACTTCACGTCGCTGGCTGAGATTCCTGCCAACGCCTTCCGGGGCGACCTGTCGCTGCAGACCGTCTATCTGCCGGCTGGTGTCACCACCGTTGGCGACTATGCCTTCCGCAACTGCGGCTCGCTGCAGAACCTGGTCATACTGAGTGAAACGACGATGATCCCCATGGGCTATCTCAGCGTACCCAACGGCATGCTGCTCTTCGTGCCTGCCAAGATGGTGGAGGCCTACCAGGCCGATGAAGAATGGTCCGACCGCTGCCGCATTGTGGAGTACACTGGAAAACCCGTGGTGACGGCTGAGGCACAGCGCGCCTATGGTCGCGTTATCGCCACAATCTATCCCCGCGTGCTCGGTGCTCCTGTCAGCGGTACGCCGGAGTGCAGCAGCGAGGCAATCAAGGACGGCACACTGCCGGTCGGCACTTATCCTATTACGGTCAATCCCGGCACTGTTACGACGCCTGGTGTGGAGTTCCGTGAGGGTGTGCTCACCATTGTGCCAGCGTCGCTCACCGTCACAGCCAAGAGCTATACGAGAAATGTAGGCGAGGCTAACCCAGAGTTCGAACTGAGCTACAGGGGCTTCCGCAACCGCGAGACCGACACGGTGTTTACCGTTCGTCCCGTCATTACCTGCGAGGCTACGGCCGACAGTCCTGCTGGCGAGTATGAAATTATGGTAAGTGGTGCCGAGGCTCAGAACTATGAGATTACATACGTCTCGGGAACGCTCACCGTGGTTAATCCCACCGGCATCACAGTCGTTGAACGTGGAACGTCGAGCGATGAACGTGTCTACGACCTTCAGGGACGCCGTGTTGCTCAGCCTCGCCGTGGCGTGTATATTGTTAAAGGTAAGAAGGTAAAAAGGTAAGAAGGTAAAAAGGTAAGAAGGTAAAAAGGTAAAAAAGTAAAAAGGTAAGAAAGTAAAAAGGTAAAAAAGTAAAAAGGTAAAAAAGAGCTGCCGCCATCCTTTCCGAAGAAAGTTTGGCGGCAGCCTTTTCGCTTCTCACTTCTTTTACTGCTTCTTCAGCAGGTCGCGAATCTCAGCGAGCAATTCCTCCTGCGTGGGACCCTTCGGCTCCTCGGGAGCAGGCTCTTCTTCCTTCTTGCGGTTCAGCTTGTTCATACCCTTGATCATCAGGAAGATACACAGGGCGATGATGAGGAAGTCGATGATGTTCTGGATGAACGTTCCGTACTTGATGTTTGCTTCGCCAACAGTAATGGCCAGGTCAGTAAAGTTGACACCGCCGGTAAGCGTTCCGATAATCGGCATGAGAACATCGTCGACCAGCGAGCTGACAATCTTTCCAAACGCACCGCCGATGATGACACCGACAGCCATGTCCATTACGTTGCCCTTCATGGCAAACTCTTTGAATTCCTTAATAAATCCCATAATCAATTATTGTTTAAAAGTTAATAAATAATGTGTGAATTGTAATCTTTGTTTAGCAATCTTGGGTTTCGGCCTTGATATAACTCAGTTTTCACTTTCCGCTTTTCACTTTTCACTTTAATTAAGATAGAAATACGCTGCAAATATAGGAATTTTTTCGTAACTTTGCGCTCGAAAATAAGAAAAAGTATCATTTTGGTGCTATTTTTTTGAGAAATTAGGTATAAACCCTTTAAATATCAAACAAAAAATGACAAAAGTTGCTATTAACGGCTTTGGCCGTATCGGTCGCCTCGCATTCCGTCAGATGTTCGAGGCTGAAGGTTATGAAGTAGTTGCAATCAACGACCTGACCAGCCCCAAGATGCTGGCTCACCTGCTGAAGTATGACACCGCTCAGGGTGGCTTCTGCGGCAAGTTCGGTGAGGGTAAGCACACTGTAGACTGCACAGACAATTCTATCATCGTCGACGGTAAGGAGATCACTATCTATGCTATTCCCAACGCTGCTGAGCTTCCTTGGGGTCAGCTGGGTGTTGACGTTGTGCTCGAGTGCACCGGTTTCTACACCTCTAAGGAGAAGGCTTCTGCCCACATTCAGGCTGGTGCCAAGAAGGTTGTCATCTCTGCTCCCGCCGGCAACGACCTGCCCACCATCGTTTACAACGTGAACCACAAGACTCTGACTCCTGCTGACACCGTTATCAGCGCAGCTTCTTGCACCACCAACTGCCTGGCTCCCATGACCAAGGCTCTGAACGATTTCGCTCCCATCCAGAGTGGTATCATGACCACCGTTCACGCTTACACTGGCGACCAGATGATTCTCGACGGTCCTCAGCGCAAGGGTGATGTTCAGCGTGCCCGTGCCGGTGCCCAGAACATCGTTCCTAACTCTACGGGTGCTGCCAAGGCTATCGGTCTGGTTATCCCCGAGCTGAACGGCAAGCTCATCGGTGCTGCCCAGCGCGTTCCGACTCCTACAGGTTCTACCACCATCCTGCACGCTGTTGTTAAGGGTGAGGTGACTGTTGAGGGCATCAACGCTGCCATGAAGGCTGCTACCAACGAGTCGTTCGGTTACACCGAGGAGAAGCTCGTTTCGAGCGACATCATCGGCATGAAGTTCGGTTCGCTGTTCGATGCTAACCAGACCATGGTCAGCAAGATTGGTGACGGCAACTCTCTCGTTCAGGTTGTTGCTTGGTACGACAATGAGAACTCTTACACTTCTCAGATGGTTCGCACCATCAAGTACCTCGCTGAGCTGAAGTAAGAAAAAGTAAAGAATTGCTTAATAAAATGGCCGTCCGATTTTGTCGGACGGCTTTTTTTGTGTATATTTGCAGCCGTATAACAAGACAACGAGCTTATGAAGAAAGTATTTATCCTTATTGCCATTGCTGCTCTGGTGATGGTATCCTGCGACAACAAGACCCAGAAGACCGGGAGTGCGAACGACTCCCTGGCGGTTGATAACATAGAAGACACGCTGGCCACAGAGACGGCAGACACGACGAAGGCCGTTGCCATCACAGCCGAGAACTTCAACATCAATGACTGTCTGCCCGCTATGAGGGTGCAGGCGGCTGATGTGTTAGACTGTAAGCCTGAAGACGTCTTCTTCGACAGTTATGCGCTGGTAGACGTCGACCATGACGGGCTGCCCGAGGTGGTTGTCAAGAGCGATGAGCAATACTGCAAGGTGTTGTTCTCGCTGGCTGACGGTAAGCCAGCGCTGCTGGCCCGCTCTTGGGGTGCTACTGACCTCTATTTCTTTGAGCACGGTGCGGCTGCTCAGGGGGGCTGCGGTACGGGCTGCATGATGTCTGACTGCACGCTGATGAAGGACAGCCGGCCGGTGACGACCTTCAGGAGCATTGAGGAGTCGAACATGGAGGGCGAGGTGGTAGAAACGACCTGTACCCAGGATGGCAAGAAAATCACGTTAGTGGAGTTCGACAAGCTCTACAAGCAACTTGGCGAGCAGGTGGACATTGAACTTGAGATGAAGGAGATTGACTTGGAGGAATCAGCTGAGAGAAGTAAACTGTACGACTATGCGGAATAACGTCTTCAGACTACTGGTGATGGTGGCCCTGCTGCTGACATTCGGCGGCGCATGGGCACAGAACGTCGGGAACGGCTCGCGATGGTGGGACGGTGAGAAACTCTATACGGCCGAAGTCGACGAGGCTGGCAACGTGACCATGAATGGCGAGAGCGAGGAGATGGGCGGCGACAGGTTCCGCCTGATCAAAGTGTCGGGCAAGGCTGGCCACTATACGCTTGCTTCCGGCAACTCCCAGGGCTGGCTGTTCATCCGTGGAAAAGTAGGCTGGGAGGTGGAGCTTGTGCGGCAGGAAGGCGTTAGTTTCCTGGCCGTCCGACAGCCTAACGGCGATTGCGTCTACACGTTGCGCGAGACGCCCGACAACCTGAAGAACTGCGTGGCCCAGCAGAAGATCATTGATGAGCGCGACGTCAGCTGGATGTTGCAGAACCACCTGCTCGACACCCACTACCTGGGACGCTTCTCGAAGCCCCAACTGCGGCTGATGCGCAATGAGATTCTGGCCCGTCATGGCTGGACGTTCCAGGCAAAAGACTTGAGGGAGCACTTCAGCCGTCAGCCGTGGTATAAGCCCGTGGCCGACAACAACAGCATCACGCTTGGTATCGTTGAGCTGACCAACCTGCAGTTGCTGAAGAGCGAGGAGGCTGCTGACGACGACCGCGTGAGATATGAGAACACGAAGGCGGCACCCAAGATGGCCGAGGCCGTGGGTGGCGTCATCACCGTCACTACCGAGGAGCAGTTTATCAATGCTCTCGGCAACGACCGCGAAGTGCAGCTGGGCAGGGACGTACACCTGAACCTCTCGAGGATTCTGGAACAGGAGGATAAGTTCTCGGGCGTCCCCGGACGGGCGTGGGCAACCATTGCCAAGCGTGACGGCGGCGACCAGCCGGTCATCATCAGCGAGTTCTGCAACGACGGCCAGCAGCTGACGCTGAAGAACTTCCGCCGGCTCGTCATCAGCGGTCAGCACAACTCGAGCATCGAGGTAGACCCCCGCTACTCCTTCTGCTTGAGTTTCATGGACTGCGAAGGCTGCCGTGTGCAGAACCTGACCATTGGTCACACCGAGGGCGGCTACTGCGACGGCGGTGTCATCGGCGTGGAGGGCGGCAGCCGGAATTTCATCTTCGACTGCGACCTCTACGGTTGCGGCACCTATGGTATCGTGGCCCGCGAGACCAATGGGCTGACGGTGGCCCGCACGAACATCCACCACTGTACCTACGGCATCATGGAGCTATGGAGCTCGCTGGGCGTGAAGTTCTCGGAGTGTGACTTCTTCGAGAACCGCGAGTTCGCCCTCATAACCAACAACGGCAGCGAGTACACGGTGTTCGAGAAGTGCCGCTTCTATAATAATTGGCCCGAGGCGCCGCTGTTTTCTACCAACGAGGACATCACGCTCTATGGCTGTGAGATTTACCATCCTGAAGTGGGGGCAAGGGAGGGTCTTCGTGAGCCCGACGGCGACTGTAAATGGAGTGAAAAGGCAAACTACGTGCCGGAGCCAAGGGTGAAACCAATAGGACCGGACGTGAAATAATGAGATTATGGGAAAGAAGATGATGATAGCCATAGCGCTGCTGATAGGTAGCGTGACTTTATCGGCACAGAGCCCGAAGGCGCAAAAGGTCGGCGATATCAGAAAGGCATACGCCGAGGCAAAGAAGAAGATAGCCGACAACGGCAAGAACGGACAGGCACCCTTGGACGTAACCATCACTCTTCGTGACGGAACGGAAGTCGATGAGGACTTCATCATCAACGAAGAGCGGGTGATAACCTTCTATTTCACCAAGTATCGTGCGAACAAGGAGCTCGACTACGCTGACGGCTCCAACTGCTACTTCATCACCGAGAACTGGTCGGCCAACGGGCACTCACACTACCGCGAGATGCTCTTCGACCCCAACGTGGGCCACTTGCTCTTCTCGTTCATGCACTCCGAGACGCATGCCGGCTACGAGGTGGAGTCGCGCTATTACTACGCTGCCGACGGCAGTCTGGTAGACCAGAAGCACAAGGAGGGGAAGAAGGACGTCGAGCCCGACGGCCAGACATGGAGCACCGCCGAGACTGAGCAGTCATTTGCCAATGATCTGCTGTACGTCTTCGACCAGCTGATGAAGCCGAAGCACGACCTGCCTGCCGGCAAGGGCGTGAAGTCGGCAACGACGAAGGCCGACAGGATAGACCTCATCAGGAAGGCCTACACCCGGGCGAAGGAAGATATTGCCAAGAACGACAAGTCGGAAACGCCCCACGACATACAGATTGTGGTCCGCGACCAGTCGTGGGGACCGCCTGAAATCACCGACGTCAAGATGTACTACGAGCAGCCTGACGGCACTACTCCCTTCCGCTGCTACTTCATCTCGGAGCGCTGCCATAACAACAACATGGGCAAGGACAACTACAGCGAGTTCCTCATTGCCGACAACAGCCTGATGTTCTCCTACTGCTGTGCCCGCGAGGAGGGCGAGAAGCATGAGTGGCGCTACTACTACGACGAGAACGGCCGGTGCATAGAGGTGAAGACCGATGCCGACGACAACGACAAGGGGCTTGCCGACAAGATGACGGCTGAGCGCTACCTGAATATTTTCAAGAAGCTGACGGAGTGAGAGTATGAAGAAGATGATAACGATACTGGGACCGACGGCTTCGGGCAAGACGCCCGTGGCGGCACGGTTGGCGGCAGAGATTGGCGGTGAGATTATCTCGGCCGACTCCCGGCAGGTGTACCGGCGCATGGACATTGGGACGGGTAAGGATCTGGGTGACTATGGCAGCGTGCCGTATCACCTGATTGACATCTGCGAGCCGGGCACGAAGTACAATCTCTTCCAGTATCAGCAGGACTTCTACGACGTCTATCAGGACATCCGGAGTAGGGACGCGGTGCCCATTCTCTGTGGCGGTACGGGACTCTATATCGAGGCGGTTCTGAAAGGCTACAAGCTGTCGCCGGTGCCGCAGAACCAGCCGTTGCGCGACAGTCTGGAGGGCAAGTCGCTGGAAGAGCTGACGCAGATGCTCGCTGAACTGAAAGCCCGCAACGGCTCGAATATGCACAACACGACCGACGTGGACTCCTGTCAGCGTGCCATCCGAGCCATCGAGATTGAGACCTATAACTTGGAGCACCCGACTCCCTGCAGGGAGCTGCCGCCCGTGGAGAGCGTCATCATCGGCATCAGCATCGACCGCGAGTTGCGCCGTGAGAAGATAACGCGGCGGCTGAAGGCCCGCCTCGAGGAGGGCATGGTCGATGAGGTGCAGGCGCTGCTTGACGAGGGCATTGCTCCCGACGACCTGATATATTACGGTCTGGAGTATAAGTTTGTGACGGAGTACCTGACCGGCCAATGCTCCTACGACGAGATGTTCCAGCGCCTGGAGATTGCCATCCATCAGTTTGCCAAGCGGCAGATGACCTGGTTCCGGGGGATGGAGCGGCGTGGCTTCCATATCAACTGGATAGACGCCACACTCCCGATGGAGGAAAAAGTACAGCAAATCATACAAATCGCAAATCGAGAGTAATAAATCGAAAATCGAAAACCCGTAAATCGCAAATCGAGAATAATAAAACGAAAATCGAAAATCCGTAAATCGTAAATAAAAAAGATGGCAGTAGAGACAACAAGGTGGGGCATCCTGTATTGCCCAAAGACGGGATTCTCCAGCAGCCAGAAGCGCTGGGAGAAGATTGAGGCAGCGCTCCGTGAGCGGGGCGTGGTTTACGATATGGTGCAGAGCGAGAACGCCGACAGCGTGGAGCGCCTGATGACCATGCTCATCAACAACGGCTACAAGACGATTGTCGTGGTGGGTGGCGACTCGGCCCTGAACGATGCCGTGAACTGTCTGATGAAGGAGGAGAAGCGCGTGCGCGACGAGATAGCCCTGGGCGTCATACCGAATGGTGTGATGAACGACTTTGCCCGTTTCTGGGGCTTTGTCGAGGACGACGTCGAGCAGACCGTCGGCTGGCTTGCCGAGCGTCGCATACGTCGCATTGACCTCGGCTGCGTGCGCTACACGAACAGCAATCAGGAACACTGCCACCGCTACTTCCTGAACTGTCTGAACATCGGCATGACGGCCGACATCATGAACCTTCGCCGCCAGACGCGCCGTCTCTTCGGCTCGCGTACCTTATCATTTATATCGTCGCTCTTTGTGATGCTCTTCCACCGCATGGAGTACAAGATGAAGCTGCGCATCAACAGCGACGTCATCGACCGCAAGGTGATGACCGTCTGCATCGGCTCGGGGCCTGGCTATGGTCAGACGCCGAACGCCGTGCCCTATAACGGCATGCTCGACGTGTCGGTGGTCTACCATCCCGAGGTCGTGCAGCTCATCGAGGGTCTGTGGCTGCTGATTACCGGCCGTTTCCTGAACCACCGCAATGTCCATCCCTTCCGCACGACGGAGGTTTTTGTCGACGAGGCCCGCAAGGCAATGGTCGGCGTCGACGGCCGGCTGATGAAGACGCCCGTCGGAGCATTCCGCGTGAACATTGAGCAGGAAGTCATCAATTTCCTGATTCCGGCCTAACTATGGCAAAATAGTGCAAATAAACGTTGTCAAATTTGCATGTGTTAAAATAATGCCCTAACTTTGCAGGCTCAAACAAGAAACGAAGAGAATGAGGAAGACAATTTTCGACTTGCTTGGCCGTAAGGGCCAGACGCCTGTGAGCATGCTCACGGCCTATGACTACAACACTGCCCGCACCATCGACGAGGCCGGTGTTGACATGATTCTGGTGGGCGACTCGCTTGGCAATGTGATGTTAGGCTACGAGAACACGCTGGCTGTCACCGTCGACGATATGATTCATCACGGCAAGGCCGTCTGTCGCGGTGCCAAGGAGGCATTCGTGGTCATCGATATGCCGTTTATGTCGTACCAGCCCTCTGTCGAGGAAGCCGTGCGCAATGCCGGCCGCATCATGAAGGAGACGGGCTGTCATGCCGTGAAGCTGGAGGGCGGCAGAGAGTATGCCGACCGCATCAAGGCCATCGTCGATGCGGGCATCCCCGTGGTGGCCCACATCGGACTGACACCCCAGTCGGTCAACGCCTTTGGCGGCTACAAGGTCCAGGGAAAGACGCTTGAGAAGGCCCGCAAGATTCTCAATGACGCGAAGGCCGTTGAGCAGGCCGGCGCCTTTGCCATCACGCTGGAGTGTGTGCCCGCCGAGCTGGCCACGCTGATCACAGAGCGCTCGAAGGCACTGACCATCGGCATCGGTGCCGGCAACGGCTGCGACGGTCAGGTGCTGGTCTATCAGGACATGCTTGGCTTCACCGACGGCTTCACGCCGAAGTTCGTGAAGAAGTATGCCGACGTGCACAGCGTGATGCTGGAGGCCTTCCGGCAGTATAAGCAGGACTGCGAACAGCGCAGTTTCCCTGAGGTAAGCCAGACCTATAAGATCGCCGATGAGGTGATGGAGACATTGACAAAAGAGCAACATCAAATTAGAACTTATAATCATGAAAGTAGTAAAGACCGTAAAGGAAGTAAGAGAGATAGTAGCAGAATGGCGCAAGGAAGGACTGACGGTAGGGCTGGTGCCCACGATGGGATTCCTGCATGAAGGTCATCAGAGTTTGATTCGTAAATCGGCAAGTCAGAACGACCGCACGGTGGTGTCTGTCTTTGTCAATCCTATACAGTTCGGTCCCAATGAGGACCTGGAGGCCTATCCACGCGATCTGAACCGCGACATGCAGAAGGTGGAGGAGGCTGGTGGCCACCTGATTTTCAATCCGGAGCCATCGGAGATGTATCCTGGACACTTCACATCGTTCATCGATACGACGGAGACGACAGAGCTGCTGTGCGGAGCTGTGCGCCCCATCCACTTCCGTGGTGTGTGTACGGTGGTAGGCAAACTTTTCAATATCGTTTGCCCTGACAAGGCCTATTTCGGACAGAAGGATGCCCAGCAGCTGGCTACCATTAAGCGTTTCGTGCGCGACCTGAACTTCCCTGTGGAGCTCGTGGCTTGTCCGATTGTCAGAGAGGCTGACGGTCTGGCAAAATCGAGTCGTAATACCTATCTGAATGCTGAGGAGCGCAAGGCAGCCCTGATTCTCTCGCAGAGTCTGAAGAAAGGTCGTGAGGCCATCGAGGCTGGTGAGCGCGACAGCCAGAAGGTGATCGACATCATCCGTAAGAACCTCGAGACAGAACC